>JBIKKX010000008.1:0-115452 GCA_044360135.1 Cyanobium sp.
GATCGCCTGGAATCCCAACACCGAAGAGGTGCGCTCCGGCCAGTTGGATGCTCCGCCTGGCTTCAGCCATTGGCTGTTGAAGTTTGATGGGGTCAGCGGCAACAAAGACAAGGAACTGGAAGATCCGAAGGGCTATGGCCTGATTGAGTACGCCTACAGCCAAATGGCACAAGCTGCTGGTATCACCATGTCGGAGTGTCGACTTCTGGAAGAGAATAACCGGCGACATTTCATGACCCGTCGCTTTGATCGCGATGACATCGGCGGGAAGCTGCACATGCAATCGCTCGGGGCCCTGGCTCATTTCGATTACAACGAACCTGGCAGCTACAGCTATGAGCAGGCTTTTCTGGTCATGCGTCAGCTTGATCTCTCCATGCAGGAGGTCGAACAGCAATTTCGGCGGATGGTTTTCAATCTCGCCGCACGCAATCAGGATGATCACGTCAAAAACATTGCCTTCTTGATGGATCGCACCGGCCACTGGGCGCTATCCCCCGCCTTTGATGTCACCTGGAGCTTCAATCCCTCTGGCGCCTGGATAGCCAGCCATCAGATGTCCGTGAACGGCAAGCGAGATCAGTTCACGCGCTCCGACCTCCTGGCTGCAGGCCGCAGCGCCCAGCTGAAGCGGGGGCGTGCCGAAGCCATCACCGAAGAGGTGCTCATCGCCGTTCGCGACTGGCCACGATTTGCTGCCGATGCCGGCGTGCCCGAAGAGCACGCGAGGGACATCCAGGCCAGTCATCGCCTGAACCTCCTGGAGCACTGACGCCATCAAAGCCCCCGCCATGACGCGCCATCACTGTCGAGAAAACCATCCAGAAGCTACCTATTCGCCAATAATGACGAGAAGAATGCGCGCTGGAGGCGCTCTGCTGTGAGCGTGTCAGCCCCATCCTCGGGTCTCTCCACCTCACCCTGCTGGTTCGTCGGCGCTGTGGTGAACGGTCGCGACCAGACCGATCGCTTCATCGACGAGGGGATCTGGGAGCACGGCTTCGATGACGACCGCATCGCTGCCCAGGTGCGCTCGATGCGGCTCGGGGATCGGATCGCGATCAAGGCGGCCTACACCCAGAAGCATGGCCTTCCTTTCGAAACCAATGGCAACACAGCCTCGGTGATGAAGATCAAGGCCACCGGCGTGGTGGCTGAAAATCCTGGCGATGGCCGCCAGATCCGCGTGCACTGGCAGCGCATCAGCGCTCCTCGGGAGTGGTTCTTCTACACCCACCGCCGCACCATCTGGCGCGTTCTGCCCGGCGAGTGGCAAGACGATGCCCTGATCGCCTTCACGTTTCAGAATCAAGCCCAGGATCTCAATCGCTTTCGCAACAGCCCGTTCTGGCGTGATCGCTTCGGAGATGCGTCCACGAGCCCCCATCGCTTCCGCTGGGCCAGCTTCTACCAGGCGATGGCCGATGCTCTGCGGGCCCATCGCCACGATCGCCAGCCGCTGATCCGCTTCCTGCAGGAGGCCCAATCCCGAGTGGAGGGCCTGAACCTGCTCTCAGGGGATCAATGCCTTGAAGCCGGAGCCTCACAACTATGCTAGCCGGTGGCCACAGTTGACACTATTCTAAGTAGATGGTCACATCCAATCCACCAATCAGAAGCGGGAGGGCCAACTCGGCGTCAGATGGGGCAGCCCTGTGCAAGCTGACCATCAAGAACTTTGCCCACCTCAGGGCGGTCAATCTCGATTTCGGCGACCTGACCGTCTTGGTGGGCCCGCAAGGAGCTGGCAAGAGCTTGGCGCTGCAATGGCTGAAACTTGCTCTTGATGGCTGCCAGATTGTTGATCTCCTCAAGGGAGCTGGTTATACAACAGATAAAAGCGATGTTCTGATTGAGCACTTCTTTGGTGAAGGCATGGCGAGCGCCTGGCATCAGGGCTCAAAGGTTACTTTCGAATCCAAAATGGTGTCACCCGAAACTCTTTCTTCGATTGGTGATCTAGAAGAAAGACTGTATTACATTCCAGCCCATCGTGCTCTGTTGATCAGCGACGGCTGGGCGCTCCCGTTTCAAAAGCTACCGCGAACAACTCCTGTAGTGGCCCGCTTATTCAGCCAGAATCTCTATTACCGTTTCACAAGCATGGAAGCCGGAACGCTTTTCCCCGTTGATCGAAGATTAAAAAGGGAGATTCGTGACCAGATCGATGCCGCTGTTTTTCATGGCGGCAAGGTTGGCATCGCTGAAGATGCACATCATGCAAGGCGGCTGCAATTGGTTCATGGCAAGATGCACTTACCTTTCATGACATGGACATCAGGCCAGCGGGAATTCACCCCACTTCTACTTGGGCTGGATCATCTCCTGCCGTCAACTCAAAGACGGAAACGAGCCGGCACAGACTGGGTTGTGATCGAAGAGCCTGAAATGGGGCTTCATCCTAAGGCGATTACTGCCGTTCTTCTTCTCGTGCTTGATCTGCTTTGGCGCGGCTATCGCGTTGTCTTGTCGACGCACTCACCTCATGTGCTTACGATGGTTTGGATGTTACAACGTCTCAAAGAATATCATGCCGATCCCTCCCTAGTCTGCAAGGGGTTCGGTGTCGACCCTGCGCAACTTTTCCAGGTTGCTGAAGCTGCACTCAGCAAAAGCTATCGCGTTCATCTGCTCGACTTTGACTCCGATGGCAGTGTCTCTTCAACTGACATCTCATCCCTTGATCCGTTTGATGAAGATGATCGTATCGCGGAGTGGGGTGGTCTTACTCAATACTCGTCAGCATTTGCCGAAGCTGTGAGCATCGCCGTGAATGCTGTCGAATCATGAGTTCTCCTACAGTGCTGTCGCCCGTTCGTGATGCCTTGGAGGGTGAATCTTCACTTCACTCCAAGGTGATGGATGGCCTTGGGGCCATGAAGCCCAAAGATAAAGACTTTATTGATTCGGAGATACGCAGAAAATTTCAAGACAGCATAGACACCGATTTGGCATTTATTGAATGCCATCGACAGGATCACCGGTGGGATTATCTGCTGGGGCATGACAGTCAGATTTTGGTTGCTGTTGAGCCACATTCCGCCAAGACGGATGAGATCAGTGTGGTGATCAGTAAGAAAGATGCCTTACAGGTTCAAATGAGATCTCACCTGAAGGCTGGAAAAGGAATTTCAAAGTGGCTTTGGGTTGCCTCCGGCAGTACAGACTTTCAGAAGGTCTCCCAGGCGCGAATCAAGTTAAGTCAGCACGGCATCTCATTCGTAGGCCGTAAGGTGATGGCGAAACATCTGTCGTGACGGCGATCCCTAGCCTCGCCCAGTCTTCTCCCTGCTGGTTCGTCGGCGCTGTGGTGAACGGTCGCGACCAGACCGATCGCTTCATCGACGAAGGCGTCTGGGAGCACGGCTTCGATGACGACCGCATCGCTGCCCAGGTGCGCTCGATGCGGCTCGGGGATCGGATCGCCATCAAGGCGGCCTACACCCAGAAGCATGGCCTTCCTTTCGAAACCAATGGCAACACAGCCTCGGTGATGAAGATCAAGGCCACCGGCGTGGTGGCTGAAAATCCTGGCGATGGCCGCCAGATCCGCGTGCACTGGCAGCGCATCAGCGCTCCTCGGGAGTGGTTCTTCTACACCCACCGCCGCACCATCTGGCGCGTTCTGCCCGGCGAGTGGCAAGACGATGCCCTGATCGCCTTCACGTTTCAGAATCAAGCCCAGGATCTCAATCGCTTTCGCAACAGCCCGTTCTGGCGTGATCGCTTCGGAGATGCGTCCACGAGCCCGCATCGCTTCCGCTGGGCAAGCTTCTATCTGGCGATTGCTGACGCTCTGCGGACCCATCGCCACGATCGTCAGCCGCTGATCCGCTTCCTGCAGGAGGCCCAATCCCGTGTGGAGGGTCTGAACCTGCTCTCAGGCGATCAATTCAGCGATGGACGCAAAGCCTTCGTTGCCGATATTGATCCCTTCACTTTGTTCGGTCTCTTCAATCGAGGCATCCGCGACAGCAACCGTCAGGCGATTGCCCGCGAGCTGGCCGGCTTTCTCGGGGTACAAGAGCCGGTTCCGCAGAGCTTCGAAGGGATCCCGGTCCTCAACAACCAGAAGTCCTGGTACTTCCCCTATGACCGCGACCGTGATCCTTCCCACATCGATACACTCTGGGCGCTCTTTGAGCTGGGTCTGGATCTCGCCGACAGCGAAGACGACAGCATCCTGCCCAGCTTCCGGACAGCCTTTGATGGAGCCATGCAGCTCTACGGCGTCGCCTGGAACCTCAGCTTCGGGCTCTACTGGTGTCGCCCCTGGAGCTTCCTCAGCCTGGATGAACGCTCTCGCCTCTACCTCAGCGAGAAGCTCCGTTTGTCGCTCAGTTGGCATGGCCCCAAGAACCGCTGCAGCGCCAACGATCTCCTCCAGCTGATCGACACCCTGCGCCAGCGCTTTGAGGAGCCCGACTTCCCTGTCCACTCCTTCCCGGAGCTCTCCCTGGAAGCCTGGACTTATACGCCGAGCACAGGCACGGCGGAGAACGTCGAAGCCGATGAAGAGATCACCACGGCCGAGGAATCCGCTGCTCAGGATCCCGAACCCATCGAGGTACTCCCCCCAGCCGCCCCCTATGGCATCGCCGACATCCTCAGCGATGGCTGCTTCCATAGCGAAGAGCGTCTGGCCACCATGCTGCAGCGCTGGCAGGACAAGAAAAACCTGATTCTCCAGGGCCCCCCTGGCACCGGCAAAACCTGGCTGGCCAGGCGGCTTGGCAAGGCGCTCATTGGCCACGACGCCCAGGAGCCCCAGCTGCGCAGCGTGCAGTTCCACCCCAACCTCTCCTACGAAGACTTCGTCCGCGGTTGGAGGCCCAGTGGCAATGGAGCCCTTGCGCTGCACGACGGTGTGGTGCTGCAGATGGTGAACGCAGCCCTGGCGGCGCCCTCCCAGCGCCATGTACTCGTGATCGAGGAGATCAACCGCGGCAACCCCGCCCAGATCTTCGGGGAGCTGCTCACCTTGCTGGAGGCCGGCAAGCGCACGCCCCGTGAGGCGATGCAGCTCTGCTATCCCGATCCCGACGGCGTCCACCGCCCCGTGCATGTGCCGGAAAACCTCTTCGTGATCGGCACCATGAACATCGCCGATCGCTCCCTGGCCTTGGTGGACATGGCCTTCCGCCGCCGTTTCGCCTTCATCGATCTGGAGCCCAGCCTCGGTGATCCCTGGCGCCAGTGGGTCATCAACAGACGCCAGATGGAGCCCACGGTTGCCACCGCCGTCGAGCAGCGGTTAGAGCAGCTCAACAGCACGATCACAGCCGATACGCGCCTCGGCAAAGCCTTCCGCATCGGCCACAGCACTGTCACCCCCAGCCAGAGCCTGGAAGGTCGCTCCAGCCGCGACTGGTTTGCCGAGGTCGTGACCACCGAGCTTCGGCCGCTGCTGCACGAGTACTGGTTTGATGCCCCAGACGTGGCCGATCGGGAGGCGGACCGGCTGCTGGAGGGGTGGTGAGCATCCCCGTCCGCAACATCTGGTGGCTGATGCTCTACGCCTCCGATCTCGGCAAGAGCACCGATCCGGCTCAGCTTGCGGCGGAAGATCTGCCCGAAGACATTCCCGATCTGGTCGCGGAGATCTTGGCCCGTGCTGTGGAGCAGCGTCAGCGGCGTCAGTTCTCGACTGCCTTCCGCCAGCGAGAAGCCGTACTCAGTCGCGTTCGCGGTCGCATCGACCACCTCACTACCAGCCGCCGGCAGCTGCTCTCCAAAGGGCAAGTGGCCTGCAGGTTCGAGGAGCTCACGGTCGACAGCCCCCGTAACCGCTTCGTTCGAGCTGCGCTTGAGGTCGTGGCCCGACTGGTGAGCCAGCCGGCGCTGGCCCATCGCTGCCGGGGCCTGGCCCATGGGCTGCGGCTGCAGGGCGTCGCCGGAGATCCGCCCAGCCGGCAGCAGATCGCCAACGAGCGATTCGGCCGTCACGATGCCATCGACCAGCCGATGCTGGCGGCAGCACGCCTGGCCATGGATCTGGCGCTCCCCACAGAAGAAGCCGGCCCCCATGCCCTCCTCGATCCGCTGCGCTGTGTGCACTGGCTGCGCCGGCTCTATGAGAAGGCGATCGGCGGCTTCTACCGCCTCCATCTCAATCAGTCCGAGTGGGTGGTGAGCACCGGTAGGCCGCTCAGCTGGCCACTTGAGGAGACCACCAGCGGCATCGCCCAGGTGTTCCCCTCGATGCGCACCGACATCGTGATCGACCACCGAGAGCGGCCCCAGCGCCTAGTGATTGACACCAAGTTCACCCATGTCTTCGCTCGGGGCTGGTACCGCGACCAGACCCTCCGCGCTGGCCATGTGTACCAGCTGTACGCCTACCTCCGCTCCCAGGAAGGGCAGGACAATCCAGCCGCTCCCTGGGCTGATTCAGCCGCCGGTCTGCTGCTCCATCCAGCCATCGACACCGAGGTGGATGAATCGGTCCAGATCCAGGGCCATCGGCTGCGCTTTGCCACCGTGGATCTCACCGCCAGCCACGCTGACCTCAGGGCCCGGTTGCTGCAGCTCGCATCCCAGGAGTGACCCTTGGCCGCCTCTCCCCTGCCACCGCAATCGTCGTCTGAGCAAGCGCGCACACCAGCTGCGTCTGAACCAGTCGCTGCCGACGCCGCCCGTCGCATTGCCCTGCAAATGCTCCAGGAGCGTGGTCGAGGAGCCGTATTGGTTGGCGTCGCCCGGGTGGATGCGGCCCTGGAGCGATTGCTGCAGGCCTTGCTGCTGCCAACGGCTGGTCGCAACGATTCCCTCTTCCAGGCCGATCGCCCGCTCGGATCTTTCGGCGCACGGATCGGCCTGGCCCATCGCCTCGGCTTGATCGAAACCCCGGTGGAGCGAGCCCTCCACACCCTGCGTCGCGTGCGCAATGCCTTCGCCCACTCCAGTGATTCGGCCTCCCTGGCGGACCCGGCCCACGCAGGCCGGCTGGCCCAGGCCTATCAGGATGGCCGTGCCAATCCACTCTGGGCGCCCTTGGAGTCGGTGCTCTCCAAGGCTGGTGGTGGCGGTGAACCGCCGGTGGATCCCACCCTTCGGGACTACATCCTGCTGATCACGATCCTGGTGGCCTTCCTCGAAGCCGCTGCCCAACAGCTCAAGCCACAACCTCCGGCCGTGGTGATGGGGTTTTCGGGGCTTCAGCCCCCTTCATCGGGGCTTCAACCGCACAGCTGAAGTCCACGGCCCGTCTGCGTGCGTCGTGGCGACAGCGTCCACCAGCCCTGCCCTCGCCAGTTCCCCGGGCGCTGTGACAGGCTTTGGCCACGCCTCCGCGCCCCGCGATGACCGCCGCCCCGTCCCGCCCCGACGCTGCTGCCGCCGCCGGGAACGGCTCCCCCACCGCGCTGGCCGACGATTCCCGCTTCGACACCGTCATCCGCCGCCGCCCGACCCGTTCGGTGCGGGTGGGCGACATCTGGATCGGCTGCCATCACCCGGTGGTGGTGCAGTCGATGATCAATGAGGACACCCTCGACATCGAAGGGGCCACCGCTGGCATCCGCCGCCTCCATGAGGCCGGCTGCGAGATCGTGCGCGTCACCGTGCCGTCGCTGGCCCATGCCAAGGCGATGGGTGAGATCCGCAAACGGCTGGAAGACAGCTACCGACCCGTGCCGCTGGTGGCGGACGTGCACCACAACGGCATGAAGATCGCCCTGGAGGTGGCCCAGCACGTCGACAAGGTGCGCATCAACCCGGGCCTTTACGTGTTCGATAAGCCCGATCCGAATCGCAGCGAGTTCAGCCCCGAGGAATTCGCCGCCATCGGCGAGCGCATCCAGCAGACCCTCGAACCCCTGGTGAGCCTGCTCAAGGCCCAGGACAAGGCGCTGCGCATCGGCGTGAACCACGGTTCGCTGGCCGAACGGATGCTGTTCACCTACGGCGACACCCCCCTGGGGATGGTGGAGAGCGCCATGGAATTCATCCGCCTCTGCGACCGCCTCGACTTCCACAACATCGTGGTTTCGATGAAGGCCTCGCGGGCGCCCGTGATGATGGCCGCCTACCGGCTGATGGCTTCTCGCATGGATGCGGAGGGATTCCCCTACCCGCTCCATCTGGGCGTCACCGAGGCGGGCGACGGCGACTACGGCCGCATCAAGAGCACCGCCGGCATCGCGCCGCTGCTGGCCGAAGGCATCGGCGACACGATCCGCGTCTCGCTCACCGAGGCGCCGGAGAAGGAAATCCCGGTCTGCTACTCGATCCTGCAGGCCCTGGGGCTGCGCAAAACGATGGTGGAATACGTGGCCTGCCCCAGCTGCGGGCGCACCCTGTTCAACCTGGAGGAGGTGCTGCAGAAGGTCCGCAGCGCTACAGCGCATCTCACCGGCCTCGACATCGCCGTGATGGGCTGCATCGTCAATGGACCCGGCGAGATGGCCGATGCCGACTACGGCTACGTCGGCAAGACACCCGGCACCATCTCCCTGTACCGCGGTCGCGACGAAATCCGGCGGGTGCCTGAAGCCGAAGGGGTGGAGGCCCTGATCGCCCTGATCCAGGAGGACGGCCGCTGGGTTGACCCCTGAGCGCCGCGATGGAGGCTGGTGGCGGCGCTACCTTGAAGGCAGTTTCAACCCTTTGCGGAGAGTCGTCCCATGCGCAGCGGTCGCACCACCTTCGTGGTGCTTCTCGGACTTGGGGCCTGTGCTGCCACCGCGGTGATGGCACGGGAGATGGTGCTGCTGCCGGGCGGCAGCCTGGCGATCACCGACAGCCCGAAGGAGGTGATGGACCAGGCCTGGCAGATCGTCTTCCGCGACTATCTCGATACCACCGGCAAGTACAACCCTGAGCGCTGGCGCAAACTGCGCCGCGATCTGCTCGCCAAGAGCTACGACTCCCCCAAGGACGCCTACTCCGCCATTCGCGGCATGTTGGGCACGCTCGATGATCCCTACACCCGCTTCCTCGATCCGCGGGAGTTCAAGGAGATGCAGATCGACACCTCCGGTGAGCTCTCCGGTGTCGGCATCCAACTGACCCTCGACAAGGACAGCAAGGAGCTAGTGGTGATCTCCCCGATCGCCGGCTCCCCCGCCTCCCGAGCAGGCGTGCAGCCCAAGGATGTGATCACCGCCATCGATGGCAAATCCACCAAGGGCATGACCACCGAGGATGCGGTCAAGTTGATTCGCGGCAAGGTCGGCACCCCCATCACCCTCACCCTGCGGCGCAAGGGCGAAATCATTCAGCTGCCACTGACCCGAGAGCTGATCGAGCTCCATGCCGTTGAGCATCAGATCAACAGCACCCCCGAGGGAACCAAGATCGGCTATATCCGCCTCAAGCAGTTCAACGCCAACGCCGCCAGCGACATGCGGGCGGCCATCCGCGAACTCGAGGGCGGCGGCGTGGAGGGCTATGTCCTTGACCTGCGCAGCAATCCCGGTGGCCTGCTGGTGGCCAGCGTTGAGATCGCCCGCCAATGGCTCAATGAGGGGGTGATCGTTTCCACCAAGACCCGCGACGGCATCCAGGATGTGCGCCGCGCCAACGGCCGCGCCCTCACGGGTAAGCCCCTGGTGGTCCTCGTCAACGAGGGTTCGGCCAGCGCCAGCGAGATTCTTTCCGGTGCCCTGCAGGAAAACAACCGCGCCGTGCTGGTGGGTCAGAAGACCTTCGGCAAGGGGCTGGTGCAATCGGTGCGCGGGCTCTCCGATGGTTCCGGCATGACCGTGACCATCGCCAAATACCTCACCCCTGCCAACCACGACATCCACCACCGCGGCATCCGCCCCGATGTGCCGGCCAAGCTGAGCGAGCAGGAGGCCAAGGGACTCACCCTCGAGGATCTGGGCACCCGCAAGGATCCTCAGTACCGTGTCGCCGAGGGCACCTTGGTCAAGAGCATCCGCACCGCCACCACCCTGCAGCGCGTGTTCGAGCCGGCCAGTCCCAATGTGAAGGCTGCCGTCGGTGCCCCCTGAGCAGGATCCTAGTTCTGAAGGGCTGAGCTTCTGGGCCCATAAGCCCGGATGGTGTCAGCCCTGGTCGATCGTCAGCACCGGTGTGCTGGTGGTGGGCGGCAGCTGGTGGCTGCTGCATCGCTGGTGGATCAGCCTGCCCGTTGCTGTGGCGGTGGTGCTGTGGTGGGGGCTGTTTCTGGTGCTGGTGCCGGCGGCCTGGCGGGCTGAGCAGCTTGGCAACCGGGAGGCGGGGGGCCAGCGGCAGAGCTGGTAGAACAATCGAATTAGGGAAATCCAAATCAAGACCGCTAGCTCGGCGTTGTCCTGAAGTGAGGCTGTCGAGCTGCAGGCGAAGCCTGCTGGCCTCAGGCCACCGGTTGCATCAGGCCGCCACCGGGGGAGGAGTCGTCGTCATCGTTGGAGGGCTTGCTGGTGAGCAGGGCGTAGAGGCCCAGCCCCACCAGGCAGGCGGCCGAACTGAGCCACGGAGCCAGGGAGCCGGTCGAGCCGTATGCGATCACATCACCGAGGGAGCCCGCCATGAAGAAGCTTTACAAGTCTTCTCATGATCTTAACGAAGTTATGTTGCGGCTGCAAGGGGCTGCTCATGCCGTCAGCACCGCCGCATCACGGGCCTCCCGTTCGCGCTGCGCTTCCGTCTCGCTGGGGCCATCGACCCCGGGCAACCGGGCCGCCATCGCCGCCAGCCAGGCCATCAGCTGCTCCACCTGCTGCGCCGGGCTGAGTGCGCCCAGACCCCGCGCCATCACCCGGGCGGTGCTGCCGCTGGCCGCCTGATACACGAAGCGGCCATGCAGGTGCTGGGGCAGGCCCTGGCGCAGCAAGCGGAAAGCGGGTTCCTCCATCGGCGTCTCCAGCACCACATTCGGTTTCTCCGGCCGGATCCTGGAAAAGCCGCAGCGCTTCGCCAGCTGCTTGAGCTCCAGCAGCTGCAGCAGGCTCTGCACCGGCGCTGGAATCGGCCCGTAACGGTCCGTCCAGGCGGCGGCCAGCTCCACCAGAGCCTCCTTGCTGGCGCAATCGGCGGCGGCCCGATAGGCGGCCATCTTCTCCTCGTTCTCCGGAATCCAGTCCGCCGGGATGAAGGCGGTGAGCGGCAGATCGATCTGGGTGTCATCCACCGCCGGGATGTCCTGCCCTTGGATCTCCGCCAGGCATTCCTGCAGCATTTCCATATAGAGATCGAAGCCGATCGCCTCCATCTGGCCGCTCTGCTCCACCCCCAGCAGATTGCCCACACCCCGGATCTCCATGTCGCGCATGGCCAGCTGGTAGCCGCTGCCCAGCTGGGCAAATTCCTGGATCGCCCGCAGCCGTTGCCGCGCAGCCTCGCTCAGCGACGCATCGCCCGGGAAAAACAGCCAGGCGTGGGCCTGGATGCCGCTGCGGCCCACCCGGCCCCGGAGCTGATACAGCTGGGCCAGGCCGAACTTCTGGGCGTCCTCCACCAGGATCGTGTTGACCCGGGGGATGTCGAGGCCGCTTTCGATGATCGTGGTGCAGAGCATCAGATCCGCCTCGCCGGCATTGAAGGCCACCATCGCGCTTTCCAGCTCCCCCTCCGCCATCTGGCCGTGGGCCACCAGCAGCTTCAGCTCCGGCAGCATCGCCCGCAGCTGGGCCGCCACCTCCTCGATCCCCTCGACCCTCGGCACCACATAAAACACCTGGCCGCCCCGGTCGATCTCCTGGCGGATGGCGCTGCGCACCGCCTCCTCATCGCGGGCCGCCAGATGGGTCTTGATCGGCCGGCGCAGGGGCGGTGGTGTGGTGATCAGGCTCATCTCCCGCACACCCGAGAGGCTCATGTAGAGGGTGCGGGGGATCGGCGTGGCGCTGAGGGTGAGCACATCCACGTCCTTGCGCAGGGCTTTGATCTTTTCCTTCTGGTTCACACCGAAACGCTGCTCTTCATCCACCACCAGCAGCCCCAGCTGCTTGAAGCCGGTGCCCTTGCCGAGCAGCTGGTGGGTGCCCACCACCACATCGACAGCGCCGGCCGCCAGCCCATCGAGGATGGTGCGGCGCTCAACGGCGGTGCGGAAGCGGTTGAGCAGCGCCACCTTGAGCGGGTAGGGCGCGAACCGCTCGCTCAGGGTGCGCCAGTGCTGCTGGGCCAGCACCGTGGTGGGCGCCAGCAGGGCCACCTGCTTGCCGGCGGTCACCGCCTTGAAGATGGCGCGGATCGCCACCTCGGTCTTGCCGAAGCCCACATCGCCGCAAACCAACCGGTCCATCGGCTGGGGCTTTTCCATGTCGCGCTTCACCTCCGCGATCGCCCGCACCTGATCGGGGGTGGGTTCATAGGGAAAGGAATCCTCCAGCTCGCTCTGCCAGGGGCCATCGGGGGGAAAGGCAAAGCCCGCTGCCTTGTGACGCTCCGCATAGAGCTTGACCAGATCAAGGGCCACCCTGGACACCGCCTTGCGGGCCCGCTCCTTGGCTTTGGTCCAGGCGCTGCCGCCCATGCGGCTCAATTCCGGTGGTTTTTCCCCGCTGGCCCGGTACCGGCCCAGGCTGCCCAGCTGGTCCGCCGCCACCCGCAGCAGGCCATCGGCGTACTGCACCACCAGGTAGTCGCGCGATTCACCGCTGATCGCCAGCTTCTCGAGCTTGAGGAAGCGGCCGATGCCGTGGTTGCGGTGCACCACGAAGTCGCCCGGCACCATCCGCAGCGGATCCACCGTGCGGCTGGCGGCCCGGCGGCGACGGCGCACATAGCCCGTGGCCGCCAGGCTGTGCTGGCCGAAGAACTCCCGGTCGGTCAGCAGCACCAGCTTCCAGGCGGGCAGCTGCAGCCCCTCCAGCTCAGCGGTGCCGCGACTCTTGAGCGCCACCGGCGTGTTCTGGCCCACCAGCCGCTCGATCGCCGGAGTGTCCTGCGGGTTGGGAACGAAGCGGGCGATGCAGTCGTGCTCCTCCAGCAGCGCCACGGCCCGGCTGGGCTGGGCCGACACCAGCCAGACCCGGGCGCCTTCGGTCTGGTATCCCTTGACCAGGGATGCCAGGCGGCCGAAGGCGTTGGGGTGGGCCGGTACGGCGCGGCTGGCCAGATCGAAGCTGTTGGGGTGACGGTCGCTCTCCTGCAGTTCGGCCAGGTCGAAGCCCCGGAAGGCCGCCAGGCCTGCCAAGGCCTCGGCCGGCGCGCGATGCAGGCTGGGGGGCAGCAGTGAATCCGGATCGGCCGCGCTGTCCGCTGCCGCGTCCGCACGCTCCTGGCCGAGCATCTGCAGCAGCTCGCGGTGGTGGCTGGCCGCGTGGTCTGCCCACTGCTGGCCGTGCACCAGGCAGTGGCGCCGCTCCTCCAGGGCCACCAGGGTGGTGGCGGGCAGGTAGTCGAGCAGGGAGGCCGGTTCGTCCCAGGCCAGGCCCAGCAGGCGACGCATCCCCTCGGGGGTTCCCCCCTCCAGCAGCTGCTCCAGGGCCTCAGGGCTGAGCAGCCGCTCCAGTCCGTCGGGCATCGTCTGGCGCAGGGCCTCGGCGATCAGCGGGGCGTGGCTGGTGGGGGTGAGCCTGACGCGCTCGATCGGATCGAGGGAGCGCTGGCTGGCCGGATCAAATTCCCGCAGCTTCTCCAGCTCATCGCCGAACAGCTCCAGGCGCACCGGCAGCTCGGCACTGACTGGATACAGATCGATGATGTCGCCGCGCCGGCTCCAGGTGCCCTCCTGCTCGATCGTGGGCACGCGGCTGTAGCCGAGCCGGGCCAGGGTGGCGGCCAGCTCCTCGAGATCGATCGGATCGCCGCGTCGCAGGGTGAGGCACTGGGCGGCCAGCTCCGCCGGCGGGGGCAGGTGGGGTTGGAGGGCCCTCTCGGTGGCCACGATCGCCATCCGGCGACCGCCGGCCTCTGGATCGAGCAGCTCGGCCAGCACCTGGAGCTGCCCCCAGGTGATCTCGCTGGTGGGGTCGAAGGGTTCGTAGGGGGAGCCCTCGCTGGTGGGGTAAAGCTGGCAGCTGTCCCAGCCCATCAGCTCCAGCAACGCGGCCCAGCGCCCCGCCTCCTCCAGGGTTGGAACCACCACCAGCAACGGCGCCTCGGCCAGCCCCGCCAGGGCACTGCTGATCAGGGCCCGTCCGGCCCGGCCCGCTCCGGCCAGGCGCAGCCGCTCGGGCCGCTCACAGCGGGCCAGCACCTCCCGGCTGAGGGGCACCTGCTGCAGCTGGCGCACCAGGGGGGAGAGGGGCATGGGATCGGGCACCGGGATCGCGATCTTCGCAAGGGCAGGGCCGCTGGTGCGGCTGACCCGGATCGCAACCCGGCCCCGCGGCAAGGAACCAGCACCGCCTGGTTCGACCCAGAGGCCCGATCAGGTCACCATGCTGGAGGCAGCGACGCCCGAATTCGTGGTCCGCCCCCGTTGTTCCCTTTGCCGGGGTCGCCGCTCTCGCGTGGGGCGCGAGGGTCCCCCGTTCTGCCCCCGCTGCGGCCGTTCCCTGGAACCCCGGCGTCACCATCGCCTGCAGGCCCTGGCCCTGCTCGTGGCGGCGGCGGCGGTGCTGGGCGCCGCCGTGCCCGACCTGCTCCAGGGCGCCGCCTCCCTGGCGGTGCGCCCGCCGCTGCTGTCGCTGGCGACGCTGGAGCGCTTCGCTCCGCCACCGGACCCCGAACGCCAGCCGCTGACCCTGTTGCGCGGCGATCTGCTCGACCGTCTGGCCGAAGGGGATCGCCAGTGGGAACCCAGCGTGGACTACCTGCCGGATGGCAGCACCCGTTACCGCTACCGGCGACGCCCAGGCGAACCCCAGCTGAGCATCGCCGAATTGAAGAGTCGGATCGAGACCCCCAGAACCTTCGAAGCGGAGCGTGAGTCGGTCGTCCGTCTGCTGCGCACCCTGCAGGCCGCCGGGGTGGAACTGGTGCTGAGCCAGCCCCACAAGCGCGGTGCCGCCGCCGAATGGGATCCGGCCCGCCGCACCCTGCGGATCGAAGCGAGCGTGCCCGAGAAGGGATCCCTGGATTTCGCCCGGGTTCTGAACCACGAAGCCATCCACGTGGCCCAGAGCTGTCGGGGCGGGGGACTGCGGGCTGCGCCGGTCCCCCTGGGGATGGCGCGGCAGCTGTCGGCGGCGAAGGCGCAGGAGCTCGCCAGTCCCATTTACGCCGGCGCCTCACCCCTGGAAAGGGTGCTGGAGGCGGAGGCCTACGCCAATCAGGACGACCTGGACCTGGGGGATGCCCTGGTGCGGCGCCACTGCCGCCTGAGCGGCTGAGCCGCTCGGGTGGCAGTGGCTGAGCCGCTCAGCCTTGGAGCGGCGTGTTGATGTGGCGGATCAGATCAACGCATTTGCAGGAGTAGCCCCACTCGTTGTCATACCAGGCCACCAGTTTCATGAAGGTGTCGGTGAGGGCGATGCCGGCCCCGGCATCAAAAATGGAGGTGCAGGATTCACCCAGAAAGTCTGTGGAGACAACCTCAGCTTCGGTGTAACCGAGAATGCCCTGCATCGGCCCCTCGGCGGCGGCTTTCATCGCCGCCTTGACGGCTTCATAGCTGGTGGCTGTCTCGAGATTGACGGTCAGGTCCACCACCGACACATCGGGGGTCGGCACCCGGAAGGCCATGCCGGTGAGCTTGCCGTTGAGGGCAGGGATTACCTTTCCCACCGCCTTGGCGGCACCGGTGGACGAGGGAATAATGTTCTGGGCTGCACCGCGCCCGCCACGCCAGTCCTTCACCGAAGGGCCATCCACGGTTTTCTGGGTGGCAGTGGTGGCATGCACGGTGGTCATCAGGCCGCTGGCAATGCCGAAGTTGTCATGAATCACCTTGGCCATCGGCGCCAGGCAGTTGGTGGTGCAGGAGGCGTTGGAGACGATGTCCTGACCCGCATAGCTGCTGTGGTTGACGCCCATCACGAACATCGGCGTATCGTCCTTGGAGGGGGCGGAGATCACCACTTTGCGGGCGCCGGCTTGGATGTGCTGACGAGCGCTGTCATCGGTGAGGAAAAAGCCTGTCGATTCGAGCACCGTATCGGCGCCGACATCACCCCAGCGAAGATCAGATGGGTTGCGCTCAGCGCTGATCCGGATCGCCCGGCCATTGACAATCAATTGGCCGTTCTCCACAGCCACCGATCCTTGGAAGCGGCCATGGGTGGAATCGTGGCAGAGCATGTAGGCGATATAGTCGACATCGATCAGATCGTTGATCGCCACCACTTCAATCTCCGGCATCGTCACCGCCCGGCGGAACACGAGGCGGCCGATGCGGCCGAAGCCATTGATGCCGATACGCAGGGGAGTGGCGCTGGTACCCATCGCAGGATGCGGAATCGTTGTGGTGTCAGTGCCATCGTACTGAGAGGCCCTGCGGCGAAGCCCCTGCGCTGCCCATGGCCGATCGTGCCATCCCCAACCGCCGGGACGGTGATCGGAGCCCCCATTCCATTCAGCTGGGGGCTGAGAGCGGATCGGGCTTGGCTTCGGACGCGGCGATCAGCTCCGCTTCGAGAAGCAGGTTGCACTGCAGCAGTTGCTCGTCATTCAGCTGCTGACGGCTGCGGCCGTCCAGATGGTCGGCGCTGAAGCGGCGAGCCCGCGCCTCATCCCAGCCGAGCTGGAGCAGCAGGGACTCGCTCTGCGCCATCAGATCCCGCCGCCGCAGCGGCACGGTAGCCAGCAGCGGATCTGCTCCAGCCTGGAGGTTGTCGAGCATCCGCAGGTAGGCCTGCAGATCGCTGTAGCTGGTGATCCGCGAGCGGCTGGGGTGGCCGAAGGCTCGCCGCAGGTAATCGGCCTCCTGCTCACGGCTCCAGCCGATCCGCCGCAGCGACAGATCCAGCCGGGCGAGTTCGGCGCTCCAGTCGTCGGGGTCATCGGAGCGATCCCCCTGCGGCCAGAGCTGGGGTTCGGAGCTGCTGCCGGCATCGCCGGGCCGCACGCTCCCTGCCCCGGAGGCCCGCTCCCCGGCGGCGGCGCCCTCAGCATCCGCCGCCGGGATGGTCGAAGCGGATCGAGCGGGCCCTGGGCCACCAACAACCCTCGCGCCGGCGCCAGGCTCGCCGGCGGGGCCTGGAGCGGGCCCAGGCTTCTGGGCTGATCCCGGATCGGAAGCTTCGGCGCGACCTGGCCCTGAACCTGGATCCGGGCGTGGGCCTGGAGCGGCAACAGCTCCTCGATCGTCCTGGACCAGCGCCGGGCGGGCCTGCCCGGGAGCTGCCAGGGGCTCCCGGCGCGGATCCACCCCTTCGCCGAAACCGGCGGTGCCTTCAGCGGCACTCACCCCGGCAGGCCCGGCGAGGGCGCTGGCCCCAGTGGGAGCTCTGGAGCTGAGGGCGGCGGACGGTCCCGCTTTCAACAGCCCTGCGGGCAGGGACACCGGTCCTGGGGCGGCGGCTGGATCGGCCGGGGGGGGGAGATCCGCGCCCAGGCGCTGACGCAGCCGTGCCAGGGCCCGGTCCTCGGCCGCTTCGGCATGGTCGGCCTCCCCGAGGGCACTGCCCAGAACCTGACCGGCCTGGATCGCCCGCACCTCCACCACCCGGCGGCCGGCCTCGGCGTGCACCAGCCGCACCTCGAACTGCATCGATCCAGCCACGGAGCGCAACCTGACCCTAACTAGAGTGCATAGGCCCAAACTCCGACGCCGCTCCCACCGTGAGGGCCGGATCCCGCGCCCCCCGAACCTATGGAAGCGGAGTCACTCCCTTCATTGACCACCCTGGTCCAGGGGGCTGACCAGTGGGGAGAAGTCCTGCTGCTGCTGCCCCTGCTGGTGGCCCTCGAGGCAGTGCTCTCGGCCGACAACGCCATCGCCCTGGCGGCGATCTCCCGCCGGCTCCACGATCCGGTGCGCCAGGGCCAGGCGCTCAACCTGGCCCTCGGCCTGGCCCTGGTGCTGCGCCTCGGCCTGATCCTGGCGGCCCGCTGGGTGCTGCGCTTCTGGCCCCTGCAGCTCCTGGCGGCCACCTACCTGCTCTGGCTGTGCGGCTCCCAGCTGCTGGGTCGCCAGGCCGACCAGGACGACGGCGCTGGCACGGAGGGATCGGAGGCCGCCGCAGCGCAGGCCACGGCCCTGCTGCCGGTGGTCCTCACCCTCGGCCTCACCGATCTGGCCTTCTCCCTCGACAGTGTGGCGGCGGCCGTGGCCGTCACCGACCGGCTGCCCCTGGTGATGGCCGGTGGCGTGATCGGAGTGCTGGCGTTGCGGCTCACCGCTGGCCTGTTCATCCGCTGGCTTGATGTTTTCGTCCATCTCGAGACCGCCGGCTATCTGGCGGTGGGGTTGGTGGGCCTGCGGCTGCTGGTTCGCCTGCTGCTTCCCCAGCTGCAGGTGCCCGAATGGTCGATGCTGCTAGTCGTGGGCGCCCTGTTCGCTTGGGGCTTCTCGCGCCGTCGCAGCAGCTCCGAGGTGTCGCCCGAAGCGGCCGGCGGCGGAGGCCGCTGATGCGCGTGGAGCTGCGCGATCCCCTCAGCAAGGCCAGCTATGCCCAGCTGGAGCTTGAGGATCCCAACGCCCTGCCCCAGCCGGGCCGCTGGTTCGTGGTCGAAGGTCGCAGCTACCTGGTGCTGCAGCGCTCCCATCGCTACAGCCTGCGCAACGGTCGTTATCAGCTCTGCGCCGTGGCCCTGGATGTGAAGGTCCAGGAACGACCCGCCGATGCCAGACCCTTTCGCCACGGCTGGGTGATCGGCGATCCAGGCTGCCGATTCAACGCCCTTTCCCCCCTGTTGCGCTGTGCGGTGCTCCCGGAGGGGCCCTGCGAGCGCTGCAGTGCCTACCGGCCCCGGGATGGCGGCCCGGTGGAGGGGGATGGGCGCTGAGCCGCTGCCTAGGGTGGGAGTCCGCGCCCTTGAGCCCGATCGCTTCCCCCGCTTCCGCCGCCTCCGCTCCCCAGCCCCGTCGCCGCTCCTCAGCCCAGCCCGGCTCGGCCGCCCCTGCCTCGGTCGGGATCTCCACCGGGGGACGGGCCAGTGGCAACAGCGGCAGTGCTGGGGATCCCCCGCCGCAGCGTCGAGTCGAGCAGCGGGCCACCAGCACGCCCGAGGCGGCTGCCGGCCTCACGGCTCCGGCGGCCTCCCTGGCGGTCGAATTTGCAAGCCTCGGCCTTTCCGAGCCCCTGCTCAAGGCGGTCGCCGCCAAGGGGTATCGCACGCCCTCACCGATCCAGCGCCAGTGCATTCCCGCCGTGCTCGACGGTCACGATGTGATGGCCGCCGCCCAGACCGGCACCGGAAAGACCGCCGGTTTCACCCTGCCCCTGCTGGAGCGTCTGCGCCATGGCCCCCCAGCCCGCTCCGGTGAGGTGAGGGCTCTGGTGCTCACGCCCACCCGTGAGCTGGCCGCTCAGGTGGGGGAGAGCGTGGTGGCCTACGGCCGCTATCTCGACCTCCGTTCCGCCGTGATCTTCGGGGGGGTCAGCCCCAATCCCCAGATCGCCCGCCTGCGTCAGGGCATCGATGTGCTGGTGGCCACCCCCGGACGGCTGATGGATCTGCAGCAACAGGGGGCGGTGCGGCTGGGGAAGGTGGAGATCCTGGTGCTGGATGAAGCCGATCGCATGCTCGACATGGGCTTCATCCGCGACATCCGTCGCATCCTTGCCCTGCTGCCGGAACGGCGCCAGAACCTGCTGTTCTCGGCCACCTTTTCCCTGGAGATCCGTCGCCTGGCCACGGGGCTGCTGCATCAGCCCGTGCAACTCCAGGCCACCCCGGAAAACCAGGCGGCACCGCTGGTGGAACAGATCCTGCACCCCTGCGACATGGCGCGCAAGGGCGAGCTGCTCTCCCACCTGATCCGAAGCAACGACTGGCGCCAGGTGCTCGTGTTTTCCCGCACCAAGCACGGCGCCAACAAGGTGGCCGAGCGCCTCGACCATGAGGGACTCTCCGCCGCCGCAATCCACGGCAACAAGAGTCAGGGGGCCCGGACCCGGGCGCTCGCCGGCTTCAAGAGTGGCGAGGTGCGGGTGTTGGTGGCCACCGACATCGCCGCCCGCGGCATCGACATCCAGCAGTTGCCGCATGTGGTGAATCTGGATCTGCCGAATGTGGCCGAGGATTATGTGCACCGCATCGGCCGCACCGGCCGTGCCGGTGAGAAGGGTCACGCCATTTCCCTGGTGGCGGCGGAGGAGCATGAGCTGCTGCGGGCGATCGAGCGGCTGGTCGGCTCGCCACTGCCGCGCCAGGAGGTGCCCGGCTTCGAACCCACGGTGCTGAGCGCGCCGCCCCTGGATCTCAGCGGCGGCCGAGGTCGCCAGGGTGGACGGGGCCAGGGGGACAGGGCCCAGGGCCGTGGCCAGGTTGGCCGCGGCGGCGGACCCGGCTCGGCGGCAGGGGCCACCGGCCAGCGGCGCGACAGGCCGCGCCGACGATCCTGACGCCGGCCTGGTCCCAAGCCAGCAGGCCGTCAGGGCTCCCAACCCCCTGGTGCGGGGGGAAGGCCCCGGGGCCAAGGTTCAAGCGCCGAGGTTCCAGCGTCAAGGTCCCTGGGCCAAGGTCCCGGGGGCAACGGTCCTGAGACGTCGCACGGCCCGATCCTGATCCCCCAGCCCTGGCTCGCCATGGGCGCTGGCTCGACCCGAACCTGGAACGGCATCGGTTTTGACAGTTCCCCTGGGCGGCATCGCCTGAACTGGGCAGATCCAGACCCAGACCATGCTCTACGAACCAGGCTCCCCAGAATGTCGCGTGCTGATCGCCTGCAAGGCTCAGATCGAGACCATGCTGCTCTCACTCGAAAAAATCGACAACAGCCGTCACATCCGTGACCAGCTGGTTGCGGTGCACAACCAGCTTGAGGGGCTGCACGAACTCCATCGCCGTCAGCCCCAGAGCACGGTGTCGATCAGTTGAGGCCGCCGCGGCACTCTGCCGCCGTCGGTTCGCTCAGGATGCGGGCGTCGCCATGGCGCCCCTCTTCCGCAAGCGGTGCTCCCAGCCCTGACACAGGGCATAGGCACCGGCCAAGGTGGCGGCATGGAGCCGATGCTGAGGCGACTCCACATGGCTGACCACGTATCGGCCCGAGGTTTCGCGGTAGATCACACAACCGGAACCAGTGGCGTTGACGAAGGAAAGGCCGCTGCCCATGGTTCTGATTCCCAGACTTTTCCCTGTCTAAGGCAAGCGGAAGAGAATGGCCTGTTGGTGTGTGAACACATCACACAACTCAATATCAGAAGCTGTTCGCCTGCGGCACAGGTTTTCTGCTCCTAAGCCTCCATATTTTCTCCTGATTTCAGAGCCAGTTGTTGTAGCAGCGCTTGGCCTCCAGCTGCCCGGCGACCCTCCAGCTGCGCCTCCCGCAGCAGCAGCGGGCAGCCTCCAGTCGCCACCACCACCCCCACACCCTCCTCCAGGGCCAGCACGGTGCCTGCAGCGGCCGGCTGGGTCCCACCCCAGCGCTCGGCCAGTTGGGCGGCTTCCGGGCTGAGCTGGTCGCGCAACCGTTCCACCAGCGGTTCGCTCGCCAGCAGCCGCAGCCGCAGTCCCCGGTGCTGGCACCAGGCACCAGGGTGCAGGCCCATGATGCGCCGATGAATGGCCAGGGCGTTCGCGTTCCAGTCGATTCGGTAGTCGGCCTTGAGCAGGGGGCGGGCGTGGCTGATGCCCTCGGTTCCCTGGGGCCGCACCCCCAGACGCCCGAGTCGATCCGGTTCAGGCCCCGCCCCGACGGCGGCGATCCTGACCAGGGCTTCCGGCAGCAGCCTGGCGCTGAGTTCCGCCAGCCGGGAGCCCAGCTGGCTGGCGTTCTCGCACAGGCCCACCGCCAGGCTCTCCTCCAGCAGCACGGGACCGGTGTCGAGGCCTTCCTCCATCGCCATGATCCCCACCCCTGTCCGGGGGTCCCCCTCCAGCAGGCACCACTGGATCGGCGCGGCGCCCCGCCAGCGGGGCAGCAGCGAACCATGGGCGTTCCAGCAGCCCAGGGGAGGCTGTTGCAGAACCGCGGCGGGGAGGATCTGGCCGAAGGCCACCACCACCGACAGATCAGGCTGCAGCGCCGCCAGGGCCTCCTGGACGGCCAGCTCACGGCGGATGCGCTCCGGGGTGAACACCGGAAGTCCCAGCTCGAGGGCCCGGGCTTTGATCGGCGAGGGTTGCAGGGCTGAGCCCCGGCCGCGGCGCCGATCCGGTTGGCTCACCACTCCCACCAGCTCATGTCCTGCGGCTTCCAGGGCCTGGAGGCTGGGCAGGGCATAGGCCGGGGTGCCCCAGAAAAGGATGCGCATGGCTGCAGTGTTCAGATCGCGTCGAAGGGATCGCTGTCCTCAGCCGGGCCGCTGCCCATCGAACCGGCTGCTTGAGAGCAGGGCGGCGCGGGACTCGGGCCCGCAGGGCAGCGGAGCGTTCAGGCGTCGCCGGTGACCGCCAGATCCTCCACCCAGACCCAGGGGCAGAGACCAGCCGGAGTGATCTTGGCGGCTCCCTCGAAACCCACGAGGGAACGGAGCAGCTGGCGGATGTCGCCAGCCACGGTGGCCGCCTCGATCGAGCGCTGTTCACCGTCCTGAATCCACCAGCCATCGAAGGGCAGGGAGAAGGAGCCCTGGCTGGCCTTGACGCCGGCATGCAGGGCCGACAGGGAATCGATCACCACCAGCCCCGCCCCGCTGCTTCCATCACGCCGGTCATGGCCGGGGGCGCCGGGGGCAAAGCGGTCGAGGCCGGTCGCACCGCCGCTGCTGCCGGGGGTGGCGCTGACCTCGAACCAGTCAGGGCTGACCGACACTTTGGCGCCCATGCCGGCATGGCCGGTGGGCTCCACCCCGAAGGCGCGGGCGGTGGCCTCCGAATGCAGAAAGTGCTGCAGGGTGCCGCCTTCCACCAAGGCGAGGCGACGGGTCGGGGTGCCTTCGCCATCGAAGGCCGCCGCGCCGATGTTGGCCGGATGCAGGCCGTTGTCGTGAATCGAGAGAAAGGGCACCGCCAGCTGGCTCCCCAGGGACTCCCTGGTGCTGAGGCTGATGCCATCGAGCACGGCGCGGGCATTGAACAGGCTGCTGAAGGCGCCGATCAGGTCAAGGAAGGCCTCGGGACTGAACACACAGGTGTAGTGACCGGTGGGAATGGGTCCGTAGTTCAGATGGGCGATCGTGCGCTCGGCCGCCTCCGCGACGCACCCCGCCACGTCGAGATCGGCGGCGCCATAGGCCAGGCGCACGGCACCGCTGCTGCGGGGTTTGCGACCCGCTTCCTCGGCGCGGGCATAGAGGTAGAGGCTGGCGGTGGTCAGGCTCTGCTGGCGACAGGCACCCTCGCTGTTGAGGTAGAGGCGATCGCTGCTGCGCTCGGCCAGGCCGTTGTAAGGAACGGTTGCGATCGCCGGATGGCGGCTGAGCAGGTCGGCCTCCGCCTCCTTGAGGGTGGCCAGGAGGGAGAGGATGCCGAGCGGTTCGCGTCGGGGTTGGTCCAGTGTCGGCAGCGGGGCCTGGGCCAGGGGTGAGAAGGCCGGAGTTTCGTTCGGATTGCCGAAGGCGCTGGCCGCTTGGGCGCCCTCCAGGGCACGGGCCAGACCGGCATCCGAAAGATCGGAGGTGCTGGTGATGCCGATCCGTTGATCGCTGTTCCAGACCCGCACCGTGATCGCACTGCGCTGGGCCCCCTTGAGCTGCTTGGGTTCGCCGCGGTCAACCTGCACCGAACTGTCGCTGCTGCAGGCGGCGCCAAGATCCCACTGCTGGATTCCAGCGCCGGCTGCGAGGCTGCTCAGTCGGTCCCGCAGGGCGTTGGCATCCAGGCCTGCGGTCCCTGTCGATGGCTGGGTCATCTCAGCGCCCCCCCACGGTGATCGCATCCACCTTGATGTGGGGTTGGCCCACGGTCACGTAGATGCTGCCGCTGACCGAGCCACAGAACCCGGCGGCCAGGTCAAGGTCATCGGCACACATCGAGATTCGCGGCATCACCTCCTTGGCCTCGCCGATCAGGGTGGCTCCCTTGACGGGCTTGGTGAGGCGGCCGTTCTCGATCTGATACCCCTCCTCCACCGCGAAGTTGAACTGACCAGTGGGACCGACACTGCCGCCGCCCATGGTCTTGCAGTAGAGACCGCGTTCGATTGAGGCGATCAGATCCGCCGGAGTGTGGGGGCCGGGGGCGATGTAGGTGTTGCGCATGCGGCTGGCGGCGGCGAAGGCGTGGCTCTGGCGGCGGCCGCTGCCGGTACGGGCGTGGCCGGTGCGAAGCTCACCGGCTCGGTCGCTGAGGAAACGGCGAAGGATGCCGTTCTCGATCAGCACACTCCGCTGGGGCTCCATGCCCTCGTCGTCCATGGCCAGGGAGCCGAAGGCGCCGCCGGTGAGCCCTTCATCGATGGCGGTGACCGCCGAGTGGGCGATCGGTTCACCCACCTTGTCGGCGAAGGGTGTGGTGCCCCGCTCCACCTGGGTGGTTTCGAGCAGGTGGCCGCAGGCTTCGTGAAAGATCACTCCCCCGAAACGATTGGCCAGCACCACCGGATACTGCCCCGCCTCCACAAACTCGGCGCGCAGCATCGTCGCCGCGCTGTCGCCCAGATCGCGGGCGGCGGCGTCGCTGTCCCAGTCGCGCAGGTCGTCAGGGTTGTCGGTGGTGCCGTAACGCCGGCTCAGACTGGCTCGGTGATCCCCATCGGCGGCGATCACCGAGAGGCCCACGGTCTGGTGCAGGCGGATGTCGCGACAGTGGGTGCCGTCGCTGGCCACCACCAGAACTTCCTGCCAGCTACGGGAATAGCTGGCACGGCGGGCCTGGAGGTGGGAGCCATGGCGGTCGAGCAGGGCGGTGCCTTGGAGCAGCCGACCGGAGGCGTCCGCCAGGCTGGGGCAGCGATTCAGCCAGTCGGCCTTGGCGGTGCCGTGGTCACGCAGGGCCGGCAGGCCGTCGAAACCGCTGAGCGGAGCAGCGACGCTGCTCTCCAGACCCAGCATCGCCAGGGCCTGTTCCAGGGCCCGTAACAGCCCAGCTGGGCTGAGATCGTTGGTGCTGACAAAGCCATCGCGATGGCCCCGGAACACGCGGATGCCGGCTCCCATCCCCAACGAGGGGGAGACGCTGGTGATCTGCTCCTGTTCGGCGAGCAGATTGAGGTGGTCGGTGCGCTCCAGGAAGCACTCGACCAGATCAGCACCACAGCGCCGACCGCTGTCGAGAAGGGGCTCCAGTCTGGCCAACCAACCCTGATCGTGGAAGGGGGCGGAGCTGTTGCAGGTGGGTGAGGACAAGGGCGTCAGCGCACCGCGGGTTGGAAGCGCTCGCTGCGGATCGGCGCCATCAGGAACAGGCGGGCCATCTCCACGGCGTTGCCGGCCCAGTAGGGCAGCTTGCGCAGGGCCTTGAGTGGCGCCGCGGCATCGCTCTGGTCGGCCTGGCTGAGGGCGTCGTTGTTGCGCACCAGCTGTTCGAGGCCTTCCCAGAAGCGAGGGTTGTCCACATCGAGCACCACCGGGAAAACACGGGCCGAGGTCTCGTTGGTCTTGGCGATCACGTACTTGTCGTAGTCGCGGGCATCGAGGCCGAGGGCTTCGTAGAACTCCTTACGGGCCACATCACGCACGTACATGGTGGCAAACACAGCCAGGAGAAAGAAACGGCACCAGAGCCGGGCGGTGAAACCGCGAACAGTATCGGGCTGAGCCTTCATCAAGGCATCAAAGAAATCGCCGTGGCGGTTTTCGTCCTGGCACCAGTTTTCAAAGAAATTGAAAATCGGGAAAATCTTGCTTTCGGGATGCTGCTCAAGGTGGCGGTAGATGGCGATGTAGCGCCAGTAGCCGATTTTTTCGGAAAGGTAAGTGGCGTAGAAGATAAACTTGGGCTTGAAGTATGTGTAAGCCTTGTTGGCGGTCAGGAAGCCGAGATCGAGCTGCAGCCCGAAATCGGTCATCGCCTTGTTGAGGAAGCCGGCGTGGCGGGCCTCATCGCGGGCCATGTGGGCAAAGCACTCGGCCAGCAGAGGGTTTTTCTCCTTGATGCGGCGGCTCAGTTCCTTGTAGAGCAGAAAGCCTGAGAATTCAGAGGTGCAGCTCTGCTCCAGAAACTCCACGAAAACACGCCGGGTTTCCGGATCGAGCTTCTCGGCCGCACCCTCAAACGCCTGGTCGCGGACGAAATGATGACGGTTGTAATCCTTGCGGAACTCTTCGCAGATGGCTTCCAGCTCGGCTTCGTTTGGACGCAGGTCCATGGCCGCCATGGCCTCGAAGTCGGTGGTGTAAAAGCGCGGCGTCAGGATGGTGTCCTTGACCGGCTCCTTGGTGCGTGGTGCCTCAGGGCTCCCCGCGGAGGCCGTGGTCGACTCCAGGCTGGGGTTGGCTGTGGCGGAAGCGGCAGGGGGCACCATCGCGCGATGCGGCAGGGGCAGTGGCACCATCGTAGGCGCCGCGCGGGCTCTGGCGGTGGGATGTGAAGCCAGGCCTCAGTTGGGTCCAAGCCATTTCTGGCCATTGAGCCGCTGCACCAGGCGCGAGACCAGCAGCGCCAGGGTCATCTTGCGCTCATCGATCAGGAACGACTCCAGCAGGCTGGGCTCGGCGCCAGCCTCCGCCAGGGTGAGGGTCTTGGCCGACTGGATGTTGGCTTCGCTGAAGCAGAGCCAGAAACGACGCTCCCCGGGAAGGCTGCCTTTGATGAACCAGCAGGGCGCGCCCACCACCGGCATCGGCCCCTGCTCGAAGCTCAGGTCGGGGGCAGGTCCGCCATAGCTCCGGCATTCGGCCACCAGGGCGGGCAGCAACAGCTCTGGCACGAACTCTGCGAAAGGGCGATCCTCCGGGGCTGGTGCCTTGGCCTTGGCGGGGGCCCCGGCCGCGGCTCCTGAGGCGGAGCCCGTGGCGGGCTTGGGGGACGGGGCAGAGCTCTCGGTCACCGGGTCGCTGTGCGGCTTGTGGGGCGGACTTTAGGAAGTCCGGGCTCGGGGGCGGCTGATGGCGGCATGGCCTCGCCGGCGCGGCCCAGGGTCACCAGGCGTCGAGCTGGTCCGATCCCCAGTCGTCGTCCCAGGCGGGCTGCTCCTGGGGCACCGTTTCGGAGGCGCGTTCCCGGCTGCGGGTGGCCTGGGTCTGGCGGGCCGAGGCCGGTTCGCTCGGGGCACGGATCACCCGGAAGGGCACCGCCACGGTGGGAGGCGGCTGACCCGGCTGGCGGCTGGGCCCGGCCCTGAAGGCATCGCCGGCGAAGGGGGCTGCCCACTCCGGCTGGGTCTTCTCCACGGGGTCCTGTCGCCAACCACGCCGCGCTGTCCCACCCTCCTCCTCCCGCCACTCCGGCTCGCCATCGCGGTGCACGCGGCGACGCAGGGACTCGGGGTTCGTGCCGGCGTCCCGCAGGGCCAGGGCGGTGGCGCCGGCGCTGAGGGCTGCCCCGCCGGTCGCCATGGCGGCGATCCAGGCGCCGATCGGCAGGGCAGGGCTGGTCCAGGTGAGCAGGCGCAGGGCCAGCGAGGGCCTGGGATTGAGCGCAGCGGTGAGCAGCACCGCCAGCAGCGGGGCCAGCAGGGGAAGCAGCAGCAGGCGACGCAGCAGGTCCAGGGCGATCAGAGGGCGAGTCGGCGGTCGGGCGGCGGCCCCTGCCAGCGGTTGAGGGGGGCGAGGTCGAGCCCCAGCACATCGAAGATCCGAATCACCAGAAAGTCCACCATCTCCTCAATGCTTTGCGGCTGGTGATACCAGGCCGGCACCGGCGGGGCAATGCGGGCGCCGGCCTCGGCCAGCCGGGTGAGGTTGCGCAGGTGCACCAGATTCCAGGGCAGTTCACGCGGAGCGATCACCAGGGTTCGAGCCTCCTTCAGATGCACATCAGCGGCCCGTTCGATCAGGTCGAGGGCAACGCCGCTGGCGATCCTGCCCACCGTACCCATGCTCGCCGGCAGAATCACCATGCCACGGGTGCGGAAGCTGCCGCTGGCGATGGCTGCCGCCTGGTCGTTCCAGCGGTGACAGCGCAGGCGTCCGCCCTCGCAGCCGGTGCGCTGCCGCCAGAAGGCCTCCTGGGCCTCCGGCTCGGAGGGTACCCTCAGGCCCATTTCCGCCTGCCAGACCCCGATCGCCCCTCGGCTGGTGATCAGCTCCACCTCCAGATCCGCCGCGAGCAGCAGCTGCAGGGCACGCTGGGCCAGGGGCTGGGCGGAGGCGCCGGAGACGCCCAGGACCACGGGCAGCTGGGACGTGACGGAAGCCTGCATGCGGGGGTTCGGCGGGACCTTCAATCGTCCTCGGACTCAGGGCCGTCGCGCCGATCATCCCCTCCGAAGGCGTCGTCGGACTCCCCGATGTCCGGGTCGCCGGGCTCCCCATCCTCCGGCTGGATCACAGCCAGATCGATCTGGTGGCGCAGGGCATCGACCTTTTGAATCTCCACCGCCACGCTGTCACCCACCATGTACGTGCGTCGGTTCTTGCGACCGACCAGGCGGTTCTGGCGCGAGCGGTACTCATACCAGTCGTCCTTGAGCGAACTGACATGCACCAGCCCCTCCACCTGGGAAGGGGGCACCTCCACGAAGAAGCCGTAGCTCTGCACGCCGCTGATCACACCTGGCAAAATCTGGCCGACCAGAGGCTCGGCGTAGCGGGCCTGGGCCATGGCCAGCACGTCGGCCTGGAACTCTTCCTGGAACCGGCTGCGGCCGTTCAGCCGCTTGCTCAGACCATGGCTGAGGTCATGGCGGAAGGGGGCGAGCTGGGCTTCGCTCAGCAAGGCCCAGTCGGTGTTGCCATGGCAGGCATCGGAGGCGAGATCGACGCCGTTTTTGTGGCGCACGCTGGGGCGATCCTTCCCTTCCGTCAGCAGGCAGACCAGCAGCCGCTGGTTCCACAGATCGGCGTAGTGGAGCGTTGGACAGCACCAGGGCGCATAGGCCTGATCCTCCGCCGCCAGGGCGTGGGGCTGGGGCTCGTCCCCGAGCTCCACTGGCCGCAGGCAGTCGCAGAGCTGCTGCTGCAAGGGGCGGCAGCGGTCAGTGGCGGCGAAAGCAGCCGCCAGCGTGGCGGCATCGGCATTGCCCTCCGGGCTGAGCTCCAACGGAATCTCCAGGCTGAGAGCCGCTTTGGCCACGTCATTGAGGGCTTCTGGATCGGGTCCGGCTTGGAAGGCGAACAGGCCCGGGAGTTGCAGCGCCGCCAGATGGCGGCCGAGGGCCCGCTGGGCCACCAAAACCGCCTCCCGAAGCAGGCGCAGCGGCTGCTGGGGCTCCAGGCGCACCAGCCAGCCCTGGCGGGGGGCATCCGGAGGGGGAAGGCGCAGATCACCGAGGGGCTCGATCGCCGGCAGGGCCAGGTCAAGGTCGAGGGATCCGGCGCCCAGGCGGCGGGCCTGCAGTAGCTCGGCCACCGCCTGGAGCTCCTCCACCAGGCCCAGATGGTCCTTGATCGGTTTGAGAGCCGCCGGAATGGTGCGGGCCTTCGGCTTGCGCTCCACCAGCGCCGTGAGGGCGGCGGGATCAAGCCAGGCGCTGGGCTGGATCGTGCTCAGGCAGAAGCGGAAGTGCTCCAGTGCGCCGTCGGCCGCCAGATCCAGGGCCACCGACACGGCCTCACACCGGTTGCCGGGGCTGAAGGCTGCCGCCTTGGCCAGGGTGGGGGTGAGCAGGGGAATCCAGCTACGGCCGGCGCAGATCGACTCCCCCTGCTGGGCCAGCCAGCCATCGAGGCTGCTGCCGGCGGCCACGCGCTCGCCCACGGCAGGGGCGTGGACCCAGAGGCGCCAGCCACCGCCATCGCGGGCCTCCAGGGAGAGGCCGGGCAGGGCCGGGGCGTCCGGCCCCTGCCAGCCGACCGGCAGCAGCACCGTCAGGCCGGTGAGATCGCTGCGTTGGCTCTCCTCCAGGCTGCGCAGGCTGACGCGGGGCGCCGCCGGCCGGCTGTGCAGGTGGTGCTTGGTGAGCAGCAGGTCGCGATCAGCCTCCTCGCCACCGCGCACCGGCAAACGGCGGGCCACATGGCCCAGGGCACCGAACTGGGCCACGGGGAAGCGATCGATCGCCACCTCCACCACGGCCTCGTCCTTGTCCTCGGCGTGGGCACTGTCTTCAGCGGGGAGCTGGATGGTGGTCAGCAGCCGGTCATCGAGGGGCACCGCGACGAGCCCACCCTCTTCGCGACGTTCCACCTGGGCCAACAGGCTGGTGGTCTCGCGGGCGAGGATGCACTGCACCGCCCCCTCAGGGGAGCGCCGCCGCCCCCCCTCCCTGGTGACGCGCACCAGCACCCGGTCGCCATTCCAGGCGTGATTGAGCTGATGGTCGCGGATGTAGATGTCCTCGCCACCATCCTCGCGAAGCGCAAAGCAGAACCCCTTGCTGGAGCAGCGCAGGCGGGCTGTGATCAATTCCGGATTATCCAGCCGCCGCAGACCCTCCTCGCGGTTCTCGAGCAGCCCGAGCCGGGCGAGGGGTTGGAGGCTGAGGCCCAGCTGCCGGCACTCGTCGCCGTCGGAGAGACCGAGGGCCTTCTCCAGTCGGGCCAGGGGCAGGAACTCCTCGCTGGGGAGCTGGTCGAGCAGGTCGGCGACCGTGAACTTCATCGGTGATCGGCGGTGGGTCGCCGCGGCGGCGGCGGTGGATGGAAAGGGCCGGCGTTGGGATGGGGCAGGCGCGGAGGCTCTGACACGAAGGGGGCCGGTTTCGACTGGTGGGCCGGCGACGTCAGGAAGCCCGGCAGCGACGCTGATGCGGTCGTTCCCGTTGGGGCCGGCGTTCGGTTCAGCGGGGTGGTTGGGGATCGGGTCTGGGATGCGGGGCCAGGTCCCCGATGACCTGGTCGACCCCCGGGGCGCTGGGGCGATCCGACGCCGGGACGCCGCATCGGGCGGGGGCGGGGACGTGGGGTCAGGGAGAGGCGGGAGCGAACTCCGGGACAGGCCCGAGGCGACCAGGGGAGCAGGCGCTGACGAAGGGTTGATGCTTCGGCGGTGGGCCGGCTGACCGGTGTGGAAGGTGGCGATGAAGCCTCTGGGAGGAGCCCCGTACAGGGCCCTGATGGGGTGCGCTGATGGCGCCCTCCCTGGCCTTCCCCACCAACTCTAAGGATCGACCTCTGGGCTGCCAGCTTCGCCACTGCTTCCGGTGGCGGCGCCAGCGCTGCGGGAGCGCAGGATCAGCCGTCCACCAAGGATCAGGAAGCCGATCGAGGCGGCCAGCTGCAGGGCGTCGGTGGGGATCAAGCTGGAGAGGGAGCCCCCGGCCGCCGCACCCACCAGGCTCGCCAACACCAGCGCCGTGGCGCTGCCGGCGAACACCGCTCCGGGGCGTTGGCTGGTGCCGCTGATGCTGACGATCGCCAACTGGGTCTTGTCGCCGAGTTCCGCCAGGAACACGGTGACGAAGGTGGAAGCGAGCAGTGACAGCATCGGAATCCAGGGGATGGAGCTAGGAGCCGAGGGCAGCGACCGCCGCGGCTGGGAGCGGGGCCAGGTGGAGCACCGCCTGCCGCCCGAGCCAGAGGCCGAGGGCCACCATCAGTACACCGGCGGCTCGCTCCAGCTGTTCCGGTGCCATCACCGTCGACAGCCACCGTCCGAGCACAACCCCCACCAGGCTGGAGCAGATCAGGGCCAGGGAAGCCCCGAGGAACACGACGCCAGGGCGCCCCGATTCGGCCGAGAGAAGCAGGGCGGCGAGTTGGGTCTTGTCGCCAAGCTCGGCCAGGAAGACCGTGGTGGCGGTGCTGATGAACACGCTCAGCCAGGAAGCCGCGCCCTGGGCGGCGGCGGGAGCTGGATCGGTGACCGCAGGCTGGAGAGCGGTGGGGTCCTGGCTGAGAACCTCCGCCGATTCGGGAGGCTCAGGGCTGGAGCCGTGCGGCAGCGGAAGGCTCATCGTGATCGCCGGATCGCTCGCAAAAAGCGTCGCATCACCTTGCCACGGCCGCCGCGCTCACTGCGGATCTGCTGGGTGCAGCAAGCAATCGCCAAGGCATCGCCATCCTCGCCGCGCTGGCCGAAGAGCTGGATCAGGGAGCTCACCTGGCAGAAGTCCGGGCGATCGGCGTAGATGCGGCAGCGCTGGCCGCCGGTGTCGAAGTGGATGCACCAGCCGTCGGGACCCACCATCGCCAGGTAACGCCGCCTCTGATCTGGATCCAGGGCTTCCAGGGCCTCCGGCCGCCGGAGCGGATCGAGGCGGCAGCAACAGCCACAGCCGCTGATGCATTGCCACCGCTGCGAGGGAGCCGTCGTCGCGCCGCAGGCCATCCCCACTCCCCCATGACAAGCCGTCACACTGCCACCCGGGAGGCAGCCCTGGCCAGGAGCCCACCCCTACACTTTGTCTGCAGCGCCATTCCCCGATTCGCCATGGGCATCGATTTTCATCTGATCTCCAATTTCGCCGCCCTGGCGCTGATCACCCTGGCTGGCCCCGCCGTGATCTTCATCCTTTTCTATCGCCGCGGCGCCCTCTGAAAGGCTGCGTGATAGCGGCACCAGACGCCGTTCCCGCTGCCGCGTCGGTGCTGATCATTGGCCGATCCGGACCTGTTGATCCAGATCGGCTGGTCAGCAGGAAGGGCCAGGAACGGGCCCTCAGGATGGCCCAAACCTGTCGGCCTCTTCATCGCGTCTGATCCGGACCCGATGATCGTGAACCACCAAATCAGGCCAGAGGCCTTCCATGGCATGGCGCCCTTGGCGGATCCAGGGCCGTCTACAGCCATGATCTGTCAGGCCGGAGCGTCCAAGCCGTGACGATCAGGTCGTGACCATCAAGCCGTGAGTCCGAGGGCCAACGCCGCCACCTGCACCAGCCGCCGCAGATAGGGATGCTGGCCGGTGTCGTCCTCCACGCTTGCCCTGAGCTCCATCCCGGCGTCGTTGCGAATCAGCAGCTCCTGGCCCTCCCTGCGGCAGTGGTAGTTGCGCTCCCGGTGCCGCACCACCACCCCATCGACCAATCCGGGTCGCAGCGCCACCAGCTCCAGCTGCAGCCGCTCCTCCCCCTGCCAGCGATCCAGGCGCAGGCGGTAGGCCAGATCCACCAGCTCCGGCACGGGGTCTTGATCCGGCCACCGCCACCCGATCGCACGGCGTCGGGCTCCCTGTTGCTCCAGTTCAAGATGCAGGTGGCCGCCGCGCAGCCGCCGCTGCTCTAGAACCCGACAGCCACTGCTCCAGAACAGCGGCGCCAGATGGCCGATGCCGAAGGGTTCGAGCCGTTGCAACTGCTGCCAGAAGGGCCGATCGATCCGCTCCAACCGCAGCTGGGCCTCCGGCTCGACCGGGAAGCGTCCGCCGTTGCCCTCCAGCCAGGCCATCGCCAGCCGATCCAGTCGGCTGTGGAGTTCCCCAACCCGCTCGGCCCGCACCGTGAAACCGCCCGCGGCTGGATGGCCGCCATGGCGTTCGAGCAGATCGGCGCAGTCGTTCAGCGCCTGGTCCACGGCAAACCCGCGGGGAGCCCGCACCGAGGCCCGCAGCCTGCCGCCGCCTTCGCTGGCCAGCAGGGCAACGGGGCGATCGAAGCGCTCCATCAAACGGGCGGCGACGATGCCGATCACACCGTGGTGCCAGTGGTTCTGGGCGAGCAGCAGGAAGGAGGCGCGCTGGGCGCCGTCGGCCTCCAGCAGGGCCAGGGCCTCAGCTTCGATCGCGGCGCAGAGGTCGCGGCGCTGGCGGTTGAGTGCATCGCAGCGGCGGGCCAGCTCCAGGGCCTGATCGGCGTCGTCCGTGGTCAGCAGGTCGACCACCAGCAGCGGATCCCCCAGGCGCCCCACGGCATTGAGGCGCGGGGCGATCTGGAATCCGACCGTGCCGGCATCGATGCGGTTGTCCTCCACCCCGGCGATCCGTAGCAGGGCCCGCAGACCTTGCAGCCGGCTCTCCCCAAGCTGGGGGAGCCCATCGAGCAGCCAGCGGCGATTCACCCCCTGCAGTGGCGCCATGTCGGCGATTGTGCCGATGCAGAACAGATCCCGCGCCATCGCCTCCCCGTCGGCCCGGGCGAGGCTGCGGCAGAGGGCGCTGGCCAGCACGAAGGCCAGCCCCACCCCTGCCAGACCCCGGTAGGGGGAGCCGTCCGGGGTGACCGCCGGGTGGAGCAGGGCCAGGTGGGGTGGCAGCTCGGCTGGCAGGGTGTGGTGGTCGGTGAGGATCACCTCCACCCCCAGGGCCTGGGCCCGTTCGAGGGCTTCGCGGGCGGCAACGCCATTGTCGACCGTGATCAACAGGCCGATCCCCTCGGCTGCCAGGGCCTCGACCATCGCGGCATTGAGGCCGTAACCGTCCTCCTGGCGGCTGGGGATCGCCGCCTTCGGCGACGCGCCGAGACGCCCCAACACCCCCACCAGCAGGGCCGTGCTGGTCATGCCATCGGCGTCGTAATCGCCGCAGATCGCCAGCGCCTCAGCGCGGCGGCAGGCCAGGCTGAGGCGCTGCACGGCCCGCGTCAGGTCCGGGAAATGGTCGGTCGCCGCTGGGGCCGGCGGCGGATCCAGCAGGGCCCGCACCGCCGCCGGATCAACGAGGCCGCGCCGGCCCAGGACCGCCAGCAGCTCGGTGGGAAGGTCCGGTAGGGTCCCGGGCCCCGTCTCAGCGCCCAGGCCAGGGAATGGGGCTGGCAGCCGCCACGGCCGCTGATCGGCGGGGGAGGACAACGAAAATCCAGGCATTCCTGCATTGTGCGGCGGCCCCGCCTCACCGCCAGCCCTACCCTGGCCGCAGCCAGCGCTGGTTCCAGGGAATGGATGGGGTGTTGCGGGCGATCCTCTGGGACGTGGATGGCACCCTCGCCGAAACCGAACTGGCGGGCCACCGGCAGGCCTTCAATGCCGCCTTCGCCGACCATGGCCTCCCCTGGCACTGGGATCCGGCCACCTACCGCCGGCTGCTGACGGTGGGGGGCGGCCGGGAGCGGATCGCCGCCTGGATGGAGCAGCTGAGCGACGGCTGCGGCCCTGGCTCCCCCGTTCCGGCTGACGAGCTGCTCGATCGGCTGGTGGCCAGCAAGAAGCAGCACTACAGCGAGCTGTTGCAGCAGGGCCATCTCCCCCTGCGGCCGGGTGTGGCCCGCCTGATCGCCGCCGCCGCCGCCGCCGGCCTGCCCCAGCTGATCGTGACCACCAGCTCCCGGGCCGCCGTGCAGGCCCTGATCCAGAGCAGCCTGGGGGACCTGGCCAGCGCCTTCAGCGGCTGGATCTGCGGCGACGATGTGGCGCGCAAGAAACCCGATCCCGAGGGCTATCGCCTGGCCCTGACCCGGCTGGGTCTGGCCGCTTCGGCGGTGCTGGCGGTGGAGGATTCCCCCCAGGGCCTGGCGGCGGCGGCGGCGGCGGGGCTGCCGACCCTCGTCACCCTCTCGGAGCTGACGCGCTCAGAGCCCCTGCAGGCCTTCGATGCCGCCGTGGCGGTGGTGGATGGGCTGGGAACGGCGCAGCAGCCGCTGACGATGCTGCGGGGCCCCGCTTGCTCCGGGGGGGTCGCCACGCTCTCCTGGCTGGAGCAGCTGCTGACGTAGGCGTGACCCCTCCCCCTCTGCAGCAGACCCGCTATGCGGCCCTGGAGCGTCGCCTGGGAACCACCCTGCTCGGGCAACTGCGGCGCAGCTGGCGCAGCGCCAGCCTGGCCCTGCTGGCCCTGCTGCTGGGGTACTACGCCGGCCAGAACCTGCTGACCCTGCTGGTGGTGCGAATCCCGGGGGGCAGGCCGCTGCTGGTGCTGGCTCTGGTGGTGGTCACGGAGCTGGGGGTGCGGGTGCGCACCCGCCTGCTCGGTGAGAGCGAACGGCCGCTGTCCTGGGTGCTGCTCGACAACCTGCGCATCGGAGCCACCTACGCGGTGGTGCTGGAGGCTTTCAAGCTTGGAACCTGAGCCTCGAGATCCGGATGAAACGTTGGATGCCGCCATGGGGCACCCGACCGGAGCGCACCGCTCCGACGCGCCCACGGGACTGGCTGCGGACCTGTTCCACGCTCTGCTCAGGTTGCGGGCGCGCTCTGGCTCCCGGCCCCCGGTGCTGGCCCTCAACGGGCCGGTGGGCGCCGGAAAAAGCACCCTCTCCCGTCAGCTCACCGTCCTGGCCAAGGCCAGCGGGCTGCGGCTGGCGGTGGCCTCGATCGACGACTTCTATTACCCCTGGCCCGAGCGCCTAGGGCGGCTGGCCGGCAATCCTTTTGGCGTGAGCCGTGTGCCCCCCGGTAGCCACGACCTGACGTTGCTGTTGGAACGGCTGGCGGCCTGGCGTTCCGGGGAACCGCTGCGGTTGACCCGGTTCGACAAGGGCCTGGCCGATGGCGAGGGAGACCGGAGTGGCGATCAGGTGGTGGATGCCGAGGTGCTGCTGATCGAGGGGTGGCTGATGGGCTGCCGCTGCCTTGGCGAGGAGCGGTTGGCGGCCTGGCGCCCTGAACATCTGGCCGGTTGGTCCCTTACCCCGGAGGAATGGTCCTGGCTGCCCCGCTGGGACCGGGAACTGGCTGCCTATCAGGAGCTCTGGACGGCCTGTGACGGGCTCTGGGTGCTGCGTCCGCTGCGCTGGACCCTGCCCCGTCGCTGGCGCTTCCAGGCCGAGGCCAAGCAAAGGAGATCGGGTTTGGGCAGCCTTGGGCCTGCGGCGCTCGATCGACTGGTTCGCGCCAGCCTGCATTCCCTGCCACCGCCCCTCTATCAGGACCCCCTGCTAGAGGGATGGGCCGGGGCAGAACCTGGCCTGTCGAACCGTTGGGGCCAGGGTGCTGTTGTGGACGCGCGACAGAGGCCAGATTCACCCCTGGGTCCCGGGGTGAACGCTGGCTCTGGAGGCATGCCTCAGGACGTGGCCATCGGTCTGACAGGGGCTCTGCCCCTTCTGGGCGTGACCGTGCTGGATGGACGCCGCCGCCCGCTTCCTGAAGCGTCTCAGCCCTCGCTGTCCTCGGCTTCGTTGGCGATCGGGTAGACGAAGCCCTGGGCCCGGCCACTCAGAACGGCCTTGCCGATCGAGAGGGCCTTGGCAGCGGCGACGCCGGCCTTGGCCTTCCAGTGGGCATGGCGCTGATTGCGCTTGCCTTTCGATGTTTTCTTCTTGGGAACAGCCATCCCGGAACCGCTAAAAGCAAACGATGATCATCCGCCGCGGCCTCGCCATTCGTCAATCGCTATGGTTTCGTTCTGAAAGGCAGCGCCGTGGCATCGTCGTTTTCCTCGTCACAGAGTCCGGTGTTGCAGCCCTCGCAGCCCCAGACTCTGCCCACCCCTTCCGCCGGCCTGGCCCCGGCGTCGAGCGGGCCGCTGGCCCCTGGCTCCGCCGAGGCTTCCGCTCCGCTGATCCGCCCTGTTTTCGAAGCTCCGCAGGACCCCGGGAGAGCCCAAGGCCTGCAGGACGCCAGCATCTTGGTGGCCGCCGCTCCAGCGGCCGAGGGGAGTCCATCAATCTCGGGCAGGTCCACGGTGGCCGACCCCGTCGCCCCCCCCACCCCCGTGGCGCCATCGGCGTCCTCCGCAGCGACCGCTCGCCCCAAGCCCCAGTCCCCCAGCGCCCCGGGCCAGGCCGAGGGAGTGTCGCCGCGACCGGATGGGGCCTTCTCCCTGCGCGGTCCGGGGCGTGAGGAGCCCTCCTACAGCGAGCTGCTCCAGGACATCAACGCCGGCCGCGTGCAGGATCTGCTGCTCGCTCCGCGGCAGCGGCTGGTCACGGTCACCTATCGCGATGGGCGGCGCGCCGATGTGGCGCTATTCAACGACAACCAGGTGCTGCTGCGCAGCGCCGAGCGGGCACGGGTGCCGCTGACCGTGCGCGATGAACAGCGGGACGAGGCGGTGGCCGGCCTGCTCGGCAATCTGCTCCTGGTGCTGCTGCTGCTTGCCGGCTTGACGCTGCTGATCCGCCGCTCCGCCCAGGTGGCCAATCGCGCCCTCGGATTTGCCCGCAGCCAACCGCGTCTGCAACCGGAGGGGAGCGTGCCGGTGCATTTTGAGGATGTGGCTGGCATCGGCGAGGCCAAGGAAGAGCTGCAGGAGGTGGTCACCTTCCTGCGGGCCCCCGAGCGGTTCACGGCCATTGGCGCCAAGATCCCCAGGGGCGTGCTGCTGATCGGTCCCCCTGGCACCGGCAAGACCCTGCTGGCCCGCGCCATTGCCGGCGAGGCCGGCGTTCCGTTCTTCTCGATGGCAGCGTCCGAGTTCGTTGAGATGTTTGTGGGTGTAGGCGCCAGCCGGGTGCGGGATCTGTTCCGCCAGGCCAAGGCCAAGGCCCCCTGCATCATTTTTATCGATGAGATTGATGCCGTCGGCCGCCAGCGGGGGGCTGGCATCGGTGGCGGCAACGACGAACGCGAGCAGACCCTCAACCAGCTGCTCACCGAGATGGATGGCTTTGAGGACAACTCCGGGGTGATCCTGCTGGCCGCCACCAACCGTCCCGATGTGCTCGATGCGGCCCTGATGCGGCCGGGCCGCTTCGACCGGCGCATCACCGTGGATCTGCCCGATCGCAAGGGTCGCGAGGAAATCCTTTCGGTGCATGCCCGCACCAGACCCCTGGCCGAGTCTGTGTCCTTGGCGGACTGGGCAGCCCGCACCCCCGGATTCTCCGGCGCCGATCTCTCCAACCTGCTCAATGAGGCGGCGATCCTCACCGCCCGCCGGCAGCAGCAGCGCATCGACGACAGCGCCATCAGCGACGCCCTGGAGCGCATCACCATGGGCTTGAGCGCTGCACCGCTGCAGGACAGCGCCAAGAAGCGACTGATCGCCTACCACGAAGTGGGCCACGCCCTGCTCACCACTCTGATCCCCAGGGCCGACCGGCTCGACAAGGTGACGCTGCTGCCCCGGGCCGGTGGTGTCGGAGGCTTCGCCCGCACCATGCCCGATGAGGACATCCTCGATTCGGGTCTGATCAGCAAGGCCTATCTGCAGGCCCGTCTGGTGGTGGTGCTCGGGGGACGGGCCGCCGAGATCGTGGTCTTCGGCCCCAGCGAGGTGACCCAGGGGGCCGCCGGCGATCTGCAGACCGTGACTCAGATCTGCCGTGAGATGGTCACCCGCTATGGCTTCTCCAGCCTCGGTCCGGTGGCCTTGGAATCGGATGGTGGCCAGGTCTTCCTCGGTCGGGACTGGATCCGCTCCGAGACCAACTACTCCAGCCGCACCGGCACGCTGATCGATCGACAGGTGCGAGCCTTGGCCAACGGCGCCCTGGATCTGGCCGTTGCGGTGCTACGACCCCGGAGGGACCTGATGGATCGCCTGGTCGAACGGCTGATCCTGGAGGAGACCATCGGTGGCGAGAGCTTCCGGGCCGAGGTGGAGGCCTGGGAGCAGGCCCATCCCCAGATGCCAGCGGTCCCCCTGGGGCTGTTCGGCCCCCTAGGGGCTGAGCCCGCCGGCAAAGCGGATGTCGAGGCTGCGCAGGTAGGTGTGTAAGCCGGCATCCTGAATCGGCATCAGGCGGGCCGTGCGACCGCTTCCATTGACGTGGGCGTGCCACAGACCCGGAGGCGTGAGAAAGACGCCACCGGGTTCCCATTCGATCCGGCGCGGGTTGCGGATTTGCCCCTCCCCGTCCAACTCCGAGCCGACCAGGGTGTAGCAGCCGGGGTCGCAATCGAGGATCAGATCAATGGCGACGGATTGATGGCGGTGGGGCGGTTGCACGGCGCCGGCGGGGACCAGGCCGAGCATCGCCCAGAGGGTATGGCTCACGGTGCGACTGGCGGGCAGATCGGTGTGGCCAAGCAGCAGGCTCAGGCGGTTGGCGCGGCTGGCCGAGTGATCGGCCTCCAGACGGGCCAGCTCTGCCTCCAGCCGCTCGGCCCGGTAGAGGGCGGGCCGGAAGCGGGGCCCCGTGGGTGCGACCCCCAGGTAGTGCAGCAGCGGCCCGTCATGCACCCAGAAGAGGCTGCTCTCCTCCGCAGCCTCCAGGCGTGGGGTCGGCCCTGCCGGCAGCACGATCACATCACCGCTCCCCCACGCGACGGCCAGCGGCTCCGATCCGGGTGCGGCGGGACGCTGCAGGGTGCCCCGACCGCTCAGCACAACCACCAGGGAGCTGCTGGCCACGGCGGCCAGCTCAAGGCTCTCGCCGGCCAGGATTCGCAGGACATGGGCTGCGAGGGCCGGGCTGGTGAGCGGACCCTCGCAGCGGAGAGCGGTGCTCAGGTCGAGGGGGTGGATGGCCGTAGGGCCACGGCGGTGGGGTGCGGCATCCCAGCGCTGCAGAGGGAGGGGTTCCGTGAGACCGGGCCGCACCGGATTGGCCGCCTGGGGGTAGTCGTAGATCAGGGCAACGGCCTCAAGCGCAGCCTCGGGCGTGTCTTGAGCCAGCGCTGGGGGGAGGGTCGTGGCGGTTGTGGCGCCCGAGGCCAGGGGGTCGAGGGAAGACGAGGTGTTCTGGATCACCAGCCGAGCAACCGCAGGCCTTCCACCCTATGGAGTCGGTCTGCCAGCTGACGGACCAGGGGGCGCCGTGGCCGGTGGACTGGCCCGCCGAGCCGGCCCGTCAGCCGCCGGCCACGGCCGGGACAATGCTGACCTCATCGCCATCGGCGAGGGCGGTCGCCTGGTGGTCGAGGAAGCGAATGTCCTCGCTGTTCACATAGACGTTCAGGAAGCGGCGCAGCTTGCCATCTTCGTCACAGACGCGGGCAAGGATGCCGGGGAAACGCTCCTCCAGGGCCGCCAGCAGGGCGTTGATGCTGGTGGCCTCAAGGCTGACGCTGGCCTCACCGCCGGTGAGGTTCTGCAGGGGGGTGGGAATCAGGACCTGAACGGCCATGGGTTCGATGAATAAGGATGGGGAGATGAAGAAGGGGACGGGGCGGAAGCTCCCCGGGGCTCTCGGATCGCGCTGGGGGCCGCTCAGCCCCGTTGGGGGACGGAGTTCAGCCCACCGTCTCCCAGGTGGCGCGATGTAGGGACTGGGCCCTGTCCCAGGCGCTGTTGAAGCTGTCGAGCTGGGCCTCGATCAGGAAGGGTTCACCGATGGCGCTGGCCACGGCTTCGGTGGTTTTGAGGCCGTTGCCAGTGATGTAGGCCACGGTGGTCTCGGAGGGATCAATCTTGCCCTGTTCCACCAACTTCTTGAGCACCGCGATCGTGGTGCCACCGGCGGTTTCGGTGAAGATGCCCTCGGTTTCGGCAAGCAACTGAATGCCAGCGATGATCTCGGCATCGCTGACAGCGGCGATGGCGCCACCGGTGCGCTTGGCGATATCAATGGCATAGGGACCATCGGCGGGATTGCCAATGGCGATGGACTTGGCGATCGTGTTGGGTTTGACCGGTGTGATGAAGTCGCGGCCCTCGGCGAAGGCCTGGGCGATCGGGCTGCAGCCCTCGGCCTGGGCACCGCTGAAGCGGACGGGCTTCTCGTCCACCAGCCCAACCTTGATGAACTCCTGAAAGCCCTTGTGAATCTTTGTGAACAGCGAGCCGGAGGCCAGCGGCGCGACGACGTGGTCGGGCAGCTGCCAGCCAAGCTGCTCGATCACTTCATAGCCGAGGGTCTTGGAGCCCTCGGAGTAATAGGGGCGGAGATTGATGTTCACGAAGCCCCAGCCGTGGGTGTTCGCCACCTCCGAGCAGAGTCGATTGACCTGGTCGTAGTTGCCCTTCACCGCCATCACGGTGGGGTTGTAGATGAGGGTGCCCAGCACCTTGCCCAGCTCCAGGTCGCTGGGGATGAACACGCAGCACTCCAGACCGGCGTGGGCGGCGATGGCGGCGGTGGAGTTGGCGAGGTTGCCGGTGCTGGCGCAGCTCACGGTGCTGAAGCCGAGTTCGCGGGCTCGGCTCAGGGCGACCGAAACCACCCGGTCCTTGAAGGAGAGCGTCGGCATGTTGACGCCGTCGTTCTTGATGAAGAGATTGCTCAGACCCAGCCGGCGCGCGAGGCGGTTGGCGCGAAGCAGGGGCGTGAAGCCCGTGCCCACATCGATCGGATCGGCCTCGATCGGCAGAAACTCCCGATAGCGCCAGATCGAGACAGGACCCGCCTCGATCGTGGCGCGACTGACCCGACTGCGGATGGCGTCGTAGTCGTAGACGACCTCGAGGGGCCCGAAACAGACGTCTTCGCAGACATGGCGGGCGCCGGCCGGATAGGGATGGCCGCATTCCTTGCAGCGCAGACCGGAGAAGGTAGAGCGGGAGAGGGTGGCGGTCACGGCGAAGAGCCAGCGATCCAAGGAAATTAGCAGCGGCTTCCTTGAGGCTTGAGAATACCCGATCTCTGGTATCGGGTATTAGGGCTCTGGTTGGGCGGGCTTGACCCCTCCGCCCCCGTTCCTAGCCTCAGCCCGTGAGAACCCCTGCCTCCGCCGGCGGTCTGCGGCCGGCACCCCTGTCCCCGAAACGCCCTGCGCCCCCCCCGACCACGGGGCAGCCGCTGCCGCTGGTGCTACTGCTGGCCCTGGCGATGGGCCTGGCGGTGCTGCTCCCCCGGCTGGGGATCGAGTGGCAGTGGTTCGCCCAGTTCGATGCCGAAGTGGTGCTGTTGCGCCGCTGGCTGCTGCAGTTGATCGCGTTCACCCTGGTTCTGGGTCTGGGGATCCCCCTGCAGCTGCAGCAGCTCCAGCGCAGCTGGCGCCTGCGTCAGGCCGCAGCGCCCAAGCCGATTCCCGCCCTGCCGCTGCTCACCCTGTCGCCCCTGCCGCTGCTGCTGCTGCTCGGAACCCTGCTGCTGCTGCTGGCCGGTGGCCTCACTTATCTGCTGGTTCAGGCTCGCGACCTGATCGCCTCGCCCTTCAGCGGTCGGGTGATCACCGGCATCCCGGTGTTGGCCGACCTGCCCCACTGGCTGTTCCTTGGCCTGGCCTTCGGCCTGCTGCTGCCGCTGCTGGTCTGGCCCTACAGCACGCTGCGGATCACCCTCGGGGCTGCGCTGATCGCCTCGGCCACCGCCCTGGCCCGCGGCTGGAGCCTCTGGCTGCCGGCCCTGTTGGCCTCACCGTTCGGGCAACGGGATCCGGTGGCCGGCATCGATCTGGCCTTCTCGGTGCTGCAGCTTCCGGCCCTGCATCTTCTGGTGAGCGTGGTGATCGCCCAGGCGGCCGTGGGGCTGGCGGGTTGTCTCTGGCTGACACTCACCGAGGGCACGAGCCTCAGCGATCTGCGCTACCCAGGCCTGAGCAGGGCCCAGCAGCGGGTGCTCCAGCCCCAGCTGGCGGTGTTGGCGGTGATGGCAGCCCTGAGCAACGCCTTCGCCCCCTTCGATCTGATGGTGCGGGGCAGTGGCGTAGCCGCCGGGGCGGGCTTCGTTGACCTGCATGTGCGTCTACCCCTGCGGCTGATCCTGGCGGCCCTGTTGCTGCTCACGGCCGTGGGGCTGATGGTGCCGCTTCCCAGGGGCTGGCTGCGTCGTGGTGCCCTGATCCCGCTGGCCACCACGGCCCTGCTGGTGCCCTTCGCCGAGTGGATCGTTGCGCCGCTGGTGCAGCGGCTGGTGGTGCAGCCGCGGGAGTTGGCGATCGAGGCGCCCTACCTCAAGCGCTCGATCGAGGGCACCCGACGCGCCTTCGGGCTTGAGGCGGTGCGCCAGCTTGCCCAGGAGCCTAAACAGGAGCTTGGGCCTGAAGACCTGGCCAGCGCCCCAGGCACCTTGGCCAACATCCGACTCTGGGACAGCAAGCCGTTGCTGGCCACGAACCGCCAGCTGCAGCAGCTGCGCCTTTACTACCGCTTCTATTCCGCCGCGGTCGATCGCTATCCCCTGGCCAGCGATCGGGCCCAACAGGGATCCGAGCAGGTGCTGATCGCCGCCCGCGAACTCGATACGGGCAGCCTCGCCCGCGATTCGCGCACCTGGTTGAACCGCCACATGGTATTCACCCATGGCTACGGCTTCACCGTGTCGCCGGTGAACGCCTTCGGCCCCGATGGCCTGCCGCTGTTCTTCGTCAAGGACCTCGGCCGCAGTGGGCGGGTGCAGGGCATTCCCTCCCTCGGAATCAGCGATGCCGGGGCTCGCTCGGCCCTGCCGGTGGGCCGACCGCGGCTGTACTACGGCTCGGCACCGGCCGCCTACATCATCGCCCCCTCGCAGGTGCGTGAATTCGACTACCCAGAGGGCGAGCTCAACATCTACTCCCACTACAGCGGCAGTGGCGGATTACCGGTCAACGGTCCGCTGCAGCGGCTGATGGCGGCCGCCTATCTGCGTGAGCCAAGACTGCTCTTCTCAGGCTCGCTCACCGAAGCCTCGCGCCTGCATCTGCGCCGCCAGGTGAGCGAACGGCTGCGCGCCCTGGCGCCGTTTCTGCGGTTTGAGAGCCAACCCTATCTTGTGTCGGCTCGGGTGACCGACAGCCCGGGCTATGTCAGCGAGCAGCACCAGTACTGGTTGCTTGATGGCTTCACGACCAGTGATAGCTATCCATATTCTGAGGCTAATCCGAGCGGTATTCGCTATTTCCGTAATCCGGTCAAGGCGGTGGTCGATGCCTATAACGGCAAGGTCTGGCTCTACGTCAGCGATCCCAGCGATCCGGTGCTGGCCACCTGGCGCCGCGCGTTCCCAGAGCTGTTTCTGCCGCTCGCGGCGATGCCGGCGGCGCTGCAGGCCCACATCCAGGTGCCGCGCAGCCAGTTTGCGATCCAGGCGGAACGGCTGCTGCGCTACCACGTCACCGATGTCCGCACCTTCTATAACGGCGATGACGTCTGGGAGGTGCCGTTGGAGATCTATGGCTCCAGCAATACACCGGTGGATCCTTATCATCTCACCCTCCAGCTTCCGGGTCAAAAGCGCTCTGAGTTTGTGCTTCTGCTCCCGTTTTCGCCCCTGCGTCGCCCCAACCTAGTGGCCTGGTTAGCGGCCCGCAACGATCCGCCCAACTATGGCGAACTGCTGCTGGTCCGTTTCCCGCAGCAACGCTTGCTGCTCGGGCCTCAGCAGGTGTCAGCCCTGATCGAGCAGGATCCAGCGATCAGCTATCAGTTCGGCCTCTGGAACCGGGCCGGCTCGCGGGTGATCCACGGCAATCTGCTGGTTCTGCCGGTGGGCAAGGGTCTGCTCTATGTGGAGCCGATCTATCTGCGCTCGTCCAACAGCGATCTGCCCACCCTGGTGCGGGTGGTGGTCACCGATGGCCGCACGATTGTGATGGAGCGCAGCCTGCAGCAGGCCCTGTCGGAGCTGGTCAGCCGCAAGGGCAAGGCCTCCGCCGCCTCCGCCCTGCCGAGCGCCGGTTCCCCCCCGGCACGGCCAGCGGCGGGCCGCTGAAGGATGCCGGCTGGTTCTGCCATGGCGGGGGGCCGTGGCCCTGGTCAGCCGTGGCCGTGGTGAACCGGCCAACAAAAAAGGGGCCCCGAAGGGCCCCAGTCGGTCAGGAGCCTGTGGCTCAGACGGCAACGGCGCTCTTGGGATCGAGGGCACCCTTGGCGTAGAGGGAGGCGTAGTAGTTGATGTCGCGCTGTTTGATCTTGCTGGCGTTGCCGGCGCACCAGAACTGCTGGTAGCGATCGAGGCAGACCTGCTTCATGTAGGCCCGGGCGGGCTTGTTGAAGTGGCGGGGGTCGAAGTTGGCGGGATCCTTGGCGGCCGCCTCACGGATGGCGGCGGTGAAGGCGAGGCGATTGTCGGTGTCGATGTTCACCTTGCGGACGCCGTTGCGGATGCCCTCCTGGATCTCCTCCACGGGCACGCCGTAGGTCTCGGGGATGGCGCCGCCGTACTGGTTGATCATGTCCAGCCACTCCTGGGGCACCGAGGAGGAGCCGTGCATCACCAGGTGGGTGTTGGGGATGGCCTTATGGATCTCGGCGATGCGGCTGATCGCCAGCACCTCACCGGTGGGCTTGCGGGTGAACTTGTAGGCGCCGTGGCTGGTGCCGATGGCGATCGCCAGGGCATCCACCTTGGTCTTGGAGACGAAGTCGGCAGCCTCGGCGGGGTCGGTCAGCAGCTGGCTGTGGTCGAGCTTGCCCTCGAAGCCGTGGCCGTCCTCTGCCTCACCCATGCCGGTTTCCAGCGAGCCCAGGCAACCCAGCTCACCCTCGACGCTCACGCCGATGGCGTGGGCCACGTCCACCACCTCCTTGGTGACCGCCACGTTGTACTCGTAGGTGGCGGGGGTCTTGGCGTCGGCCATCAGGGAGCCATCCATCATCACCGAGGTGAAACCGTTGGCGGCGGCGCCGTAGCAGGTGGCCGGGCTGTTGCCGTGGTCCTGGTGCATCACCACCGGGATGTCGGGGTAGGTCTCCACCGCAGCCAGGATCAGGTGGCGCAGGAAGCTTTCGCCGGCGTACTGGCGAGCGCCGCGGGAAGCCTGCAGAATCACCGGAGAGTCGGTCTCGTGGGCCGCCTCCATGATCGACTGAACCTGCTCCAGGTTGTTCACGTTGAACGCAGGGATGCCGTAGCCGTTTTCGGCGGCATGGTCAAGCAGCAGCCGAAGCGGGACGAGCGCCATGGGGAACCTCGAGAAATGGGGGGGCGACGGCTGGCGGGATCCCCCGCCGTGTCTGCGGCGGAGTCTAGGGGATGCCCCTCGCCCCCTCCTCAGCCGCCGCTTCCGGCCAAGGGGCGGCTGCCGCTGAGCAGGCGGGCCTGGTCGCAGAGGCGCTGGCTGAGCGCGGCTTCGGCCAGGCCCGGCACCATCGGACGGTTCTGGCGGGCCGCCTCCGCCCACCAGCCCAGCAACCGGCGCACCGGGGCGATTCGGCCGTCCTCCCAGGTGCGTGGCCAGGCCAAGGCAGGGTCGGCCGCCAGGGGCCGCAACGGTTCCCCCGGCCGGGCCATCCAGAGCTGGAAGCCGTGCACGTAATCGGCCTGGTTGGAGGAGCCGAGCACCAGGGTGGCCTCACTGCCGTAAAACTCCAGCCAACAGCCGCGGCCCTGGCGGGTCACGGCCGCCAGGTTGATCTGGGCTGGCACGACCCGGCCGCGCTGGTCCTCCAAGTCGAGCTGCAGGAGGGCGATGTCCTCGGCGTCGACCCCCGCCATCCGGATGGATCCGTCGGCTCCGGCGGCCGGGAGGGGACGCTCCCGGATGGCGGTGCTGAGCCGAGCGGCCTGGAGGGTGCCAGGACCCACCAGCCAGTGCAGCAGATCAAAGGCGTGGGTGCCGAGCGCCCCGAGCACGCCGCCACCGCTGGCAGCCTGGGAATACCAGGTCCAGGGGCGGTCTGGATCGGCGCGACTGCTCATCAGCCAGTCGAGCTTGACCAGCCATGGCTCCCCCAGCACCCCCTGGTCCAGCAGGGCCGCCAGCTGCTGGAACAGGGGCACGGCCCGGTATTCGAAATCCACCGCCACCGTCAGCCGCCGGCGCAGGGCCAGACGCTGCAGCTCCTCAACCTGGAACGCATCGAGGGCCACCGGCTTCTCCATCAGCAGATGTTTGCCCGCCTCCAGGGCCCGGCGGGCCAGATCGAAGCGGGGCGCTGGTGGGGTGGCGATCACCAGGGCCTCAATGGCGGGATCGGCAAGGAGGGCCTCGAAATCGCACTTGCCGGGCAGGTCGGCCGCGCGACAGGCCGCATCGAGACGCTCCTGGCGTGGGTGCCACAGGGCCACCGGCTCCGTGGCCGGGCAATCGCGGAGGGCGGGCAGCAGCACCTTCTCGCCGAAGCCGAGGCCGGCCAGGGCGACCCTCAGGGGCGGAGGGGAGGCGGGGGCTTCAGGCATGGGGCGGCGGGGCGGCGGCACAGGCGGCGCGAAGGGTGGCCATGGTGAGGCTCTCGCCGGCGGCGGGCTGCCATGGCGCACCCCAGCGGGGAATGCCGTTGACGGACACGTCGCGGTAGAGCTCCTGGTCGCAGTCGAGCTCCATCACATACAGCGTGCCCGGCTGCGGCCGGGGCTCGAGGCGGGCCGGGGAGTCAGCCGGCGACGGCTCCTCTGGCGGTGGGGCTGCGGGCTGGAAGCGGCTCAGCACCGAGAGCTGGCCGCGCCGATTGCGGCGCAGGCTGCCCGCATCCCACCACTGGCGCCCTTCCGGAGTGGCCTCCACCTCGCGCCAGTCGACCGGACCGGCCAGGGCAGGCTGGAGTAGGGCAGGCCTGGCCAGGGCGAACGGGCTTTGGAGCGATGCGACGGCCGGACCGGTCGAGGCACGCAGGGCCCGATTGGCCGGGCCCAGGGGCAGCAGGAAGGAGATCAGCACCACCAGGCCCAGGGCGGTTCCCCAGAAGCGGCGCAGGTTCATGGGGCCACCGGCTCCGGGCGGCGCACGCTGCCGTGGAGCCGCAGCAGGCTGGCGAGGGTGGTGCGCAGCTGGGTGCGATCCACGATCGCGTCGACAAAGCCGTGATCGCGCAGGTATTCAGCGGTCTGGAAGCCATCGGGAAGCTTCTCCCGCAGGGTCTGCTCGATCACCCGGCGGCCGGCGAAACCGATCAAGGCCTTCGGTTCGGCCAGAATCAGATCGCCGAGCATGGCGAAACTCGCCGTCACCCCACCGGTGGTGGGATGGGTGAGCAGGGGGATGTAGAGCAGCTCGGACCGGCGGTGGCGCTCCAGGGCACCGGAGATTTTGGCCATCTGCATCAAGCTGAGCATGCCTTCCTGCATGCGGGCACCACCGGAGGCGCAGACGATCAGCAGGGGGATGCGGCGGGCGGTGGCCTCCTCAATCAGGCGGGTGAGCCTCTCACCCACCACCGAGCCCATCGAGCCGCCCATGAAGCGAAAATCCATCACCCCAAGGGCCAGGGGCATGCCCTCGAGCCGGCAGAGTCCGGTGACCACGGCATCGCGCAGGCCGGTGCTCTGCTGGCTGTCCCGCAGGCGATCGGCGTAGGCGCGGCGGTCCTTGAAGGCCAGGGGATCTGTGGGGGCGAGGTCGGCATCGAGCACCTCGAAACTGCCCTCATCGGCGAGCAGGCGGATGCGCTCATCGCTGTCGATGCGGTTGTGGTGGCCGCAGCCCTTGCAGACATGGGCATGGGCAGCCAGATCCTTCCGATAGACCACCAGGCCGCATTGGGAGCACTTGCTCCAGAGGCCATCGCCCTCGTCGCCCTCCGGCCCCTGGGTGGGGCGCACGGCCGGGGCGTTCTTGCGGCGATCGGCGAACCAGTCGAACAGGGACATCGATGGGGGACCCGGGGGCCTGCGGCAACTCTCCGGGCCCATTTAAGGCTGGCCGGGTCAGGCTCCCGCGTTGGGGGCGATCGAGGGCAGCAACAGCCGCAACCAGGCACCGGATCCACCCATCCAGACCAGCAGGGCTCCGGCGGCGAGAAAGGGACCAAAGGGGAAGGGCTGACCGGCCCCCAGCCGACCCAGCAGCCGGGCCAGACCGCCGACCAGGGCCCCCAGCAACACGGCCAGCGCCACCGCCAGGGCCAGACCCCTGAGCCCCAGCCAGGCCCCCATCAGGGCCGCCAGCTTGGCGTCCCCCAGCCCCAGGGCCGGCTTGCCCAGGGCCTTCTCCGCCAGGGCACTGACGGCCTCAAAGCCGAGCAGGCCCAGGGCTGCGGCCAGCAGGTGCTCGAGCAGCAGCAGGCGGCCGAGGGCGGCTCCCTGGGGAAACCCGAGCAGGGCCGTGACGGCCAGGCCCAGGAGCAGACCCCAGCGGCAGAGGGGTTCGGGGAGCCAGAGCTGGTCGAGGTCGATCAGCACCAGGGGCACGAGCCAGCTGACCAGCAGCCAGCCAGCCAGGAGCAGGGGCAGGATCTGGGGAGCCGGACCCATGGCCTCGGGGCGGGCCTGGAGCACCGCCAGCCAGAGGCCGGCCGTGAGCAGCTCCACCAGGGGGTAGCGGAAGGCGATCCGCTGATGGCAATGGCGGCAGCGCCCTCGCAGCAGCAACCAACCGAGCACCGGCAGGTTGTCGTGCCAGGCCAGGGGCGTGCCGCAGCGGGGGCAATGGCTGGCGGGCCAGAGCAACGACTCCTGGCGCGGCAGGCGCCAGGCCACCACGTTGAGGAAGCTGCCGATGCAGGCTCCGAGCAGGGCCACAAGGGGACCGAGCAGGGAGAGGGGCACGGGGATGGTCAGGGATGCCGCGGGCATCGGCGGGCGGAGGCGGGAAGCGATGGGCAGGTCCGTGGATCCCCTCGGCAGGGCACGGTGGGAGGACGGTGGAGGAGCCGTGGGGGATCAGAAGCTGGGCCGGGGTGTGGCACCACCTCGGCCTGTGCGTCCACGACCCTGGCCCTGACCGCGGCTGCGGAGCCAATCGATCGGCACGAACAGCTCTTCGGGCAGAAGCACCGGCAGGTCGAACACCACCCGACCGCCCCCCCCGTTGCTGACGACGATGCCCAGGGGGTCCGCCGCCGCGGCGCCACCACTGAGGTAGGCGAAGTAAACCTCGCGGGCCTGGCGCAGCAGCTCGGCGCTGTTGACCCGATCCAGCCGCGGTTGGCCTGCACACCAGGCTGCCTGGGCCGGTGGACCGGGCTGGCTGGCCTGGGAGCCGCGGATCAGGAAGGAAGGACCACGAACAACGGGCCCGGCCGGGGGGCTGGGCGGCGTGGGCTCGGGCGGATGCTGACCAACGCCAGCTTCAGGGGTGGGGAATCCAGCCACGGGCCCGACTGGGCGCCCGTTGAACAAGGGGATGGTGGTGGCGGGATCGGTGCTGATGGTTCCGAAGCAGCGGAACGGCCAGGGCCGGCGTGGACGGCTGGCGTTCACATCGGCACGGTTGGCGGGAGTGTAGTCCCGCCAGGCCGATCCGCCGGGGATGAAGGAGGGTTCAGGTTGCGATCAGGAGGGAGCTGACGGGCAAGCTGGCCTCAGCCGAGCTGCTTTTTCTCCTCGATCATGCGGTGGATGATCGGTGTGAGGATCAGCTCCATCGCGAAACCCATCTTGCCGCCGTTGACCACGATCGAGGTGGGCGAGGACATGAAGGAACCGTGGATCATGTCGAGGAGGTGGCGGAAATCAATGCCCCACTTCTCGCGAGCACCCTTGCGGAAGTGGATGATCACGAACGACTCATCCGGGGTGGGGATGTTGCGGATCATGAACGGGTTGGAGGTGTCCACGGTCGGGACCCGTTGGAAGTTGATATCCGTCTGGCTGAACTGGGGGCAGATGTGATTGATGTAATCGGGCATCCGCCGCAGGATCGTGTCGACCGTGGCCTCCGCTGAGTAGCCGCGCTCCTGGTTGTCACGGGCGATCTTCTGGATCCACTCCAGATTGACGATCGGCACCACGCCGACCAGCAGGTCGGCCAGGCCGGCCACGTCGTAGCCCTCACCCTTCACGCCGCCATGCAGGCCCTCGTAGAAGAGCAGGTCGGTGCCTCCGGGAATCTCCTCCCAGGGGGTGAACTGACCGGGTTCGAGGTTGGTGCCGAGGCGGGCATTGTGGTCGGCGGCCTCCTCGACGGAGTGGAGGTAGTAGCGCTTCTCGCCAGAGCCGGTCTCGCCGTAGGTGCGGAAGAGCTCCTCGAGCTTGTCGAAGAGGTTGGCTTCGGGACCGAAATGGGAGAAGTTCTCGCCTTTGGCCAGGGCGTCGGCCATGGCCTGTTTCATCGGGCCCCGCTCGTAGCGGTGGTAGCTGTCGCCCTCGACCACGGCGGGGGTGATGCCCTCGCGCTTGAAGATGTGCTCGAAGGCGCGCTTGACGGTGCTGGTTCCTGCGCCGGAGGAACCGGTGACAGCAACGACCGGGTGACGCTTCGACATCGGCGCAGGGAGCGGGAGACCACCGGAGAGTTTCGCAGATCACCGGTCGCCCCCCCGGAGGTTGCCGTCAATCGTCAGGGCAGCCAGGGGCCCATTACCCTCGCCTCCCGCCCCGCCAGCCGCAGCTTCCAGCCCCCAGCTGGCGGCCAGCCTGGACGCCTGGTGGCTCCGTCGCGCGGCCTCAGGCCTCCAGTTTCTCCAGCAGCTTCGCTCCGATGGCCTGGCAGCCGAGCAGGGTGCAGCCCTCGCCCATCAGATCGCCCGTGCGGTAGCCGGCGGCCAGCACCCGCGCCACGGCGCCCTCCAGATCGGCGGCGGCGGCGTCCTCCCCGAGGCCCAGGCGCAGCAGCATGGCAGCGCTGAGCACCATGGCCATCGGGTTGGCCTTGTCCTGGCCGGCGATGTCGGGCGCGGAGCCATGGATCGGCTCAAACAGCCCCGGACCGCCCTCGCCGAGGGAGGCGGAGGGGAGCATCCCGATCGAGCCGCTGAGCATGGCGGCCTCATCGCTGAGGATGTCGCCGAAGAGGTTGCTGGTGAGCAGCACATCAAACTGGCGCGGGTTTCGCACCAGCTGCATGGCGGCGTTGTCGACGTACTGGTGGCTGAGCTCCACATCGGCGTAAGTGCTGGCGTGCAGGGCCTCGACCCGCTCGCGCCAGAGCTGGCTGACATCAAGCACATTGGCCTTGTCGACCGAACACAGGCGACCGCGCCGCTGGCGGGCCAGCTCGAAGCCGACCCGGGCGATGCGGTCGATCTCGTCATCGAAATAGGCCATGGTGTTGAAGGCACGGACCCGGCCCTCAACCTCGACCCGGCCTTTGGGGGTGCCGAAATAGACGCCGCCGGTTAGCTCGCGCACCACGATCAGATCGACCCCCTCAATCACCTCCCGCTTCAGGGTCGAGGCGTCGATCAGGGCGGGGATGATCGTGACCGGCCTCAGATTGGCGAACAGCCCCAGACCGGCGCGCAGGGCCAGCAGACCGGTTTCGGGCCGCTTGTCGCGGGGCAGGCTGTCGAACTGGGGAGAGCCGATCGCCGCCAGCAGCACGGCATCGGAGCCGCGGCAGGCGACGAGCGTGGATTCAGGGAGAGGTTCGCCGCAGGCGTCGATCGCGGCGCCGCCCATCGGCTGCTCATCGAAGCTCAGCTCGAAGCCGTGGCGGCGGCTGACCGCCTCCAGCAGCTGGCGGGCCACCGCGGTGATCTCCGGGCCGATGCCATCGCCGCTGAGGAGGGCGATCCGGTAGCTGCGGGCCATGGCGATCGGGGCGGACTGGGGAGCGTGGGGGGCCGGGTGGCATCAGCCGGGGCTTGGGGCCATCCGGCGCGAGGTTACGCCGCAGCCCGATGGCCCCTGGCTCCCCCCGCCTGGTGGGCCCGTTGTCCGGCCCATCGTGACGACAGCCTCCCTCAGGCGTCCTTGGAACGCTCAAGCTGGCGCACGGCACGGGCCAGGTCGGGCAGCTTGCTGAAGGCGGCGGAGCAGCGCAGCCAGAGGCGGTTGGGGATGGCGGGGTAGCCGCTCACCACCTCACCGGCGGCGACCTCGCCGTGGATCCCGGATTTGGACGACGCGATCGAGCGGTCACCCATCACGGCCTTGTTGGCCAGACCCACCTGCCCGGCCAGGATCACGCCGTTGCCGAGCCTGGCGCCGCCGGCGATGCCCACCTGGGCGGCGAGGGCGCAGCCGCGACCGGTGCTGACGCCATGGCCAATGTGCACAAGGTTGTCGATCTTGGTGCCGCTGCCGATCCGGGTCTCGCCCACCGAGGGGCGATCGATGGTCGAGCCGCAGCCCACCTCGACGCCGTCCTCCAGGATGACCTGGCCGGTTTGGGGCATCTTGCGCCAGCCGGAGGCGGTGGGCACGAATCCGAACCCCTCGGAACCGACCACGGCGCCGGAATGGACGACGCAGCCGGCCCCGAGTCGGGTGCCGGGATGGAGCACGGCGTGGCTGTGGATCTCGCAGCCCTCAGCCAGCACCACGTCGTCGTAGAGCACGGCGCTGGCGTGGAGGATGCAGCGATCGCCGACCACCGCATCCGCTCCGACCACCACGAAGGGCCCCAGATGCACGGCGTCGCCAAGGCGGGCACTGGGATCGACGACGGCGGTGGGATGGATGCCTGGCGCAGGCAGACGGCGGGGATGGAGCTGGTCGAGGGCTTCGGCAAAGGCCAGGCGCGGATCGGCCAGGGCAACCCAGGCGATGCCGCGGGCGCTGGCCTGGCGCTGCAGCTCCGGATCGGGGGGGAGGAGCACGGCGGCGGCGGCGGAGGCCTCCAGGGCCGCGGCCAGGCTGTTGCCGGGCTCCAGGAAGCTCAGCTGGCCATCGGCGGCGCGGTCGAGGGCCTCGGCGCCGCGGAGGTCGGGATCGCCGGCCAGGTCTCGGGGGGTGGCGGGGGTGACGGCACTGAGCTGGCTGAGCAGGCTGCTGAAGCGCATGCGCCCGTGAACGTCAACGTTCGATCGTAGGGCCGCCGAGGGAATTGCCAGGGTCTGAGGGGGCCGGATCGAGGGCGCTGGACCGGGGGGTCAGCACCAGCTGGTCGCGATGGATCACCGCATCACCCACCGGACCGAGGCGCTCGCGCATCTCCTCGCTGGAGAGGCCGAGGATCGCCTCGATCTCGGCGCTGCTGAGCCCCGACAGGCCTCGGGCCAGCTCACGACCGTCGTTGGCGAGCACACGAACCGGCTCATGGCGGCCGAAGCTGCCCTCCACCGCCTGGATGCCCACCGCCAGCAGCGAGGCGCCGCGATGCAGCAGGGCCTGCTCGGCGCCGCCATCGATGCGCAGGCTGCCGCGCGGCAGCACGGCATGGGCCAGCCAGCCCTTGCGATCGGGCAGGGGGGTGCTGCTGGGGTGAAACGTGGTGCCGATCCGTTGGCCGCTGAGGAGGGCCTCCAGCACCGCCGGATCGCGGCCATCGGCCAGGCGCACGCCGATGCCGCTGGTGGTGGCGATACGGGCGGCGGTGATCTTGGTGCCCATGCCGCCGGTCCCCCAGCGGCCACCGCCGCCGGCCCCCTGGCCGTAGCGCTCCAGATCGGCCAGGTTCCAGACGTCCTCGATCGGCCGGGCCTCGGGGTCGTGGCGGGGATCGCTGCTGTAGAGGCTGTCGATGTCGGTGAGCAGCACCAGCTCGTCGGCGCTGACCGCCACCGCCACCAGGGCGGAGAGGGTGTCGTTGTCACCGAAGCGCAGCTCCTCGGTGGCCAGGGTGTCGTTCTCGTTGACGATCGGCACCACACCCCAGGCGAGCAGCTGTTCGAGGGTTTGGCAGGCGTTGCGGTAGCGGCGCCGGGACGCGAGGTCGGCGCGGGTGAGGAGCACCTGGGCCACGGAGAGGCCACGCAGGGCGAAGGCATCGCGATACAGGGCCATCAGCTGGCCCTGGCCCACGGCGGCGGCGGCCTGGAGGGCCACCAGCTCGCTGGGGCGGCGTTCCAGGGCGAGGGCGGAGCAGCCGAGCCCCACGGCGCCGCTGGTGACCAGCACGATCGACTCGCCGCGCTGGCGGCAGCGCGCCAGGCTGGCGGCCAGATCGGTGATCACCGCCGCCGTGGATCGGTCGGCGGAGCCGCGCAGCAGGCTGGTGCCCACCTTCACCACCCGACGCTGCGGGGTCCGCAACGGCTGCCCCTGGCCCTGGCCGGAGGCCGCCGCCATCGCCCCATCGCCTCCGACGCGGTTCATGCCTGGACCTGGGCGCCAAGCCACCGCGACATCCGCACCTCCAGGGTCTGAATGTGGTCGTGGGGGCAGGGTTCACCATCGGGGGCGATCGGTCGTACCAGAACGGTGAACAGGCCCAGCCGGTTGCCGGCCAGGATGTCGGTGAACACCCGATCCCCCACCAGGGCGACCTGATCGGGGGGCAGGCCCAGGTCGGCCAGCACCCGCCGCAGGGCGCCGGCCCTGGGTTTGGCGGCGGCCGTGGTGAAGGGCACCCCGAGCTGCTGGGCGACCCGGCCGATGCGCCGGCGGGAGGGGTTGTTGCTGAGCAGATGGAGGGGCATCAGGGTGGCGGCATGGCGCAACCACTGCTCGGCGCTGGCGGGGAGATCAGCACTGCGGCGGGGCAGCAGGGTGCGGTCCACATCCAGCACCAGGGCGCGGATCGGGCCCTGGGGACGGTCGAGCAACGTGTCCAACGGCAGATGGGCCACGGTGGTGCCGGGGGCCCAGTCCGGGGTGAGCAGGGCAGAAAGCATCAGAGTTCCGGGTCCCGATCATCCAGTTCAGCCTCGATCCGCGGCTGGATCCGCTCGAACTCCTCACCCTCGACCAAGGTGGCCTGGCTGCCCTTGACCCTGGCGACCACGAAGAAGGGATCGAGGGGCACGAACAGGTCGTACTGGTCCTCACCCACGAAGAAGGGCCGATCGAGCAGGGACTCAAACAGGTCCCCACCCTCGTCGTCGTCCTCGATCGCCTCGTCCTCGTCGTCGTCCTCATCGTCCTCGTCGTCGTCCAGGCCGGGCTCCTCGAAATCGCCGGTCACGGTGAGGGTGGCGGCGGAGCGCACCAGGGTGAGGTTGTGCTCTTGGAGCACAGCTTCAGCCACCTCCAGAATCGGGCCGCGCTCGTCCCAGTCGAGGATTTCCTCGGGCTCATCGTCGTCGCTGGCGGGCAGGCGCACCAGGCTGACCGGGGTGTCGACCGGGGTGAGCAGGCCGTAATCGTGGCCATCGAGGGGGATCAGCTGCTCGAGGAAGCAGAGGATCTGGCGGCCTTGGGAATCGTTGACGAGCAGCGTGGGCACGTCACCGGAACCCGTCATCGCGGGGGACTCGGGGGGCATGGGGGGCGGGGGGGGCGTGGAACTCAGGATGCCCCCTCGCCGGGTTCGGGGCCATCCTGCAGCCATTGTTCCAGCAGGAGCGCGGCGGCCAGGCTGTCGAGCCGGCCGCTGCGGTCGCCGTGCAACCGGAAACGCTCACCGGCCTCCCAGCTGGAGGCGTGCTCATCGACCCAGGCGAGGGCGATGGCATGGCCGGCGGCGGCCAGGGCGGCCTGCAGCCTCAGGCCATAGCGGCGGCAGTGCTCGGCCTGGCGGGTGGGGCGGCGGGCGGCGTCGAGGGGAAGGCCCACCACCAGCAGCTCCACGCGGCGGATGTTGACCAGGGCCAGCAGACGGGTCAGGTCGTCGGCAAACGCCGACCGGGCCAGGGCCGGCAGGGGGGTGACGGTCAGGCCGAGGGGATCGCAGCCGGCCAGGCCGATGCGGCGGCGGCCCACATCCAGGGCCAGGGCCGACCGCGGCCGGGGCCTGGGCACTCAGCGCTGGCCCACGGGGGTGGGAACCGGGCGGCGGCCGGGTTGGAGCTGCTCAAGGACGGCACCGAGCCGATGGGCGGCGCGCAGGCTCACCGAGCCTTCCTGCCGCCGCCAGACGGTGCGGGCCATCAGCACCTCATCGCCGCGCTCCTCAGCGCCGAGCTGGCTGAGCCAGTCCTGGCGGGCGCGATCGTCGATGTCGCTGTGGAGCCAGAGGGGCTGGCCTGGGACCGCGAGGCTGGCCAGCAGCTGCTCGCAGGGTGCGCCGAGCAGGTGGGTCCAGCCCGGGTGCACGCTCAGCTCGACCAGAGGCCCGCCGCTGGGATGGTCCGCCAGCCAGCGGACGGCGGCCACGGCTTCGTTCCGGTCGGCATCGATCAACAGCCAGCCCCGACCGTCGCTGCGATCGAGCAGGTCCTCGACGCGGCGATCGAGCAGCTGGCGAAGCGGCGCTGGGCAGGTGGCCTGCTCCAGGTGCCAGAGCAGGGCGGCGTTGCGGCGTTGCAGGGGGCGCAGCTGCAGCCCTCCGATCGCTCGGCCCGGGCTGGCGGCAGCAGCGGGCGCCTGCCATTGCCAGAGCCGCAGGGTGCGCTGGGGCTGGAACCCCAGCTCGCGGAGGGTGGCGAGCCGGGGAGCATCGGAGCTTGCCGCCGTGGCAATCCAGCTGGCGGCGCCACGGGTGCGGCTGATCGCCTCGCGCAGCAGGGCGGCGGCGATGGCACGGCTGGAGCCGGCCGATTGCTCGACCACCCAGGAGGCGAGGACCAGATGCTGAACGTCCCAGCAACTGCCGCTGCGGTTGTGGGCCCGGGCCAGCAGCAGACCCACCGGACGGCTGCGGCCGCGGGCATCGAGCTGGCTGGCCACGAGCACCAAGGGGGCCTGGCGGGCGCTCTGCACCAGGGCAGCGAGCAGATGGCGGGGGACCGAGAGCAGCAGGGACCGCTGCAGCAGGGGCTGGAGGGGCAGAAAGGCAGGATCGTCCAGGAGAGGCAGATGCCAGCCCTGCAGGGTGGTGATCCGGATCGGAGCCCCCTGGGGTGGTCCGCCTCCGCTGGAGGGAAGGGTGAGCAGTCCAGGGCTCACGGCCGCGCCCCGCAGGGGAACCTGGGCCTGGCTGGGCCAGGCATCGCTCAGATCCGCGGCTGTCTGGACTGACGGAAGGGAGGTCGGCACGGCGGCAGGGGGGGGAACGCTGGGGATGCCGAGAAAGAGCCGACGTCCAATCTAATCGAGACCGACCTCAGGCGGGTCGGACCAGCACCAGGGGGGTGCGCTCGTTGGCGTTGCCGGCGGGATTGGGGCGCAGGGCCCGCTGCAGCAGCTCCTGGTCGCAGCCGCGACTGGCGGCCAGGACCTTGACGCGGCCGAGGTCGTTGACATCAACCACAGCCACGGCCACGCCGAGGGCCTGGGCCATGTCGTCGCAGAACAGCTCCGGTTGGTGGGGCCCCAGCACGATCGTCTGGTCGTAGGGCGGGGTGGTGCCGGTCACGTCGTCGATCAGGCGGGCCTGGTCGCCAGCGAGGCGGTAGAACCAGCCCTTGCTGCCCACCAGCTTGAGGGCGGTGCCCGCCAGCCAGGCGCAGAGCACCCGGGCCGGGCCGACCAGATCGATCAGCGATTGCAGGCCGCAGGCCGTGGCCAGGCTGCTGGTGGGATGGAAGACGCGGCAGAGCTGGCGGGCGAGCAGGGAGGGTTCGACCGTGCTGGGGTGGTGGTAGCGACCCTGGATCACCGCCAGGGGGGTCTCACCGATGGTGAGCACATCGCCGGGCTGAAGCAGGGAGCCGGCATAGCGCTCAAGCACCTGGCGGGGGTCATCGAGCACACCGAGCAGATGGGTGCGCAGCGGCAACACCTCGCAGGCCTCGCCGCGGCGCCAGCTGGCCTGGGCCGGATCGATCGGCTCCGGGCGCTGCAGGGGCACGAGGATGCCGTCGCGGCGCTCGATGCGGCCGAAGGGGCCGTAGTTGACCCAGCGCACGTCGAGCCAGAGGGTGTCGAGAAGGGCCGCCACATCGACGCCCGGCGGGGCGGTGAAGCTCAGATCGAGGCGGGCGGCGGTGCGCTTGTGGCCTTTGACGATGTAAGCGAACCAGTAGCCGTCAGGGCGGGCCTCCTCATCGGGGTGCAGGGGGGTGATCGCCACACTGCGACGCACCTCGGCGAGGCTTCCCTTGCCGAGCAGCACCGGCTCAACGCGCAGCTCCGGAACAAACACCTCCATGCGGCCGTGGGGGTTGGCGATGCTGATCTCACCGCTCACCTCCACCCCATCGGCGCGGCGTCGGACTTCGAAGGATCCAGGGCGCATCAGCAGGGGTGAGGCGGGCCGCAGTCGATGGCGCAGCTCCAGCACCAGCAGGGAGAGCCCGAAGAGCAGGAGCAGAACCAGGACAAAGCAGAGCAGCGGCAAGCCGATCACCGAAGCGAAGTGCAACGGCCGGAGCGTAGATGGGGGGATGGCCCTAGGTTCAGGGCAGGCGATCCGGCCCGGCCACTGGCATGAGCAAGAGCTTTGGCACGAGCAAGACCTTTGTTCTGGACACCAATGTCCTGCTCCATGACCCCCAGGCCCTGACCCGGTTCGAGGACAACCAGGTGGTCGTGCCGATCGAGGTGGTTGAGGAGATCGACCGCTTCAAGCGCGATCCGTCCGAGAAAGGGCGCAATGCCCGCCAGGTGTCGCGGCTGCTCGATGAGCTGCGCGAACTGGGCAATCTGGCCGATGGGGTGCCGATCCCCGGCAGCGCAGGCGGCACCCTGAAGGTGGTGTTCTGCCGCAGCGAAACCCTGGCCCAGTTACCGCCGGAGCTGCGGGCGGGCAACGGCGACAACAACATCCTGGCGGTGGCCCTGGAGCAGCGGCTGGAGCAGGTGATGGGGCCCCGACCGCCGGTGGTGCTGGTCACCAAGGACACCAATCTGCGGATTAAGGCCGATGCGGTGGGGCTGATCGCCCAGGACTACACCACCGACAAGGTCGACATCGCCGATCTCTACCCGGGGGTGTGTGAGCTGTGGGTGAGCGCCGACCAGATGGATGGCCTGCGGGCCGCCAGCGGCCTGTCCCTGGCGGGCCTGGGCGGTGGACCCGACGGAGGTCCGCGGGCTCTGCTGGCCAACGAGGGGGTGACCCTGATCGATCACGCCCAGCCCAACCACACCCTGCTGGCCCGCTACAGCGCCGCCCAGGGGGCGCTGCTGCCCTTGCAGCGGGCGCCGAAGGTGCGGCTGGGGCGGATCCAGGCCCGCAACCGGGAGCAGACCTTCGCCCTCGATCTGCTGCTCGATCCGGCGGTGCCGCTGGTGACCCTGGTGGGCAAGGCCGGCACCGGCAAGACCCTGCTGGCCCTGGCGGCGGGGCTCCATCAGGTGGCCGATGAACGGATCTACGAACGGCTGCTGGTGACCAGGCCGGTGATCTCTCTGGGCAAGGAAATGGGGTTCCTGCCGGGGGATCTGGAGGAGAAGATGGCCCCCTGGATGCAGCCGATCATCGACAACCTGGAGTTTCTGCTCGGCGGTGACGACGCCGCTGGCCACCATGGCGGTCGCGGTGGCCAGCGGGGGGCGCGCAACAGCTGGGCGGATCTGAAGGGGATGGGGCTGCTGGAGGTGGAGGCGATCAGCTACATCCGCGGTCGTTCGATTCCGCGCCAGTTCATGGTGGTGGATGAATCCCAGAACCTCACTCCCCATGAGGTCAAGACGATCGTGACGCGGGTGGGTGAGGGCACCAAGATCGTGTTCACGGGCGATCCCTTCCAGATCGACAATCCTTATGTGGATGCCGAGAGCAATGGCCTCACCTGGCTGGTGGAGCGGTTCAAAGGCCAACCCCTGGCTGGCCATGTGAGCCTGCTGCGGGGTGAACGCTCCGAGCTGGCGGAACTGGCGGCGAACCTGCTCTGAGGTCTGCATCCGGCTCTGATTGCAGCTGCAGCGAGCCATGGTTGCGGCTGCGGCGTGGGATGGCGGCAGGGGCGGACCGTGGCATCCTGCGGGGCGATGCCGGGAACACTGCGGGATGGTTGAGGGAATGGGCTGGGGGTGGGCTGGGTGCCGAGGGGTGATGGGCCCGGGCGCTCGGGGCTCCGCCCTTGCGGTGGCCGTGCTGGTGGCGGCCGGAGGATCGTGGCGGCCAGCGATGGCCAGCGGTTGGGGCGATGCCACCCAGACGGCAGGCGCAACTCTGGCCCAGGCCCCTGGTCCGGCCGGGGCAGCCGCGTCCAGCAGCGCTGATGCCTCGATCCAGGCGTTGGTGGAGCGGGTGAAGGCGGCGGCGGCGGCGGTCGGCAGCCGCGGCGAGGCGGTGTTTCCGGAGTTCCGCCAGCGGGGCGGCCCCTGGTTCCAGGGCGAGGACTACATCGTGGTGCTCGGCAGCGAGGGCCGCAGCGTGGTCTATCCGCCCGATCCCCGCGGCGAGGGGCTCAACTACGGCCCCTTCCAGGATCTGGGCGGAAAGCCCTTCGGGCGCCAGATCCTCGATCTGGCGGCATCTCCAAGCGGCCGGGGCTGGGTGCACTACCAATGGCGCCGGCCGAGCCGGGGCGAGCGGCGTCCGGTGTGGAAGGCCACCTATGGGGAGCGGGTGACGGCGCCCTCGGGCCGGACCTATCTGGTGCTGTCGGGGCTGTATGAGCCGCCGATGGCGCGGGCGTTCGTGGTGGATGCGGTGGAGGGCGCGGCGGCGCTGCTGCAGCGGCAGGGAAGGGAAGCCTTCGCCCTGCTGCGCGATCCCCGGGGCCCGTTCTTCTATCAAGACACCTATGTATTTGTGCTCGACCGCAACGGCACCCTGCTGCTCAACCCCGGTTTCCCGGCCCTGGAGGGCCGCAACCTGCTGCGCTGGCCGGAACCGGCCGAGCGGGCCCGGGCGGCCGCTTCACTGAAGGAGGTGCTGGAGCGGGGCTCCACCTGGACCACCTACCGCTGGCCCCGCCCCTCGGCCTCGCCATTGCCGGAGGCGAAGACCACCTACCTGCGCCGGGTGGTGGCACCGGGCGGGGAGGTGCTGATTGTGGGGTCGGGGATGTATCAGGAGGAGTGAGCTGATTCAAGACGGTGCCAAGAGACGCACAAGCTGATGATCGCGATTTACGCAAATACAAGCCAAGTCAATAAAAGCCGCAGCAGCCTCAGGATCTTCTCCGCATTCATCACAAAGAAGGCCATGCTGACCACTGTTCTTGACGTTTCAACGAGCTTGGTCATGATTCGGTCCAGACCTTGCTTTCGCTTGATGATTCCGATTCTTCCCTCGATCACGGAACGTTTTCTCAAGTCTGATTTGAATGGCTCTTGTTATTCCGCGGGCTGCCTTTCAGGCGCTGATTCCTTTTTGCGAGCTCGGCCACTGAGCCAAATTGACAAGCCATACAGAACTTCTTGTTATCGCAAGTCATAGAGATAGCATCGGCGCAGATTCGAGCAGGATAATGCCCGCGCTCCTCTTTGTACCACTTGGCACGCTTGATCAGATCATATGCCTCATTAAAGTTATTCCAGTTGATACGATCCACGACCACATATCAATTGTCATCTGAAATTGGGATCTTGGCGTCGAATTCTGTTCGATACCGGCTTTGCCCCATGCGATTAGGCTTGCATTTGGTTTCGCCAGATAGACAATCCTCTCCTCGATGCGCCGGCGATCCTCATCGTACATCTCCTGCTGATGCCGATACAGCTCACTGCTAACCAGCAGCTTGCGATACAGCTGTGTACCAAGCGCCGAAAGCACTACGCCGCAATTGATCATTCTATCGATCGCCCGTAAGATTCTGCTGATCGCGATAAACTGAAAGCACTTTGCTTCTCGAATCTCGTCCCGCTTGGGTCTCTTCTTCTTGATGAGGGCAAGGAAGCGATTAAGAGCCTGATCGCCGTTGCAGTGGGGCTTGCAGATGATCCTACCCTGCAGCTGCTTGAGTAAGTCATCAATCATCGCCTCCGTAGTTTCTCTGGCCGGCGACCGCCCAGGGGATGACGATGGATAACCTGTCATCCGGCTGCCAGTCCCTCATCCCCATCCCAGCCATGGACACCTCAGCGGTGCGGGCTATGCGGTGGATGTTCAGCGGCGGCTGCGTCATGAACCATCGGCGGCGGGCCTGGTGATTGCCTGCACAGGGCTTCTGGGCCAGTCGCTCGTCCAGAGCTTCTCAGCCACGGCCAGCTCGATTGAATCGCCGGTTGAGTGAGCTTATGGGGCCTGCATCATCACGGCAACATGGGCGGCGACTCGCTGGCGCCATGGTCGGGACAGGTGATCACGAACCCGCGATCGGCTTGGGCGAAGAGGGAAAAGCCAAGGCGCCCGCCGCAACTGAGGCACTGCACCTTGTGGCCGCTGCGGCGGGCGGGGCAGACCACAAAGGGCACGCCATCGTGGCGGAGCACTGCCGCCGCATCGGGCGACGCCATGCAGACTGTTGGAATGCGCTGCCTTGCCAATGCCGCCCGCCCTGGAGCGGGATTTGGTCGAGGCATTGACCATCAACCCCTTGGCGGTCGCCAGCCGCGGGGTGGCCTGATTGGCATGCACCATCGGAGCGTGGATGTAGGACCAGGCGGGCGTCGATGCCTGGTGGCCCGCGCCAGCTGGAGCAGCAGGGCCTGATTGATGCGCACCGAATTGCCCGGATCGGGCTTGTGATCACCGGCGACGCTCAGAGGGACCATGATGCAGGCAGCAACGCCACCTGACAGTTCAAGGCCCCTGTGCTGGCTCCGGAGACGGGGCGAGAGGCTGGCAAGGTGCTCGGAGCGCCAGGCTGACCGCAGCCGGCCCGGCCGCTCCGCCAGCCGCCAGGCCATCGCGTCGATGGGGCAGCCGGATCCGCACCGGAGGCCTGACGGGCAAACAATTGGGCGATCAAGAATGGCCGTGCAGATCCGTAGCCCCTGGGCAGGGCTCTGCCGGTCATGACATGCACACAAGATAGGGGCCGACGTAGCCGTTTCCACCAGTTGAGAAGAGACAGGGATAAGCTATCGCCACAATGACTGCTGATCGCAGCAGTATTGCAACTGATGACAGGAGCGTTGCCATGCCCGTGATTTCTACGCCGATTCGGCCGGCTTCTCCTGGGCGGACCAATGGTGAAGATCGAAATGTGAGGGCTTTCGCGGCCCTAAAGGCTGATGGCTCCGTTGTCACTTGGGGCAATGGGGGTGGTGGCGACAGCAGTTTGGTGGGCGATAAGCTCAGCTCCGGAGTCACCCAGATCTTCTCCAGTTTCTATGCATTCGCGGCGCTCAAGGCCGACGGCTCTGTCGTTACCTGGGGCGATCCCGACAGCGGTGGCGACAGCAGTCCGGTAGCCGATAAGCTGAGCTCCGGAGTCACCCAAATCTTCTCCGCTGGTTACGCATTCGCGGCGCTTAAAACCGATGGCTCCGTTGTCACCTGGGGTTACTCTGACGACTACAGCAGTCCGGTAGCCGATAAGCTGAGCTCCGGAGTCACCCAAATCTTCTCCGCTGGTTACGCATTCGCGGCGCTTAAGGCCGATGGCTCGGTTGTCACCTGGTCACCTGGTCGCGGAACTTACTGGACAGCGGGAGGTGATAGCAGCGCAGTGGCCAACCAACTACGCACTGGTGTCGCCCAGATCTTCTCCAGCTGGGACGCCTTCGCGGCGCTTAAGGCCGATGGCTCCGTCGTCACCTGGGGAAGGCCTGACTATGGCGGTGATAGCAGCGCCGTTGCCAGCCAGATTAGCTCTGGTGTAAGCCAGATCTTCTCCGCTACGGGCGCATTCGCGGCACTTAAAGCCGATGGCTCCGTCGTCACCTGGGGAAGGCCTAACTATGGCGGTGACAGCAGCGCTGTTGCCAGCCAGATTAGCTCTGGTGTAAGCCAGATCTTCTCCACTAGGAATGCCTTCGCGGCGCTTAAAGCCGATGGTTCCGTTGTCACCTGGGGCTACGGTCCCAGTGGCGGCCACAGCAGTAGGTTGCAACTCAGCTCCGGCGTCACTCAGATCTTCTCCACTGACAATGCCTTCGCGGCGCTCAAGGCCGATGGCTCCGTTGTCACCTGGGGTGGTAAAAGCGACGGCTTCTACCCAGTTGCGAGTGCTGAGACCATAAGACAGCTCAGCTCTGTCTCTGGAGTTATCAAGATCTTCTCAAATTCTGATGCCTTCGCGGCCCTGAAAGCTGATGGGTCCGTCATCACTTGGGGGGACAACGATTACGGCGGTGATAGCAGTGTTGTGGCCGACCAGCTCAGCTCCAGCGTCACTGAGATATTCTCCAACGAGTGGGCTTTCGCCGCGCTCAAGGCCGACGGCACCGTTGTTACCTGGGGCGTTTCCGACTACGGCGGCGACAGCAGTAGGGTTGCCGACCAGCTAACCAACGTGGTGGCATTTGCCAATCCATTCACCGATGATTGGCTTGTTGATACTGCTTCAGCGGCCATCTCCCTAGCAGTAGACTCGGCTCTAATTAAGGAGGATGGCAGCGGCAATCTTGCTTATACATTCTCCCGCACCGGCGACACCAGCAACGCTCTGAATGTTTACTACAGCATTGCTGGCACGGCTGATGGCGCTGATTATAGCGGCGTCACGCCAGGATCTGGCAGATTCATCACCTTTGCTGCCGGCTCAGCCACCGCCACCCTGGCGATAGATCCAACAGCAGATAACACCATTGAAGCTGATGAAACCATTGCGATCAGCCTGGCTCCGGGTGATGGCTACACAATCGCCACCACCACAGCCATCCAGGCCACAATCCAGAATGACGACACCTCCAGGCTCAGCCATACCCAATCTGCGGCCGGCACTGATAGTTTCACGCTGCACGCCAGCGGCGGCAGTCGATCGCGGTTGAAGATCAGCCTCTCAGCCCTGGATCTGAAAACTCCCTACGACCTGGCCGTGTTCTCTGTGGATGATCCTCAAGGGCGCATCCATGGCATTGAGCCCAGCGATCCTGCCTACACCCAGGCTGCCCTGGCCAGAGCCGAGAATGTCTTTTCGGTGATCAACACCATCCCCCAGGGTTTTGATCCCTTATCGGGCAGTCGGGTGTTGGAGTTTGAATCCGGCGCCCATCTGCGCTTCCTGCTGCTCGCCAATGACACCCTTGATCATGCCAGCCAGGTCAGGTCTAGCCAGGACAATGCCAGCCAGAACCCTGCTGCCAGTGCCTCGATTCTGTTTTCCAGCAGCAACCACCTCGCCATTGCTGGCCCTGGCTCCGATCAATTCTCACTCTCCTGGAAGGATGGGCAGGGCCAGGAAACACTGAAAGATCTTGTCGTCAAGATTGAAGCCACGGATGAGCCGATCACCACAGGCGCCAACCTTCAAGACAACAAGCAGGGCGAGGTGCTTGATCTCAGCGCTGTTGATCCGGCCAAGCAGGTGCAGGCCAGTTTTGTGGTCAATCGCGAGGCTGGCTACAATAATGTTGTTGGCTTTTATCCGATCTCTGATCGGCAAGGAACCATCGGCGATCCGATCACGGGTATGAGCCTCAGGCCTGGAGAGATCGGTTATCGCGAAGCCGCCCTCAGAACCCGTATGGCCACCGGTGATCTACAAGCTGCCAACCAATCCACAGCAACCAGCCTCAGCCTGCTGCCAGCCGGCGCAATCCTGGCACCCTTCATCGTGGCCAATGGCTTGCCGGAGCACCTCCTCGATGCCAATCCGGCCAATGACACCCCCGTCTACTTCCCCTTCCTTGCCGCCAATCACGATGGTGTCGACCACATCCGCTTGCTGGCTGACAACACCTTCGGCTTCGAAGACTTACCGGGTGGCGGTGATCTCGACTACAATGATCTGTTTATCAAGGCAATTCTGACGGTTCTTTGGTATTCAGATCAGGTCAGCGACTAACAGCGGCAGTGCCCCTGTTGCTGCGCTAAGCACGCTTGGTATCCGTGTCGTCGACCCAATCGAGCATTGCCTTACCCCTGGCAATCCTTCCAGCCCAGTTTACCCACCTTCCTGATCAAGCCCCCCAGCTGATCGAGAACCAATGGGTGGGCATTGATCGTCCTGCCGTTGAGCAGCACAGGGCATCGATGCAAACCGCACCTCAGCGGGCGCCAGCGTGTACAAACCCGCGATCCCATCAGCGGCATCGGCGGGAACGAGCACGAAACTCTGGCTCCGCACACCTCAGCTCATACCAGCTGCCGCTCACCATCCCTGCCCACTCTTCATCCACATCAACGCCCCGGCCCCCGGCCACCGCCAAGGCCCCCCAACCCCTCCCTGCACCATGCGCTCCGCTCGCACCAGAGCATCGAAGTCCTCGCGCTGAGGTGACCAAGCTCCAGGGCCGCCTCCCGCAGGGACAGGCCATGGTGATGGCCGTATTCGGCGATGGCTGCGGCCTTGTCGTAACTAATCGCTGGGGTGAGGGCTGTGACCAGCATCAGGCTGCTGGCGAGCAGGCTCCCGCATCCCGATCGGTATCCCTTGGCGGATCAGGTGCGCCCAGGCACGCATGGGTCGCCGGCAGCCCGTTGCTCTTGATCAGGGCTGAAGGTGGGATAGTGCTTCGATTCGATTGAGCTTTTCCGGTGAAGGATAGGAGTTCCATCGATGCCTGGATGCCAGAAGACTCAGGCCCAGCACCCCTAGATCATCGCCGCCATCGCCGCGAGCAGAGAGCATGCACACGTTGTGCTCCGATTCGGCGCCATTGCCGCGTTTCGCCAGCCATTGCCGCCAGCGTTTCAGAACCGGCCCTGGCATTCCATGATGGTCCTCCGCCACCACGCCGGCGTCCCTGCGCCCTGTGACCCCGTTGTCGGACGATCTCCAGCCCCTCTCCCCACCCGCTGCCCCCGCTTCACCAGCAGCTGGATCGTCGGGCCAGGATCTGGTGCGTCTGGCTCCTTTCATTCTTGGTCGGGTGCGTCGCGGCATCGTCGGCAGCAGCCGCTATGCGTTCGCCCTGCGGGACGCGATCCGCGCCGCCGCCGCCGATGCCAAGGCTGAGCCGGTGCTGATCAGTGGCGAACCGGGTCTGGAGAAGGACAACATCGCCGCCCTGATCCATTACGGCTCCCGGGCCCGCAAGGAGCCCCTGCTGCGCCTCAACGGTGCCCTGCTGCGCAGCGACGGCGCCGAGCTGTTTTCGCTCGGCGCCGACGGCCGTGCCCTCGTGGACCTGGTGGGCGGTGGCGGCCTGCTGATCGACCAGGTCGACAAGGTGGACCCTGCCCTGTTGCCCCGCCTGCAGGAGCTTGCCGTGCAACGGCAGTGGCGAACGAGCAGCGGTGAGCTGCGCCGTTTCGCCGGTCGCCTCTACTTCACAGCGGAAACCTCGCTGCCGGGCTTTGAGGCGATCGGCCGCACGGTCCGGGTGCCGCCCCTGCGGGTGCGCCGCCAGGATCTGGGGGAATGGCTGCGCTACGGCGTGCGCCAGAAGGCCCGCAGCCTCGCCTGGAGCCCTCCGCCCCAGGTGGATCCGGGGCTGGTGAAACGGCTGCAGACCTACGACTTCCCGGGCAATCTGCGCGAACTCAGCCAACTGATCGATCGGGCCATGCGCCAGTGCGCCGCTAGCCGTCCTGCCCTGTTGCCCGAGGATGTGTTCTGGACGGAGAGCCGCCAGCAGGTCCGCAGCCGCTTCGAGCTGTGGCGATGGAAGCCGCCGCTGCGACGCTGGATGCGCTCACCGCGGCTCTGGACCACCCTGTTGTTCGGCCTGGTGAGCTGGGTGTTCGTGGCGGTGAACCTCTGGCTCTGGTTCGGCCCGCAGGACCGCCACCACAACGGTGCCCTCAACCTCTTCTGGGCCTGGTGGTGGCCCCTGATTCTGCTCACCTATCCCCTGGTGGGGCGGCTCTGGTGCTCCTTCTGCCCATTCATGGTGTGGGGTGAGATCAGCCAGCGGGCTGCCCGGGCCCTGGGCTGGACGCCGGCCAGCTGGCCCCGGGGCAACAGTGATCGCTGGGGAGCTCCGGCCCTGGCCGGCGGTTTCGCCGCGATCCTGCTCTGGGAAGCCCTCGGGGATCTGGAAAACACCGCCTGGCAGAGCAGTTGCCTGCTGCTGCTGATCACCGCCGGGGCGGTGATCGGCTCGCTGCGGTTCGAGAAGCGTTTCTGGTGCCGCTATCTCTGTCCGGTCGGGGGAATGAACGGCCTGTTCGCCAAGCTGGCGATCAGCGAACTACGGGCCCAGATCGGCACCTGCAGCGGCAGCTGCAGCAGCTTCGCCTGCTTCAAGGGAGGCCCGGCTGAAGGTGAAGGCCTGGCCACCGCCGGCTGCCCGGTGGGCACCCATCCGGCCCACCTGGCCGACAACCGCAACTGCGTGCTCTGCCTCACCTGCGCCCAGGCTTGCCCCCACCGTTCGGTCACCCTGCGGCTTCGCCCCCCTGCCGCCGACCTGCAGCGCGCCATGGATCCCCCTGCCGGTGAAGCGGGGTTGATCCTGGTGCTGGCCGGCGGGTTGTGCCTGCATCACGCCATGCCCTTGCTCGGCTGGTTACCCGCCCTGATCAGCCATGGCACGGCCCAGGGGGCGGCGGCTGCCGGCAGCGCAGCGGCGATGTCTGCCGTCGCCAATTCCGGCCCGTTCTCCCTGGCGGATGGGCCGCTGTTGCCGCGGCTGGCGATCGGGGCCCTGGCCTTGGCCCTGCCCGCCGCCGCCTGGCTGGTGGTGCGGGCCGCAGGCTCCCGGCTGCTGCCCGGCCGCCGTCGCCCCTGGCTGCTCCTCTACGCCCTTGTGCCCCTGCTCTGGGCGGCGCTGCTGGCCGATCACCTCAGCCTCGGTATGGCGGAGGCTGGCCAGCTGCTGCGGGTGTCCGTGGCCCCCTGGAGCGAGGGGACAGGCTGGTCGTTGCCGGCACTGCCCGCCTGGAGCGCCGATGCCCATGTGATCGATTTCTGCCAGACCCTGGTGGTGGCGATCGGGGTGGGGGGATCGGCCGTGCTGCTGCGGCGCCTGCTGGTGCCCGAACGCCTGGCCTGGCTGGCCCAGCTGGCGGGGCTGCTGGGGATTGGGGTCGTGGCCCGGGCGCTGGTGGGGTTGGGCTGAGCAGGGGGGAGCCGGGGTGTCGGAGACGGCCTAAGCCCGCCCCCTCTCCCCTGATGGACAGGGGCCCCGCCAGATCCCATCCGGCAGGACGGGCGAATGGGGCACCTGGTGCGGCCGGCCCAGATAAACCCAGGCCAGCCCCCCATCCCGCAGGGACCAGCGCTGCCGCTCATAGAGCCGCGGGCAGCCCTCCAGCCGGTCGAGCCGGGCCAGGGCTTCCGCATCCACCCCATACAGCTCGCCGCGGATGCAGCCATCCCCCGGCACCGCCATCGGGAACGGACCCAGGTCATGGAGCACCAGCCCGGGTAGTTCGGCGTCTCCCAGCCAGCGGGCCTGCGCCAGGCAGTGGTGGTTCACCTGGCCGCGCTTGAGGGTGCCGTAGACGAACACCGGCTGCTGCGGCTCATCCATCACGCCACCTCCAGGCCTCGGTTTGGGGGAGAGCCACTCTCCGTGGCAGGGCCCCATCACGATCCATCCTGGTCGGTCTGGGGAGCCTCGAAGCCGACAGGAGGCCGATGCCCCATTTTGGCGTCGGATGCTGGCGCCCAGAGCCCATAATGCGCGGGCTTGGCCCCACCCTCCCTGCCATGACCATCGCCCTGCTGATTGCCCTGGCAGCCTCCCTGGCTCTGATGATCTATATCGTCAAGCGCCTCGAAAACGCCTGAACCCTGGCATCCAGCCCAGCCTCACCAGCCAGCTCAGCTCCCCTTTCCCTCGGCCCGTTCCGCCTCGGCGCGCAGCCGTTCCAGTCGCTCCAGCACCGATTCGTTGCTCATGCGGTTGTTGAGCCGCTCCGCCAGCAGCGGAAAGGCCAGTGGCCCAGGCCGGGCGGTGCGCTCCAGCAGCACCGATCCAGCCCTCAGCCGCTCCAGGGCTGAGGCGATCCGCTCCACCTCCAGCTGCTCGCTCAGCACCTCGCGCCGGGCCTGGGCCAGGAGCCGGTTGCCAGGTTCATGGCGACGGAACACATCAAAAAGCAGGGCGGCGCTGATCTGGAGCTGGCCACCGCTTTTCCCCTTGCCCGGGTAGCCATTGTTCACCAATCCTGCGACCTGGGCGATAGCCCGGAAGCGGCGGCGGCAGAGCTCCGAAAGGTTGATCGCCATCTCCAGATCCGCCTGCAGAGCCTCGCCGTCGAGAAGGGACGGACCGTGGGCCTCAAACAGCTCGGCGAAGGGGTAGCCGCGCGGGGCGAGCAGTTCAAAGCCGTAGTCGTTCACGGAAACCGTGAGCGTGCCGCGGCGCAGGCGGGCCAGCCGCCAGGCCCAGAGAAAGCCCAGGCCCTCATGCACAAAGCGCCCCTCGAAGGGATAGGCATAAAGGTGGCTGCCCTCGCGGCTGCGGCACACCTCCACCAGCAGCTCGCCGGGGGCGGGAATGCGGGAGAGATCGGCCTGGCGGTCGAGCAGCGGCGCCAGGGCCCGCAGCTCCGCCGTGTCGAGCTCGCCGGCGGCACAGCGGCTCACCTCCAGGCGCAGCTGGCGGCTGAGCAGATCGGAGAGGGCCATCTGGCCGCCAGCCCAGGCCGGCACCGTGGTGCTCCTCCGGCTGGAGGCCTTCACCATCGCGGTCATCTCCCGCAAGCGGACGAACTCCAGACCGCGGCCGGCGAAGAAGAAGGTGTCGCCAGGCTTGAGCCGTGAGATGAACATCTCCTCCACATGGCCCAGCACCGCGCCGCGCACGAAGCGGACCGTGACGGCGCGATCGGCGGTGATCGTGCCGATCTGCAGCCGGTGCAGGCGGGCGATGGCGGGCTCCCGGACCCGGTAGCGAAACTCTGGCGTGGCGGCTTCTTCCGCGCCCCCCTGCGCTGCGGTGGCATCGCGGCTCCCCCCCACCGGCTCCCGCTCCAGCTTGCGGAAGCGCGGATAGGCCCCCAAGCAGTCGCCTCCCTCCTCCAGGAAGCGCAGGCACCACTGCCAGTCGTCGCGGCTGAGGCTGCGATAGCTCCAGCAGCTGCGCACCGCCGCCCACTCCTGTTCCGGGTCGAACCCCGGTCCGCAGGCCAGACCGGTGAGGTGCTGCAACAGCACATCCAGGGGGGCCAGGGGTGGGGTGCGGTGCTCCACCAGCCCCTCCGCCAGACCGCGCCGCATCGCACTCACCTCCAGCAATTCCAGGGCATTGGTGGGCAGGAAGATCACCTCGCTGCAGCCGCCTGGGCTATGGGCGGAACGGCCGGCCCGCTGCAACAGCCGGGCCAGGTTCTTGGCGCTGCCGATCTGCACCACCCGCTCCACCGGCTGGAAATCGACCCCCAGATCCAGGGAGCTGGTGCAGACCACCCAGCGGATCGAGCCCTCCTTCACCCCCGCCTCGATCGCCTCCCGCTCGGCCCGGTCGATGGCGCTGTGGTGCAGGGCCAGGCTGCCCTCCATCTCCGGACAGGCCCAGCGCAGGCACTGGAACCAGCGCTCCGCCTGGTTGCGGGTGTTGGTGAACAGCAGGGTGGCGATGCGTGGATCGAGGGCAGACACCAGGGCCTCGTGCATGCGCAGGCCCAGGTGACCGGCCCAGGGGAAGCCATCGATCGCTTCGGGCAGCAGGCTGCGGATCGTGGTGCGGCGCTCCAGCTCGGCGGTGATGATCCGGGGCTCAACGGCACAGCCCACCGCCGCCCGGGCGGCCTCCTCGAGATTGCCCAGGGTGGCGCTGATCGCCCAGGTGCGCAGGTCGGGCCGTCGTCGCCGCAACCAGCCCAGGCAGAGCTCGGTCTGGCTGCCGCGCTTGCTGCCGAGCAGCTCGTGCCATTCATCGATCACCACCCCCCGCAGCCCCTCGAACAGGCGCTCGGCATGGGGACCGCTGAGCAGCAGGGCGAGGGATTCGGGGGTGGTGATCAGGATCTGAGGCGGCGCCTTGAGCTGGCGGGCCCGCTCGCTGGGGCTGGTATCGCCAAGGCGCAGGCCCACCCGCAGGGGCCAGCCCATGGTCTCGATCGGCTCGCGGATCGCCAGGGCCAGGTCGCGGCTCAGGGCCCGCAGGGGGGTGAGGATCAGCAGGCCGATGCCACCAGCCGCTGGCGGCTGGGAGCTGGCGGTCTGGGTCGCCAGCAGCTCAGCGATCGGGCCGAGCACCGCCGCGTAGGTCTTTCCGGAGCCGGTGGGCACGTGCAGCAGACCGCTGCGACCCTCCAGCCAGGCCTGCCAGCACTGGCGCTGAAAGGCCATCGGCGTCCAGCCCCGGCGGGCGAACCAGGCTTCGATCGGGGCCAGGGGATCGGGGGCTGGCGCCTCCCCCTTGGACCCGGCCAACACGACCGACGCTCCAGGCACCGCTTCGGCGGCAGGGGCGGCGGAAGCCCCGGGTGGAACGGCGGCGCGGCGACGCGTCACGGCGGGATCAGGGCCAGTGCCGAGGCGAGGCTATCGGCCTCGGCGGCCGGCTTGTCGCGGCGCCAGCGGCTGATCCTGGGAAAGCGCACGGCGATGCCGCTGCGGTGACGGCTGGAGCGCTGCACACCCTCGAAGGCCAGCTCGAACACCAACTCCGGTTGCACGGCCCGCACCGGCCCGAAGCGCTCGGTGGTGTGGCGACGGATCCAGCGGTCGATCTCGACGAGCTCGGCATCGCTGAGGCCGGAGTAGGCGCTGGCAAAGCTCACCAGCCTGGGGCCGGATCGATCGAGGCGGGAATCTCCCGGGGCAGGGGCGGCGCCCGGCACCGTGTCGAGGTCCTCCTGGCTCCAGAGCCCAAAGGTGTAGTCGGTGTAGAGGTTGGCGCGGCGCCCACGGCCGTTTCGGGCATAGAGGAGCACCGCATCAAGGCGAAGCGGATCGAGCTTGTGCTTCCACCACAGACCCCGGCGTCTGCCGCTGCCGTAGGGCGCCGCCAGATCCTTGAGCATCACGCCTTCGGCACCGCTGGCGCGGGCGCGCTCACGCCAGCGCTCGAGATCGTCCCAGCTGTTCAGGGGGAGGGGGCTGGAGCAACGCAGGAGGGGATGGCGCTGTGCCTCCAGCAGGGCCGCAAGCTGGCGTCGCCGCTCGATCAGGGGCTGGGGCCGCAGGTCCACCCCCTGCAGCTCCAGCAGGTCGTAGACCACATAGCGGGCCGGCGCCTCCGCAAGGAGCCGGGCTGAGGGGCGACGTTGGCCGAGGCGCCGCTGCAGGTCAGCGAAGGGGCAGGGATGGGGCTGGGTGGGGTGCCAGACCAGCACCTCGCCATCGAGCACAGTGCCCTCCGCCAGGGCTGAGGCCGGGGCCAGCAGGTCGGGAAAGCTGGCGTTGATCAGCTCCTCACCGCGGCTCCAGAGAAACGTCTCCCCCCCCCGACGGATCAGCTGGGCCCGGATGCCATCCCATTTCCATTCCGCCAGCCAGGCGGCCGGTTCCCACTCCGCCAGCCGATCGACCTCCAGCGGGCAGGCAAGAAGGAAGGGGTAGGGGCGACTGGCGGGCATGGTCCCCGCCGCCGGGGCTGCCAGGAGGGCCTGCCAGGCGGCGGCCGAGGGGGTGAAGTCGCCCATCAGACGGTGTTGGAGCAGGCTCTCCTCCAGACCGCTGGCCAGGGCGAGGGCCTTCACCACCAGCCCCGGTCCCACCCCCACCCGGAAGGCGCCGGTGAGCACCTTGTTCAGCACCAGAATCTCGTCGTCCTCAAGCTGGAACCAATGGGCGGCGAGGGCCGCCGCCTGGTCCTCCTCGTCGAGGGCGGCCAGACGGGGCAACTCCTCCTCCAGCCAGCGCCGCAGAGGCCAGTCGGCGGAGCCAGGAGAGGTGCTGGCTGGCGCTGGGGCCATGGGCGCCGGAGCGCTGACGGCGATGCCTGCTGGCTGGGGTGCGGGGTCGCCGCGATTCGGCCCATCGCTTTGTTGCTGCTGGCGCTGGCCCTGCAGCAGCAGGGCGATGGTTTCGGCCGTGTCACCCACCTGGGCATGGCACGCCTCCAGCAGCCATTCCGGCAGGCCGGTGATCCGCTGGGCATGGAGCCGCAGCCGGCGAGCGGTGATCAGCCGCCGCCGCTGCTTGCCGAGCAACAGGTGCAGGGTCCAGGCGGCATCGGCCGGATCGACCCGTTGCAGATGGCTCGCCAGGGCCTGGATCCGGGCCAGGTTGCCCTCGCCACGATCAAGCTCCCCGAAGAGCCGGCAGAAGGCGCGCATCGAGCCATTGTGGGGCCGATGCCTTCAGCACCGCGGCGGTTGGTCGCTCGCCGCTCACTCCACTGGCACTTGCTGGGCGGTGCTCTCGCTGCCGGGCCGTTTGTGGAGGGTCACGCTGAGCACACCGTCCTGGAAGGTGGCCTTGATCTGCTGGGGATCAACGGTGGGGGGAAGGGTGAAACTGCGGCTGAAACTGCCGTGAAAACGCTCAACGCGATGGAATTGCAATCCCTGCGATTCTTCCTCCTCGTGGCGATCGCCCTGGAGGGTGAGCACACCATCGGCGATAGATACCTTGACATCCTCTTTCTTGACACCAGGAACTTCGGCTTTGATCAGGTAGGTGCCATCGGCTTCGCCGATATCAACCCTCGGTGACCAGTCGAGCTCACCCATCCACTCCCGACCCCTCCAGGGGAGAAGGCCTAAGCCGCGGCGACTGCGCTCGAGCAGGTCATCAAGTTCCTGAAGCGGTTCCCATTTCTTCAGAGCCATGGCAGGCAGGCAAGTGAGGACTTCATCAGCCAAGCCCCATCCAGCGCCAGCGGTGGCTGGGGCAGCAACCTTGCCTGCTCCATGCCGCTACCGTGCAGCAATCGCCACTGAAGCAAGCCTCCGCTCAGAAGGGAGATCGCTGACGGACACGGGCTTCCTGGCCATTGTGGATGGCTGAGTGGCCATTGCCATTGAGCAGGGGCTGGCCGTTCTGATGGCGCAGGGCATCCTCGAGCAGGAAGGCACAGAGGTTAGACATCGAGCGACCTTCCTCCTCTGAGCGCTGCAGAAGCGACTCATGAACGTGGTAGCTCAGGGTGATCGAAATGCGCCGGGGCTGGCGTTGCATGATCCGCAGACGGTCGTTCATGGGGTTCAGGCTGAGGGGGGTGAAACATGCCTTGTCGGCACCTCAGTCACCTTCAGATTCAAAGCAGCCTTGGTGAGTCGGACCCCTTCAATCCTCCGTTCTGCTGCAGCATCGAGGCGTCCTGCCGCCGAGCTGCGGACCGCTTCGCTGCCGCGCCCTTCAGTCTTCTTCGCTGCGGGAATCCCCACGTCCCTCTCCGCTTCTGAGTACGGAGCAAGCGATCCCCTCCTCCTCCCGAACAAAGCGGGCCAGGCTGTCCCCCTGGCCGTGGGTCAGTATCACCTGTCTCGCCTGCGATTCCCGCACCGTGCGCAGCAGTCCGGGCCAGTCGGCGTGGTCGCTGAGCACGAAGCCCCGGCAGCCGCCGCGGCGCCGGCGGGCGCCCCGCACCGCCATCCAGCCGCTGGCCAGGCCGCACTGGGCGTTGCGCAGGCGCCCCATCCAGCTGCTGCCCTGGGCCGCCGGAGGCGCCAGCACCAGGCGCCCCGCCAGGGAGGCCCCCTTGTCGAGTTCGGAAAGGGGGCGGGTCGGAGGCATGGGCACCCCGGCGGCCCGGTAGGGCTCCATCAAGGCCTGCACCGCCCCATGGAGCAGCACCTCGTCCTCCACCCCGGCCGCGTGCAGTACGGCCAGCAGCCGCTGGGCCTTGCCGAAGGCGTAGCAAAACACCACCGAAGGCCGATCCGGGGCGGCCCGCCACCAGGCGATCACCTCGGCCACCACAGCGGCGGTCGGCTTCCAGTGGTAAATCGGCAGACCGAAGGTCGCCTCGCTGATCAGCAGATCGGCCCGCACCGGCTCGAAGGGGGCACAGCTCGGATCGGCCTGGCGCTTGAAATCACCGCTCACCAGCCAGCGCTCACCGCCGGCCTCCAGCAGGATCTGGGCCGAACCGAGCACATGGCCGGCGCTGTGGAAGGAGATGCGCACGCCATGGCGCCGCAGGATCTGGCCGTAGCTGAGGCTGTGCAGTTCGATCGCCGCACCGAGGCGGCGGCGCAGGATGCCCTCGGCGCTGCCGATCGCCCAGTACCTGCCGCTGCCGGGTCGGGCGTGATCAGCGTGGCCATGGGTGATCAGCGCATGGGGCACCGGCCGCCAGGGATCGATCCACACATCCGCGGCCGGGCAGTGGAGCCCCTCGGGGCTCAGGCGCAGCAGGCCTTCGGGGGGCAGGCTCACCGGAGTGGCGGGAGGGCCAGCATGGCTGGGATCAGGCGCTCATCGCCAGCATCCGCTCGATCGGCACCAGGGCACGGCGGCGCAGGTCCTCATCGAGCTCGATCGTCGGCTGCAGGGTGGCCAGGGCGTGCCACACCTTCTCGAGGGTGTTGAGACGCATGTAGGGGCAGGCGTTGCAGCTGCAGCCATCGCTGCCAGGAACGTCAAGAACGGTCTTGTGGGGCGCCCGCAGGCGCATCTGGTGCAGGATGCCCGGCTCGGTGAGCACGATGAAGCTGGCGGCTGGACTGGTCTGCACCCGCTCCAGCAGCTTGCTGGTGGAGCCGATGAAGTCGGCCAGGTCGAGGAGGTGGGGCTGGCATTCGGGGTGGGCGATCACCTCGGCATCGGGGTGTTCCAGCCGCAGCTGCAGCAGGGCCTGCTCGCTGAAGGTCTCGTGCACGATGCAGCTGCCGGGCCAGAGGGTAAGCTCGCGGCCGCTCTGTCGGGCCACCCAGCGGCCGAGATTGGCGTCCGGCGCAAACAGGATCGGACGATCTTCAGGCAGCTGGCGCACCAGCTGGACGGCGTTGCTGCTGGTGCAGATCAGGTCGCTCTGGGCCTTGACCGCCGCCGAACAGTTGATGTAACTGACCACAAAATGATCGGGGTGCTGGGCCCGGAAGGCGGCGAAGGCCTCGGCGGGGCAACCATCGGCCAGGCTGCAGCCCGCCGCCAGGTCGGGCACGAGCACGGTGCGGCCGGGGTTGAGGATCTTGGCGGTCTCCGCCATGAAATGCACCCCGCAGAACAGGATCACGTCGGCCTCGGTGGCGGCGGCGCGGCGGGAGAGTTCAAGGGAGTCACCGATCACATCGGCGATGTCCTGAATCGGCTCCTCCTGGTAGTAGTGGGCCAGGATCACGGCGTTGCGCTCCCGGCGTAGGGCCTCGATGGCGGCGGGAAGATCGGCCGCAGCCGGGGCCTCGACCACGCCTCCAGCCCCGCCCTCTGCCGGTGGCGCAACGGGGGCCACAGCAGGGCCGCTGACGGCGGGGGGTGTGGCCTGGGTGGTGCCGGCTGCGGCGACCGAGGCGGTCGCAGTGCCGGGGCGGGTCGGGATGGGGATCAACCGTTTCCTGGCATGGGTCAGGATCTGAGGCAGCCTAGGGAGGCACCGTCAGAGGTCGAGCTGCAGATCGCCATCGCCGGTGACCTTCACGATCAGTGGGATGGTTCCGACCATCGCCTGTTGGCGGCGATCCGCCCCGATGCCCTGCTGCTGGTGGGCGATTTCAGCGAGGGTGGGGGCCGCATCCCCAACCTGCTGCGGGAGTTGGCCCTGCCGGTGGCCTGCGTGCTCGGCAACCACGACGCCGGCAGGGATCCCAGTGGCGGGCGGTTACAACGTCAGCTCGACCGCCTCGGCGAGTTGCACTGCGGCTGGGGCCTGCGCACCCTGCAGCCCCCCGGGCTGGCGGTGGTGGGCGGGCGCCCGGCCACCGCCGGGGGGGGGCACCACCTTTCCAAGGCCTCCCGGGCGGTGTTCGGACCGGTGGGGATGGAGGAATCCGCCGATCGCATCTGCCGTGCAGCCCTGGCGGCTGATCCCAGCCTGCCGCTGCTGCTGCTGGCCCACTGCGGGCCAAGCGGCCTGGGGAGCGACGCCGATGCCCCCTGCGGCCGCGACTGGAAGCGCCCGGCCTGCGACTGGGGAGATCAGGACCTCGCTCTGGCGGTGGAGCGGATCCAACGCCAGCGTTCCCTACCCCTGGTGGTCTTTGGTCACATGCATCACAGCCTGCGCCGTTCCCAGGGTGAGCGGCTCACCTTCCTGCGGGATCGGCGTGGCACTGCCTACCTCAACGCGGCCTGCGTGCCACGCCATGGCCACGACCCCAGCGGGCGGGAGCTCCGCCATTTCAGCTGGATCGATCTGAATGGCGAGGGACTGCAGCGGGCCAGCCACCGCTGGTACCGGCCGGATGGAACGCTGCTCTACGAACAGCTGCTCTGGCAGGCCACCGAAGCCCCCACCCCATGCTGATTTATGTCTGCCTGAGCAGCCATGGCTACGGCCATGCCTCCCGCACCGCGGCGGTGCTGCAGCAGCTGGCCCATCGCCGTCCGGAGTGGCGATTGGTGCTCTCCAGCGCTGTCAGCCCCGCCTTCCTCAGCCTCGCCCTGGGGGAGATCCGCCATGAGCTGCGGCCCTGCCGCTGGGATGTGGGGGTGGTGCAGGCCGATGCCCTCGGGGCCGATCCCGGGGCCACCCTGGAGGCCCTCGAGCAGCTCGAACGCGACCTCCCCGACCAGCTCGCCCGCGAGGCCGCCTGGCTGGAGGCCCAGGGCCAGCCGGCCCTGGTGCTCGCCGATGTGCCGCCTGCGGCGGCGTTGCTGGCTGGCCGGCTGGATCTGCCACTGGTGTGGCTGGCCAGCTTCGGCTGGGATGCGATCTACGAACCGATGGGCGGTGCCTTCCTCGCCCGGGCCGCAGCCTGCCGGGAGCTTTACCGCCGCGGCGATCTGCTCCTGCAGTGCCCCCTCGACCTGCCGATGGACTGGGGGGTTCCCGCGCTGCGGATTGGCCTGACCAGCTCAGTGCCGCGGCTTGACCCTGCTGAGCTGGCCCAGCAGCTGCAGCTGCCGGCCGATCGAGAGCGTTGCGTGCTGATCAGCTTCGGGGGCATGGGCAAGGCCTACGACCCTGCCCTGCTGCGCCTGTGGCCGGATCATGTGCTGCTCGGTCCCGACCCGCAGCTGGCCCAGGAGCCGAATGGTCGCACCTTTCCGCCGGGCGTGCGGCCCCTCGATCTGATGCCCCTCTGCTCCCGGATGATCACCAAGCCGGGCTACAGCAGCTTCTGCGAGGCCTTCAGCCAGGGGCTGGGCATTCATCTGGTGCGCCGCTCGGGCTTCGCTGAAGCGCCGGTGCTGGAGGCGGCCCTGCGGCGCCATGGTCACCACCGCTTGCTCGAACCGTCCGCATTCGACGCTGGACACTGGGAGCTGGACCAGCCCTTGCTGCCCCCGGAGGGAGATCCCTTGGCGGGTGAGGGAGCCGCGGCAGCGGCCGAAGCGCTGCTAGCGCTTGCGGAGAAGCGATCAGCAGTGCCTATCGATAGGGGCGAGCGGCACGAAAATGCTGTGGTTTGAGGCGAGCAAACTAGAGGCCCTGGCAGTGATTCAACGCAAGGGCGTCATTGTTGATACCAGTGGACAGTTGTGCGAGCGTCACTAACAGGATCCTCTGTGGGGCCATACATAGCCAAGGTGGGCCGAACTTTTTGACTTCCTGCATCACTCCTCGCTGTCACCTGGCTTGCGCTGCAGTTCTTCTCTCACTTTTCAGCGCATTCCAGCATCAGCACTCCTCGCCGTAGCCGCCCATCCCGACCTCGGTCGACCCCATCGGTTTCGGTTCTGTCCCCCGCAGTTTTTGTTTTGACGATCCTTCAGCGTTCCCGCGCGGCCTTCCTCGCCGCCGGCCTCGGACTGAGCTTCGCCACCCCTGCGCTGGCCGCCGAATCCCCCTCCGCTTGGCCTCAGGTTCCGCCGCCTTCGGTCCGCCAGGTGGCCTTCCTGCCTCAGCTGCCACCACCGCCGCCGAGCCTGTTTGCGATCACCCCTGAGCGTCAGGCGATGCTCAACACGATCCGTTATGCCGAGGGAACCTGGGTCAACGGTCACCCCAGCGGCTACCGGATGTTGTTTGGTGGCAGTTTCGTCAACTCCCTTGACCGCCATCCGGATCGGGTCATGACGTCGCCCCGCTACGCCAGCGCCGCGGCGGGGGCCTACCAGTTCATGCCCTTCACCTGGTCGATGGTGTCCCGCAAACTCGGCCTCAGGGATTTTGCGCCCGACTCCCAGGACCAGGGTGCGCTCTATCTGATCCAACGCCGTGGCGGCCTCCATCTGGTTGATCGCGGCGAACTCACCCCAGCCCTGGCCGCCAGGCTCGCCCCCGAGTGGGCCTCGTTCCCAACCCTGGCCGGCTCCAGCTATTACGGCCAGCCCGTCAAACGCTTTGACGACCTGCGCCGCTTCTACAACGACAACCTCGCCCAACTTCGCCAGGGTGGAGAGCCCCGCTGGGAGCCTGTGCCGATCCGCCAGCTGCCGAGCCGCTGTCGTGAGAGCGACCTGGACTGCCGCCTCCGCCTGGCCAGTGCGCCGGCGACCACACAGGAACGTTCGCCCGAATAAGCGTTCCCCAGCAGATCCAAACTCCATCAATCGTTTGATTCAGAACCCCAGCAAGGGGTTCTGAATCACGGTTTAACATGATTGTCTAATCAGGCCTTTCTGTCGGGCTATCAGTAACTCTGAATTCCCACTAGGCAGCTAGAATTTCGGTCGGGGATCTGGTCGATCCTCATCGTTTTGTTGTCCCGTGGCTTAGCCGCTTAGATTCTATTGTTGGAGAGTTCCTCGATCTGATTGGATGCACGCTGCTGAATAAGCGGCTTGCCCCTTCAGCCCTCCTCCTTCTCCCGAAGCCTGGCCTTGCCCACCGTCTGTTGGGCGATCAGGTAAGCGATCACGGCGGCGCCGACAAAGCCCAGGCCATTACGCGCCAGGGGTAGCAAGTCGTTGGTGCGGGTCACGATCGGGGCCACCCCAAACACCCCGAACAGAATCAGCCAGAGGGGGGAGAGCAGCAGCACCCAGGTCCACTCGATCGTGCGCTCCAGGCTGCGGGGAAAGGCGGCGATGCCCACAATCAACCCTCCAAGCACCGACGTGCAGAGGGTGAGCAACCACTGTTCCTGCGGCAGACCGGGGACCACCTGACAGCCGCCCATCGCCAGGCAACCCTTGACGGCGTGGAGGGCATCAAGAATGGCTCCATCTTCACCGTGATCGCGCACATAATATTGGTTGCCATATCGGGTCTGGAGCTCCACCCAGAAGGTGCGCGGCATCAGCGAGAAGAAGGCATCGCCGACGTTGAAGTTGAGCAGGTTGCCGCCGCGAGGGTCGGCCACCAACAACAGGCTGCGTTGATCGAGATTCCAGAAGTCGCGCACCGCCAGTCCGGGAGTGCGCTCGTACTGGGTGAGCACCCGCAGCTTCCAGCCACTGGTGCGCTCAAACTCGTCGAGCTCGCTTTCCAGGGCGCTGCGTTGGCCATCGGTGAGAGCCTTGGCCAGGTCGATCACCGGGGTGGGGTGGTCCGGGAGCAGTTCGGGGTTGTCGTAGGCCCAGGCCTCCTGGCCGGCGAGCGGCAGGATCAGCCCCAGACAAAGCAGGGCCGTGGCCAACCTCAGGGTCCAGCGGATCAGGAGGCGACCAGGCACAACGGGCATGGGGCTGTCAGCGTGTGCTGGCATTCTCACCGCTTCCGGGTCCGTTTCGCGTGGTTTCCGGCTCCACCCCCTCCGGCGCCGCCGCTGCCGCCGACACTCCGCCAGCCCCCACCTGGCTGGCACAGCGCCTGCGCCAGAGGGGCGGCAGCGTGTCCTTCCGGCGCTACATGGACTGGGCCCTCCACGATCCCCAGCACGGCGCCTACGGAGCCGGCCGCCTCACGATCGGGCCCCGCGGCGACTTTGCCACCTCCCCATCGCTCGGTCCGGCGTTCGCCGAACGGCTCGCCCCCCAGATCGCCGATTGGTTGCTTGAACTGGGCGATGGTCCGCTGGCCCTGGTGGAGACGGGCCCCGGCGAGGGAGACCTGGCGCTTCAGCTGGCCCAGGCGCTGCAGGCAGGCTGGCCCGAGCTGGCCGAGCGCTGCAGCCTGGTGCTGGTCGAGCCCAATGCCGGCATGGCCGAACGGCAGGCCCAGCGCCTGGCGCTCTCGCCCCTGCCCACCCGATGGGCCGATCTGGCCAGCCTCGCCGCCAGCCCCGTGCGGGGGGTGGTGCTGGCCCATGAGGTGCTCGATGCCCTGGCGGTGCAGCGGATCGTCTGGGATGGCGTCGCCTGGCGAGAGCAACGGGTGGCGCTCACGGCGGCGGGCGGGCTGACCCTGCAGGCGGGTGGTCTGCTGGGGGCCTGGGCGACGGAGCAACTGCCCCAGCTCGGACTGCTGCCGCCCCCCGCGGGGCCGGAACGCCCCAGCGGCTGGTGCAGCGAACTCCATCCTGAGCTGGAGCCCTGGCTGGGAGCCGCTGCCGCCGCCCTGGCAGCAGGCCGGCTGCTGGTGGTGGATTACGCCTTGGAGGCCAAGCGTTACTACGCCCCCCAGCGTGCTGATGGCACCCTGATGGCCTATCGGGGCCAGCGCGCCAGCCCCGATCCCCTTCAGGACCCCGGCCACTGGGATCTCACGGCGCACCTCTGCCTCGAGAGCCTGGATCGGGCAGCCCGCCGCACGGGCTGGGTTCCGCTCGGGACCTGCCGGCAGGGCCAGGCCCTGCTGGCCCTGGGGCTGGCGGAGGCCCTGCACGGCCTGCAACGACCGGTCGAGGGTGGAGCGGATCTGGCCGCCCTGCTGGCCCGACGGGAGGCCCTGCTGCGCCTGGTGGATCCCGCCGCCCTCGGGGAGTTCCGCTGGATCGCCTTGGCCCGGGGCGAGGCGGCACCGTTGCCGCGCTTTCTCCAGGAGCCCCCTCAGGTCTGACCAGGGGGATGGGGGTGGTGGCACTGACCGGATGCCAGGTTCCCTGTCCCGATGTCCGGCCCCTTTCGATCCCGCGAGCCCTCAGAACACGCCGTTGCGGCTCCCGGCCCCTGCCTGGGCCCACTTCCAGCTCACACCCAGGCCGGAGCAGCGGCCACCGAGCGGACAGGGCCCCAATCTGCTGCCAACAACGCTGGCGACCCAACGCCAGACCCCGGTCCCTGGGCCTTGATCAGCTTCGAGGGCTTCAAGGCACCGGGGGGCACACAGCTGCGCTGGCGGGTGCTGCTGTTCGGCCAGGGCCAGCCCGATGCCGTGGCTGGCTGGCTGGCGACAGCCCTGGCCGTGGCCCTGGCGCCGCAGGAGCTGGCGGGGCAGGCCCTCTGCTGCGCACTGGCCCCCTGGCACCTGCTCCCGCGCGGAGATCGGGTGGTGGGGGCAGAGGCTCCCTCGATCAGGCAGGAGCCGCCTGGGGAGGATTCAGCCCTTCACCCTGGAGCAGCGGTGGAGCTGCAGACCGCGGTTGAGTACCGCTACCGGCTGGCCCTCGGCGGCGGTGGCGGGGTGTGGCTCGAGTGCTGGCGCCGCTATGGCCCCGGCATCGGCTGGCAGCGCCGCTGCGGCCCCATGGCCCTGGAGGAGTTCCTCCGCCATCGCCTCCAGGCCGCTGAAACCGGCTGCCGGCCAGTGCACAACCCAGGCGTCAGGCCTGGGGCATCGCGTCCAGGGCTTGGAGGATCGTGGCGGTGCTGACATCGTTGCGGATCTCGACGGCACCGATGGCGGTCGGCAACACGAACCGGACCCGGCCATCGCGCACCTTCTTGTCGCTCTGCAGGCAGCCGATCACAGCGTCGCCATCGAGCCCGGGCCAGCACAGCGGCAGCCCGGCCGCCTCCACCACGGCCCGCTGGCGATCCCGGGGGCCGTCCCCCCAGAGCCCCATCACCCGGGCGATCTCCCCGGCAGCCAGCATCCCCAGGGCCACGGCCTCGCCGTGGAGGTAGGTGCCGTACCCCGTCAGGGTCTCCACCACATGCCCGAGGGTGTGGCCGTAATTGAGGATCGCCCGCAGCCCACCCTCCCGCTCATCGGCAGCCACCACCCGGGCCTTGGCGGCGGCGGATCGCTCCAGAAGCCGTTGCAGCAGCGACGGACCCACCGCCGCCAGGCTCGCTAAGCCACCGGCGGGGTCGCGCTGGGCCGCCGTTTCCAGATCGCTGAACAGGGGGGTGTCGCCAATCACCCCGTACTTGATCACCTCGGCCATGCCGGCGCGGAACTCCCGCTCCGGCAGCGTGGCCAGCAGGGTTGGATCCACCAGCACCAGCCGGGGCTGGTGGAAGGCTCCGATCAGGTTCTTTCCCCCCGGATGGTTGACGCCGGTCTTGCCGCCGATGGCGGCATCCACCATCGCCAACAGGGTGGTGGGGACCTGCACCACCGCGATGCCGCGCAACCAGGTGGCGGCGGCGAAGCCTGCCATGTCGCCCACCACGCCCCCGCCCAGGGCGACGATCAGCGAGCCCCGCTCCAAACGCTGATGGAAGGCCGCGTCATGGATGCGGGCCACGCTGGCGGGGGTCTTCTGCTCCTCCCCGGCCTCCAGCACCAGGCGCTCCACCTGCAGACCCACCGCCTCGAGGCTGTGGTGACAGCGGTCGCCGTAATGGCGATCCACCTCCGGATTGGTCACCACCAGCACCTTGCAGCCGCTGTTGAATCCCCGCCCCAGCACCTGCTCCCCGATGCCCTGGAGGGTGTCGGCTCCGATCAGGATCGGGTAGGCCTGGTCCGTCAGGGGCACGGTGATCGTCTTCGGCTGCAGGCCCACACCCATGGATCGCTCTCGCGGCGCAATCGATCGAGTCTGAACGAGACGCCGCCCCCTGTCCCGCCATCGGCGTCAAGGGTGCATCAGCCGCGATCGAAGCACCCCCCGGGGGCGACCAGGGCCTGGTCCAGGCCGGGTCCAGCGGGCGCAACCGGCCGGCTGGAGCCTTCCGCCCGGAGCCTCAGGCCATCGCCTGCAGCGCGGCCAGCAGGGCCTCGCCGTAGCGGTCAAGCTTCGCCTGACCGATCCCGGCCACCTGGCCGAGCTCCGCGAGGCTGGTGGGCGGCGCGGCGGCGATGTCCAGCAGGGTGCGGTCATGGAAGACCACATAGGGGGGGACCCCCTGGTGGCGGGCCTGCTCCAGCCGCCAGCTGCGCAGGGCCTCGAACCGAAGCCGCTCCGTTTCCCCGAGCTCCAGCGCTCCGCCTGGGGCGGCGGCGGCGTGCTCGGGGGCGCGGCGTCGCTCCTTGGCCGGGGGCGGCAGCCGCAGCGCCAGGGTCGCCTCCCCCCGCAGCAGGGGTCGCACCAGGGAGTCTGCGCCGAACCGCAGGCCACCGCGGCTGTCGGCATCGCTGCAGAGGTAGCCCCGGGCCTCCAGTTGCCGGAACAGGGAGCGCCACTGGCCGCGGTCCAGATCGCGGCCGATGCCGTGCACGCTGAGGCGATCGTGGCCCAGCTCGCGGATCCGGGCGGTGTCGGCGCCCAGCAGCAGATCGGTGAGGTGGGCGGCGCCGAAGCGCTGACCGCTGCGGAAGACCGCGGAGAGAGCCTTGCGCGCCGCCTCGGTCAGATCCACCGCCCGATCCGGTTCGAGGCAGAGGTCGCAGTTGCCGCAGGGCTGAGGCAAGTCCTCGCCGAAGTGGCGCAGCAGGGCCTGGCGGCGGCAACCGCTGGTTTCGGTGAAGCCGACCAGGGCATCGAGCCGTCCATGTTCGATCCGCTTCTGGGCCTCGGGGGCCTCGGAGTCTTCGATGAAGCGGCGCAGCTGGGGCACATCGCCGGCGCCATGCACCATCCAGGCCACCGCCGGCAGGCCGTCCCGCCCCGCCCGGCCGGTCTCCTGGTAGTAGGCCTCCAGACTGCGGGGCAGATCCACGTGGGCCACGAAGCGGACATCGGGCTTGTCGATGCCCATGCCAAAGGCGATCGTGGCCACCACGATCACACCGCTCTCCCGGCGAAAGCGCTGCAGGGCGGTACGGCGTTCCTCCGCCGGCAGGCCGGCGTGGTAGGCGATGGCGTCGTGGCCGGCGGTCTGGAGCTCGGCGGCGAACCGATCGACCCGGCTGCGGGAGCGGGCGTAGACGATGCCGGCATCACCGCGCCGTTCGGCCAGGAAGGTCAGCAGTTGGCGGCGGGGCTCGTCCTTGTCGCGCAAGAGATAGCGGATGTTGGGCCGATCGAAGCTGGCGAGGAACACCCGCCCCCCCTCCAGCTTCAGACGGGAACGGATCTCCTCGCGGGTGCGGGGGTCGGCGGTGGCGGTGAGGGCCAGCCGCGGCGTGGCGGCGAAGCGCTCCGCCAGGATCGCCAGCTGCAGGTATTCCGGGCGGAAGTCATGGCCCCACTGGGACACGCAGTGGGCTTCATCGATGGCGAACAGGCTCAGGGGCCAGCTGGCCAGCCGTTCCAGAAAGCCCGGACTGAGCAACCGCTCAGGCGACACATAAAGAAGATCGAGCTCGCCGCCCGACAGGGCCTTGTTGACGGCGGCGGCTTCGGCCGCCTCCAGGGAGGAATGCAGCGCCGCCGCCCGCACCCCGGCCTGGCGCAGGCCCTCGACCTGGTCCTGCATCAGGGCGATCAGGGGCGACACCACCACGGCCATCCCAGGCCGGCAGAGGGCCGGGATCTGGTAGCAAAGCGACTTGCCGCCACCGGTGGGCATCAGCACCAGGGCAGAGCCGCCGCCGATCACGTGCTCCACGATCGCCTGCTGGGGCCCGCGGAAATCGGCGTAACCGAACACCTCGCGCAACACCTCCAGGGGCTCGGCCGCGGCCGGAGCATCCCCGCTCCCAGCGGGCTCTGGGGTGGGTGGCGGCACGGGGACGGCGGGGCTGCTCAGAGCGGCGGTGCGGCGAACGGGGTGGACGGTGGCGCGAATGGGGCCTCCGGCAGCGGATCATCATCCCAGCAGTTCCACCGGGCCATCCGCTCTCCCCCATGGACCCCCAGTCCGAAGGCGCCACCAGGCCAACCCTGGCCCGGGCGATGCCCTGGCTGTTTCTGGCGCCGGCGCTGCTGGTGCTGGCACTCTCGGTGCTGATTCCGGCGGCGATGGCGCTGCTGATGAGCGTCAGCCGCACCGGGCTGGATCTGGGTGAACCCTTGCAGTTCGTGGGCCTGGCGAATTTCCGCCGCCTGCTCGCCGACCCGATGCTGCTCAAGGTGAGCGTCACCACCTTCCTCTACCTGGTCGGGGTGGTGCCGCCGATCCTGGTGGGCTCCCTGGGCCTGGCGGTGCTGGTCAACCGCCAGCTGCCTGGCATCGCCCTGTTCCGGGCAGCGTTTTACACCCCTGTCCTGGTCTCGCTGGTGGTGGCGGCGATCGCCTTCCGCTGGCTCTATGCCGAAAACGGCCTGCTCAATGGCTGGCTCAGCGCCCTGTTTGGCCCCGGCGGTTGGCTGTCCCTGCCGGTTGGGGCGGGGTTTCGCCCGATCGGCTTTCTCACCGATCCGGTCCTGGCCCTGCCGGCGGTGATGCTGGTCACTCTGTGGAAGGGCCTGGGCTACTACATGGTGATCTTCCTGGCTGGCCTGCAAGGCATCCCCGGGGAGTTGTATGAAGCCGCGGCCCTCGACGGCAGCACCGGCCTGCGTCGCCACCTCGATATCACCCTGCCGCTGCTGCGTCCTTACATCACCTTGGTGACGGTGATCTCCGCGATCGGAGCCACCAAAGTGTTCGAGGAGGTCTTCCTGATGACCCAGGGCGGACCAGCCGATGCAACGCGAACACTGGTGTACTACGTCTACGACCAGGCCTTCGGCGAACTGGAAATCAGCTACGCCTGCACGGTGGGCCTGGCCCTGTTCCTGATCGTGCTGCTGCTCAGCCTGATCCGTTTCGCCTTCGCCGGCGATCGGGGCCTGCTCTGACAGCACGCCCAACGCTGACGGCGGAGCCGGGGACGGCTTGAAGCGCCTTTCCGGGTCGTGATGCGAATCTGGAAAGCTGACGGTGTTGCCCCTTGGCTTCTTCGCCCCAGATCTCGATCGGCATCGTGGGCGGCGGCCAGCTGGCGCTGATGCTGGCCGAGGCCGCCGCCGACCTCGGCATCGCGGTCCATCTCCAGTGCCCATCGATGGCGGAGCCTGCGGCCCGGCACGCTGCTTCGGTGCTGGAGGCCCCGCTCGATGACGTGGCGGCCACCCGCGACCTGGCAACGCGCTGCGGCGCGATCAGCTTTGAGAATGAATGGGTGTCGCTCGATGCCCTTGCCCCCCTTGTGGCCGAGGGGGTGAATTTTCTGCCCCGCCTTGATTCCCTCGCGCCCCTGCTCGACAAGCGTTCCCAGCGGCAGCTGCTCGACCGCCTCCACCTCCCCTCCCCCCGCTGGTGCGGCCTGGAGGCGGTGCTCGAGCCCCCTGCCCCCCCTGAGGAGAGCCCCGCCCCGCTTCCGCAGCAGGCCTCACCCTTCTGGGAGAGCGGCCGCCCTTACCAGCCCGCTGATTCCTCACCGCAGCCGGCACCGACCCGGCCCACCCTGCCGTCTGGTTTCCAGTTCCCGGTGATGGCCAAGGCCAGTCGCGGCGGCTACGACGGCAAGGGCACCCTGCCGATCGCCGACCAGGGGGCCCTGGAACGGCTACTGGAGCGGGTGGATCCCGCCGACTGGATCCTCGAGGAGCGTGTGGTCTTCGAGCGGGAGCTGGCGATCGTGGCCTGCCGGGATCGGGAGGGCAACATGGTCTGCTTTCCGCTGGTGGAAACCTCCCAGCATGGGCAGGTCTGCGACTGGGTGGTCTTTCCGGCACCGGTGAACCACGCCGTCGATGCCTTGGCGCGCAACATCGCCGCCTCGCTGCTCACCGCCCTCGACTACGTGGGAGTGATGGCGGTGGAGCTGTTTCTGGGGCCGGCGGGCCTGCAGGTCAATGAGATCGCGCCGCGCACCCATAATTCCGGCCACCTCACCATTGAGGCCTGTCGCTGCAGCCAGTTCTCCCAGCAGGTGCGGGTGGTGGCGGGGCTGCCGATGGGACGTCCCGACCCCTTGGTGCCTGGTGCCCTGATGGTCAACTTGCTCGGTCCCGATCAGGTCGTACCCACGGACGAGGAGGAGCGACGGCTGGCCTCCCTGGCCGCCCTGCCCGATGCCCACCTGCACTGGTATGGCAAGGCGAGCCGCACGCCGGGCCGCAAGCTGGGCCACCTCACCCTGCTGCTCCGGCACACCGACCGCGACGCCCGCCAGGCGGAGCTGGAGAGGCTGCTGGAGCAGGTACGCCGGATCTGGCCGCTGCCCGTACAGCCCTGATTCGAGCAGCTGCCCTTACAGTGGCCCTGGACTCCCGTGTTGGTGACTGCCTTTCACTGTTTTCTGATCTGACTCCTTCTTCGATACGGGGGGTCTGCAGCGACGGCAACGTAAACCGGCCCCGCAGTCGGAAACGGCGCCCCGCCTCTGACCCCCCTCCTGGTTCATCCAGGTCGAAAACCGGGGCAAGACGGCACGGTGGTCCACCCCTTTTCAACCCCGAGCAAGGGCATCCCCGGCGGAGGACCTGGCGGTGAAGCAGCATGCCCCGTTCCAGAGGGCTTACGAGCGCCTGCTCAGCCGGGCCCCGGGACCTGTGTTTCCGCGGGCGCGAGCGCTCTATCTGCGCAAGTACTTCCTGGAGGATGAGCCCGACGCTCCCTTCCGCACCTTCCTGTTGGAGGAGGAGATCCAGGAGACTGCCGCAGGGGCGGTGCGCAGCCGCGGTGTGGCCTTCGCTGTGGTCCACTGGCAGGGTCCCCAGCTGGACCCGGTCCACTACGTCGCCTACCTGGAACGGCGCTGGCAGCTGCAGCCCACTGACCTGACGCCGATGGTCAGCGGCTCCTGGTTCCGTGAGGCGGGAGCCTGGGCCCGATTCAGTGCGGCGGCGGTCTATGAGCGTTCGGCGCCCACGACCCTGGTCAGTCCACCAGCTGATCCAGGAGACGCTGCAGATGGTCCCGATCCCAGGCGGTGACCACGAACACCTCCTGGGCGCTTGAACCGCGCCGGGCCACCAGCTTCCAGCCACCGCTGATCGGGCTCTGAATCCGCAGGCGCAGGCCGATGCTCCGGCCCCGCACCCGGGCGATCACCGCCGGCGTCACCGTGTCGATTCCCTGCTCGCGCACCAGACGGCGCAACAGGGGGATCAGCCCCTCGATGTAGGTGCTATGGGTGATGACCAGCCGACCCATGGGCCCTCAGTCCCGCTCCAGCGGCGCCATGGTGAGCCCCTCGGCGGCGAGCAGCTGGTGGTAGAGCTCCGCCTGCTCCAGGGGGCCGCACCAGACCACAGCGGATCCTTCGCCATCGATGCGGTGGGCCAGCTCCCAGGCCCGGTCGGGCTGCATGGAGGGGATGTGGCGGACCAGGCACTCCACCACGTGCTGGAAGGTGTTGACGTCGTCGTCGAGCACGATCACCCGCAGGTTGGGGTACGGCTGGCGAACCCTGCTTTTTTCCTGGACAGCCGCGGGGGCGTCGGCCGAGGCCCGCAGGGGCGAAAGGGACCGGATCACGCGCATGGCGGCCGGGGGCATAGGGGACTGCAGCCTAGGTAACATGCGCCCAAACCAATCCGCTTCTCCGATGCTGATCACCCTGGGCTGGGCCTCCCTTGCCGCCATCTTCAGCTTTTCGATCGCCATGGTGGTCTGGGGCCGCAATGGGGACAACAGCATCGGCCTCTGATCCGGTGTCCCTGCCAGACCTCCCCCTCGGCAGCCTCCTGGCCGGACTGGCCACCCTGCTGCTGGTGTTTGTGAGCGTTGGGGTGATCTACCTCTCAACGATCGAGTGGCGGGATCGGCGCCGTCGCTCCACCGGTCCGTCGGGGCGCTCCTGAACCCCGCTCCGAAGCTGGATCCATCGCCTGCGGGCTCGCCCTGCCCTCCCCCTTGCCCTCCCTGCGACTCCAGGCCGCCCTACGGCCACATTGGCTCTCCCTGAAGGGTCGTTGGCCTTCCCTGAAGGGCCACCGCTGGCCCTCGACGGGGGGCCGCTTCCCCCTGCCTCGCACCCTGGCGACAGCGGCCCTGCTGATCCTGGGTCCCTCATTGTTTCTGTCCCGAACGGCCCGCCCCCGGGCGGAAGGTCTGGAGCAGCTGATGGGAGCTGCCAGCCTGCTGCAAAGCTTCCCGGCCACTCCGGACCGGCCGGTGCCCCCGCTCTGGAGCCAGCGTCTAGGAGAGCCCCGTGCGGCCCGCCTCTGGCGCAGCCAGCGCCGGGTCTGGTGGCAGCTTTGGGCCAACCAGACCGAGGCCTCACCGTTTCTGGTGATCGAGGCTGAGCGAGCCAAGGCAGGAGCTCCGTCTGATCCTCCCCAGGCCCTCCGGGTGGGGGATCTTCTGGTGGTGGGCGAAAACCCCACCGCCAGCCGCCAACTGGCTGCCTCCCTGCGACCGCTGCAGCGCCGCAGCCGCGCCGGCCTTCCGCTGCGCTGCCTGCAGCGCTTGCAGGGGGGGCAGGCGGTGTACTGGAGCGGCGCCTCCCTGGGGGCGATCGTGGGCCAGGTCGCGCCGCTGCTTGAATCCTTTCAGGTGGGTTGCCTGAGCCTGGCCCTGGAGGATCGTGCCCTGCGCTGGCAGGGCGAAGCGGCAGCGGCGAGCAGCCGTCTCAGCCCCGTAGCTTCCGCTGGCAAGGTCAGCCGTACCCCGGAGAGTCCCGCGAACGGCCCTCTCCTGGCGGTGCCGCCATTGAGCGAACGCCTGCCCCTGGGCGCTGATCAGCTGCTGGACATCGAGGGGGCTGCCCTGGATCTGTTGCTGCGTGGTCTTCTGGATCGGCCGATGATCCGCGATCCCCTGGCCTCCCGCTATGGCCTGGACGGCAACCGGCTGGAGCAGGCCAGGCGCACCCCCTTCCGGCTGCGGTTGCGACCCCAGAACTCGGGACCCTTCCAGGCTGGCCTGGAGCTGCAACTGCTGGTGGGCCCATCCCAGACGTCCTGGAGTCAGGTGCTGGATCGGATCAGCGCCAGCCTGCAGGCCCAGGGGCTGGTGAGGGGCAAGCCAGGGAACCTCTCGACCGCTACGGGGCCCAACGGCGCCTCGGCCCCGACGACGAGCTCCAGGGGCCCCGCCGCTGGCCAGGCTGGGGCGCCCGTCACCCCTGCTGCTGCCGCCGGCCCTGGCTCCCCTGGGAGCGCCCCTGCCACGGCCACGACGGCCCTGGCAGGGGCGACCAGCTCGAGCCCAACGGCAACGGCCCCAGGACGATCGCAAGGGGTCGGTTCGGCGGCCACCACCTGGCAGCGGCCCGACGGTGTGACGGTGGGAGGCTGGCGCTGGGTGGCCGATCCGGGCCGTGCGCCGCAGTTGTTGCTGTTTCTCGGACCGCCGCCGCAAGTGGCCCTGCCGATCCCGGTCTCAGGCAGCTTTCGGCCAGGCCAGGGTCAGCTCTGGCTGCGGTTGCGGCCCCAGGCCCTTGGAGCTCTGGGACTTCTGCCCCAGGAGATCCCAGGGCTGCTGCAGCGCTCCGGCCAGCTCTGGATCGAGGCGGAACCGCTGGCGGATGGCACCACCAGCGAGGCCATCAGCCGTCTGAGCGGACGGCTTCAGCTGAGCCGCTGACGGCGGGCGCGGGCCCGGACTCGGGTTGCTGGCGCTCGCGCCGCCGACGGTCGGCAGCGATCGTTTCCTCCATCAGCTCAACCGCCTGGGCCATCTTCTCCAGGTTGCTCACATAGAGCGTCAGGTCCTTGTCGACCCGATCCCGGAGCAGGCCCATCGCCTCGGCCAGTTCGTGGGCATGAGTGCGCAGGGCCTGGGGATCGAGAGCCTCGGCACCCCGGGCCCGCTCGATCAGGGAGAGCAGGCCAACCGCCATCAGGCGGGAGTAGTGAAAATCGGGCCGGCGGATGCTGGCCAGGGCCGAGGCCAACGGTTCGGGCGCCGTGCTGCCTGCGGATTCGATCCAGCCCCGCACTTCGTCCACACTATGGGACCCCATGGCCTCGAGGGCGGTGGCACTGGTGCTGCGCAGCTCGGTGGCCTCAAAGCCTGAGGCGCTGCAGAGGGCCTGGAGCAGCGGTTCGCGGTGCTGGTCAGGGCGATAGCCCCTGGCGAAGGCATCGAACACCTGGATCAGGCCAACCGCGAACAGGGGATCGGGGCGGAAGCCCTGCTGGTGGCTGAGCAGGTGGAGTTCCACTAGCAGTTCATCGACCATGCGCCGATGCAGCGGCGCGATCACATGGGGGAAGGCGGCGTGGAAGGCACGCTTGCTGTCGGCGACGGTCTGAGGGGCGCTCACGCGTCAGGGCGGGCTGTGGAGGGGCGACCCTAGCGCCCGCTACCGCCGCCCCGTCCAAGAAGGCCAGGCCCCTGGCTAAGATTGACTCATCCGCATCAGTCCTGCCCATGATCCCGATCGTGATTGAAGAGTCGGGTCGTGGCGAACGGGCATTCGACATCTATTCCCGTCTGCTGCGCGAACGCATCATCTTTCTGGGCGAGGTGGTGACGCCGGAATCGGCAAACAGGGTGGTGGCGCAACTGCTTTTCCTTGAAGCTGAAGATCCGGAGAAAGACATCTTCCTTTACATTAATTCCCCCGGTGGCTCCGTTTACGACGGCCTAGGCATCTTCGACACGATGCAGCACATCAAGCCTGATGTCCAGACCGTCTGTGTCGGACTCGCAGCCTCGATGGGAGCCTTTCTCCTCTGCGCTGGTGCCCCCGGCAAGCGCAGCAGCCTCACCCACTCGCGGATCATGATCCACCAGCCACTTGGTGGAGCCCGAGGCCAAGCAAGTGATATCCGTATTCAGGCCGATGAAATCCTGTATCTCAAGCAAAAACTCAACAAAGAGCTGGCCGACCGCACCGGCCAGCCCCTGAACAGGATCGAGGAAGACACCGACCGCGACTTTTTCATGTCACCGGCCGAGGCCGTGGCCTATGGGCTGATTGATAAGGTCATCGATAAGCGACCGGTCCGTTCGGTCTAAGCCAAGGGTTCCGACCATTCTTGGCAATCTGTCAGCTCAGTCCGATCCAGTGGATCTTGATTGGCCTTGACTCCTTCCGCCAAGGGTCAGATGGGGTGCTTTTTTTGCTGCACCATCCTTGGCCAAGGGCTGGATTCCTGATGGCATGGATAGAGACAGGTTGGGGAGATCATCCATAACCGCGCCTGGACCAGGATGTTCACCAAGCCTTCGGTCCACCAGCCAGCGAATCCGTAGCAACGGAATCATGATCCCTGGCTGAGCCCAAGGGGAGCAGGTCAAATCAAAAGCCCTCCCACAGAAGGGAGGGCTTCAACAGGGTGGGGAAATGACGCAGAAACAGAGTTGCTGCAGGGTGAAAGCTCAGCTCACCGCAAGATCAGAGACGAGCAAAGGGGAGAACCGTTCCTTTTCAGGGATCGGGGCAAACTCACTGACCACAACCCGAAGTTCATCGCCATCGAGAGTTTCCTTCTCAATCAGCAGCTCCACAAGACGGTCCATGCAGGAGCGATGTTCGGCAACGAGCTTGACGGTATCGGCATAGCAGCTTTGGACTATCGCCCGGACCGCTTCATCAATACGGTGGGCCAGGGCATCGGAACCATCGCTGCGGGTCATCAGATCGCGTCCGAGGAACACCTCCTGATTGCCAGCTTCGAGCGAAAACTGTCCGATCTCACTCATGCCGAAACGGGTGACCATTTGACGGGCAATCGAGGCCACTTGCTGGATGTCGCCACCGGCTCCAGTCGTCACCTCGGCGTGGCCGAACACCACATCTTCAGCGGCACGACCGCCAAGAGCCCCCATGATCCGGGCACGAAGCTGTGCACGGCTGACGAGCATCTGTTCCTCATCAGGAGCAAACCAGGTCAAACCTTGGGCCTGGCCGCGGGGAATCAGGGTGACCTTCTGGACGGGATCGTGGGCCTTGACCAAGGTGCCGACAAGGGCATGGCCAACTTCGTGATAAGCGATCAAGCGCTTGCTGCGGCCATCGGTGAGCGGCTTGCCCTCCATACCAGCGATGACCCTGTCGACGGCATCGTCGATTTCGGCCAGGGTTGTGGCCTCCTTGCGCCGGCGCGCGGTGAGGATTGCGGCTTCATTGAGCAGGTTGGCTAGATCCGCACCGGTGAAGCCGGGGGTGCGTCGGGCAATGCTCTCAAGGCTCACATCCGGGGCGAGCTTCTTGTTGCGGGTATGGACCTTAAGAATCGAGAGGCGACCTTTGATGTCCGGTGCGTCGACCTGAACCTGGCGGTCAAAACGGCCTGGACGCATCAACGCAGAATCAAGAACATCCGGTCGGTTTGTGGCGGCAATGATGATAATTCCGCTATTGCCCTCAAAACCATCCATCTCGGTGAGGAGCTGGTTGAGGGTCTGCTCCCGTTCGTCGTTGCCACCGCCGATTCCAGCACCACGCTGGCGACCAACAGCATCAATTTCATCAATAAATATTAGGCAGGGGCTGTTCTCCTTGGCACGCTTGAACAGGTCGCGAACCCGACTGGCTCCCACACCGACAAACATCTCCACAAATTCCGAACCGGAAAGGGAGAAAAAGGGCACCCCGGCTTCACCGGCGATCGCTTTGGCCAGCAGGGTCTTGCCGGTGCCGGGAGGGCCGACGAGCAACACACCTTTAGGAATCTTGGCGCCAATGGAGGTGAACCGTTCCGGAGTTTTCAGGAAAGTGACGACCTCCTGAAGATCCTGCTTGGCCTCCTCAACGCCAGCCACATCATCAAACATGACACCAGTTTCGGCCTCCATCAGGAAGCGGGCCTTGGTCTTGCCGAATTGCATGGCTTGACCGGGACCGCCGGGCATGCCGTTGGAGCGACGGGCCAGGAAGACCAGCGAACCGATCAGCAGCAGGGGGAACAGGAGGTTGCCCAACAGTCCGAGGGCTGGCGGGGCTGATTTCGGGGGATGGATGTCGAAGCTGATGCCCTGCTCCTTGAGTTTGTTGATCAGTTCGGGCGCCACTCCGGGAAGGTCAACCCTGAGGCGCTGGACACGGTTGTCGAGATCGGGATCGACCGCCTCGATCACGGCCGTACGTCCTCCATCAAAGATGTCGACGGCGGTGACCCGTCCGGCATTGACGTAATCAAGAAAGCGGCCGTAGCTCATTCGGGCCACGGCGGCGTTGCTGGGGGTGACCACAGGCGCTTTGGCACCGCCACGCCCAAGACCTGAACCCAGCAGCTGCCAGCCCAAAAACAGGGCCACAAGCACCGGCAGCAGCCAGAGAGCAAGGAGACGCCAGCGCTGGTTCATGGGACGGTGGAATTTGTATAAGTGTAAAGCCGCAGCGCCGCCTGCCGCGGCGGCCCCACCATCCCATCATCAGCCGGCCTGGAGCCAAGGGGAGTCCTGGAACGCTCCCTCGGGCGACGGCTCCAGAAAAGCCGGGGACATCGCCACGGGCTGGGGTTCGATCACCAGGTCTTCGATCCGGAGGGTCTCAAGCAGCTCAGGGCCGCCCAGGCCGTGCGTCCAGACCTCGACCTCAGTCTCAGCAGGGCATTGGAAGGCAAGGACCTCGAACGGGAAGATCACGCGCTCCAGATAGAACTGCTGAGGGCCACAGCAGCGCAGGATCACCATCCGGTCCGTGCTGTTGCGGTAGCCGCAGTCGAGAAGCTCGACGCAGCCCTGATCCGCAGAAGGAAGGCCAGCACGGTCCAAGGTCAGAAAGCAGGAGTCATCTCCATCTACCCACTCAGGGGCAGTGTCCTTGGTTGCCATTGTCACCGTTTGCAGTCCTTAAGGTTTTCTTCGTGTCCTGTAGGACCTGGGCGGCTCGCGGCCCAGTGCTGATCGGCGGCGCAGGCGGCGCCGCTGTCCAGCCTCTGATCAGAGTCGCAGGAGTTCCCAGGGCAGGCAAAGCAATGCCTTGGAATCGGGGAGCCGCATCGGGACCTCCGCAGGTCGAATCAGAGGCTTCGCAGGGCCACGATCGGATCGAGCTGAGCCGCCCGCCGTGCCGGCAACACCCCGAACACCAGCCCGATCCCGCCGGAGAGCAGCACTGTGCCGAGCACCGATGGCATGGCAATCGCAGCCGGCAAGGGCGTGAACACCGCAACCAAGGTCACCGCGGCGACCCCGAGGCCGCTGCCGATCACCCCGCCCAGGGAGGCCAGCACCAGCGACTCCACCAGGAACTGCAGCAACACATCACCACTTCGGGCGCCGAGGGCCTTGCGCAGGCCGATCTCCTCAGTGCGCTCGCTCACGGAGACCAGCATGATATTCATGATCCCGATTCCGCCCACCAGCAGCGAGATTGCTCCGATCGCACCCAGCATCAGGGTGAGTCCGCCGGTGATCGTGCCGACGATCTGCTGGGCATCCTTCTGGGAGCGCACAGCGAAATCGTCCTCCCGCAGGATGCGGTGGCGCTGACGCAGCAGATTGGTGATCTGGAAAGCTGCGGCACTGGTGCTGCGAGCGTCGAGGGCCTCCACACTGATGAAGTTCAGCACCACGCCGTAGGTGGGATCACGGCCACTGAGCCGGCTGACCATCGTGGTGATCGGGATGTAGAGGGCCTCATCCTGGTTGGAGCCGAACACCGCCCCTTTGGGCTCCAGCACCCCGATCACCTCAAAGGCCTGATCGCGGACACGCAACTGGCGGCCGAGGGCCGAGCCACTCGGGAAAAGCTTGTCCCGCAGGTCCGGACCAATCACCGCCACACCCCGAGCTGACTGCAGATCCGAGGGGCTCAGGAAGCGGCCCTGGGCGATGTCGAAATTGCGCACCGGCAGGAATTCAGGGGTCACCCCGCTGACGCTGGCGGAAACGCTCAGGGCGCCGGCCTGCGCCACTTCGCTGAGGGTGATCTGGGGAGCGACACGGCGCACACTGGGCACCTGCTCGGCAATCGCTCGCGCATCCTCGAGCACCAGGGTCTTGGGGGTTTCGATGCCCTGGCGACGGGTGTCATTGCGACCCGGCACGATGAACAGCACATTGGCTCCCAGGGTGCTCAGCTGACCCTCTGCCAGGTTCTGGGCCCCTTTGCCCACCCCCACCAGGGTGATCACGGAGGCATTGCCGATCACGATCCCGAGGGTGGTCAGCAGGCTGCGCAGGCGGTTGGAGCGCAACGTGGCGAACGCCATGCCGGCGATCTCGGGCAACGGGAGCCGTGAGGCCATGGAGCTCGCGTTCTGCAGCTGTGCCTGTCTAGCGGACTCAGGGCAGGCCCCGACCGTTGGCTTCGATCGGGTTCAGGGCTCCGCGGTGCACCACCCCCTCATGGATGGTGAGGGTGATGATCTCGCCGGGCAGAAGATCCACGGTGGCATTGGCGACGCCCACCACCACCGGGATCCCCAGCTGTTCGGCCAGGCTGACGCCGACGCTGTTGAGGTTTTCCTCCTCGGTGATCAGGCCACGGGCGCGCCGGATGGCGCCGCTGTAGTCCCCCTCGCTGTCGCGCAGCACCAGGATTTCGCCGTCGGCCATGCCGTCGGCCTCCTCAGGGCTACGGGCCAGGTGCACCCGTCCGCTCACCGATCCGTTGCCAATCCCCTGACCGCGGCCGAGGATCGCCGAGACCAGGCCCACCCGCACCAGATCCGTGGAACCGCTCACCCCCTCAAGGGTGCCCTGGGTCTGCACGACCAGATCACCCTCATGCAACAGCCCCATCCGCTGGGCGACCCCCATGGCCACGTTGAAGGTGCTGCCTGAGTTGATCTGCTCCGGGATCAACAGGGGAGACACCCCCCAGACCATCTGCAGCTGCCGCGCCACCTGCAGGTCGCTGGTGATCGCCAGGATCGGGGTGCTGGGGCGGAACTTGCTGACGTTGCGGGCGGTCGAGCCACTCTTGGTGAGCGGCAGGATCGCGGCGGCGTTGAGCTGGCGGGCGATGCTGCTGACCGCCTGACAGATGGCATTGGGGATGGTGGTCGCCATGTGGCTGGCCAGCACCCTCTGGGGATAGTCGCGCTCGATGCGGCGGGCGATCTGGGCCATGGTGGCCACGGCCTCCACCGGATAGTCGCCGACGGCGCTCTCGTTGGAGAGCATCACGGCATCGGTGCCATCGAGGATGGCATTGGCCACATCGCTCACCTCCGCCCGGGTCGGCCGCGGGCAGCTCACCATCGAATCGAGCATCTGGGTGGCGGTGATCACCGGAATGCCGAGGCTGTTGGCCTTGCGGATCAGCTCCTTCTGCAGCAGCGGCACCTCCTCAGCCGGCATCTCGACCCCGAGATCACCGCGGGCGACCATCACGCCATCGCAGAGCGGAAGAATCGTGTCGATCGAGTCGATCGCCTCGAATTTCTCGATCTTGGCCACCACCGGCGTGGCATGGCCGTGGCTGCGGATCAGCTCGCGGATCTCCTCCATATCGGAGGGATTGCGCACAAAACTCAGGGCCACCCAGTCGACGCCCTGCTCCAGGCCAAAGGCCAGGTCACGGCGGTCCTTGTCGGTGAGGGCTCGGATCGAGAGCTGCACATCAGGGAAATTGACCCCCTTGTTGTTCGAGAGCACCCCACCGACGGTGACGCTGCAGTGGAGGCTCTGGCTGTCACCGTCAACGGCCTCCACGAGCATCTCGACCCGGCCGTCATCCAGCAGGATGCGGCTCCCGGGTTGCACCTCATCGGCCAGCCGGTCGTAGGTGACCGTGGCGATCGACTGATTGCAGGCCACCTCCCGCGAGGTCAGGGTGAAGGGATCACCAGTCGCCAGGGTGATCGGACCGGCCTCGAAGCGACCGAGGCGGATCTTCGGACCCTGCAGGTCTTGGAGGATGGCGACGTGGACGCCGAGCTCTTCGGAAACCTGCCGGATCGTGGCGATGCGGACCGCATGGTCGGCATGATCGCCATGGGAGAAGTTGAGCCGGAAGGTGGTGGCACCGGCGTCGATCAGCCGCCGCAGCATCGGCGCCGACTCGGTTGCCGGACCGATCGTGGCCACGATCTTGGTGCGGCGCGAGAGATCGGGCTTGGACATGGAGCAGCGCGGTCAAGTGCGGAAACTACCATCCGGGCCACATCCCCCAGGCTCGCAATGGACTTTCAGACCTACCAGGAGCGTTGCCGTGCCACCGCCCGCTACCCCGGGGTGGGCGCCAACCCGATCTACCCCACCCTTGGCCTCTGCAGCGAAGCCGGTGAGGTGGCCGACAAGGTGAAGAAGGTGCTCCGGGACCGCGGTGGTCAGTTCGATGGGTCTGTGCGGGAGGACCTGCTGCTGGAGCTGGGGGATGTGCTCTGGTACGCCGCCCAGCTCGCCACCGAACTGGGGTTGAGCCTTGAAGCGATCGCCGAGGCCAACCTGGCCAAACTGGCTAGCCGTGCCGACCGTAACGTGATTGGTGGAAGCGGAGATCGGCGCTGATGACGGCAGAACCCACGGCCCCGCGTCCGCTGCAACGGCTTGTGCTGGCCCTGCTTCTTGGGGTCTGCCTGGCCCTGCTGGTCTGGCAGCTCAACCCCCCCTCCGCCGCTGCCGCTGACCTGCAGGTCGCGGAGGTGAGTCTGGAGCCCTGCCCCAGCGATGATCCGGCCAGCCAAACGGGGATGAGGCGACCGGCCGGGGCCAGCTGTTACGCCCTGCGCGGCGTGGTGATCAACCCCGGCCGCCGGCCCATCGTCGACACCGACGTCTTTGCCCTGATCCTCGACGCCAGCGGTGAGCCCGTCCTTCCCAACCGGTCCAGGGTTGGAACGATCGGTGATGTGCCCGTTGGGAGTTCAGCCTTCGCCCTGCGGCTGGCCGTGCCGGCCGGCACGCCGGGGCCGTTCCGGGTGGAAAAGGTCAGGGCGAGGGGTTTCTCCTCGCCGGTACGCACCAGGGCTGGCGACGACGACGAAAAGCTGCCCCTTGAAGAGGCCATCCCCTCCGCCTGAGGCCCGATCGAATCGCCACCAGCGGTGGGACGCCGGGGTTTGGTGGGGGGATCAGCCGATCCCGGCGGCCACGCTGGCGCCGTAGCCGAGCAGGCTCTGGGCCAGATTCAGGGCGATGAAAGCCACCAGCGAGGACAGATCGAGACCTCCGATCGGCGGGATCAGGCCGCGGAAGGCATTGAGGTAGGGATCGGTGATCGCGCTGACGCTGGAGAGGATCGGATTGCTCCAGTCGAGGTTGGGGAACCAGCTCAGCAACACCCGCACCAGCAGCACCAGGGTATAGATGCTGAGGGTCTGGGCCAGCACCTGCAGCAGGAAAACCAGGACGTCCATGGTGGGGGAGCGGTGGCGTGGAAGGGAGAAACCCGACTCTATGCAGCCTCTGGGATCGACGCCCCTGGCGGGATACCGCCAGCTTCAGAATCCGCGGCTCCGGCCGACTGCGGCGCCGGGTCGGGCTCCGCCTCTATGGCGTTGGGGTTCCGGTTCTCCAGGCCCTGCACGGCGAAGGTGCGGTGGAATTTTTCGCTGAGGCTCAGCCAATACGAACGGCCATCGCTCTGGCGGCGACGCTCGATGAAGTTCTGTGCCAGCAGCTCCTTGATGTGGTCGTAGGCGCCGGAACCGCGCAACTCGACCAGATCGGATTGGAGGATGCGGCGTTTCAGGGCGATGGTGGCCAGGGTGCGCAGGGCGGCGGTGGAGAGATCCACCGGCAGCAGGTTGGAGACCAGATCACCGAGGCCATCGCGCAGCTGCAGGCTGTAACGGCTGCCGTCCTGGTGAATCTCGAGGGCCGTGTCGCGGTGCGCGTAGTCCGCCATCAGGGTGATCAGGGCCAGCTCCGCCTCGTCCTGATCAAGCCCTGCCAGGGCGGCCAGTTCCGCCAGGCTGAGGGCCTTGCCCTTGAGATACAGGATCGCCTCCAACCGGGCCGGCATGGAAAGCGCCCCCAGGGCCGCAGCGGCCGCTCCGCTCAAGGTGGGCTCGTCAGCGTCGTCTGGCCCGAGCCCGGGGGCGGGGAGCTCGGCCGGTCCCGGACTGGCCATGGGCAGATGGACGGGGGAGACGAGCAATGAAACCGTATCGCAGCGATCAGAACGTCACCAAGGGATCTCGGCCGGGCAGGGCGATGCTGCGCTGGCCCAGGAAGACCTGATAGGCGGGATTGGCGCTTTCATCCGAGTGGGGATAGGGGAGCGCCGCGACGAAGCTGCGCCAATCATCCCGTTCGCCGCTGGGCACTTGCACCCCCACCACGATCCGGCCGACGTCGGCGCCGTGGTTGCGGTAGTGGAAGATGCTGATGTTCCAGTTCGGATGCAAGCTGCTCACGAAGGCCATCAGGGCGCCGGGGCGCTCTGGGAATTCGAAGCGGTAGAGCAGCTCCTCGCCCTGGGCCATGGCCTCGGCGGCGCTGGCGGCAAGGCGTCCCCCCACCATGTGGCTGAGATGGAGCTTGGCCAGCTCGTTGTGGGAGAGATCGAGGCAGGGAAACCCTTGGCGCTCCAGCACCTCGATCAACCGCGCCGTGTCGTCGTGGCCATTGATCTGCACCCCGACAAAAATATGGGCCCGCTGGGGGTCGGCGAGGCGATAGGAGAACTCTGTGAGGCTGCGCTGGCCGAGGGCGGCGCAGAATCGCCGCAAGCTGCCGGGTTGCTCGGGGATCTCCACCGCCAGCAGCGCCTCCCGCTCTTCGCCGAGCTCGGCCCGTTCGGCCACGAAAAGCAGCCGGCCGAAGTTCATGTTGGCGCCGCACGCCACCGCCACCAGGGTGCGATCCCGCAGGCCGCGGCTTTGGACGTCGGCCTTCATCCCCGCCACCGCCAGGGCGCCGGCGGGTTCAAGGATCGAGCGAGTGTCTTCGAAGACATCCTTGATCGCGGCGCAGATCGCGTCGGTGTCGACCGTGATCATCCGATCCACCACCCGCCGGGCCAGGTCGAAGGTGAGCGCACCCACCTCCCGCACCGCCACCCCGTCGGCAAACAAGCCCACGCCATCGAGGCGCACCCGGCGACCCGCCGCCAGGGAGCGGGTCATCGCATCGGCATCACAGGGTTCGACCCCGATCACCTCGACCGCGGGCCAGAGGCTCTTGACATAGGTGCCGATGCCAGCGATCAAGCCGCCGCCCCCTACCGCCACGTAGATCGCATCGGGTGGCTCGGAGCACTGGCGCAGAATCTCGAGGGCGATCGTGCCCTGACCAGCGATCACATCGGGGTCATCAAAGGGGTGGATGAAGCTGAGCCCACGCTCCCGCTCCAGCCGCCTGGCCTCCTCGCAGGCGGCGTCGTAGTTGTCGCCGTGGAGCACCACCTCCGCTCCACGGGCGGCCACCGAGCGCACTTTCATCTCCGGGGTGGTGACCGGCATCACGATCACGGCCCTGCAGCCCAGCCTCTGGGCCGCCAGGGCCACACCCTGGGCGTGATTGCCGGCGCTAGCCGCGATCACGCCCCGCTCCAGCTCCGCGGCGCTGAGGCCGACCATGCGGTTGTAGGCACCACGCAGCTTGAAGCTGAACACCGGCTGCAGGTCCTCCCGCTTGAGCAGCACCCGGTTGCCCAGGCGGGCCGAGAGGTTGGGAGCCGGGTCGAGTGGCGATTCGATCGCCACGTCGTAGACCCGGGCCCGCAGGATGCGCTGCAGATAGTCGCCGGCGGGGGCGGGCGGGGGCGAGGCGGGGGCTCCTGTCATCGCTCCACTCTCGCAACCGGTCGGCTTTGGGCACCGGATCGGCCAACGGTCGCCGTTGCCGCCGTTTGCCCTTTGGCAACCCGTAGATTGGCTGATGAGCGAGAGGCAGGGTATGCATCTGAGCGCGCTGAGTCATCCCAACCAGCTGCACGGCCTCTCCGTGGCAGAACTGGAGGGTGTGGCCCGCCAGATCCGTGAGCGCCATCTTGAGGTCGTCTCCACCAGCGGCGGCCACCTTGGCCCGGGCCTGGGGGTGGTGGAACTGACCCTCGCCCTCTATCAAACCCTCGATTTCGACCGCGACCGGGTGGTCTGGGATGTCGGCCACCAGGCCTACCCCCACAAGATGCTCACCGGGCGCTACGCCGATTTCCACACTCTGCGCCAGAAGGGCGGTGTGGCTGGCTACCTGAAGCGCTGTGAGAGTCGCTTCGACCACTTCGGCGCCGGCCATGCCTCCACCAGCATCTCGGCGGCCCTGGGCATGGCCCTGGCCCGGGATCAACGGGGCGAATCGTTCAAGTGCGTGGCGGTGATCGGCGACGGTGCTCTGACCGGCGGCATGGCCCTGGAGGCGATCAACCACGCCGGCCACCTGCCCAAGACCCGGTTGCTGGTGGTGCTCAACGACAACGACATGTCGATCTCGCCACCGGTGGGGGCCCTCTCCACCCACCTGAACCGCATGCGGCTGAGCAAGCCTGTGCAGTTTCTCCAGGGCAATGCCGAGGAGGCGATCCGCAGCCTTCCCTTCCTGCACGGCGAGCTGCCCACCGAGCTTCAGAACCTCAAGGAAAGTCTGCGCCGCCTGGCCGTCCCCAAGGTGGGCGCCGTGTTCGAGGAGCTGGGCTTCACCTACATGGGCCCGGTCGATGGCCACGACATGGCGGCCATGATCCGCACCTTCCAAGCGGCCCACCGCGAAGAGGGCCCGGTGTTGGTGCATGTGGCCACCACCAAGGGCAAGGGGTATCCCTACGCCGAGGCTGATCAGGTGGGCTACCACGCCCAGAGCGCCTTCGATCTGGCCACGGGCAAGGCCTATCCCTCCAGCAAACCGAAACCGCCCAGCTGGAGCAAGGTCTTCGGTCAGACCCTCGTCAAGATCTGTGAACAGGATCCGCGGGTGGTCGGCATCACGGCCGCCATGGCCACCGGCACTGGCCTTGACCTGCTCGAGAAGGCCCTGCCGCATCAGTACTTCGATGTCGGTATCGCCGAACAGCACGCCGTCACCATGGCGGCGGGCATGGCCTGCGAGGGACTGCGACCTGTGGTGGCGATCTACAGCACCTTCCTGCAGCGCGCCTATGACCAGCTGATCCATGACGTCGGCATCCAGAACCTCCCTGTCACCTTCGTGTTGGACCGGGCCGGCATCGTCGGTGCCGACGGCCCTACCCATCAGGGGCAGTACGACATCAGCTATCTGCGGGCGGTTCCCAACTTCACCGTCATGGCCCCGAAGGATGAGGCCGAATTGCAGCGGATGCTGGTGACCTCGATCGGCCATTCCGGCCCCTGTGCCATCCGCATCCCGCGCGGCGAAGGTGAAGGTGTTCCGCTGATGGAGGAAGGCTGGCAGCCTTTGCAGATCGGGCGCGGTGAACTGCTCGCCGACGGCGATGACCTGCTGTTGGTGGCCTACGGCGCCATGGTTGGTCCGGCGATGGCCACCGCCGGCCTGCTTCAGGAACAGGGTGTGCGGGCGGCCGTGATCAATGCCCGCTTCCTTCGCCCCCTTGATGAAGCCCTGATCGTGCCGATGGCCCGGCGCATCGGGCGGGTCGTCACCTTTGAGGAAGGAGCCCTTCCGGGCGGCTTCGGCGCCGCCGTGGTTGAAGCTCTCAACGACCATGACGTGCTGGTTCCAGTCCTGCGACTGGGAATTCCGGATGTGCTCGTCGACCACGCCAGCCCAGAGCAAAGCAAGCAATCGCTCGGTCTCACACCCCCTCAGATGGCCAGCCGCATTCTCGAGCGCTTCGGTGTGGGCACTCTTGCGAATAGGGCCACCACTGAGCTCCGAGCCAACGACGACCGACTCAGCACGATCGGAGCCTGATCGAGCCCGCTTTCCCCTTGCGCTGCAAGGTCCTGGTGGTGGGTGCCGGACCCGCCGGTGCCGAATTGGCCCGCCTGCTGGCCCTGGCAGGGGTGGATGTGGTGCTGGCGGAGCGGCTGCCCGACCTGAACCGGGCGGCCTTCAGTAGCGCCGCCCTACCCCTTGATGCCCTTGATCGCTTCGGTCTGCCCGCCTCGGTGGTGGCGGCCCGTTGGTCGGGCTGGGAGCTGTTGGGACCCGGGGAACGCCGCCGGCATTGGCGGGCGGCCAACACCCAGGGGGTGGTGCTGGATTTCGCGGCCCTGCGGCGTTGGTTGGTGGCGGAGGCCCAAGGGTGGGGGGCTCGGGTGCTCCTCGGTCAGAGGGCCCTGGGTTACGAGCACCGCGGCGATCAAGTCCACACCACCATCCAGGCTGTCGATGGGCGTCGGCAGGTGCTGATCAGCGACTGGCTGATTGATGCCACCGGCCAGCAGCGGGCCCTGCTGGGCGACCCGCCGGCAGCCGGTGCAGGCTCCCAGGACTTGGTGAGCGGCGTGGGGCTGGAATGGCTCGTGGCGGTTCCACCGGACTGCTGGCGGCGCTGGAGCGATCGCCTCGCCTTTGCCCTGGGCAGCGACTGGGTGAGCCAGGGCTATGGCTGGGTGTTTCCGATGCAGCCCCCCCGCCTCAAGGTCGGTGTCTGCCGCCTGCTCGATCCCGACCGGCCGCAGGAGCCCTTGGGGGCGGTGTTGCAACGGCTGCTGGACCGCCTCCTCGATCCCCAAGAACGCCAGGGGATGAAAGTGTTGGATCGTCATGGGGGCCTGATTCGCAGCACGATCCGGCGCCGGGAACCGCACCAGCGTGGCCGGCTGATCGCGATCGGCGACGCCGTCAGCACCGCCAACCTGCTGGGGGGGGAAGGGATTCGCCATGCCCTGACCAGCAGCCGGGTGCTGGCCCCGCTGCTGGTGGAGGCCCTGGCCGTTCAGCCCATGGGGCATCCCCGAGCAACCGACGCCAGCGCCGCGGCTGGCCGGGGGTGGCGCCGTTCCCCGGACAGCCGCGGGCTGGAGGCCTATCCAACGCTGCTGCGCCGTGCCCTCGGCTGGCGCTGGTCAATCAGTGGACGGCTGGCACGCCACACCTGGCTTGGGTTGCACAACGGTCGCGCCGATGCTCGCCTCGACAAGCTTCTGGACAGCCTCGAGAATCAGGGTGCCGAAGACCTCGGTGCCCTGCTGTTCGGGTACAGGTTCGATCGCTATGGACTCCGGATCCTCCCCTATCTGCTGGGGTGGCGCTGAAGCGGCTGGTTACACAAAGCCCTCCAGGCTTGACCCCAGCGGACATAGCCGCGATGGGAAGCGTTGAACATCAATGCGGGTGATTGCTGCCGCGTTGATTGAGGAAGGCCACCCGGTTGCCATGGCTGCATGTGGCGCCATGGCTCGGCATGGCCTGCGATGACTGGGGGACGCCGCCGGAGTGGGCGGCGCGCCAGGCTTCAGAGGACGCCGCGAGAAGCCAGGCCCTGGATCGCGCCCATGCCAAGGATGTGACCGAGGCTGATGGTGCCGAGCATGGCGCCGTGGCTGAGGCCACCGAAGAGATTGGAGCTGGGCAGCTGCAGACCCACATTGGGCTGCTTGATGGTGGCCTTGCCGATGGCGATGGCGATGACGTTCGCGACGATCATCACCAGGCCCACCTTTGGCGACCAGGAGACGGTGGCGGGAGCCAGGGCCAGGAGGGGAGCGATCATGGAGCCATGTGCCGACGCCCTATCTTCCGGGTCAAAGAGGCCCACGCTGGCCAGGCGTAAGACTTGTTCACCGGCGCCTCAGCGTTGCTGGGGGCCGCGTGAGCCGCTGAACCCCAGCAGCACCAAGGCATTGCTGAGGGTGAGAAAGGCCTCGGCACCTCCATGGAGCGGATCCACATCAGCCAGCTGCTGGCCGAAGCGCAGCTGGGCGATCACGGCGGCCACAATCGTGACCGCGACGAACACCAGGGTCATCTGAAAGCCGAGCAGCGCCAGGCGAGGAAATCCCCGCAGCCGCGATGCCCACCAAAGAAAGGCCAGGTAGGGGATCAGGGAGAGCACGAACAGCGGCGCCGGATCAAACCCGGCCAGGGCGACCAGGGGAGGGCTGGCAGCGTCCATCACGCCTCGCCTGCCGACGGGGCCGAAGCTCCATCGCCGGAGTGCGGCTGCTGTCGCTGCAGACGCAGCAGGTTCCAGGCCGCCAGGGCCAGGGTGGCGTTGCCCAGGCAGGTCAGCCCGGCCTGGAGCACCACCAATCCCTTGAGGGAGGCAGGGTTGTCGTAAACATGCCAAGTGCAGGCCGCCATGGCGCTGCCGAGGGCCGGCAGCATCGCCAGGGCCAGCCAACGCCAGCCGCCCTCGCCGCGCAGCCTGCCAAACCGCTGCACCGCAAGGATCGCCAGAAGCCACTCCAGAACCGACGTGACATGAATCCACCAGGTGCCCAGCGAGAGGGCGTGCATGGGCGCGAGTTTCAAGGGGGATTCCATCGTAGGAACGGGGGGATGCTGTCCAGGCTCACTGCCGCGAGCCACCGGTCTCCAGGCCAGCCGACCCGCCAGCAAGCCGAAGGGCAACCGCCAGCCATGGAACGGGCCACCGGCCGGGGGATGAGCCCCCGCCCCAGGGGACCTAGGGTCAGCTCGCTGTGCAGGGCTGGAGGGGTGGCGGAGCGAGCGGTAGCGGTCAGGCCTGGACATCAGGACCAGGCACCGCGCTTGGCAGAGGCCGCGGCTGTGAAGGTTCAGCCACGCGGCCCTCGCCGGCGCCTGCTGCTCTGCGGCTATTACGGCGAACACAACCTTGGTGATGACGCGCTTCTCGAGGCGCTGCTCAGCCAGCTCCCGGCAGGGTGTGAACCCCTGGTGACCGCCTGGGACCAGGACCTGGTGCGCCGGCGCTTCGGCACCGCCACCACCAATCGGCGCAGCCTCGGCGGGGTCTTGAGGGCTCTCGCCGACTGCGACGCCCTGGTGTTGGGGGGCGGCAGCCTGCTCCAGGACGCCACCAGCTTCCAGAGCCTCCTCTACTACGCGGCCCTGATCGTGGCAGCGCGGCTGCAGGGCAAGCCGGTGGGGCTCTGGGGGCAGGGTCTGGGCCCCCTGCGTCGCCGCCGCAGTCGCGCTCTGGTGCGTCAGCTGCTGCCCCTGACCACAGCCAGCAGCTGGCGTGACCCCGACTCCGCCGCCCTGGCCGCCTCCTGGGGCGTGGCCGGGATCGAGGGCAGCGATCCGGTCTGGGGCCTCCCCCCTCGGCCCTGGCGCGGTCAGGGGGGGGCGATTGTGCTCTGCTGGCGCCCGGTCGCGCAGCTCCAGGGCCCGGCCTGGAAGCCCTACCTGGAGGCCCTGGCACGGCTGGCCGACGGCAGCGATCGTACCGTGCTCTGGCTCCCCTTTCACGGCCACCAGGACCAGGGACTGCTGGCCGACCTTCAAACGGAGGGACTGCTGCCGGCGTCGCTGCGGGATCGAAGCCAGGTTGTGGCGGCCGCGGATCCGGAGGAGGCCCTGGAGCTGTTCAGCTCCGCCGGCCTGGTGGTGGCGATGCGCCTCCATGGCTTGATCCTGGCGGCTTTGGCCGGCGCACCAACGGCGGCCCTGAGCTACGACCCCAAGGTGAGCGCTGCCGCCACCGCCATCGGCTGCCCCTGCCACGATCTGGCAGCGGCTCCGCCCGCCGATCTGGCGAGCCGCTGGCAGGGGTGCCTGGACACCCCCCCCGATCCTGCAGCGATCCTGGAGCTGCACAACCGGGCCGAACGCCATCGGGTCGTGCTGGATCGCCTTGTGCAGGCCCTGCCACCGGCCCGCTGAGAGCGCTGGGCCTGCGGCAGCACCGTCTCGCTGGGTCTGACAGAGCCCGCTCTAGCCGCCAGGGTTGGCGGAACGGCGCAACACGGCCTTGTCGATGCGCTGGCCCTTGGCGTCCCAGGCGACGATCTCGAGCTGCTCAGGAGTGACGCTGATCTCGGCGAAGCTGTAGGCGCTCACGGCTCGGGCGGAGCGTTCGTTGGGCACCACGGCCCTCAGGTAGGCCCCGCCGCCGCCGACCTGGAGGTAGGTGGTGCCGTCCAGGGGCAGGCTGCGCTCGTAGTGGTGTTCGTGGCCGTTGATGTAGAGCTGCACCCCATGGCGTGCAAACAGGGGCGTGAGGCGGGCGATCGCTTCCGGGTCATCGCCGTAGAACCCGGAGCTGTAGATCGGGTGATGGCCCACGACCACTTTCCAGGGGGCGGTGGAGGAAGCCAGGGCCTTCTTCAGCCAGGGCATCTGGTGCTGCCAAGGAGCCTTGCGGTTGGTATCGAGGAAGAACAGCTCCACAGGCCCCTGGCGAAGGGAGTACCAGCGCCCCTTCATGCCGAAGGGCCGGTAGGCCACCTGGGGGTCACCGTTGGCGGTGCGGATGTCGTGGTTGCCCAGCACCGCGTGGAAGGGAACGCCCGCTGCCAGCAGCGCCCGGTAGGGCCGCTCGAAGGTGGCTTCGATCCTGGCCAGGCTGCCGTCGGGATAGATGTTGTCCCCCCCCAGCACCACCAGGTCCACCGGGCGCTGGCGATGACGGTCGGCCATGCGGTCAGCCACAGCCTGCTGATGGGCATTGCCGCTTCCCGTATCGGCGACGGCCAGAAAACGCAGCGGAGCGAAACGTCTGGGGGTGGTCGGTGCAGGCTGGGGCGGGGCCTGCCCCCTCCCAGCGCCCGCCACTGCCGGCCTGGAGCCCCCTGCCAGCAGGAGAGATAGCCCAGCAACAGCCAGGGCGACCACGGCCAGCCGGCGGCGACGCCCCAGGGAGGAGGCCCCCAGGCGGCAGGCCCCTGCAAGGCCAGATCGCAGGGGGCGATGCGCGAGCGGGCGAGCGATCATCGGGAACGGGCCGCAGCCCCCAGGAGGACCAGCCGTGATCGCCCGGGACCAGGGCGCTGGCGGTGGAGGGGGAACGGCCATGGTCAGGTGGTGCTGGGCTTCTGGAGCTGGTGCAGGACTTCGAGCACCTCGGCGCTGTGGCGGGAGGGATTCACTCCTACCCAGCGGGCCTTCAGGGTGCCGGAGGGGTCGATCAGGAAGGTGTGGCGCAAGGAATAGGGGGCCATCCAGGAGCCGTACCGACGACTGACCGCTCCGCCGGGATCGGAGAGCAGGGGATAGACCAGACCTTCGCTGCCGCAAAAGGAGGCGTGGGAATCGGGGTCATCGGCGCTCACCCCCACCACCTCAGCACCAGCTTGATGGAAGGCCGCCAGATCACGCTGGAAGCCGCGGGCCTCAAGGGTGCAGCCGCTGGTGAAATCGCGCGGGTAGAAGTAGAGAACCAGCCATTGGCCGCTGAAATCAGCCAGGGCGAGCTGGGAGGGGATCGGTTCACCGCGGCCGTCAGGGCTTACACCCTCAAGACGAAAGTCAGGGGCTGCGGCGTCCAGGTCAGGCATGGTGCCACCGAGGGCCAGGACCCTATCCCGGTTCGAGGAGAGGCCTGGGGGTGCCGGCAGCAGCAGCGCTGCTGGCAGGAACAGGAGCCCCTGCAACAAGGAGCGTCGATGCAGCCTGGCCGCCATGGATCGGAGAACGCCGTCGTTGCAGAGTCTGCACGCTTCAGCGGGGCACCGGGGCTGGGCCAGAAGCTGGCGGGTCAACACTGGATTGCCACAAGAAAGCCCCACCGCCTGAGGTCAGGCGGTGGGGTGGTTGGTCCTAGGCAGGACAGTGGGGATCAGGACAAGGGGAACGTGCCAGTTGGGAGGCGACGCTCCGGAGCCTCAGACCTTGGCGAGATTGACGCCCAGCTCGCGGGCATAGGCGCCGAGGCCCTTCTTCTGGATGGTCTTGAGCGCCCGGGTGGAGACGCGCAGCTTGACGAAGCGCTGGCCTTCAGCCCACCAGAGACGGCGCTCCTGCAGGTTGACCTGCTGCAGTTTCTTGGTGCGCACGTGGGAGTGGCTGACGGCCATGCCGTTGTTGGCGCGCTTGCCGGTGAGCTGGCAGACCCGGGACATGACCTTGCTGAAACGAACGATGGATGACGGCGGTGCTGGTCCCCTGGGCGGGACGTCCTGGGAGTGATCCGCTCAAAATGACCTCCGGGGAGCGAGCTTCTGAAGGGCTCGCGAAGGACATGAAGAACAGGCTCAAGGACGGGAGCTTGAGGGAAGGGATTCTTGGAAGGCCTTCAAGAAAAGGACCTTGCACAAAGAGCTTCCAGCGAATGCCTTCCAGCACCGACCCTCCACCAAAGAACTTCGGGCAAAGCCCTTCGGGTGAAGGACTTCTAGGGAAGATCTCCTGAGGATGATCCTGTCGGGGAGGCACAACCTTTGGAATCTTACCAAACCCCTCCCTCGCCTCCCTGTTGCGGCCCCTCGATGCGCTCGCCGCTGGCCTCGAACCAGATCTCATCGCGGCGGTTCCAGCCCAGCTGCAGATCCTCCGGCAGCTCCTGCTGGGCGGGCAGGAGCATCCGCAGCGCCCCTCGGCCGGTCTCAAGCCAGCAAAGTTGCTGCGCCCCCCACCACTCCCGCCGCAGCAACCGGGCTGGCAGCCCGTCCGCCACGGGACGCAGATGCTCGGGCCGCAGTCCCAGCTCGCGGTTGCCTTCCAAGGGCAGGATGTTGATCGCGGGCCTCCCCAGAAAGCTGGCCACGAAGCGGTTGGCGGGGTTGTCGTAGAGCTCCCGGGCCGTGCCCAGCTGCTGCAGCCGCCCCGCCCGCAGGATGGCGAGACGGTCGGCCATGCCGATTGCTTCCTGCTGGTCGTGGGTGACGTAAACCACAGGCGGCCCTTCGCCGCAGAGCAGGCGGCGCAGTTCGGGCCTGAGCTCCTCCCGCAGCTGGGCGTCAAGATTGCTCATCGGCTCATCGAGCAGCACCAAGCGGGGTTGGCGCAGCAGCGCCCGGGCGAGGGCCACCCGCTGCCTCTGGCCCCCCGAGAGCTGGGCCGGACGACGGTGTTGCAGATCCTCCAACTGCAGGAGCCCGAGGATCGTCGCGATGCGCCGCTGCCGCTCCCGAACCGGCACCCCGCGGACCTTCAGGCCGAGCTCCAGATTGCCGATGACGCTGAGGTGAGGGTAGAGGGCATAGCTCTGGAACACCATCGCCACCTGCCGGCGGCCGGCCGGTACGGCGCTGATCTCCTCTCCGCCGAGGTGGATCCGGCCAGCGCTGAGGGGATCCAGGCCCGCCAGCAGGCGCAGGGTGGTGGTCTTGCCGCAGCCGCTGGGACCGAGCAGGGCCAGGCACTCTCCGGGTGCCACAGAGAGGCTGAGGTCCTCGATCAGAGAGCGATCCCCCAGGCGGCGGCTGACGCCCTGGAGCCGCAGCCCCTCCCGGGGCCGGCCTGACCCGCTGGGGCTGCCATCGCGTTCGTTTGGGGGGGTGGTGGTCATGGAAGCGGTCGTTCTCATCCCTTGATCGCCCCCTGGGTCAGGCCGCTGACGATCGAGCGTTGGAACAGCAGCACCGCCAGCAGCAGCGGCAGGCTGCCGAGCACCGTCGCGGCGGCGAAGGCCCCGTAGGGCACAGTGAACAGCGAGGATCCCGCAATCCGGGCGATGGCCGGCGACAGGGTGAGCAGCTCGGGTCTGCTGATCCAGGTCAGGGCGATCGGGTACTCGTTCCAGCTGAACAGGAACACCAGCAGCGCCGTGCTTCCCAGGGCCGGGGCCAAGAGCGGCAGCAGCAGATGGCGCCAGCAAGCCCCCAGATCGAGTCCTTCGAGCCTGGCCGCATCCTCCAGCTCCCCGGGAAGATCGGCAATCGCGGCTCGCAGCACCAGCACGGCCAGCGGAAGGTTCAGGGCGCTGTAGGGCAGGCACAGGGCCAGAAGCCTGTTGCCGAGGTCGAGGGCACGGGCCAGTTGCAGGAGCGGCAGAAACAGCAGCACCGTCGGAAAGATGGCCGCCGCCAGCAGGGCGGCGATCACGGTCCAGCGCAGGCTGCCCCGCTGATGCTGGAGGCCGTAGGCACAGGGCATCGCCAGGGCGAGGGTAAGGGCCGTGGTACCAAGCCCCACCAGGGTGCTGTTGAGCAGGTGGCGCCAGAAGGGCGGGTCGGCCACCAGGAGCTGGCGGTAGTTCTCCAGGGTCCAGAAGGCCCCGGGGGCCACCGCCTGGGGATCGACCAGGGCCTCCGGCGTGACCAGGGAGCTGTAGAGCTGCCAGAGCAGCGGCGCCAGGGTCCAGAGCAGCAGCAGCGATCTCATGGCAGGGGCAGGCTCATGGCAGGGGCAGGCCAGCGGCGATCGGCAACCGGCGGCCGCTGACGCGCGCCGCGACGGCCAGGAGCAGGGCCCCGAGCAGCAGCAGAACCAGCAGCAGGAACGTCGCCAGAACCACCGTGGCGCTGTAGCCGAAGTCGAGGAAGCGCAGGGCCTGCAGATAGGCATAAACGGCCAGACTTTCGGTGCTCCCCGCAGGGCCGCCGCGGGTCAGCACCTGCACCAGGTCGAACAGCCCGAGGGCCTGGGTGAGCCGGAACAGCAGCGCCAGGGCGAACCAGGGGGTCAGCAGGGGCAGGGTCAGGCGCCAGAGGATCTGGGTGCCGCTGGCCCCCTCCAGACGCAGGCTCTCCTCCAGTTCCGACGGCACCGCCTGCAGGCCGGCCAACAGCAGCAGCGCCACGAAGGGGGTGGTCTTCCAGACATCGGCGAGCACCACCCAGAGCCAGGTGATGGCGGGGGTGGTGAGGAACCCGACGCTGGGAGCTCCGATCGCATGGATCAGCCGGTTGAGCGGTCCGTAGGGGGCATTGAGAATCCAACGCCACCCCAGGGCCAGCACCGTTCCGGGCAGGGCCCAGGGCAACAGGGTCAGGGCGCGCAGCAGCCCCCGGCCGCGGCCGGGGCGATGCAGCAGCAGGGCGATCCCCAGACCCAGCAGCAGCTCCAGACCCACCGACACCAGGGCGAAGCGGAGGGTGAAGGCGGCGGCGTCCCAGAAGCGACCGTCGGAGAGCAGCCGCAGGGCGTTGGCGCCACCGTTGGCCACGGGGTCCAGACCGGTGAGCACCGAGCTGGCATGGGCACTGAGCCAGGAGATCTGGACCAGGGGCCAGAGAAACACGGCCGCCAGCAACGCCAGGGCCGGCAGCATCAGCGCCATCACTCGCCAGGAGGCCATCAGCCAGCTCCTCGCCGCGGTGTCACGCCACTGGCGGCGGCCACCACCACCTCACTGCCGTGCTGCGCGGCCAGCATCGCCTCTGCGGGGCTGGCGTCCCAGCGAGTGGTGTAAATCCACAGGGCCTCAGCCCGGCGTAGCCGGGCTGAGCGTCCGCACCTCAGGCGATCGGCTCCACGGCTGACGTTGCAAGGGGTGGGCAGGCCCGTTTCCCT
>JBIKKX010000025.1:0-43721 GCA_044360135.1 Cyanobium sp.
GACGCTCCCAAAGCAAAAGACCCACTGCAGTGCAGAGGGTCTCAAGCTCTATTGGGACATCGCGGGAACCCTTGGGAATCCCCGTTTTGAGCCCTGAAACGGAGAGGGTGGGATTCGAACCCACGGAAGGTTGCCCTTCAAACGATTTCGAGTCGTTCGCTTTCGACCACTCAGCCACCTCTCCCTGCCAGTCCGCCCCCGCTTCTCCCTGAAGGGAGGAGCCATGGCCGGACAGTCGGGCCATGGGGCCCAACCCCAGGCATCGTAGACAGCGATCACCCCCTGCTCCAGACCAGGGATCCACTGCCACCGGTGGCGTGCCAGCCGCGCGGCAGTGCCGGGCCGCGGGACGTGCCGGCGTGGGTCTCCAGGGCCCGGGGCACCGCTCCGCTCTGCCAGACGGTCCGTGCCTGCAGGGCCTGGACTCGGCGGCGTTCAGCCTGTCGGGGCGTGAAGCCCAGCCAGAGGGCCGCCGGAGCCGGGCGGGCGGCCTGGGGGGGCAGGCTGGCCAGGGCCTGGCGGTCAGGCAGCAGCAGCCAGCGCCACGTGCCGATCGCCAGCCCCAGGGCCTGGCTGTCGGGCGCCAGGGCTTCCAGCTCCAGTCCGGGGCTGCGCAACCGCTGCCCTACCGCCAGGGGCCCCTCCCCCTCGCCGCTCAGCAGCGCCAACCCCGCCTGGGACCGCCAGCAGCTCGGATCGGGTGGAGGCACCGGATCCAGCAGCAGCAGCCAGTCGTAGCGGCCCACTCCCAATCCCTGGGCCAGGCGCGCGGCCTGGCGGCAGCTGTGGGGATCGCCGCGGCTGGCCACCAGGGTCGCCCGCCCCTGGTGGCGGGCCACCAGCAGATCGGCGGGAGCCTGGTGCACCAGCAGCACCGCATCAGCTCGCAGGGCGCCGAGGTGGAGCAGCCCCGCCAGCACCAGCAGGCCCAGGGCCGGCCAGCGCCAGCGCCGGGCCAGGGGCGGCAGCAGCAGGGTGAGCAGGGCGACCGTGAACAGCAGCACCAGCAGCGGCTGAGGGCGACCGGTCTGCCACTGGGCCATCGGCAGGTCGGCGAACAGCTGGGCCACCAGCAGCAGCAACCGCGACGGCAGCGCGATCGCCCAGGCCAGGGCCGGCAGCAGCGCCGGCAGCAGCAGGGCCACCAGCGCCATTGCCATCGCCCCGAGGGTGAGGGGGGTGAGCAGGGGCTCGGCCAGCAGGTTGGCCGGCACCGCGTAGAGCGGCACCACCCCGAAGTGGATCAGCTGCAGCGGCAGGGTCCAGAGCGACGCCGCCAGGGGCACCGCCACCGCCGCCGCCAGCAGGCGCCGCAGGCGGCCGGGAGCGGCGCCGGCCAGGGCCGCCTCCAGCGGGCCGGCGCTGACCAGTAGCCCGGCCGTGGCTGCCACCGACAGCTGGAAGCCCAGATCCGCCCACCACAGCGGCCGCAGCAGCAGCATCAGCACCACCGTCAGCGCCAGCAGCCCGATCGGCCGGCCCCGTCGCCCCCCCTCCACGATCAGCAGCGCGAGCGAACCCGCCACCACCGCCCGCACCACCGACGCCTGGGGCCCCGCCAGCAGCAGGAACAGCACGATTGCCCCGCCCGCCAGGGGTAAGCGCAGGCCCCGTCCAAGGGGCCGCGCCACGGCCTGCACGGCGCCGAGCAGCACCGTGAGATGAAAGCCCGAGGCGGCCAGGGCATGGGAGAGGCCGGCGGCGCGGAAATCGGCCGTGAGCGCTTCCGGTAGGGGCACCACGGCACTGCCCAGCACCAGCGCTGCCAGCAGTCCGCCAACCTCCGGTCCGGCCACCGCCAGGAAGCGATCGGCGATGCGGCGTCGCTGGTCGGCCACCGGAGTGAAGGGGCGCTCCAGCACTCGCCAGCCCTCCACCCGCAGCTCCGTGTGGATGCCCTGCCGCGCCAGCCGTTCGGCGGCGCCCGCCAGCAGCGGATGGGGGGCGCTGCGGGGCCGCCGCAGGGTGCCGCGCACCTCCAGCAGCCAGCCCTCCTGCAGCGCGGGGCACTGTCCGAACCGCAGCGCCGTGGTCCCTTCGGCGGGTCCCGCGCCGCGCTGCAGGTCGAGCACGCCTCGACAGGCCGCGTCGGCGGGCCGCAGGTCGGTCTGCAACCGTCCCCACAGTCGCACCGGGGTGCCGCCGGAGGCTTCGCCGAGCAGGCGCAGGGGATCGCGGGGACCCGGCGCCTGGGCCTGAGCACAACGAACCACGAGCACTAGGGCCAGGGCCAGGCTCACCAGCAATGGGCCAAGCCGTTCGGGTGCAAGCCGCCCGGGGGTGAATCTCCCGGGGGCCTCCCGCCGCCAGGAGGGGAGCGCGCGGGGGGGCGGTGATGGTGATCCTGGAGGAGGAGGTGGCGGCGGCAGAGCCTGCGGGGCCGGAGTTGCCGCCGCCGGCATCGGCGCCGCAGGTGCGGCCGAAGCGGCGGGCCGTGGCAGCGCAAAAGCGGGCGCGGCCGGAGCTGCGGGCGACGGCGGCACAGGAGGCGGTGGCGGCGGCGGTGGCGCCGAAGGGCGGGCGGAGCGGTTCAGGGCGGCAGCGGACACTGCCCCAGGTTTCCCAGCCGCCGACGGGCGCTGCGCGGCCCCCGATCAGGCGACCTGGATCAGGCCGGCACCGGCGCGGCGGGCTCGCTGGAGCCTTCGCCGGCCTGCGCTTCGGGGGCCTCCTCCGGATGGGCGCGGAACCAGGCCTGGCGCGCCTCACCCTCCAGCAGCGGGAAACCGAGCTGGCGGCGCTCCGCCAGCCAGGCCTCCGCCACCTGGCGAGCCAGGGCACGGATTCGGCCGATGGTGGCGGTGCGCTCCGTCACCGAGATCACGCCACGGGCCTCCAGCAGGTTGAAGGTGTGGCTGCACTTGAGCACGAAGTCGAGGGCTGGCGCCGGCAGGGCCGCCGCCGCCAGGGCGCTGGCCTCGGCCTCATAGAGGGCGAACAGCCGCTGCAGCCGCTCCGGATCGGAAGCCTCGAAGTTGTAGGTGCACTGCCCCTTCTCGAAGGGCAGCCAGATGTCGCCGTAGCTGCGCTCGCCGTTCCATTGGAGCTCCCAGATGCTTTCCACATCCTGCAGATACATCGCCAGCCGCTCCAGCCCGTAGGTGATCTCGATCGACACCGGCCGGCAATCGAGACCGCCGCACTGCTGGAAGTAGGTGAACTGGGTGACCTCCATGCCATCGAGCCACACCTCCCAACCCACCCCCCAGGCCCCCAGGGTCGGCGACTCCCAGTTGTCTTCCACGAAGCGGATGTCGTGCTCGGCCTGGCGGATGCCCAGGGCCTCCAGGGAGGCCAGATAGGTCTCCTGGATGGCGTCCGGACTGGGCTTGATCAGGACCTGATACTGGAAATAGTGCTGGGCCCGATTGGGGTTGTCGCCATAGCGGCCATCCGTGGGGCGGCGACAGGGTTCCGGGTAGGCCACGGCCCAGGGCTCCGGACCCAGCGCCCGCAGCACGGTGTGGGGGCTCATCGTGCCCGCCCCCTTCTCGGTGTCATAGGGCTGCAGGATCAGGCAACCCTGCTCCGCCCAGAAACGGTTGAGGGTGGCGACGATGTCCTGAAAGTGCATCAGACGTCCTGGCAGTGCTTCCGACCGTGCCGGGCGCCAGTCGGGCACCCCACGGAGGGCCTTCATGGTGCCATGGGGGCCCGGCCTGATCCGGGTCGGGAGCCGCGGCTCCCATGGCGTGCGGGACTGTTGGAGCGAACCGCCGCTCAGCCCTTGGGAATCCGCAGCTTCTGGCCGGGGAAGATCAGATCGGGGTCTTCGATCACCTCGCGGTTGGCTTCGAAGATCTCCTTGTAACGGGCGCCACTGCCGTAGACCCGCTCGGCGATCGCCCAGAGGCTGTCACCCTTCTCCACCAGCACGAATTCGGCGTTGCCGCCACCGGCCCCGGCCAGGGCGCCCGCCTCCACCTTGCCGACACCCTCCACATTGCCGGCCATCAGGACAGCCTTCTCGTAGGCGGCCTGGTCGCTGGCGGTGCCGCTGATCACGGCCGTCTCGCCGTCGAGGGCGACCTCCAGGCCACTGACCCCGGGGTTGTTGGCCTCGATGTGCTGGTTGAGCTTGTCGGCGGCATTGGCCTCGCCGCGGTTGAACACCTTCTTGCCGACGTTGGCGACAAAGTCGAACAGGGGAACGCCCATGACCCTTGGAGATGAGAGCTCAGGCTAGGTAGGGCCGGCCAAGACCACAGCCCCCCGGCCGGGGGGGCGAGGTGCGGATCTCGGCACCTTGTCGGCCTCGGGGTCTCTGGGTGTACGCGCCGCCACCCCACCGGGATGGCCTCGCGGCACCGGCCTGGTGGGCCGCCGCGTCACAACGACGCCTCCGCGGCCCCTGCAGCTGACTCCCTCTCGGCCTTCAGGCCACCAGCTCCAGCAGCCCCATCAGCCCCGCGGCCAGGGGGCGATGGCGCACCTGCCGGAAACCGGCGGCCCTGGCCAGGGCCTCCTGCTCCGTGGCACCGGGGAAGCGGCGCAGGCTGCTCTCGAGATAGGCGTACTGGTCGCTCAGTCCGACGCTGCGAGCGGCGGGCACCACCAGGCTGCGCAGGTAGAAGCGCTGGAAGGCGGCCACGGCCTCCGCCCCCGCCAGGCCGGGGCTGGTCTCCGGCCGGTTGAAATCGAGCACCGCCGCCCGCCCCCCCGGCCGCAGCAGCCGCCTCAGCTCCCGCAGCCCGGCGCCGGGATCCGCCAGGTTGCGCAGGCCGTAGGCCATGGCGGCCCCATCGGCCCAGCCCTCGTCGAGGCCGGTGGCCAAAGCATCGCCACAGCGAAACCGCAGCGGCAGCCAGGGGTGCACCGCCACCCGCCGTCGCGCCACCGCCAATGGCGCTTCGGCGGCGTCGAGGCCGAGCACCGTGCCGCCGGGCCGCACACCCTGGGCCAGCAACAGGGCCAGATCACCGGTGCCGCAGCAGAGATCGACGAGCCGCTGACCGGGGCGCGGCCGGATCCAGGCCAGGGCCTGCCGCTTCCAGAAGCGATGCAGCCCGAGGCTGAGCAGGTCGTTGAGCAGGTCGTAGCGGGGGGCGATCGAGTCGAACAGCTCACTGACCCCCTGGGGATCGCCGGGGGTCACCATCGCTGGACCGGTCCAGGCTTCGGGGAAAGGGGCATCGGCGGTGGATCAAGAACCGGGGCGCTCGGCGGGCGCATCCCAGGGCAGCACAATCGCATCGAGGCTCACGCCGCTCTCCGGGTCCAGAGCCACAGGCGCCAGGCTGCGGGCTTCCAGGCGGCCCGGACCGGTGAGGGTGATCACCATCACGGTGGCCAGACCCACCGCCGCAGAGCAGACCATGCAGCCCGCCAACATCAGGGCAAACTCGCGACGCTCGCTGGCGGCCTGCATTAGGTGCAGGGCCCAGGCCACCAGAGCCACCACCACGGCGACCATCAGCAGGGCCAGGACCGTAATCAGCGGAGCGTGGGAAACGACCTGGGGGAACACGGCGGACCGCTGCGCAACAGAACTCTCTTTTCTCAATGTAACGACACATTGCCAGCTGCCGCGCCCTCCAGGGGGCGCAGCGGCAGGCCCCGCTGCAGCAGGTCAGTCTTGATCTGCTCCACGGTCAGCACGCCATCGTGCAGCAGCGAGGCGAGCAGGGCCGCCGAGGCCTTCCCCTCGCCCAGGGCCGCGGCGATGTGGTCGATGCAGCCGGCGCCGCCCGAGGCGATCACCGGCACCTCCACCGCCTCCGCCACCGCCCGGGTCAGCGCCAGGTCATAGCCGGCCTGGGTGCCATCCCCATCCATCGAGGTGAGCAGGATCTCGCCCGCCCCAAGCGCCACCACCCGCCGTGCCCAGGCGATCGCATCGAGGCCGGTGTTGGCGCGCCCCCCGCGCACGAACACATCCCAACCGGCCCCAGCATCCCCGGCGGGATCGCGGCGACGGGCGTCAATCGCCACCACGATGCACTGGCAGCCGAACCGCTCGGCCCCGCGGCTCACCAGATCGGGATCGCGCACCGCCGCGGAGTTGAGGCTCACCTTGTCGGCCCCGGCCCGCAGCAGCTCCGTGATCCCCTCCACCTCGGCGATGCCGCCGCCCACCGTGAATGGGATCGTCACCGACTCGGCGGTGCGCCGCACCAGGTCGACCAGGGTGGCGCGGCCCTGGTGGCTGGCGGCGATGTCGAGGAACACCAACTCGTCGGCGCCGGAGTTGGAGTAGCGGCAGGCCAGCTCCACCGGATCACCGGCATCCCGCAGGCCCACAAAATTCACCCCCTTGACCACCCGGCCATCGGCGACATCGAGGCAGGGAATGATGCGCTTGGCGACCATCCGGTGGCTGCGGCGGGATGGAGGACAACAATGCCAGAGCTGTCACGCGGCCAGGGCGCTCTCGCCGGTGGGGGCGCCGCCCCCTGGCCTGGACAGGACGGGGCTGGACCGGACGGTGACGGTTGGCCTGGCGGACCAGGGCCGCCCTGGGACAGTGTTTGCGGCGCTGATAGGGTAACCCGACCCTTCCAGCTCCCGCCCTCGCCATGTCCCAGGCCGCGATCAGCATCGGCTCGAAGGTGCGCATCACCCGGGTCCGCGATCGGATCCCTGCCGATCTGGTGGCCGCGCTCAAAGCCAACCCCACCGGCACCGTCACCGATTACCGCCTCACCGATGGCAAGGGCATCGGCGTGGTGGTCACCCTGGCCAATGGGTCCAGCACCTGGTTTTTCGATGACGAGATCACGCCGGCCTGAGCGCGTCGAGCTGTTCCATCCTCCGCCGCTGAGCCCTACCGAACCGTGAGCGAGCCCATCGATCCTTCCCGATCCGTCGAATCCGCGCCAGAGGGGGGGGCGGCCCGCCAGATGCTCGGGATGAAGGGGGCCAGCACCACCTCCAACATCTGGAAAATCCGGCTCCAGCTGATGAAGCCGGTCACCTGGATCCCCCTGATCTGGGGGGTGCTCTGCGGCGCCGCGGCCTCGGGACACTTCCACTGGCGCCTGGCCGATGTGCTCGCCTCCCTGGCCTGCATGCTGATGAGTGGGCCGCTGCTGGCTGGTTACACCCAGACGCTCAACGACTATTACGACCGCGAGATCGACGCGATCAACGAGCCCTATCGCCCGATCCCCTCCGGTGCGATTCCACTCCCCCAGGTCAAGCTCCAGATCTGGGTGCTGCTGATCGCCGGCCTCGCCATCGCCCTGGCTCTCGACCTCTGGGCAGGCCACCGCACGCCGGTGCTGCTGTTGTTGGCCCTGGGCGGATCCTTCGTCAGCTACATCTACTCAGCGCCCCCCCTCAAACTCAAACAGAATGGCTGGCTCGGCAACTATGCCCTCGGTGCCAGCTATATCGCCCTTCCCTGGTGGGCCGGCCAGGCACTCTTCGGGACGCTCACCTGGACCACGGCCCTGCTGACCCTGGCTTACAGCCTGGCTGGCCTGGGCATCGCCGTCGTCAACGATTTCAAGAGCGTCGAGGGCGACAGGGCCCTGGGGTTGCGCTCTCTGCCGGTGGCCTTCGGCATCGAGCGGGCCAGCTGGATCAGCGCCGCGATGATCGATGGCTTTCAGTTGGTGATGGTGGCGGTGCTGATCGCGATCGGACAGCATTTCGCCGCGGTGCTTCTGGTGCTGCTGATCATTCCCCAGATCACCTTTCAGGACATCTGGCTGCTGCGTGACCCGCTTGCCTACGACGTGAAATATCAGGCCAGTGCCCAACCCTTTCTGGTGCTTGGCATGTTGGTCACGGCCCTGGCGATCGGTCACAGCGGTCTCACGGCAGCGGCGGCGGCGCCGCTCTCCCTTTGACCCGCCTCTCCACTGGCCAGCGGGGCCGCCGCCGCCAGCCGCGTCCTGAACGCTCCCCCGCCGGAGCGGATCGGATCCGGACCCTGCTGATCCCCGGCCTTGCCGCCACCGGCATCGGCGTCGGTGTCGCCCTGGCTCAGGCCGCCCTGGTGGCCGGCATCGATGTGCTCCTGCCTGATGCCAGCCGCCTGAGCACCTACAACCGTCCCGGCACGCTCACCGTGCTTGATGCCAACGGCCAGGTGCTGTTCAAGGACGGCCCTGCCACCCGTGAGCGGTTGGTCAGCGGCAAGATGCCCAAGATGATTGAGCGTGCCTTCGTGGCGGCAGAGGATCGCCGCTTCTATCAACACGACGGCATTGACGGGGTCGGCATCGCCCGGGCCATGCTCCGCAACCTGCGGGAGGGTTCGGTCGAGGAGGGCGCCAGCACGATCACCCAGCAGCTGGCTCGCACCGTTTACCTCGACCAGGACCGCACCCTTTGGCGCAAACTCAAGGAGGCGGCGCTGGCCGGAAAGATCGAACGCCAACTCAGCAAGCCCCAGATTCTCGAGCAATATCTCAATTTCGTTTATCTCGGTTCCGGCGCCTATGGCGTCGCCGACGCCGCCTGGGTCTACTACTCCAAGACCCCCGATCAGCTCACCCTGCCGGAGGTGGCCCTGATCGCCGGCCTGCCGCCGGCCCCCTCGGTCTATTCGCCCCTGATCAATCCTGATCTGGCCCTCAAGCGCCGCGCCATCGTGCTGCGCCGGATGCGAGAGGCCAGCTTCATCGACGATGCCCAGCTCGATCGGGCCATGGCGGCGCCGCTTGGCCTGAAGCCGGCCGAACCCAAGTACTACGAAAATCCGGCCCCCTGGTTCATCAGCTGGATGGAGCAGCAGCTGCCCAAGGTGCTCAGCAAGGAGGAGCTCGAGGTGGGCGGCCTGACGATCCGCACCGGCCTCAACAAGGCCTGGCAGGCCCGGGCCCAGAGCGTGATCAATCAGGTGGCTGGCGGCGGCGGTCTGCAAGGTGCCCTGGTGTCGATGGAACCGGGCACCGGCCTGGTGCGGGCGATGGTGGGGGGCACCGATTGGAACAAGAGCCAGTTCAATCGCGCCACCCAGGCCCTGCGCTCCCCCGGCTCCACCTTCAAGCTGTTCGCCTACACCGCGGCCATCCAGTACGGCCTGCGCCCCGAGGACACGATCAGCTCGCGCGAGCGCTGCTACCGCGATGGCTACAAGCGCTTCTGCATCCCCGGCTCCGGATCGACGATGTCGATCGGCCAGGCCCTCACCAACTCGGTCAACCCGGCGGCGGTGGCCGTGGCGGAGAAGGTCGGCTACCCCCGTGTCATCGGTGTTGCCCGCAACCTGGGTATCACCGGCGAAATTGGCGAGTACCCGGCGATGGTGCTCGGCTCCAACGAGAAGACCATGCTGGAGATGGTGGCGGCCTACGCGGCGATCAACAATCGCGGCGTTTACGTCGAACCCACCCCCTTCGACGAGATCTACGGACCGGCCGGAGAGCTGCTCTGGAGCCGCCGCATCGATGGCAAGCGCCCCCGCCGCGCCGTGCCCAGCGATGTGGCCGACACGGTGATGGCGATGCTGCAGAACGTGGTCAACGCCGGCACCGGCCGGCCGGCGAGCCTGCCGGACCGCCCGGCCGCCGGCAAGACCGGCACCGCCGAGGGCGCCCGCGATCTTTGGTTCATCGGCTCCATCCCCCAGCTCACCACCTCCGTCTGGTTTGGCTACGACGCCAACTGGAAGACCGGCAGCAGCAGCGCCACCGCCGCAGCCGCCTGGTATAGCTACATGATCGGGCTGCTTAAGGACATCCCCGTCCAGTCCTTCCCACCCCGGCCGGTGCTGACCGGCTCCTTCATCCCCTATGTGCCCCCCCGGGGCGCCCGGCCGAACCGCCAGGCCCAGCCCAGCCCTCCGAGCGGCTGGGAGCCCCCCAGCACCCGCAGTGAGCGGCAAGAGCAAGAGGACCGGCCGGAGCGTGAGGAGCGGGACCGCCCCGCCGACGAAGGCCGCTGGACGCCGCCGGAGCCGGAGCAACCCCGCCGCTCCGACTGGAGAGCCCCGGAACCACCGCGCAACTGGGCCCCGGAACCCCCCGCACCCGCACCGTCCCGGCCCGAACCGGCTCCTTCGCGGCCGGCGCCGGCTCCCTCCAGGCCCGCGCCCGCCGCCGTGGCGCCGGCCCCTGCGGCCCCAGCCGCCGCAGCTCCACCCGCCTCCCCGGCCCCGCCACCGCCACTGCCGGTGGCGCCCCCACCGCCGGTCTCACCCCCCCCTCCGCTCCCCTAAGGCGGGTCCGTCGATCACGGCGGCATAGAAGCCATCGCCACCTTCGCGGCCTGGCCACCATTGGTGGTCCAGCCGCAGCCGCCAATCGGGCCGGTCGGCGAGGAAGGCGGCGATCCGCTCGCCGTTTTCCCGCGGCTGCACCGTGCAGGTCGCATAGACCAGGCAGCCCCCTGGCGCCAGCAGCGGCGCCACCCCCTCCAGCAGCTGGCTCTGCAGCACCACCAGCTCAGCGATCCGATCCGGATCGATCCGCCAGCGGGCATCGGCGTGGCGGGCCAGGGTGCCCAGGCCCGAGCAGGGAACATCGAGAAGGATGCGATCGAAATGGCCCAGCCATTCCGGCCGCAGGCTGGCTAGGGCCGTGGCATCGGCCTCCAGCGGTCGCAGGATCTCCCCGACACCGAGCCGCTCGGCATTGGCGGCAACCCGCCGCAGCCGGGCAGCGGAGCGATCGACCGCCCAGACCTCACCATCGCCCTGCAGCAGGGTGGCGATCTGGGTGGCCTTGCCGCCAGGAGCAGCGCAGGCATCAAGCACCCGCTGGCCAGGCCGCGGCTGGAGCAGGGGCACAATCGCCTGGGCATGGCGGTCCTGCACGCACCAGAGGCCCTGGGCGTAGCCGGGCAGCTGGCGCAGATCCCCAGGCGGCTCGGCGAGGGTGAGGCCATCGGCCAGCTCCGGCAGAGGTTCTGCCCTGACCCCCGCCGCCGACAGTTCGGCCAGCAGAGCCTCCCGGCTGCCGCGGAGGGGGTTGACCCGCAGATCGATCGCGGCCGGGGCATTGGCGGCACGGCCGAAGGCCTCCGCCTGCTCTGCCGTGCGCCAACGCAGCAGATCCTCGGCCAGCCAGGCGGGAAGGGAGTGGCGCAGCCCCAGGCTGGCGGCCGGATCGTCGGGAAGGTCCAGACCCGTCCAGGGCTCCAGGGTGGTGGGGCCCTGGACGGCCGGAATGCCGCCGCGATCAGCCCCGGCGGCGGCGCGTTCCTGGTCGTGATCGGCTCCAGCGTCCCCGGCGGTGTCACCCCCTGAGCCCTGGGCCCCGGCGGCGGCGCGACGCCGCTGCAGCTCCCGCAGCATGCCATTGACGACCGGCGCCAGCCGGTCGAGCCCCAGCTGCTGCGCCATGGTCACGCTGGTGTGCACCGCCGCCGCCGCCGGCACCCGCTGGCAGAAGAGCAGCTGGTAAAGGCCCAGCTCCAGGATCGAACGCAGTTTCGGGGGCTGGGCCGCCGCCGGCCGGCGCCCGAGGGCATCAATCCAGGCCTGCAGCAACCGCCGCTGGCGCACGCAGCCGTAGGCCAGTTCGGTGGCCAGGCCCCGGTCCGCCGCCGCCAGGCCGCTGGAACCCAGGAGCCGCTCCAGGGCGATGTCGGCATAGGCGCCGCCTTGCACCGCCTGCAGCACCCGCCAGGCCAGCAGGCGGGGGGGCAGGCCCGCGGGGGGGGCAGTGGCCTGATGCCTGGAGGGGCCAACCAACGAGTGCAGGGCAGGGGACGATCCACAGCTACCGCAGCGCCCGCGTGCGGTGCCAGCCTGGGCCCGACCGCGACCCTGCCGCCGATGCCCCTGCTGCCCCGCCGCTTCGAGCGCCTCAGGGCCGTGCTCGATCGCCGCATGGGTGACCTGACGGTGCTGCTGGAGCAGGTGGACAAGCCCCACAACCTCTCCGCCATCCTGCGCAGCTGTGATGCGGTGGGGGTGCTGGAAGCCCATGCGGTCTGCCTGGCGGGACGGATGCCCACCTTCAACACCACTGCCCAGGGCAGCCAGAAATGGGTTCCGCTGCATGTGCATCCCGATAGCGCCACTGCCCTGGCGGGCCTGCGGCAGCGTGGCTTCCGGATTTACGGCACCCATCTGGCCAGCGAAGCCCGCGATTACCGCCAGTGCGATTTCACCGGACCGACGGCCTTTGTGCTGGGGGCGGAGAAATGGGGCCTGAGTGAGGCGACCGCCGCCCTGGTGGATCAGCCGATCTTCATCCCGATGCACGGCATGGTGCAGTCGCTGAATGTGTCGGTGGCCACCGCCACCCTGTTGTTCGAGGCCCTGCGCCAACGCCAGGCTGCCGGTCTGCTGCCGCAGGCCGGAGAAGGTGTGCCGGCCGGGCGCTATCAGACGCTGCTGTTTGAGTGGGCCTACCCGCAGGTGGCCGCCTGGTGCCAGCGCGAGGGCAGGCCCTACCCGGCCCTCGATGGCGAAGGTGCGATCGCCGAAGATCTGCCGCGGCAACTGCGGTTGCGCTGCTGATCACATCCAGGGTGCCCCCAGGAGGAGGGGGGAATGGGCCGGAACGTTCACCACATCGAGGGGATGGGGCCGCCAGGGCTTGCGCTGGCCCTGATTCTCCTGCTTGCGGTAGAAGCTGAGCTCAATCACCTGCGGCACCGCGTAACCATAAAGATCGATGGCGGGCAGGCAATTGTTGGCATGGGCATGCACACAGTCAAACTGGCGCAACAGTTTGTGGAGCACCGGCAGAAAGCGGGTGTTGAGGAAGCGTGAGCTCTGCAGGGCAGGCAGCAGATGAAACTCCACCACAAGAATGCGAAAACGACTGAGGACTGAATCGGATGCTGCCATGAGTGAGCTGTACTCAGATCCCTCAATATCCATCTGCAGCAACAGATTTCTCGCCTCTGCATGGTCACTGCCTAACACCCAGGCATCGAGACTCTGGGTATCGTCGCCATCGTAGGAGCCGAGCCATTTGCGGCTGAACATCTGCAAGGCTGGATCGAGACCAAGCTGCGAGGCCTCGACCGAAGCATCGCAGAGATAGGAAGGGATACCATGGTCTTGGCCGAGCTCACGCTCAAACTCCACCATGGTGGACACTCCGGGGGAGAAGCAGGCATCGATGCCGGCCAGATCATCCGGGAGCAGATAGGCACCATCACCGTCGCCACCGATCCGGATCAGGTCTCGCGTGCAACCCTGCGGCACCATCAGCTCCACCGCAGCGCGCACATCCTCCGCCAGGGCCGGGGCTGCCCAGGCTGAGAATTCAAGGAGGCGATCGATCTGAAACTCATGGCGCAGAAAGAAGCTCGCCTCCAACGGCACCTGGATGCTGAGCGAATCGGTCATCGCAAGCTCAAGAGATGCGCTTGCCACCCTAAGCCGGCCCTCTCGTTGGTGCACACGGTGCCCGGCCAGATGACTTGTGCCTGATCACAGCCCAGCCTCAACGCTCCCGCAGACCACCGCCTCCGCTGAGCCATTGCTCAAGGCCTTCCCCGAGAAAGGACAGACCGAGGACCAGCACGAACATCGCCAGACCGGGAAACAGGGCGGTCCACCAGATTCCCGTGGGAACCGCCGTGAGGGCCTGCTGCAGATCACCACCCCACTCCGGAATGGTTTCCGGCAGCCCCAGGCCCAGGAACCCCAGGCCACCCAGCACGAGCACCGCGTCGGCAGCGTTGAGAGTCAGCAACACGGGGACTGAGGTGATCACATTGCGGAGCAGATAGCGGCGCAGGATCCAAAGGGGACTGGCCCCCAGGGATCGGGCCGCTTCAACGAACAGCTCGGCCTTGACCTGGGCTGTCTGATTGCGCACCACCCGGAAATACTGGGGGACATAGACAACACACAGGGCCATCGCCGCGTTCGGCAGCCCGCGGCCCAGCAAAAAGGCCAGCACCACAGAGAGCAGCAGAACCGGCAGGGTGTAGAGCGTATCCATCAGCAGCACCAACACCCTGTCGACCCAGCCCCCCAGGTAGCCGCTCACCATGCCCAGGGGCACACCGAGGAACAGGGCCAGCACCAGGGCGATCGCCACCACCTGCAGGGCAACCCCGCAGCCCGCAAGGGTGCGGACGCACACATCACGCCCGAGTCGGTCCGTACCGCACCAGTGAAGCAGGGAAGGCGGAGCCTGAATGGGATTGGCAAGACCCGCATTTGGATCGCTCAGCGCTCCCAGGTGAATCAAAACCGGCGTCAGCAGGGCTGCCAGCCCGTAGGCGATCACGATGCCAACACCCCAGCGGGCCATTCGCAGCGACAGGCTGGGGGGAGCGGCCTTGGGGTTGGCCCGGGTGAATCGGGAAAAGATCAGCAGCCTGGCGGCAAGTCCTGGGATTCTGATGCACAGTTGGGGGGATGCAGCCGGGCCATCCAGGCGCTGGCTGCGATCTCACCCATCATCCAGGGAGGTGATCTGAATGACAGCAGCCCACGCGCTGTCGACCGGATATTCGAGCCACCCTAGGCTAACCCTGAGATTGGGGAGGTATGTTTTTGCAGACAAGCGAGCTGGTATGTAAAGCTTTTGTCTATGTGTTGTCGAATCCAGCTCGAACTGTTGCATCGGCTGCGACTTCGCCGAGACCGTCGCAGCGGTTTCACGTTGGTTGAGCTCATGATTGTGGTCGCCGTGGTGGGCCTGCTCGCCGCCGTGATCATCCCCAGGTTTCTGGCCGCCAGAACGACAGCCCAGGCCGGAGCCCAGATCGGCGAGACCGTGGGCCTGGCCAAGGAGTGTGCCCTCTTCATCGCCTCTGGGGGGGTGGGCCCCAACCCCGACGCCCTGCGCTGCGTTGCCAGCACCGGCGGAACGTTCACGGCCACCTGGAGTCCGGTGATGCAAGGACAACTTGTCTGCCTGGGGATCCAATCCACCCAGGGGGTGTCGCAGGCCACGATCAATGTCGACATCAACGGCACGATGACCTGCACCTTCGGTTGAACACCAAGCAGCTGCTCAACCCGACCAGCGGCTGTTCGGGATCGATCATGTTGCGATTCTCACACAAAACACCCCGGGACCGGCGCCGATGATGCGAGTCGGCGAAAAGCGCAACATTTTTCTCTATGCCTCCTCGGCCAGATTTGTTCTGGCTGGACCATCGCATCCCGGGACTCCCGAGCGGCCGAAGCAAGCCGCAGCCGCCAGCACAGAGCGGCTGAATCGGGCTTTGTCTGGATCCACCGTCGTGTGGGGGGGGCGGCTGCTCTGAACCGCTCCATGACTGGCCTTCCGCCCGCCGTAGCCGTCTTGCCAGTGGCGATGGAGCCGATCAACTGGGGTACCCCGCTCGGCCCGTTGTTCAAGTACGGATTCCTGAACCGATCACCAGAAAGTGTTGCAACATGAAAACCGGCCTCCATGGCGACTGACAGGAGCAGAGGTGGGAGTGTAGATTTGGCAGGGATGTTGTTTTTCAATCTCATGCGCGCCAAAACCCAACTCGAGCTGCTGCGCAAGCTGCGCCAACGCAAAGGCCTGGCCAAGGGCTTTACGCTTGTGGAATTGATGATCGTTGTTGCGATCGTCGGTATCCTCTCCGCGGTCGTTCTGCCCCGCTTCCTCGGCGCCCGGAGTGCCGCTGAAGCTGGCTCCCGGATCGGTCAGCTTGTGGGCCAGGCCAAGGAATGCGCCGTCTTCGTGGCCTCCGGCGGTGTCGGCACCAACCCTGACACCACAAGGTGCAGCACCAGCGGTGGCACCTACAACACCTCCTTCAGTGCTGTTAGTGGTCTCAACTGTCTGACATCGAGCTCCGCCTCGGCGGCCACCCAGGCCACGGTCACCGTCCTGCCCTCGGGCTCCATGAACTGCGCCTTCAGCTGACACTTGCTGAACCATGACCCAGCGGATATCCGCAGGGTGTCCGCTGGGGAAGCCAAACACTTTCAGGGTCTCCTCCGGGAGACCTTTTTTGTTGCTGACAATCCCCTGCGGCCCCAGGCCAAGGGTTTGATCAAGCCAGCTGTGCGGTGGATTGAAGAGGGAACCTAGCCAGAAAGTGCCAAGCCCAGCCAATCCCAAAAGAGGACGCCAATGAGATTTACAAAGCCTGACAAAGCGGCCTTCAGGTCGCGCCAGGGCTCTCGCCAGTCGATGCAGGTGGGAAAACCGAACATGGTCCTGCCCTGGGGGCAAGGCCTACATTATTGATGGTCAATCGCTTCTTTCTCATGCGCGTCAAAACCCAGCTCGAGCTTCTCCGTAAGCTCCGCCAGCGCCAGGGCCTTGCCAAGGGCTTCACCCTGGTCGAGTTGATGATCGTCGTTGCCATCGTCGGCATCCTTTCGGCCGTTGTGCTGCCCCGCTTCCTCGGTGCCAGGGATGCGGCCGAAGCCGGCTCCCGGATCGGTCAACTGGTGGGCCAGGCCAAGGAATGCGGCATCTTCGTGGCCTCCTCCGGCGTCGGCACCAACCCCGACACCACCAGGTGCAGCACCAGCGGTGGCAGCTACAGCACCAGCTTCAACGCGGTGAGCGGCCTGAACTGCCTCACCTCCAACTCGGCCACCGCTGCCACTGGGGCCACGATCGCTATCACCAACACCGGGGCGATGAACTGCACCTTTAGCTGAGAATCGAGCTCGCGGCCCGTCGGCACGCGGCCCAGCCTCAGGCCCCGGCGACGGGGCCTTTTTTGCTGCTTGCCGCCATTGCCAGGAAGGCCTGTTCCAGGGCGCGGCTCAGATCGGCACCATCAAACAGAGGGCTGGCCAGCACCTCCTGGCGCAGGGCATCCTTGCCCTGGCGCAGGGCCGGCAGATCGGCGCACAGTCCGGACACGATCGCCCCGAAGCGCTCGGGTGAGTCGGCGATCCACTCCGGCCGGCCCAGACCGCGGAGGATGGCCGAGCTCATCCGGGCCGAGGTGCAGCCTCCCCGGATCGCCACCAGAGGCACCCCCATCACCAGGGCATCAAAACCGGTGGTGGCGCTGCTCCAGGGGGTGGCATCGAGGGCCACATCGATGCGGTTGTAGACGGCCATGTGCTGGGACCAGGTGTCGTCGAGGGGCAGGAACGTGATCCGCTCCGGTGCCACTCCGCCACGGCCGAGGCTGTCCCTGATCCGCTGGCGGGACACCGGGTCCGCCACGCCGCGATCCTTGATCAGCAGCTGGGCCGTGGGCACAGCCTTCAGGGCAGCGAGCCAGTGCTCCAGGGTTTCCTGCCGTACCTTGGCCAGCTGGTTGCAGGAGCCCAGCACGGGTCGCTCGTCCGCGGCCTCACTGCGGGCCGGTGGCAGGCTGGGATTGGGCTGGGCGGCGAGCCAGGGCCGGGGCAGGCGCCAGAGGCGCTCCACGAACTGGGGGGCGAAGCTCTCCGGCACGGTTTCGTCGTCGCCGATGAACCAATCGATTGTGTCAAGTCCGGTGCTGGCGTGGTAGCCGATGTAATGGCACTGCACCGGTGCCAGCCGCTCGGCCAGCAGGTGAATGCCGCTGCTGCGGGTGAAGCCGGAGGTCTCCACCAGGATGTCGAGGCGGCGCTCCCGGATCAGGGCGCGGGCCTGGGCATCGCCGATGCCGTTGAGCAGTGTCAGGTGCTCCACCCGGGTGGCCATCCACTCGGCCCGGGCCTCGTAGCGGCGGGACACGGCGAACAGCTCCACGGCAAAGCGGCTGCGGTCGACATGCTCCAGAAAGGAGCTCAGGAAGTCCCCCACCACGTGATTGCCGATCTCGGCCGAGAGAAAGCCGATGCGCAGGCGCTGGTCGTCGCTGCGGTACGGCGTGCTGGGCAGCGGAGCCCGGGGCAGCGGGGCGGAGCCGCTCCCAGCCAGATCGAGGCTGTCAGGGGCCTGACCGGGGGAGACCAGCCTGGAGCGCCGGGGTTGGCGGCGCACCAGTTCCCAGTAGCGGCGGGCGGTCTCCAGCATTCGCGGCGCCAGCGCTTCAGAGGCGATCGAGTAGTTGAACAGCTGGATCAGATAGGAGACCTGGCAGGTCGGCTGTTGCTCCAGCCAGTCATCGAGGCCGCGGATCGAACCATCGAGGTCCCCCTGGCCCCGCAGCGAGGCGGCGAGGTTGCAGTGCAGCTCGGCGATTCTGGGGGCGATGGCCAGGCCCGCCCGGAACTGCTCGATCGCCGCGCTGAACTCGCCCCGATCGGAGAAGCAGAGGCCCAGTTGGTTGTAGGCGCGGTACATCTGGGGGTCCAGGGCCAGGGCGCGCTGATAGAAATGGATCGCCTGGCGGCTGTCGCCGATGTCCTGCAGGGCCATTCCGGCCAGGAACATTGGGCGTGGAAGCTCCGGCCGCTCGGCGAGCAGCGGCAGCAGATGCACCAGGGCCTGATCCGCCTGGCCGCAGACCAGCAGGGCCCCAGACACCCCGATGCGAAGGTCGTCGTTCTGGGGGGCCAGGGCCAGGGCTTCCTCATAGAGGAGAAAAGCCTCCTCGAGCCGGCCCTGCAAGCGCAGCATCTCGGCCAGGGCAAAGCACTCGATCCCACCGCCTTGCGCCTCGGGCAGGGAGCGCAGGATGCGCTCGCCGGCCTCCGGATCCCCCTGATCGGCGAGCAACCGGGCCAGGTTGGCGGCGGCGTCGGCATAGGCGGGATTGAGGGCCAGGGCCTGACGGCTGGCGGCAATCGCCTCCTGAATCGCCTCCTCAACCCTGCGCTCCGCAGCCGGCGCCTCGCTGGTTCCCGGGGTGCTGGAGATGGGGTCCGGCGGCTGCCATTCCCTCAGGGCCACTGACAGGTTGTGCCAGGCCTCGGGGATGGTTGGATCACTGGCCAGGGCGCGCCGGAAGGCGTCGATCGCCTCCTCGCCGCGGTCCAGCTGGTGCAGGGCCATGCCGTAGTTGGCCAGGCCACGGGCATGGTTGGGCTCCACGGCCAGGACCTTCTCCAACCAGAGGATCGCCTGATCGGGTTGATCGCGCTGCAGGGCGATGGCGCCGAGGTTGCTGAACAGGCGGCAGTCGTTGCAGCCCGCCGCCAGCAGGGTGTCGTAGATCGCTTCGGCCCGTTGGCTCTCTCCGGCCCTGAGGGCCTCCAGGGCCTCGCTCAGCTGGGGCTCCCAGGTTGGGCTGGGCAGCAGCTGGGGGCTGGAATCGTGGGGAGAGGGAGTCGTGACCATGTAATCATCGGCGCAGATATGCCCGTTCGCCCACCGAACGGCAATCTTGGCGCCTGGAAGATTAGCCAAGTTGGCAGGGTGCCGCCTGACGACGCCTTGGGCATCCAGGCCAGCCGAGGGCATCCCAGGGGCAGGAACGCCGCTGCCAGGAAGAACCAAGGACCTGGTGATCAGGGACGGATTTCGCCATCGGCGAAGATCAGGGCATTGACAGCGGTGATGGTGATCGAGGCGCCATTGGAGCTGATGATGCAGCTGAGGTAGGAACAGGACGAGAGGCTGTAATTGCTGCGGGCGTAAGGAAGATAGTAGAGATTGATTTTTGATTGATTGGTTGTATTGTCCGGAAACGCTGGCTGTACGGTGGAGTTAGGGAACTGCAGTCTACGATGGCGGGTCGTCTCATTGGCACAGGTGGGATTGCCATCCGGACTGGTGGTCGCTGAGTACACGCTATTGTCGTAGTATTGATTGCAGCGTTCCATGCCATAGGAGGCTGGGTTCGAGCCGGTGCGCAGCGAAAAGGTGGTGGCCACACCGCTGGACTGCGTAATCGTCACCGTGGCCGCACCGCTCAGTGCATTCACCGTGGAGCTGGTGGCGGGGGCGGTGAGCGTGTAGGTGAATGCGCCGATACAGCTGCCATTGGTTAGCCGCAGGTCATCGAGCACGACCTGGCGAAAAGAAGCCGAATTCAGATACATATCGCCATTGGCATCGTAAGGCGGACCCTCGCGAATCAGCAGGCAAGACCCGGCCCAGGGGGCTTCGCTGCTCGTTCCGGATGTGGCGGAATAGGAGGTGCCGAGGCTGGATGAGCTGGGAACGGCCTTGTAGCAGACCACAGCGCCACCGGAGGCACGGACCCTGAGGCTGGGGCCATTGGTCACGCAGATGTTGGTGGCCCGGGTGGTGGTGTTGATGCCGGCAGCGAGGGAATCCAGGCCACTGGAGGTGTTGGCTTCGTTCTGCATCAAGGCGACCACCCTGTTGATCCCCTCGCGGCGCCCCGTGTCACGGCGGATCTGCTGCGCCACCCGCACCTCCGAGGTGATCAGCGCACCGCCGATCGCCCCCAGCACCAGCGACCCCAGCAACGTGCCGACCAACAGCTCGATCAGGGTGAAGCCAGGGCTCAGGCGACCCGGGGCGAGCCGGCGGGTGAAGGAAGGTCGGCGGTTGGGGTGTGCCATCGGATCAATTGGTGGCATAGGTGCAGACCCCGGAACTGCCGTTGCGCCAGCCCAGCCGGATCGACACCATGTCGAGAAACACGCAGCGCTGCTGCTGGGTGCCGGTGGCGGAGAGGTAGATCATGCGTGGCATCGGGGTCACCGAGCTGACCAGCACAGAGGTGGTGGTACCGGCCAGGATCTCCGCGGCAAGCGTGCCGGAGCGATTGAAGGTGATCGGGTAGGTGGTGCCATTGGGCATGTTCTGATCCATCGTCAAGGTCAGGCCCGTGATCGCGGAGGCCTGGGCCAGGTTCAGACTCGGAATTCCGGCGCAGATGTTATTGCTGATCGCGCTGGGACCGATCGTGATGCCACTGATCGTCAGCTGGCAGGTGGAGTCGTTGGTGGCCAGGCGCTCGGCCCGGGCCCTGGCGCTCTGCAGATAGGCCATCAGGGCCTGGGAGCTGCGGCTGAGCCGTTGCTCCTGGATAAAGGCGGTGAGGGCCGGATAGCCCATGCCGGAGACGATGCCGATCACCGCCACGGTGATCAGCATCTCGACCACGGTGAAACCACCCGCCCGGAGCTCCTGGCACCGCGATCGAACACGCCATCGAGATCGGGGTCGCGATTGAGATCGAGATCGCAGCAGCAGAAGGGTCATGGCAGTCGTTCGCACCAGGCCGAGGCATCCACCAGCAGCGCCACCTGCCGGTTGAAACCGAGCGAGGCCGCCGTCCCACCGCTGACGCTGTAGGTCAGGGCCACCGTGTTGCCGCTGGTGCTGATCGCCCGCTGCACCGTCACGCCGTTGACAGTGGCGAGGTTGGTGGTGGATCCGTCGGTGGGGATTGTGTAGGGACGGGCCGGTGTGATGGAGCTGTTCGTGGCCGCATCCGAGAGGAACCCGGCCGCCACCGTGCCGGCCAGGCAGCGATTGGCCGGTGGGGTGTAGGTGAGCTCGGAGGAAAAGGTGAAGGTGGGGCTGAGCGTCACCAGGGTGCTCACATTGAACGGGCCGCTGCGGGCCATCCACCAGCGGGCGTAGTTGCTGATCCAGGCGAGATCGCGACTCACCACCGCATCAACGGCGGGGATCGTGGCGTCATCCTGGGCGACAACCAGTTGCTGGGTGAGGGCCGGGGTGAGGATGGCGAGGGCCGTGGCCGAGATCAACACCCCTACTACCGCCTCGAGGATGGTCATCCCCTCGGCGGCGGGTCCGGCTCGGCGCAGGGGTGGGACGCGGCGCTTCCTCATCGCTCAGCGGGGCTGGAAGCTCTGCTGCCAGGCACCGTAGCCGCGGTAGAAGAGCAGCTGCTGACTGGCCAGGAAATCACGGAGCTGATCGGGGCTGACAACCTCAATCGTGTTCGTGCTGGCGGCAACGGAAGGGGACAGCTGACAGACGGAACCGACAAGCCGGTAGAACGTATTGGTGTTGGCGTCGTAGGACAGCGTGGCCGTGGGAAACCAGATGAAAGCGTTGTGCAGATTGGCCCTGAAGTTGCCCCCGGTCAGGTTCACCCTGTTCAGCGTCAGCGCCTGATCGCAGGACGATGCGCTGGCCCGACCGTAGATTTGCAGCCGCCGCCAGTCACCGCTCGCCGTGGCGCAGCTGTCCGCCGCAGCCGCCGTGGAGTTGACGGATGAGGAGCAGAGGCTGGAACCCTGTGGGATCGTGAGGCTGCCGCTGTCGATGAAGACGATTACAGGGGTGGATTGACCATCCACCACCAGATCAAGATTGCTCAGTGTCAGCGATGAGACCATGCACACGATCAGCGGCGTTGGCGTTGTCGCCGGTTGGCAGAAAGGCGCTAATGCGCCTGCGCTGTCGTAGGGGAACCGATAACTGCTCGCCGGCGAGCTGGTGCTTTTTGCAAACGCATTGCTGCCACTGTTGCTCGTGCAGCTGAAGGGAGACGTTGCATTGGTGCCCGAGCAGCTCACGGCAGGCCAGGGGGTGGCGAGGGGCGTCACCCCCAGCCCCGCGGGAGTGGGGAAATGGGGTGAGGCAGGCACGTTGACCCCGGAGGAACCGGAGCTCCCCCGGAACACGCTGGTCCGAAACAGCGGCACCGCCTGGCCCACAGTCACGGCGCGACGCAGGGTGTAACTGGCGGGGTTCGGATCGCCGCTGGAGCGCCGGGCCGTGCCGGTGATCTCCAGGGTGCCGCTGCCCCCCTTGCGATTGCCGAAGAACGAGCAGGGGGACGCCAGCACCTCGGGCGGCTGATAGCCCGTCACCTGATAAGTGAGCGTCGGGGTGGCCGGCAGCTCCACGGGGCTGCTGCGGCCTGGGATCGGATTGGCGGTGGGGATGCTGGCCGAAAAGATGCCGCAGCTCTGCAGGTCGCTGGCCGTCACCGTCGCCCAGTTGGCGTAGGGCGTGATCCAGAGATAGCTCTTGCCATCTCGGTTCATCTCCGCCACGACCTGGCTGAAGCCATACTCCGCCGCCTGCCGCGCCGAGGCCGCCAGGCTGCTGGCCGCCGCTGCCTCCCGGGTGGCCGCCACCCGGCTCACCAGGGCCAGCACCCCCAGGGTCATCACCGTGACCGTGAGCAGGATGGCCGGAAGCACCAGGCCGCGTTCCTGGTCCGATTCCGGGGCCCGGCCCGCCAGGGTGGCCGCGCGACAGCGCCTGGGGGGCATACCGGCAGGCATGCACAGGCCGACGGACAACACCTCGATCGTATCGACACATCAGGGCAGCACTACTGCACCGGCAGCCAGGACACGGCCGCTGCTGAGGCGGTGGCTGCCGCCGCCCACCAGCGGGAACTCCTGCTCCAGGCGCAGCTGCAGCAACCCCTGGCCGCTGTGTTCGATCCGCAGCCCATCGGCTACCAGGCCATCGATCACCACCCGGTTCTGGGCCTGACCAGCGGAAGGCTCGCCATCGAGGCCGAAGGCTGGCCCGCAGCGCATCAGCACCCGGCCCCGCCAGATCGGGCTCGGCGGCCGCCCGATCGAGTAGGTGATCGGCCCCTGGGCGGTGGCGATCTGGACCAGGGGCGTGCGCCCCGCCAGGGGGCAGGCGCTGCCCGCCGCCGTGGCGAGGCGCAGGCTTTCCGCCCGCAGCAGATCGGTGCGCAGCAGCTCCAGGGTTCGCGCCTGCAGGCCCCGCTCCCGTAGCTGCCGCGCCAGCAGGGCGCCCTGGGGGCCGGCCAGAACCAGGGAGCGCAGGATCGCGCCACAGAAGAGCAGGCCGATGGCCAGGGCGATCAGCAGCTCCAGCAGGGTGAAGCCGTGCGGCGCTGGGCCGCGCCGCGTCGCCCGGCCTGGGCGCCGTCTGCCTGGCGTTGCGGTGACCATGGTGCTCACAGCGCCGGATCCGGCAGGCAGCCGCCCTGGCCTTGGAGCCCCACCCGCGTCACCCCCAGCGGCAGGGACACCACCACACAGCGGGTCAGGGTCGTATGGGGATGGCGGAGCATCACGGTGCCGCCATCGAGCAGCAGGCCATTGGCGGTGAAGCGCACTTCCCCGGGCAGGTTGTGCTCCACCTCCAGCGCCCCGTCGTCCTGCCCCCCCTCCCCCAGGCCGATCGGCTCCGGTTCGCAGGCCGCCAACGATCCGCCCTGGGGCGGCTGCCATCCGCTGCGGCCAGCAAAGGCCAGGGCGCAGGGCTGGCCTCGCCGCTCCGCCGCCAGCCTGCCCCGGTCGAGGCCGAGCAGCACCCGCCGGGTGGCGGTCTCCAGCCGCTGCCGGGCCAGGCTCTCCCGTGCCGGGACCAGGCTGATGGCGGCCAGGATCAGCAGCAGGGAGGTGGCCAGCAGGGCCTCAACCAGGGTGAAACCCTGCGAGCGGCGGCGGCCGGACCAGGCGGCGGCCTTAGAGAACGCCATGGTTCACCCCCTCAGCGGCAGCCTGGTCCGGGGGAGCCGACGCTCCAAAGGGGAAGGCCTCCTCCGGGGCCGGCGCCGGGGGCAGCGGCAGGGAGCAGCCGCCGAAGGCCGCTGGGTGATAGCCGCGCTGCCGCTGCAGCCCCCCGGCCTCCACCCGCACCAGCAACGGCTGGGGTGCGGAGTCGCGCAGGATCTGGCGGCCGACCCCGGGCCGGAGCGGTGCCCCCTCCAGGGCCTCAACGAATCGCTGCAACCGCTGCTCGCAGGTCAGGGTCGGGCTGCCCCACAGCGCCGGATCCCGCAGCCGGCTCTCCAGCGACTGCAGCTCGGCCTCCAGGCTCTCGACCCGCTCGGCGCGGCGGGCGTCGCTCTCCATGAACGCCAGGGCCCGCGTCCACAGCAGCAGGGAGGCCGTGGAAGAGCCGAAGAACAGCACCCCGGCCAGAAGGACTTCCAGCAGGCTCATGGCGCCACCGCCCGCAGGGCCAGCAGCCGCGGTGCCTGGCCCTGCAGCGGTTCCTCCTGGAGCGGCACGGCGAAGCTGCCCCGCCGCGGCGGCAGGGCTGGGGAACCGGAGTCGACTTCGATCAGGGCCTCAGCCCGCAAAACCTGGGGCTGCCAGTCGAGCAGGCGCCAGGGGCCTCCGCCAGCACCCCGCGCCAGGGCCTGCTGCTGCTCCGGGCTGGCGCAGGGCAGGCCGTCACTGCCCCAGCGCTGCAGCGGCAGGATCAACAGGCAGGGGTGATCGCGGTTGAGCGCCGCCACCAGCTGCTGGGCGGCGCTGGCCAGGGCATCCTCCTGGTGGCCCCGCTGCTCCTCGCGCAGCAGCCCCAGGCGTCGCTGCAGCACCAGGGTCTGCAGCGACAGGCTGCCGAGCAGCAGCACCAGGGAGGCGCCGAAGGCCAGGGGCAGGATGAAGCCCCGATCCCGGCCCTGGCGCAGGCGGCAGCGCACCCGGCGGCCATAGGACCAGCGGCCCGAGGACCAATGGCCCAGGCCGCGCTGGCCCGCAGACGAGCTAGCCAGGCGCTCCCAGATCCCGGGACGGGCCCTCAGGAGCTGGGCAACCCCCAGCCGCAGGGACGGTTGGGACTGGCCGGTGGTCAGGAATGGCCACAGCCCGCAGGGTTGGCCGGCCAGGGACGGGCGGCGTGGGGAGGCTGGCGTCTGAGGCCGCAGTGGCTTGGGCCAGGGCGGAGCCGTCAGGGGAGGGTGGCAGCGGGCGGATCGCATCGATCGGGCGGGATCGCTGGCCCCAGGGTTCCCGGGGCCGGACAGACCCGCCCCGGCGGCGCCCATGGCCCTGGAATCCCACGGCCTTTGACGCCCAAGGACCCGGCGGCGCCTGGGCCAGATCGTTGCAAAACCCTCAACAAGACCCCGTCGCAGCTCGGCCCAGGGCCCTGCCTGCCGCCCGGCCACGGGACGGGAAGGCGCCAACCAGCCACAACCGCAGCGGCGGCGACCCGCTGGGCCCTACTGGTTGAGCTTGAGCACGGCCATGAAGGCCTCCTGGGGCACCTCGACCTTGCCCATCGCCTTCATCCGCTTTTTGCCCTTGGCCTGTTTCTGCAGCAGCTTCTTCTTGCGGCTGATGTCACCGCCGTAGCACTTGGCGAGCACGTCCTTGCGCATGGCACTGATGCTCTCAGAAGCGATCACGCGGCTGCCGATCGCGGCCTGAATTGGAATCTTGAATTGCTGGCGGGGGATCAGCTCCTTCAGTTTCTCGACCAGTCCTTTGCCGACGTTGTAGGCCTTGTCGCGATGGACGATGGTGGTCAGGGGATCGGCCTTCTCGGCATTGATCATCACATCGAGGCGTACCAAATCATTGCGGCGATAGCCGATCAGCTGATACTCCATCGAGGCATACCCCTTGGTGCGACTCTTCATCTGATCAAAGAAATCAGTCACCACCTCCGCCAGCGGTACCTCGTAATGGAGGGTGACGCGATCGGTGGTGATGTATTTCATGTCGATGAACTCGCCACGCCGCTCCTGGCAGAGCTCCATCAGGGCACCGTTGTAAGCGTTTGGTGTGTAGATCTCGAGCTTCACATAGGGTTCTTCGATCGATTCACGCTTCTGCGGATCGGGGAGGGTGGCGGGATTGTCAATCATCTCCTCGCTGCCATCGATCATGTTGACCTTGTAGATCACCGAGGGAGCGGTGACGATCAGGTCCAGGTCGTATTCGCGCTCCAGGCGCTCTTGCACAATTTCCATGTGCAGCAGCCCCAGGAAACCGCAGCGGAAGCCGAAGCCCATGGCACTGCTGGTTTCCGGTTCGTACTGCAGGGCCGCATCGGAGAGCTTCAGTTTGTCGAGGGCCTCACGCAGGTCGGGGTATTGATCGGCATCGGTGGGGAAGAGGCCGCAGAACACCATCGGCTTGGCTTCTGTGTAGCCCGGGAGCGGTTCGCTGGCGGGGTTGGCCACCAGGGTGATCGTGTCGCCGACACGGGCATCGGCCACCGCCTTGATCGAGGCGGCCAGATATCCCACCTCGCCGGCATGGAGGCTGTCCACCTGGCGCTGGTCGGGGGCCATCACCCCCACCTCATCGAGTTCGTAGGTTTTGCCACTGGCCATCAGCAGCACCTTGTCGCGGCGGGCGATTGTGCCGCTGATCACCCGGAAATAGACGATCACGCCGCGGTAAGCGTCGTAGTAGGAATCGAAGATCAGCGCCCGCAGCGGCTCCCCCACCCTGTCCGGCGGCGGCGGCACCCGATCGACCACCGCCTGGAGGATATCCGGCACACCCAGGCCGGTCTTGGCGGAGCAGGGGATGGCATTGCTGGTGTCGAGGCCGATGATCGCCTCGATCTCCTCGCTGATGCGCTCGGGATCGGCGCCGGGCAGATCGATCTTGTTGAGGACCGGAATGATTTCCAGGTCGTTCTCCAGGGCCAGATAGACATTCGCCAGCGTCTGCGCCTCCACCCCCTGGCTGGCATCAACCACCAGCAGGGCCCCTTCGCAGGCCTGGAGGGAACGGCTGACTTCGTAGGAGAAGTCGACGTGGCCGGGGGTATCGATCAGGTTCAGCACATAGGTGAGGCCATCGGCGGCCTTGTATTCCATCCGCGCCGCCTGCAGCTTGATCGTGATGCCGCGCTCCCGCTCCAGCTCCATGTTGTCGAGAAACTGCTCCTGCATGTCGCGGGCCGCCACCGTGCCCGTCTCCTGGAGCAAGCGATCGGCAAGGGTCGACTTGCCGTGATCGATGTGGGCAATGATGCAGAAATTGCGAATCCGCTCGGCGGGTACATCGGTCATGCGTGGCCGGGCGGAAACGACAGGCGATCCAACTGATCCTAGGGACGGGGCCCGCCGCCCCAACGGCCCTTGGCCCTGCAGACCGGCGCGCACCCGCCGCAGGCCCCCTGCGGCGCCACCGCCAGCCCCGCAGCCCGGAGCACCGGGCGGCGGCGGAGGGGGCTTCCTAAGCTCCACTCCATCCCGCGAGTCCCCGATGTCGATCGAAACCCCTCTGCAGGCCACACCCGATCTCACCGCTGGCGCCAGCGCCGCCACGGCCGCCAGCGACGACCCCCGCGCCCTCACCATCCCCAATGTCGAGCGGGTGCTCGATGAGCTGCGCCCCTATCTGATGGCCGACGGCGGCAATGTCGAGATCGTCGAGATCGACGGCCCGGTGGTCAAGGTGCGCCTGCAGGGTGCCTGCGGATCCTGCCCCAGCAGCACCATGACGCTGAAGATGGGCATCGAGCGCAAGCTCCGCGAGGCCATTCCTGAGGTCAGCGAGGTGGTTCAGGTGCTCTGAATCGGGGCGCCGAACTCAGACACTGCCTCAGCTCCCCCTAGCAGAGCGCCTGTATGGCCAGCCGACAGCGCGGATGGCCATACAGCGCCCATGAGGGCCAGCGAACGGGCGTGCTGCCAGCGGCGGAGCCGGGGCGCTCCCAGGCTGGCCTTCCGCCCACCCCCGCCGCCGCCGCGCCGCTGGGAGCGCGACACCCTCAGAGAGGCGCACAGGCTCAATCCGATCGATGGGGTCGGCCTGATTCTCGCCATTGGCCCTGCTCTGGAGAGCCATCGGCCGGCCCCTAGGCTCGCCCCAGCCGCCCCCGACCCGTGCTGGACCAGCGCCTGCTGCGCGACGACCCGGAGTTGATCATCCGCCAGCTGCGCCGCCGCGGCCTGGAACCGGATCTCGTCGGCCTGCAGCGGATCGCCCACGAGTCCAGGGATCTGGAGGAAGTGCGCAGCCGCCTGCAGGCCGAGGGCAACCGCATCGGCAAGGCGGTGGGCGAGCGCATCCGCGCCGGGGCCAAGGCCGATGGACCCGAGCTGGCCGAGTTGCGCGAGGAGGGCAACCGGATCAAGCAGCGGGTGGCGCTGCTGGAGGATCAGGAGAAGGGGCTGGAGCAGACGCTGCGGGATGGCCTGCTGGAACTGCCCAACCTTCCCTCTGCGCAGACACCGGAGGGCCGCAGCGAGGCCGACAACATCGAGGTCAAGCGCTGGGGCGCACCGCGCCTCCCCCAGGCTGGCGAGAGCCTCGAAGAGCACTGGCAGATCGCCGAACGGCTGGGCCTGGTCGACACGGAGCGCTCGGTGCGGATCGCCCAGAGCCGCTTCATCACCTTGCTGGGCCAGGGCGCCCGTCTGGAGCGCGCCCTGATCAGCTTCATGCTCGATCGCCACAGCGCCGCTGGCTACCGGGAGGTGCTGCCGCCGATCCTGGTGAACACCGCCAGCCTCACCGGCTCCGGCCAGCTGCCCAAATTCGCCGAAGAAAGCTTCCGCTGCGCCGAGGACGACCTCTGGCTCACCCCCACCGCCGAGGTGCCACTCACCTCCCTGCACCGCGATGAGGTGCTCGCCGCCGAGCAGCTGCCGCTCCGCTACACCGCCTACACCCCCTGCTTCCGCCGCGAGGCCGGCTCCTACGGCCGTGACACCCGCGGCCTGATCCGCCTGCATCAGTTCAACAAGGTGGAGCTCTACTGGTTCTGCCGCCCCGAAGACTCGGACGCGGCCCATGAAGAGCTGACCCGCGACGCCGAAGGCGTGCTGGAGGCCCTGGAGCTGCCGTACCGGCGGATCGAGCTCTGCAGCGGTGATCTCGGCTTCTCCGCCGCCCGCACCTACGACCTGGAGGTGTGGCTGGCCGGCGCCGGCACCTACCGCGAGATCTCCAGCTGCAGCACCTGCGGCGACTTCCAGGCCCGGCGGGCCGCGATCCGCTGCCGCGAGGGCAAGAAAACGCGCCTGCTGCACACCCTCAATGGCAGCGGCCTGGCGATCGGCCGCACCATGGCCGCCCTGCTCGAACACGGCCAGCAGTCCGATGGCAGCGTGCGCCTGCCGGCGGCCCTGGTGCCCTATTTCGGCAGCGATCGGTTGGTGGCTCAGGACTGAGGCCGTGCTCCGGGCGCGCTTGGCAGCCGGCGCCGGCCTTCACGGCCCGCTGTCGATGCCGGAGCGACAGCAGCAGCGGAAATCCGCCGGCGGCCAACCGGCACCGGTGGGTGGCCGCTGCCCCCAGAATGACCCGATTGCTGTCCCGGCCTGATGGGCGTTCTCACCGCACTGGCGATCCTGGCCGGCCTGATCGTCGTTCATGAAGCAGGCCACTTCCTCGCGGCCCGCTGGCAGGGGATCCGGGTGAGCGGTTTTTCGGTGGGCTTCGGGCCGGCCCTGCTGCAGCGCCGCCGCCGCGGCGTGCTCTACGCGCTGCGGGCCATCCCCCTGGGGGGGTATGTGTCGTTCCCCGACGACGAGGAAGAGAGCGGCATCCCCGCCGATGACCCCGACCTGCTGCGCAACCGGTCCCTGGGCCAGAGGGCCCTGGTGATCGCCGCCGGCGTGATCGCCAACCTGCTGCTGGCCTGGGCGGTGCTGCTGGCCCAGGGGGTGCTGGTCGGAATCCCCGCCGGCTTCAGCACCACCCCCGGCGTTCTGGTGACCGGGGTGCAGGGGGGCCAGCCGGCCGCCAGCGCCGGCCTTCAGGCCGGAGACCGGATCGTCAGCCTGGCGGGCCAACCCCTCCAGGGTGGTCAGCAGGCGGTGGCCGATCTGGTGGCCACGATCCGCTCCTCCCCCGCTATCCCCCTGCAGCTGCAGGCTGAGCGAGGCGGTCAGCGCCTGACGATCCAGCTCACCCCCAGCGACCAGGGCGGCACCGGCCGGATCGGCGCCCAGTTGCAACCGAACGGCACCGAGGTCTTCCGGCGCCCCCGCGGCCCCCTCGAACCCCTGCGCCAGGCCAATGCCGATCTGCTCAGCCTGACCCGCCGCACCGTGACGGGGTTCGGCAGCCTGGTCACCCACTTCGGCGAGACCGCCGCTCAGGTGTCGGGGCCTGTGAAGATCGTCGAGATGGGTGCCTCCCTCGCCCATCAGGGCGGGGCCAGCCTGTTTCTCTACGCCGCCCTGATCTCGATCAACCTGGCCGTGCTCAATTCCCTGCCGCTGCCGATGCTCGACGGCGGCCAGCTGGCCCTGCTGTTGCTGGAGGGCCTGCGGGGGCGCCCCCTGCCGGAGCGGTTTCAGATGGCCTTCATGCAGTCCGGCCTGGTGTTCCTGATGGGTCTGAGCCTGCTCCTGGTCGTCAAGGACACCAGCCAGCTGCCGGCGATCCAGCAGTGGCTCGCCCGTTGAGCTCCAGTTCCCTTCCCGCCGGAGCTGAGGCGGCGGCCGGCAGGGTACGATGCACGCTCCGACGCAATGAGTACGCGCCCGCATGGCGAAGAAGTCGATGATCGCGCGCGATGTCAAGCGCCGCAAACTCGTGGAGCGCTTCGCCGCCAAGCGCGCCGCCCTCAAGGCGGCCTTCACCGCCGCTGGCGATCCGATGGAGCGCCTGGAGATCCACCGCAAGATTCAGGACCTCCCCCGCAACAGCGCTCCGTCCCGTCGGCGCAATCGCTGCTGGGCCACCGGCAAGCCCCGCGGCGTCTACCGCGATTTCGGCCTGTGCCGCAACCAGCTCCGCGAGCGTGCCCACAAAGGTGAACTTCCCGGCGTGGTCAAGTCGAGCTGGTGATCCGCCGGACCTGACCTTCCAGGCCGCTCCCTGAGCTGTCTTTCCCCCTGCACCCCTGGCCCTCAGGCAGCCCACCGCCGCCTCGCCAGGGGTTTTGCTTGGCGCGGGGCTGGGCTGCGGCACTGGGGCTAGGGCTAAGCCTGGTGGGCGGGCCTGACCTCCCCTGGCCGGCGGTGCAGAAGGCCGGATGCGAGAATGGCCAAGACAACAAAAGGACATAACGCCCAGTGCAAGGACAGACGCAGTCGATCTCCTTCGATGGTCGGGAGATCCGGCTGACCACGGGTCGCTTCGCCCCCCAGGCCGGCGGCTCGGTGATGGTCGAATGTGGGGACACCGCCGTTCTGGTGACGGCAACCCGCTCCGGTGGCCGCGAAGGCATTGATTTCCTCCCTCTGATCTGCGACTACGAGGAGCGCCTCTACGCCGCCGGTCGCATCCCCGGCAGCTTCATGCGCCGCGAGAGTCGCCCGCCGGAGCGGGCCACCCTGATCGCCCGGCTGATCGACAGGCCGATGCGGCCCCTCTTCCCCAGCTGGATGCGCGACGACCTGCAGATCGTCGCCACCTGCCTCTCGCTTGATGAGCGGGTTCCCCCCGATGTTCTCGCCGTGACCGGCGCCTCCCTGGCCACCCTGCTGGCCAAGATCCCCTTCCACGGCCCGATGGCGGCGGTGCGGGTCGGGCTGCTCGGCGACGACTTCGTGCTCAACCCCAGCTACCGCGAAATCGAGCGTTCCGAGCTCGACCTGGTGGTGGCAGGCACCCCCGAGGGGGTGATCATGGTGGAGGCCGGCGCCAACCAGCTGCCTGAGCAGGATGTGATCGAAGCGATCGACTTCGGCTATGAGGCGGTCAGCGAACTGATCAAGGCTCAGCTCAACCTGATCGCCGATCTTGGCATCGCTCAGGTGATCCCGGAGCCCCAGAGCGTCGACACCACCCTGCCCGATTTCCTCGAGAAGCAGTGTGCCGCTGGCATCGCCGAAGTGCTCAAGGAGTTCAGCCAGAGCAAGGGCGAGCGTGATGAGAAGCTCGATGCGATCAAGGCCAAGGCGTCTGAAGCGATCGAAGCCCTCAAGGCCGACGATGGCGTCAAGCTGGTCGTTTCCGCCAACTCCAAGGCCCTCCCCACCAGCTACAAATCGCTCACCAAGAAGCTGATGCGCGAGCAGATCCTCAAGGAGGGTGTGCGGGTCGATGGCCGCAAGCTCGATGAGGTTCGGCCGATCAGCGCCGCCGCTGGCGTGCTGCCCCGACGGGTGCACGGCTCCGGCCTGTTCCAGCGGGGCATGACCCAGGTGCTGTCCTGCGCCACCCTCGGCACCCCCAGCGATGCCCAGGAGATGGACGATCTCAACCCGTCTAACGAGAAGACCTACCTGCATCACTACAACTTCCCCCCCTACTCCACCGGCGAGACCCGACCGATGCGCAGCCCCGGCCGGCGCGAGATCGGCCACGGCGCCCTGGCCGAACGGGCCCTGGTGCCGGTGTTGCCCAACAAGGATGGCTTCCCCTATGTGTTGCGGGTGGTGTCCGAATGCTTGAGCTCTAACGGCTCCACGTCGATGGGTTCGGTCTGCGGCAGCACCCTGGCCCTGATGGATGCCGGCGTGCCGATCAAGGCACCAGTCAGCGGCGCTGCCATGGGGCTGATCAAGGAGGGTGAAGAGGTGCGCATCCTCACCGATATCCAGGGCATCGAAGACTTCCTCGGTGACATGGACTTCAAGGTGGCCGGCACCGAGAAGGGCATCACCGCCCTGCAGATGGACATGAAGATCACCGGTCTGGCCGTCAAGACCGTGGCCGAAGCGATCAACCAGGCCCGGCCGGCTCGGCTGCACATCCTTGAGAAGATGCTCGAGGCGATCGACAAGCCCCGCGACACCCTCAGCCCCCACGCCCCGCGCCTGCTCAGCTTCCGGATCGATCCCGAGCTGATCGGCACGGTGATCGGTCCTGGCGGCCGCACGATCAAGGGCATCACCGAGCGCACCAACACCAAGATCGACATCGAGGATGGCGGCATCGTCACGATCGCCAGCCACGACGGTGCCGCGGCCGAAGAGGCCCAGAGGATCATCGAGGGTCTCACCCGCCGGGTGAGCGAAGGTGAGGTGTTCAGCGGCGCCGTCACCCGCGTGATCCCGATCGGTGCCTTCGTTGAGATCCTGCCGGGCAAGGAGGGGATGATCCACATCTCCCAGCTCTCAGAATCGCGGGTTGAGAAGGTGGAGGATGTCGTCAACGTCGGCGATCAGGTCACCGTGCGGGTGCGCGAGATCGACAACCGCGGCCGCATCAACCTCACCCTGCGCGGCGTCCCGCAGCAGGAGGAGCCGGCCTCGGTCTGAACCCTGCGGAGGCCGGCCCTGCCTGGGTCGGCCCAGACCACCCGCCGTTGACGGCATCAGGACGATGGCCAGGGGGAGGTCGCTGCTGCGGAGGGATGCCATCGGGCATCCCTCCTTTTTGGGCTGAGCCTGTTTGGGCAGCTCCTGACATGTCCAATCCGTCGTCAATGCCGCTGATTGCCCAGGGACCCAGTGGGGTCAGGGTTCAGCCGATTGGACCAAGCGCGCAGGTTCGAGCTGCCCGGTTCAACACTCCTTTTTCACCTGGCCTCCCTCTCTGATGCGGCCGCGAAGCCGCCGCGATGATGCCAAGGCAGAGATCACGCCCAACGCAGGCAAGGGAGCTGGCACATGTTCACCCTCATCTGGGTCCTGAATCGATTCTCCCTGAATGAACACGCCAGAATCAAGGATCCGATCGCCACGATCAGCGATCTGAAAACTCAGTTCATACTCCTCGTTCGCATCAAGCCCCGTAGCGAGGGAGGTAAGGACCTGCGTCAGGCCATCGTACTGCGTGTCAAGGAGGTTACTGCCAGGTTCGTTGTTTCTATAGAGGGCCGAATTCAAGCCACCATTGACGGTATTGATGCTGACCGCGGTTGAGTCGCCCGGCAACAAGGCAAGATTGACGCCGTTCAGATAAAGAGCAAACACGTCATTGTAGGCGCTGTTGACATATTCGGTGTATTCTTCCGAGCCGAACACGTACTTCCACTGGATGCCTGTTGTGCCAGGGTCGAGCTTGACCTTGAAACTCAGCAGCGAGGCATCCTGGGTGCCACCACCCACCAGCCCGTCAAGCGCGGCGGAGCCGGGAAGGCCATTGTCTCTTGAGGTCGACTCGCTGTTGTTGGGAGGCAAGGCATTGGTCAGCGCGCCGGAGGTCAGCAGCACTCCCTTGACGCCAGCAGGCTCTGCAAAGATCGAGGTATCGCCCTCGAAGAAGCCCGATGCATCGGCAGCACCGGTGTAGGAAGCGCTGCCGGCTACCAGGCTCACCCCTGGCCCCAGCAACGCTTTGGCCATCGCTTCAGCATCCGTCGAAGCGGTCACCGTGAGAGCGGCACGACCAGGATCGGCAGTCAGCATGACTGCACCACCGACGAGGAAAAGTGCTGCAGATCGCCGAGCAATACGGACTGGAAATGCAAACAAGGAAGTCATGGCTCCTGAGGCATGAGCATCAAGAAGCTATGGAACTAGCCGAGATGGCTATAGGATCTAAGCCCATTCAGGTCGCATCTGCCCCTGGCTGGCGCAGCCGTTCAGCGGATCCGTCACAGCAGTGAATCAACCTTCGCTGCCGCTAATTCGTTGCCTGAATCAGCAACGCTTCAGCTCTCAAAGCCAACGGCACACCCCAACCCTGCTTCGCAGGTCGGGCCCGCGCCTCAAGGGGCAGCCATGTTTTCGAGAGCCAGTAACGCTCGCCGGCAGACATCGGCATGGGCAGGGCCATGGCTGGCGATCAGGCAGCCGGCCTGGAGATGGTCGCCGCCGCCATAGGCGAGGGGCTGGCCATCGGCATGGCTGAAGGCGCCGCCGGCGGCCAACAGCACCGCCTCCGGTGCTGCCATGTCCCAGTCCTTGGGCGCCGTGCGGCCAGATAGGGAGATGTAGAGATCGGCCTCCCCCCGAAGGATCGTGGCCACCTTGCCGCCGACGCTGCCCATGGCCGTGCTTGAGGCCGGGCCGATGGCGGCCAGCAGCTGTTCCAGCCGACCATCGCGATGGTTGCGGCTGGCCACCAGTACCAGATCCTCGCAGCGCTGGCGAGCGCTCAGGCGCGCCGGCATCCTGGCGCCGCTGCGGTCCTCACACCAGGCCTCGCCTCTGCCCCCGGGGACGCTGGTCCAGCCAAACCACAGCTCCTGCCGCTCCGGCAGCAACACCACCCCCAACAGCGGCCGTCCCTGGTGCAACAGGGCCAGATGCACGGCGTACTCGCCGGTGCCCTGCAGAAAATCGCGGGTGCCATCGAGGGGATCCAGCAGCCACAGCCACTCGGCCGCCGTTGCCCCCGGGCCGCGGTCGTCCTTGGCGGTCTCCTCGCTCAGCAGGGTCCAGGTGGCAGCGGGGAAGGCCCGATCAAGTCCGTCGAGCAGCCACTGGTTCACCGCCAGATCGGCCGCTGAGACCGGTCCATCTCCGCCCTCCTCCACCGCCAGGGCCGCTGCGAAACCATGGGGCGGCTGTTCTCCCCTGGCATAGGCCCGCAGGATGTCAGCAGCACCCCAGGCCAGCTGCCGCAGCTCGGCCAGCAAGTCCTCAAGGGCAACTCCGGGAGGCAGGGGCAGAGGGGCCGGCATCATGGAGAGCGAAAAACGCATTGTGCAGGAGCCGCGGCCTTGCAGGATCCAGCCCCGGCACGCCCCGCAAGCGCTGCACTCCCCGCCGCCGCCGCCGGCACTCCAGCGGTCAGCGACGACCTGGCGCTGGAGGCCGAGCCGGCCCGGAACGAGCCCGCCGCCGGCACCCTCTACCTGGTGGGCACCCCGATCGGCAACCTCGAGGACCTCTCGCCCCGGGCCCGCCGGATCCTGGAGAGCGCCGATCGCATCGCCTGCGAGGACACCCGCCGCAGCGGCCTGTTGCTCAGCCGGCTGGGGATCCGGGGCCGTCCGCTGATCAGCTTCCACAGCCACAACGAAGCGGCCCGGATCCCTCAGCTGCTCGCCGCCCTGGCGGCGGGCCAGGCGATTGCCCTGATCAGCGATGCCGGCCTGCCGGGCATCTCCGATCCCGGCGAGGCGCTGGTGGCGGCGGCCCGCCGTGCCGGCCGGCCGGTGGTCTGCATCCCCGGTCCGACGGCGCTCACCACGGCGTTGGTGAGCAGCGGCCTGCCGACGGGCCGCTTCTGTTTCGAGGGATTCCTGCCGCCCCGGGGCGGGGCGCGCCGGCAGCGGCTGGAGGCTCTGGCCGAGGAGCCGCGCACCATCATTTTCTATGAGGCCCCCCATCGCCTGGTGGCGCTGCTGGAGGACCTGCTGGCGGTGCTGGGGGACCGTCCGATCCAGGTGGCGCGCGAACTCACCAAACGCCATGAGCAACAGGTGGGGCCGAGCGTGGCGCGGGCGCTGGAGCACTTCCGGCACACGCCACCCCTCGGGGAATGCACGGTGGTGCTGGGGGGCGCCTCGGCCCCGGAGCCACCTGCCTGGGACGCTGAAGCCCTGCGCAGCGAGCTGGAGGCCCTGGTGGCCTCGGGCCTGAGCCGCCGTGAGGCGGCCCGCAGCCTGGCCGAACGCAGCGGCCACAGCCGCCGGGCCCTCTATGCCCTGCTGCATCAACCGGCGGCCGCTGCCGCTGCCGCTGCGGAGGGACCAGAGGCCAGCCGCTGGGGCAGCGGCCTCGGCGCCACCGGCCCGGGCAGGCCAGCTCCCGACGCGGCAGAGTGATGGCCTGACGTTCCAGCCCGCCGTTCCCGATGCTGCGTTTTCGTCTGCTGGTGGGCAGCATCGCTGGCGGCCTGCTGCTGCTGCTGTCCCTCTGCCTGGGGGCCCAGAACCTGGAGCAACGGCCGCGGCTGAATCTCGGCTTCGCCCAGGCGACTCCGCTGCCGGCCGGCTTTCTGGTCGGCGTTGCCCTGGCGGTGGGGGTGATCAGCGGTGGCAGCAGCGCCGCCCTGCTGCTGCCGCGCCGGGGTCGCCGCGACTGATGCCGCGGATTCACCCTGCCTGGGCCCTTGGTCGCGCCGGGCTAAAGGGCCGGAAGCCGCTCCGAGGCCTGGAACTCCTCCGCTGACCACGAGGGGTCGTCGGCTTCGAAGATGGCGATGCGACCCAGCTTCTGCAACTTGGCCCGGTACATCGCCGCGTCGGAGCGCTGCATCGCCTGCTGGGGGCTCGTCTTCGCCGGGTTCATGATCGTCACGCCGATGCTGAGCGTGATGGTCAGGCCAACGGACCCGAAATCAAGCGGTGTGTCGAAGCCGGCGGCGATGCGGCTGGCCATGGCATGGGCATCACGCCGTAACCGGCCCCCGTCCTCAGGGCTGGCGGGCCTGAGGGTCATCAACACGAGGAATTCATCGCCGCCGTAGCGGGCCAGGAAGTCGCCACTGCGCATCAGCTCCTGCAGACGGCTGGCGACCCCGACCAGCACCTGATCGCCGCTGGCATGGCCATGGCTGTCGTTGATCTCCTTGAATCGGTCGACATCGACGAACAGGATCGCCAGGTGTCCCTGATGGGCCAGCTGCCGCTCGGATTCCAGCGCCAGATATTCGAGGAAGTAGCGGCGGTTCGGCAGTCCCGTCAGCGGATCCTCCAGGGCCATCCGTCGAGAGCTATCGAGCACATGCTGGAGGCGCTCGCGCAGCTGGCGCACGCGTGAGGCGAGCCTTTCATCCTCCGGAAGGGGGGCCGCTCGCTTCGGGCGCGGCGGCGGTGCGGGAGACACGTCCACCGCCGCAGGCTCACGGGCGATCAACCGGGTCAGCACCTGGGCTTCGGCTGGGCTATCTGGAGCATCGGCGGCCCTCTGCTGCAGCAGGCTCTCAAGCTCCCGGCAGATGCGGCGCAGGCGACGGCTGTCCCGGAGTTCCAGCCGCCGCTGGCTGAGGTGCTGCCGCTGACGGTCGCGCTGCAGCAGCAGCCGCAGGCAGCCCAGCAGCAGCAAGGGAAGCAGCAACAGCAGGCCCTGATCCGCCACGGAGCGAGCCAGGGGTTTCCACAGCCCCTGGGGGCGAAGCCCGACCAGGCCGCCACTGGTGTGGAGCCGCTCGCCGCTGACCGCTTCGAGGGCGGCGGCTGATGGCGTGGTGCCGGCGGTGGCCGGGACCACGGTGAAATCGGCGGCAAGCCTGCTCAGGCTGTCCAGCAGGTAGGGGCCATGGTCGCTGCCGAGCAGGGGCGAGAGCAACACCAGGGTTCCCTGGGCAGGTTGCAGGCCCTGGCTGTCCGAGACGGGCGAGGCGATCCCGAGGAAGAACCGGCCGTCTTCGCCGCGGCAGAGCAGGGACCTGCTGGAATTGATGACGTTCGGGTCGGCGGGGTTGGCCAGCGAGGGCAGGGTGGCGGCGGCGCAGGCCAGCAGCGCCGCGTCGCCGCTGCTGGGATCACCGGCGCGGCCGTGGCGGTGGACCAGACGTCCGGAGCGAGTGAAGAGCAGCATCACGCTGCCATCGCTGAAGATCGGTGCCGGCAGCAGTTGCTGAGTCGGGAAGCTGGGATTGCGGCCGCTGAGGTAGGCATAGGTGTCATTCCAGTGGGCCCAGTCACTGGTGGTGCGGCGCAGGGTGGCCAGGGAGACGTGGAGCACCTCCAGCGCTTCCTGCCGTTCCAGCCGCTGGTACTCGCGGACTTCGGCACCGCGGCGGATGAGTTCCAGCGTCAGGAGTGGCGAGAGCAGCAGCAGGGAGGTGAGCAGTGCCTTGCCCTGGCTCATGGCACTGGGCTGCTGACGCCGGCTCCGACGGATCCAGCGCCGCAGGCCACGGTTGAGGCCAGTGGCGAAGGACAGTGGCTTGTGCGGGGCTGACGGCATCCTCCGATGTGCTCTGCAGTCGCGAGAATCCAGCAGCAGATTAGGCGCAATCTGCTCCATCTTGCTCAGGCCCTGTTGCAGCGGATCCGGGCAGTGGATCAGCTGCCTGGAAGTGCAAAAAGTGCGCCTTCGATCACAACCCGACTGATCCCCTGGGCCAGCAGGTAGGAGGCAGTGCGGGTCAGAATGGTCGTATCGGGGATCTTGATCACCCTCTGGGTGCGGCCGCAGAGGCGTTTGGCCTGGCGCGGGTTGACATACACCTGCAGGGCCCTGCGCTCGAGTTCCTCATCGGGCAGGCGGCCGAGTTCGGTGATCTCCCGCAGGGGCCGGGGCTGCAGTTCCACGGTCTTGTCGACCAGCATGTAGGCGCTAAGGGGCAGCTCGGCGGCCTCAAGGGGGCGTGGGCGGATCTCGCTCTGGGCATCGGCCAGGTCCAGCAGGGGGACCGGCACAAACATCGAAGCGTCCTCGCCGTCGTCATCGGTGAGCAGATCCTCGTCCTCCTCACCGAAGTCGTCGGCATCGTCGATCGCCAGCACACCAGGTCCGGCCTCGCCATCGGCTTCCGCGTCGGTCTGAATGTCGGGGTCGGTGTCGGCGGCTGGGGCCTCGGGCAGCCGAGGGGTGGTGCTAAGGGGCTGGGTGGTGGCGGTGGCTGCTGGCTCCTGCGCAGAGTCGGCAGTGATAGCGGGAGGCTCGGCGGCTGCGCCAGCCGGCGGGGGTATGGCATCTGCGGCCGCTGGGGCGGATGCCGTGGCCGAAGGCGATGCAGCGGCGGATTCGGCGGCCAGAGGCGATGCAGCGGCGGCGGCGTCCTGCTCCGCCGTGCGGTCGTTTTCCTCGTCCTGCAGCAAGTTCCCCTGGGCCAGGGCCCCCTGCTCCCCCCTGGGAGCAGGGCCAGGGCGGCGGCCTCGTCGGTCCTTGAGGCGCTCGTATTCCTCAGGATCCAGGGCGGCCTTGACCGCACGGATCACCGTGTTCGGACTGCAGCCGAACACCACAGCCAGATGCTGGGCACCATCGCCGCGGCGGTACTTCTCCACCACCTCGGCCTTCTGCCTGTCCGTAAGCCGAGCCGCAGGCATGGGGCAAAGAACCGCACAGCCTCCCATCCTAGAAGCTGTGTTGCTCAACGCAAGGCTGCCGACGCAGCCTGCCGCAAGCTGGCACAATGACGCTGAGGCTCCCTTAGCTCAGCTGGATAGAGCAGCTGCCTTCTAAGCAGCCGGTCGCTGGTTCGAATCCAGCAGGGGGCGTTGGCAGATGGCGTGCAGGATCCAGGTTTTGAGGCAGTCGAAGCCTGGATTCTTCTGGATCGTCTGATCAGGTGAGACCGCTAAGAATCCCACTGGAACCGTAGGGTCTGTCACGGTTTCCTGGCAACGCGAAACCCTGGGCCTGGATCGCCCGCAGTGGTTGGCGAATCCTTCTTGGCGCGGCTTCCAGCGGCACCGCCGCCAGGACCAACAACGCCAGAAGCAGCCCTGCAGGAGTACTCCCGCCAATTCGATCGGGTGATGGCGGGCTCCTGGAGTTGGCCAGAGCCGCAGGGCCTGCCTTCGGCCGATGACGGCATGCGGCTCTCGCCGATCGCACTTCTGCGGTTCGACTGGCTCCACCGGCTGTGGCGGGAGGCTGCGTGTCCCTCACCTGAGGGGCCGAAGGAGCTCCAGGGCCTGCGGCGGGCCCAGGCCGATGACCTTCTGGTGACTCGCAACAAATGCGCGAAGCGCAGCGGCAAAGCGAGGTGATGGCGCAGCCGCTGAGCCGACTGCAGCCGGGCCGGAGCCATGGAGGAGGGCCTGAGCTTGCTGAGCCCATGGGGAGAGAACGCTGGAGGCTTGCCAAGAGCAGCAAGAGCCCCCCATCAACTCCAGTGCCATAGGGGCCGCCGCCGGCGGTGGGCGCCTGCGAGCCTTGCGGAGCTCGCCCTGATCATGTGCCGTTTTAGGACGCCCATCTCCAGGCCAGATCCCGGGATGGCAGGACGGATGAGCAGCGCACGAAGGAATAGGCGGCCATCCGAGCAGTGACAAGAGACCGTCAGCAACATGACAACCCTTTGTCGACGCCACGACAGCCTGAAGGCAGCACGCTCTTTAGGGTTCAAATGTTCAACACACTCTGAACATGGCAATCTACGAAGAAAGGATCACCGGAACCCTGGGATATGTGGGCACGCCAGGTGCTCCCATTTTCCATTTCGATCTCAATGCAACCATTGGCGCAGGATCTGATCAGACCCTGAGCTGGCCGATCAGTGGCACAGGGAAGATCACCCAGGCCATCACCCCGCCAGACGGTGAGCTTACGATCCCAAATCTGAATGGCTTCTGCTACAATCTCGGCCCAAGTATCTTTACGGTTATAGCCGGCAGCTACATCCAGCCAAGCAGTGGAGAAAGCCTGCCTTTCGAGGCCATTCTTCACTTCACAACGAACTGGCATACCGGTCGTGGCAGCTTTGCCTACGGAGGCGGCAAGATCCTTCATGCTCCTGTCAATGCAACCACCCCGGACGCTACGGAAGCTGCAAGACGCCCTCCTGTCATCGTTCTCTATGGTGTCGCCATCCAAGAAGCCCTGCAAACCGGCGACCTGGAGAAAATGAAGCAAGTGGCCGAACAAGCCGAGAGTTGGTTGAGCAATTCGGATGAGGTCTCCACAACGCTCAATGCGCTTAAGGAGCAGATCAAGCGCCTCGAAAACTGAGCTTTAGCCGCCCGGCCGTTGGCCAGGCCCAGCCCGCAACGCTTGGTCTTCCAAGCCTGTGGGAAGGGCTTGGTCAATGGCTTGCTCCCAGGGGTTACGCCCATTCTGCGGCAGCAAGCCACAGCCGAATCTCATCCTCTTCGTGCGGATGTGAAGGAATCAGCCGCTTCGTAGAGTTCCGTCAGCTGGCCAATCCAGGCTCACTAGCTCAGGCTCCTTAGGGCTGGCTCTTTAGGTCTGGCTTCCGCATTCAGGATTCCTTCCAATCCGCTCGATCAAATAATCTTGTCATTTGGTGATGACAAGCTGACTATAACCCTATTCCCAGCCCCGTCGACCGTCGATCGCCATGACCAATGTCAGCAAGCCACCCGCTCGTCTGCGATCTGCAGGAGACTTTGAAAATCATGTACCCGTCCATGTCGTATGGGAAATCACATTGGCATGCAATCTAAAATGTCAACATTGCGGCTCAAGGGCTGGCAAGGCTCGCCAGGATGAGCTGAGCAAAGAGGAGTGTTTTGACGTTATTGATCAGCTGGCAAGGCTCGGTACGCGTGAGATCACGCTCATCGGCGGCGAGGCTTTCCTTCGCCCAGACTGGACTTTACTGATTGATCGAATTGCCAAACATGGAATTTATTGTGCTATTCAAACAGGTGCCCTTCATCTCACAGAGAGAAGACTTCAAGAAGCCATCAGCGCCGGCTTGAAGGGAATTGGCATTTCCATCGACGGCATTGCGAGCCACCATGACCGAATTCGGGGTGTCCCTGGTGCGTACGCCATGGCGATCGAGACGTTGAAACGGGCACGGGAGGCAGGCCTTAACCGAAGTGTGAATACCCAGATTGGCCCGGAAACCATGGCCATGTTGCCCAGGCTCATGGAAGAAATCAGCGCGGCGGGAGCGAAGCAATGGCAACTTCAACTGACAGTGGCGATGGGGAATGCTGTCGACAATGACCATCTTCTGCTCCAGCCCTACCAACTGCTGGAGCTCATGCCTCTCTTGGCTGATCTTGCCGATGCCGCAAAAAAGCGTGGGATGCAAATCATTATTGGCAATAACATCGGCTACTTTGGCCCCTACGAATCCAAACTGCGTGCCTTCAATGACAGCCTGATGCACTGGTCTGGCTGCAGTGCTGGTCATACGGTGATTGGCCTTGAAGCGGACGGCACGGTGAAGGGATGCCCATCGCTTCCCAGGGCAGGGTATGCAGGAGGAAACGTCAGAGACCTTACGGTTGAACAGATTTGGCAAAACAGCGAGGAGATCCACTTTGGCCGCCTGCGTTCCGTTGATGATCTCTGGGGATTCTGCAGAAGCTGTTATTACGCAGACGTTTGTCGCGGTGGGTGCACATGGACCTCTCATTCGTTGCTTGGCAAACCCGGTAATAATCCCTACTGCCACTATCGAGCCCTCAAGCTGGATAGTCTTGGACTACGCGAAAGAATTGCCAAAGTTAAAGAAGCACCTCTGGATCCATTTTCTATTGGTGAGTTTGAGCTGATTCTTGAGCCCAAGAGCGGCATCCTGCAAGGCGAGAATCACGTCCATATCGAGCCGCCAGCAGACGACATCCATCCACCAGCAATCCTGGAGCCCCGGCAACAAGCAAATGGCGCCAAAGGGCGTGTTCCACAGCAAATTGAGCCGTGTGGAGCCTGCCATCAATATGTCTATCCAGACGAGACCACCTGTCCTCACTGCAAAGCGAATCTGGATCAATCGCGTCTTCTCTACGCAGAGCGAAAACAAAATGCCCAAGCCCTCGCCGCCAAGCTCCAAGCCGTCCTGCAGGCCTCCCTATAAGACCCGCGCCCGGTGCGCTTCGGAGGCCTCCGGCTCCTATCGCAATAGCAGCGATCAACATCCATCCCTGGGGCTTGGTTCTTGCGATTGAACCGGGGGGCGAATAGAGAGGGACTGTCAGGAGAACAACGAGATCTCGATGAGCTGGAAGCGGAGCAGGCCGGACGGTGGGAGTGTGATGTGCTGGCTCGCTCCTCGGGGTGGACCACAGGGCCGCCTAAAAGTCTGTCCCGATAGCCCTTGGCGAGGCTGTCAGCATTGGGTTCGCTCGGCGGGTCTCAGTGCCCCCAATGCCCGATACTCGTTCTGCCGCAGTCGATCAGCCCGCACCGGA
>JBIKKX010000026.1:0-43617 GCA_044360135.1 Cyanobium sp.
TCAGATCGGCTGCTGCAGCTGGGTTCTGGAGTGGGGTGGCCAACGGTGAGAGTCAAGACCTGGCCAGCGAAGCGCTGCTGCAAAGGGCCCGCCAGGGCTACTGGGACAGACTTCTAATGGACCCTGGAGGTAGTTCCAGGAGCCGCCGCGCAGCAGCCGTTCTTTCTTACTGTCTTCTGCTGCAGTTGGCCCTTCATCATCCAGCCAGGCGCTGCCATCAACAGGGGCTCCCTCATAGGTCTCGTGCCAGTGGTCCAGGCACCACTCAAAGACATTGCCATGCATGTCCTGCAGGCCCCAGGCATTCGCTGGAAACATCCCCACCACCGTGGTCTGCTCGCGATACTCACCCTTGGGGCCATTGGCGTAGGTGTGAACGTTGTAGTTCGCCAGTTCGGTGGTTATCATCTCACCAAAATGAAAGGGCGTGCTGGTCCCCGCCCGGCAGGCGTATTCCCACTGGGCTTCGCTGGGTAGGGTGTAGGTGCGGCCGGTGCGTTGGCTGAGGCGGCGGCAAAACTCCATGGCGTCATCCCAGCTCACCCGCTCCACCGGGCAATCGTCTGTGCTGGTTTGACCCGCCAGCAACTGAAACCGCTCGGTTCTGGCCGCGCCGCCCTTGCGCGCCGGGCCGTACTGGCGGGACACCACGAAGGCTGAGGGTTCCTGATCCAATCGCCGCTCCACAGGCTCCCAGCCGGCCACCTCCCGCCACTGGGCCTGGGTGATCGGGGTCTGCCCCATGAAAAACCCCTGCAGCTGCACCAGATGCTGGGGACCCTCGCTGTCAGCTCGCTCGGCTTCAGCGGCCGGCGACCCCATCCAGAAGCGCCCCGGCGGAATCCAGACCATGGTGAGGGCGAGGTCGTCGAGCCCTCCGCCACCGAGCGTTGAGCCAGCGCCAAACTTCGACCCATCCGATAAACCCTGAGCCGCAACCAACACCTCCCGATAGCCCTGCACCTGGCGCGGCTGGCGCAGGAGAAAGCTCACCCGGGGAGCGCTGGTGGTCATGGCTGGAGCGAAAAGAAGGGCGCGGATCCGGCGTCGATGGCGAAGCCATGGGCGGGCGGGGCGCCCTGCGGCGCTGTGCGGATCAGCGGCCGTGGCCGGCTGATCGACGTTGTTGTTGGCATTGTCGGGCTGGTTGTGGTTGCGGTAGGCCGAGCGGCAGTTCCTGGGGTTGTTGTTCCAGGAGCCGCCGCGCAGCAGCTGCGCGACCCGCCCGGTTTCAGGGTAGGTCCGCCGCATAGGGAAGGGCGGCAAACAACCGCTGCCGCAGCCGCCAGGTGTGGCCATGGGCCAGGTGGGCATTCCAGCTCAGCAGGCTGGAACGGGCCGCCTCCAGGGGCAACACCCCGGCGGCCACCGCCCGGTGCTGCTGCCGCAGCCGCTGCCGACCCCGGCGGAGGTTGTGGTTGCGCACCCGCAGCCGGCCCGGCCGCACCACAAACCCCACGAAGCTGGCGCCATCGCGGCAGCGACGCATCTGGGTCTTGACCGGATGGGCCCTCAGGCGCAACGCCGCCAGCTCACCATCCAGGCGACTGCGGGCCCGCTGCAACGGCTCGGGATGATCGGCGAACAACGCCAGATCATCGACGTAGCGGAAGTAGGCACGCACACCGGGCAGCGCGCTGAGGGTGTGGTCGAGGGCGTTGAGGTGCAGGTTGGCGAGAAACTGGCTGGTGAGGTTGCCGATCGGCAGGCCGCGAGGCCGCTGCAGGGGGGTGAGCAGGGTGTCGCCGGGGAAGGCATCGAGGGCTGGACCGATCGTGGCGCCATTGGCCAGGAGCTGATCCAGCAGCCAGAGCGTGCCGGGGCAGGCGATCGCAGCCGCCAGCTGGGCCCGCAGGATCGTCAGATCGATGCTCGGGAAATAAAGGCGGATGTCGGCCTGCAACAGCCAGCCATGGCGGGCCGCTGCCGCGGTGAAGCGGCGCAGGGCCCGATGGCTGCCGTAACCCAGCCGGTTGGCATGGCTGCCGGGATGGAAGCTGCGCTCCAGCGGCGACACGATCGCGGTGCAGAGGGCGTGGTGGACCACCCGGTCGCGGAAGGGGGCGGCGCTGATCAGCCGGGGCTTGGGGTCGCGGATGCGGAACTGGCGGTAGCTGCCGGGCTGGTAAGTGAAGCTGCGCAGCTCGGCCTGCAGCCGCAGCAGTTCGACCTCCAGGTTGGCATTGAAAGCGAGCACCGCCGGCCGGTAGCGCTTGCCCCGCTGGGCGCGGCGGGTGGCGGCCAGCAGGCTGGCGAAGCTGGTGAGGCGGGGATAGAGGTTGGTGAGAGCCATCAGGCGGGGCGGCGCTGCTGAGCCAGCCAGGCGCTGTGCTGGCGGCCGATGGCACTGATCAGGCGGCTGGCGTGTTCATAGCGGCGCAGGTCGATCAGCTGGAAGTCGTGGAGCAGCCGGGTCTGGAGCTGGATCAGCTGAATCCGGCCGCCGAGGGGCTCCAGGATCTCCCGCCGCTGCCGCTGAAAGCGGGCCAGGGCCAGCTGCTCCAGCAGCTCGTAGAGATTGGCCACCAGCCGATCGCCAAGGCCGTGGCGGTGCTGGCGGGGCAGGCGGTGGAGGATCGGAATGAACCAGCGCACCAGATCGAGGGTGGCTTCCTGAATCGGCAGCTCGGCGTTGGATGGGGCGGACATGGGGAAAAAGGGGCGATGCATCGAGGCGCCTACGGCGCCGGGGGGGCAAAACCAACAGCCCATCAAACCAAGCCCAACAGCCTGCCCGAAACCCAACAGCCGCAAGCCAACAGCCAGTGTTAAGAAACAGCCAAGTGTTAAGGGATTAAGGGATTAAGGGTTAAGGGAAGGGCCCTGGGGGAGGCAGACCACACGAAAACCGACGTAGCTGCGGGCATAGCCGGGTAGGGAGTGGAAGCGGCAGGCCGAGCGGCAGAGCCCGGGGAGGCCGTTCCAGGAGCCGCCGCGCAGCAGCCTGCGTTTCTCACTGTCTTCTGCTGCAGTTGGCCCTTCATCATCCAGCCAGGCGCTGCCATCAATAGGGGCGCCTTCATAGGTCTCATGCCAGTGGTCCTGGCACCATTCCAAGACATTGCCATGCATGTCCTGCAGGCCCCAGGCATTAGATGGAAACATCCCAACGGGCGTGGTCTGCTCGCGATACTCGCCCTTGGGGCCATTGGCGTAGGTGTATTCGCCGTTGTAGTTCGCCAGTTCGGTGGTCATCGTCCCACCGAAATGAAAGGGCGTGCTGGTCCCCGCCCGGCAGGCGTATTCCCACTGGGCTTCGCTGGGGAGGGTGTAAGTGCGGCCGGTGCGTTGGCTGAGCCGGTTGCAGAACTCCATCGCCTCCTCCCAGCTCACTTGCTCCACCGGGCGATCGTCTGTGCTGGTTTCGCCCGCCAGCAAGCGGGCTTGCCCCTCGCCGTCCCGGTTCTGAAACCTGGAGGGATTCGGCTCCAGTTCGCGCCCCCAGCGCTCGCCCTCCAGCGGCTGCCACCCGGCCACCTCACGCCACTGGGCCTGGGTGATCGGCGTCTGGCTGATCAAGAAGCTCTCCAGCTCCACCTCATGCTGCGGACCCTCGTCGTCAAATCGCTCGGGCTCGTCGGGCGGGGAGCCCATCAGGAAGCGGCCGGCGGGGAGCTGCACCAGGGTCAGCGCCAGCGGATCTGCCCGCTCAGCCGTGGCAGCGAACGGCAGGCCCTCGCGCTGGAGCGGCTCATGGAAACCCCAGCCGCTGCCGCCGCTGGCTTGGACACTGCCATCAGCCTTGACCATCGCCGTGCCGAAGCTGATCGGCCGCAGCTCCAGCTCCTCAAACCGCGCCGCCAGGCAGGCGATCGCCTCCAGCCCCGGGGTGCTCCACAGCTGGACCGCCTCAAACCCCACCTCCTCGAAGACCATCGCCGCGGGCCAGGGGGAACCCGGCGGCAGGCCGCTGCCCCGCCGGATCCGCTCGGCGAAGGCACGGGCGGCGTCGCCGGGGAGGCTATCGAGCAAGCGGGCGGTGACCGAGGCGAACTGCACCACGCCCTCCAACCCCTCGGGAGGGGAGACATGGGGGTCACAGAGCACCGCATCAAAGGAGGGCTCGCCGATCTGGCGGTTCCAGCGGCGCTCCACCAGGGCAGTGACACGACTGATCACATCCCTGCGCTCGACCGGGGGGAGCTGATCGCGAAGCAGGTCAGCCACCGCAGGCTGCAGCTCGAACTGGATCTTCTCCGGCGGCAGGGACTTGGTGGTGCTCCCGTTCCGGGGTGCCCGGCGCACCAAAAAACCGCTGGTGAGCACCTCGGCAATCGGCAGCGCACCAGCCACCTCAGGCAGCATCGCCGCCTTGAGCAGATCGATCACCGGGAGGGTGAGCAGAGGGGAGGAAGCCAACACCACCAGCAACTTCTGGGCCTGGGGAGAGGCCATGGCCTGAAACGACTCCCAGCGGGCCCGGGCCTCCGCCTCCGTGAGGGGAGGAGGGGAAGGTGACGGCGCCGAGAGCTCCCGATCCCCCAGCAGCTCCCTCAGCCGGTTCTGCCGCTGCGCCGCTGACCGCAGCGCCACCCCGGGGCTCGCATAGCCGGAATAGCCCAACACCACGGCGCTCCAGGTGTCCAGGGCATCGCGATCCAGGGGCAACACCGGAATCGCCAGATTGCGGTCCCGGGGCAGCGGCGGATCCCACCAATTCAAGGGATCGGCCTGATAGGCCGGATTCGTCGCAGCCGGATGGCCATTGCGCAGGGATACACGCTGCACTGCCGCCAGGGCGGTGCGAGCCCAGTGCCACATCGGCAGGGGATGAAGAATCGCCGTTGGGCAGGCCCTGCCCCACTGCTCCAGGGCCGCAAACATGCGGCCATCCCACCAATGGCGGCCGGCGGTGTCGCTGATCAGCACCAGCAAGGAGCCGGCGCCCGGAAGCGGCCGGGCCGTTCGGCAGAGGCGCTCCACCGCCTCGCGAGCGGCAGCAGAGTCACGGCCAGACTGCACAGGCTCGGGCTGGAGCACCTGCAGCCGCACCTGCGGGAACACCTGGGTGGAGGCCAACACCCGCCGCAACTCCTCGGCCTGCCGCCGCCACACCTGCATCGACAGCCCACCATCCAGCAGCAGAAGCACCTCGTCGAAGCTGGGGCCCTGGCAGGGGCTGAACATTGGTTGGAGCAGCCGGGTCTGGGCGTAGACCTCCACGGTGCGCTCCTCTTCGAAGCGCTGGCGGCGGCGATCGGGCCGCCGCTGCAGCAGGGGCGCCAGGGCCCGCAGCAGCTTGTCCCGATCGCCCAGGGGCTCCTCCTCCCGCACCCGGCCTGGCAGCACCATGCCCTCCAGGTTCCTGGCCACGTCCTGGTCGTCGGGCAGCACCGCCACGGGAAGCAGAGGTTCCTCCTGCGGCGCACTCTCGGCTGGGGCTCCAGGGAAAGGGCTGGGCAGAAAAGGATCAGGGGGCAGGGGTGTCTTGTCCTGCCGGAGTGCATCCTTCAGATCGGCCGGCGGCGGCGGCGGGGCGGGGTGGGGGTCTACGGAGTTGGGTGGTGGCTGAAAGGCTGTCGGCGGCGATCGGCGCCGCGTGGGCGGTTCCGGCAATCGGCTGGCCAGCCACAGCAACTCGGCCAATTCCAGGGGGCCGGGCGTCAGCGCATCGCCTCCCCCCTGGCTATGGGCCACCATCCAGCGCAGGGCCTCACCCAGATGGGCAGCAATGGGTTGGCGCAGGCCCTCAGGCGTCGCCATCGCGCTCATGCAGGCCCCTGTAAAGAATGGCGCGCAGTTGCTCGGCAGCCAGCTCGTCCGGAGCAGTCCAGCTGTTCTGGCTGCTCTGTTCCAGGGTGAGCAGATGCAGGGCGTTGAGCAGTTGGTCGGTGGCCAGATCGCCGTTCTGATCCTTCTGGAGAAATCTCACGATCTCATCAGGCACTGGCGGGTCGCTGACAAAGGAGTGCTCAGCAGCCTCTGCGCTGGAAGCCCCGGGCCGGAAATGGGCTAACACCACATCCTTGAGGGTATCGACCTCCGTGGGATGGGGCATCTCGACGCGAATGCAGCGGCGATTGAAGGCGGGCGGAAAATCCCGCTCCCTGTTGCTGGTCATCACCACGATCGGAAACTCCGTGCACTGAACCAGCCCATCCCGCACCGTGGCGTAACCCTGCGGATCAGCGGTGCGCACCGTCCCATCCTGGGGCATTGGCTGCAACTTCGGATTGCGTTCAGCTTGTCGCCTGGCCCGGTCCAGCTCGCGCTGCAGGGGAGGGATTGGATACGATCCCTCCTCCAACAGGCTCAGCAGTTCATTGGGCAGCTGGATGTCGGATTTATCAATTTCATCGATCAGCAACACTCGCGGCCGCTTCCAGGGCAGGAAAGCTGTTCCCGCGGGTCCAAGTCGAATGTATTCCGCCACCGAAAAGGAATCATTTGGGTAGATCTGCGAATCCTGCAGACGGGCAATTGCGTCGTATTGATACAGGCCATCGTCCTGGAGCTGGGAGCGAGGCGAGATCGACCAACGCAACACAGGCCCTAGCCTGAGCTCCCAGGCAATGGCATAGGCCAGGCTGGTTTTGCCGGTTCCGGGGCTGCCGCTCACCAGCAGCGGCCGTCGCAGATGGATGGCAGCGTTCACGGCCAGGCGCAAGCGCTCGCCTTCGGGGGTGATGGTCTGCTCTTCGCGGGGCAGGCGGAAGGCGCGACCGCGCTGCGCGGTGTTGGAAGCGTTCTCCAGGGGCGGCACGGGCTGGGGCTGAAGGCCAGCCGGGAGATGGCGCTTCCGCCAGGGGGGCAGCGGTGGCCAGGACGCTTTGGCAGGGCGCTGGATGCCGTTGTTGGTGAAGAGATCCCAAGAGTTGGCGGAGGATTTGGGCATGGTCAAGGTGAAATGAGTGGGTCAGCCAGAGGGGAGAGATGAGAGCCAGGCGGAGATTTGGGTTGTTCCCCCAGAGGGGAGAAATGAGAGGCAGGCGAAGATTTGGAGCGTTCCCCTTGCAAGTCTTGAGAGGAATATTCTTGAAAGCATGAAAACAGGTTTTGGAGCTCTTCGCGATCGGGAGTTCGGTCTGGATGATCCACCAGGATTGTGATACCCAGGTCAATCTTGGGATGGGGCCAGTCCTTACTTGCTTTTGCTTTTGCCTGGCGTCGCAAGGCCAGGCTGTCGAGATCGGGACAATGGGGTCTCTCGACCTTGGCTGCCTGGCTTGTGTCCTCCCTGCTCAAAGACAATTCCTTTACGAGTGAGAACACCTCCTCCTTCTTCAGACCCCTTCGAAGTGGGCCCTTTCGGGAGGGCCAGATCACAAGGGGGGCCATGGACCACACTGCAGACTTCAGCCAGGCGGATTTATTGATAATCGTGGTGGATTTGCGCCACCATAGCGCTGCTACAACGCCCTTACCAGCCTCATCATCCAGAATCTCACCACTCAAGGTTTCCAGAATGTGAGCCTTTGCGAGATCATCCTGGGGCAACCAAGCGCCGGTGCCAGAAACGAGGTGAGCGTGCATCCGAGACAACGACTCCTGCCTCTCAGTCATTTCAGGATGCAAGCGATCAGAAGAGCGCAATAGATAGGGCTGGTACGTATGGAGGGGCTTGCGATCCACTCCACCGTCAACGCAAATACCGCCCCAGTCTGCATCCAACAAATCCAGAGGAGCAAAGATTTCGAGAATAAACTCTCCTTTAAGCCTCATCAACCTCTTCAAGGCTTGAAAATACCGGGGCAGCGACTCCCAGGTCAAATCCTTGAAGGATTCAATCAAAGCATCGAAGATTTCTTTGTCAGCTTCATGCTTATTCTGCCCCTTCTTCCGCGAAAAAACCTGCCACTGATAATGACGTACACCGTTTTTTTCTTCCGCAGAAGTGGTGAGCACAACGGCTACGGCATCGCGTTGTGCCGGCTGTGAGACGGCCGGCGACGCAGCAGTTCCTCGCTGATGGACAGGTATAACCTGCAAGTGCTGGGCAACAGGTGCGCTCCAGGCTTGAAAAACATGCTCAGCGATCTGTTGCTCGCGCTTTTTGCGCTGAGCAGAACCAACCAGGGATTGATCATCAAAGATCGGCTGATAAGGCGTAAGTTCCGGCGGACAATGGCAGTCAGAGATCCGCTGCCAACGCAGCCGGATGCCCCTTTCTTTTACAGCATCAAGCAAGGGCAGTCCCTCCCTCTGCCAATGCGGGGATGCCAGATACTCAGCGCTCACCAAGATCAGTGCCACAGCGCAGTTCTCAAGAGCTGCCTGAAGAGCTTCATCACGATTGGAGCCAACAGGAATTAGGCTGTGATGCCAAACACGCAAGGCAGGATTGGTTGCCTGGAGGGCTTTGAACTGGACAAGAATATTTTCACAACAGTTAGAATCGGCACTGCGCTTCTTCTTTGCAAAGAAAGAAACAAATACCAGGCCCTGTTCAACAGCCATCTCAACGATCCATCGCTTCTGCGATGACCTCACTGATGGACACCAATGCGCGATTCAGCTTTGCCGCACCAAGGCTGGCCAGAGGCTGAGAAGGGTCCCATGTGGCCTGATAATCATTGATCTTGGTGTATTTGTAGTTGCTGTAGTGAATCGGAATCCAGAGAATTACCAAGCCGCCCCGTTGAGCCTCGGCCAGCAAAGGTGGGAGCTCGTTTTCATGAATATATTTTGACGCCAGAAAATCGGGGCTCACCAGCAGGATCGCCACCTTGGCATCCGCCAGGGCTTTGCGAATTTCATCCGCCCAGAGATCGCCAGGCTTGATCTGCTGATCACTCCATACTTTCATCCCATCACGCAGGAAAGGGGTGAGCATCTTATTCAGCTTATCCAGCCACTTTTTGTCCACGTGGCTGTAACTGATGAAGGCGCTGGATCGCATGGACAGGTCCGCAAGGCGCTGCAGAGGCCAGGGTGATGCCGACCAGGGTAGCCGGAGATGGGTTGTTGGCCATCACGCCGCTCGACTGGCCCGTTGCCACCAACTCCTCATGCCAAATAGTGGCAACTGATCAATGGCGACGCAGCTATGGCCACCGATCGATTGCCGAAAGCCAATTGCCATTGGCCTGCCGGGAGCCAATCTGAAGCGCGCTGGTTTGGCGGCCGCTCGCGCATTGGCGAGGCAGGGTGCTCGAGCTTCTCCACCGCCTCAGGCCTTGTTGACGCCGGTGGCCACGGAGTGGTGGCACTGACGAACTGAGGCCGCAGCCGCCTGGCCCTTGTTCCCATGCAGAGCGATCATTGGCATCACGAACTCTTCCGGGCCATGCCCGATCTGGTGCGCCAGCTCATCCCAGAGCTGGCCGCCGCTTCCGCCGCCGCTGATCACGGGGCCAGGGCCTGAACCAGACCCCGGCCGCAAACCAGCCGGATGACCAGCAGGACGACCAGCCGCAGAGCACCTACACCTTCCGGCCCGTGGTGCTCAAGAAGGCGGCCCACAGTCCTGGCGTGCTCTGGCCCCGTGATCACCCCGGCGGCAGCGCCAATTGGCCGGTGGTGCTGCTGGAGGTGCAGATGCACCCCGATCGCGGCTTCCGGCGCCGCCTCAGGGCTGAGACCTTTCGGCTGCTCCAGCAGCAGGAGCAGATCGAGCACCTGCGGGTGGTGGTGCTCCTGGCCCACCGCCGCCTCAACCTCGGATCGCCAGGCCCCCAGCTGCTGCGGCGCTTCCTGGAGCAGGAGGTGACCTGGGTGGATCTGGAGCTGTTAGCCAGCCAGAGCAGTCTCGATCCGGGCCTGGCCCTGCTCAGCCTGCCGGTGCGGCGGCAGCAGGATCTGGCGGCCTGTGCCGAGCAGCTGATTCGCCGGCAGCCCGATTGGATCGAGCTGATTCTTCCTATTCTTTGCCAACGCTTCATGGGGCTCTCCCCGGCACAGATCATGGCCACGTTCCGTATCTCTCCAGACCTCTGGCGCCACACCCGAGCCTTTCAGGACACCATCGAAGAAGGCCGCAGGGAGGGCCGGGATGAGGGCCGGCGTGATGAAGCCAGCGCCCTCGCCCTGCGCCTGCTGGAGCGCCGCTGCGGCAGCCTCTCGGCGGCGATCACGGCCCGGATCGTGGCCCTCGAACTCCCCCAGCTCGAGGAGCTGGCCCTCGCCCTGCTCGACTTCAGCGGCCCCCAGGACCTGGGGGCCTGGCTGGAGCAGCAGCCAGCGTTAAGAAACAGCCCAGTGTTAAGGGATTAAGGGATTAAGGGTTAAGGGAAGGGCCCTGGGGGAGGCAGACCACACGAAAACCGACGTCGTCGACGGCATAGTCGGGAGGGGGGCGGTGGCGGTAGGCCGAGCGGCAGAACCAGGGGTCGTCGAGCCAGGAGCCGCCGCGCAGCAGCCTTTCTTTCTCACTGTCTTCAGCTGCAGTTGGCCCTTCATCATCCAGCCAGGCGCTGCCATCCATGGGGGCTCCCTCATTGGTCTCATGCCAGTGGTCCAGGCACCATTCCCACACATTGCCATGCATGTCCTGCAGGCCCCAGGCGTTGGCCGGAAACATTCCAACGGGCGTGGTCTGCTGGCGATACTCGCCCTTGGGGCCATTGGCGTAGGTGTAATCACCGTCGTAGTTCGCCAATTCGGTGGTCATCGTCTCCCCGAAATGAAAAGGCGTGCTGGTGCCCGCCCGGCAGGCGTATTCCCACTGGGCTTCGCTGGGTAGGGTGTAAGTGCGGCCGGTGCGTTGGCTGAGGCGGCGGCAGAACTCGATGGCGTCATCCCAGCTCACCTGCTCCACTGGGCGATCGTCCGTGCTGGTTTCGCCCTTGAGCAAGCGAGCCGTCCGCTGGCCGTCTCGGTCCTGAAAGCCAGAGGGATTCGGGTTCAGCTCCCGCTCCCAGCGCTCTCCCTCAGGCGGCTGCCACCGGGCCACCTCCCGCCACTGGGCCTGGGTGATCGGCGTCTGGCCGATCAGAAACTCTCGCAGCCGCACCCGGTGCTGGGGGCCCTCGGAATTGCTGTGCTCCGGCTCCGCCATGGGCGAACCCATCACAAACTCCCCCGCCGGGATCCGCAGCAGGGTGAGCACCAGGCCGGCCTGGCGTTCGACAAAGGCCTGGGTGCGGCCGCGCCAGCGCACCAGGGTGGCAGGCGGCAATCGCTCCGGCATGGCGGCTGCGGCGGGTGCGCCCCCAGTGTGGCCGCTGATCGGGCCGTGCTGCGGCGCCGGATCTGGCCGCAACGCCCACCACGCAGCACAGCCCTCTCGACCTCCTGGGAAAGCCATGTGCGGGGATCATGAAGCAGCCATGGCAGCGCACCATCGCCTGGGGTCTGCTGCAGGCACCCAGGGGTACATCAGCGACAAAGGGCTGCTCCCTGGGCATCTCTCCCAAGGTGCGCCGGCGGAGGTGGATTTCGATTCGCTCTGGGTCCTCGCCTATCAACCCGCCCTGGAGAGCCTGGGCTACCTGCCGGTGCGGGCCGACAGCGACGCGGGTTCGGTGATCATCAAGGACATGCTGGAGCGCCTGGCTTTCGCTGATCTGGTGCTGGCGGACATGACGATTCCCAATGGCAATGTCTACTACGAAGTTGGCATCCGCCATGTGGCAAAGGAAAGCAACTGCGTGCTCATCTCGGCGGATTGGTCGCAGCAACTGTTTGATGTGCAACAGATGTGCTCGCTGCGTTTTCCCCTCAAAGACAGCAGCATCACGGCGGCAACAGCGGCGCCGATTCAGCAGGTGCTGACCGACAATCTGGACAAGCTCAAGAAGGGAAAAACGCCCTTTCACGCCCTGGTCAGCAAACCGGCCGATTCCTCGGTGTTCCGCCAGCAGCTGCAGCGCCTCAGCGACTTCCAGACCGATCTGCGGGCGGTGCGGCTGATCGCCGACAAGGCGGAACGGCACCAGCGGGTGCGGCAGTTGATGCAGCAGCCCCCCGCCAGCCTGGAGATCAGGGACATCGCCTTCGAGCTGCTGTTGTTGGTGCGCGACAACCTCAGCTGGGAGGACACCCTGACCTTCATCGAGCAGCTGCCGGACTCGGTGAAGGACAATCCCTTCAGCCGCGAGCAGGCCCTGCTGGCCCAAGCCAAGGCCGGTGATCACCCCAGCGCCATCGCTGGATTGGAGCAGCTGATCACGCTCCAGGGCGAAACCCCCGAGCGGCTGGGGATGATCGGCGGCCGCTACAAGCAGCTCTGGCGCCAATGCGCCATGGAACGGATCGAGCGGGGCCAGAGCCGGCCGGATCTGCAGGAGGCGGGCCACCTGAAGAAGGCGATCGAGGCCTATCGCCGCGGCGCCCTGCTGGATCTGAATCAGTACTACTGCCTCGGCAATCTCCCCGGCCTTCTGCGTCAACGCGCCAATGGCGGCGACCTGGAGGATGCGGCCTTCTTTGAGCGGCTCACGCTGCTCGCCTGCGAGCAGACGATCGCCCGCGGCCGCGACGACGGCTGGGCGCGCGCCACCCTGCTGGGGTCCGCCATCCGCCTCGGCGATGTCGACAAAGTTCAGGACCTGGCGTTGGTGGTGGTCAATGAAGAGCCTGCCGCCTGGCAGCTGCAGACCACCCTCAAGGATGCCGAGGAGGGGCTATGGCGGCACAGGCCGATCCCGAGATCCGCCAGCAGCTGGCGGCGATTCTGGAGCAGCTGCGGGCCCTGTTGCCCCCCAGCTGAGGCCGCGGCCGCCGCCGCCGCCAACCGCGTTGGCACTTCCTGACCCATCACAAACTCCGAAGCCAGAAAGGCATCGCTCACCAGCAGCAACGCCACCCGCGCCTGACTCAGCGCCGTTGTGATCTCCTGGCGCCAGTTCGCACCAGCCGGATTCTGGCTGTCGTCCCAGAGCCTGAGCTTGCGGGCGATCGACTCAGACCGCCGCCGGTGAACCCGTGTCCTGGCCTGCTTTCTGCGCCGCCAGCACCTGCTCCAGACCCTCAAGATCCTTGTCGGTGATCTTGGTCTGCATCGGGCAGTGCTTGGGGCCGCACATCGAGCAGAACTCCGCCTGCTTGTAGATGTCAGCCGGCAGGGTTTCGTCGTGATACTCGCGGGCCCGCTCCGGATCGAGGCTCAGATCAAACTGGCGGTTCCAGTCGAAGGCATAACGGGCCCGGCTGAGTTCGTCGTCGCGGTCGCGGGCGCCGGGGCGGTGGCGGGCGATATCGGCGGCATGGGCGGCGATCTTGTAAGCGATCAGGCCGTTGCGCACATCCTCCGGATTCGGCAGCCCCAGGTGCTCCTTGGGGGTGACATAGCAGAGCATCGCCGTGCCATACCAGCCGGCCATCGCCGCGCCGATGGCGCTGGTGATGTGGTCGTAGCCGGGGGCGATGTCGGTGACGAGGGGGCCGAGCACATAGAAGGGCGCCTCGCTGCACTCCTCCATCTGCTTGCGCACGTTGAACTCAATCTGATCCATCGGCACATGGCCCGGACCCTCGACCATCACCTGCACCTCATGGGCCCAGGCGCGGCGGGTGAGTTCACCGAGGGTCTTGAGTTCGGCCAGCTGGGCCTCATCGGAGGCATCGTGCAGGCAGCCGGGGCGCAAGGAATCGCCCAGGGAAAAGCTGCAGTCGTAGCGCTTGAAGATTTCGCAGATGTCGTCGAAGCGGCTGTAGAGCGGGTTCTGCTTGTGGTGATACAGCATCCACTGGGCCAGGATGCCGCCGCCCCGGCTCACGATCCCGGTCAGGCGGCCCTTCACCTTGGGCAGGTGCTCGATCAGCAGGCCGGCGTGGATCGTCTGGTAATCGACACCCTGCTGGCAGTGCTTCTCGATGATGTGCAGGAAGTCGTCTTCCGAAAGGCGCTCGATCGAGCCGTGCACGCTCTCCAGCGCCTGGTACACAGGCACCGTGCCGATCGGCACCGGTGAGGCGTGGATGATCGCAGTGCGCACCTCATCGAGGTTGACGCCACCGGTGGAAAGATCCATCACCGTATCGGCGCCATACTTCACCGCCAGCTCCAGCTTCTTCAGCTCTTCGGCCACATCACTGGCATTGGGCGATGCGCCGATGTTGGCGTTCACCTTGCAGCTGCTGGCGATGCCGATCGCCATCGGCTCGAGGTTGGGATGGTTGATGTTGGCCGGGATGATCATCCGGCCCCGCGCCACCTCCTCCATCACCAGCGATTCCGGCAGGTTCTCGCGCTTGGCCACATGGGCCATCTCCTCGGTCACCACCCCGGCCCGGGCGTAGTGGAGCTGGGTCACAGTCGCCTGACCCTGTCGCTTCTCGATCCAGGCGCTGCGCATCTGAGGAATGGGGATAGTGGGAATGGGGCGGTGGTGATCACCGCGCTGGCCCCGCAACCGGCCGGCAGACCGGCAGGGGAGGGGATGGTTGGGGCCTGAACTGAGCTCTTCCGCACTTCCCTGCGCCGGCATGACCCGGATCAGGTTCGGAGGGTGTGATCTCAGCCCGCTGCCCACGGCATGGAAGCCGGCAGCCAGGCACCCCTAGTGACGTCTGCAACCTAGCAAGACCCCGGACCCGCCAGCACTGGCAGGCGGCCCTCAGCCCTGCAGCCCGTCAAGGGCAGCCGCCACCACGCGGTGATCGGGATCGGCCTGCAGCTCCCGCAGCAGGCCGCGGGCCTGATCCGCAGGCGAACCAGACAGGGGCTCGGCGCCCTCAGCCCCCTGCCGCACCAGCCGGCCGAGGATCTCGGCGCCCCCCACCCGCACCGTGCCATCGCCATCGGCGATCGCCAGCCGGGCCAGCTCCAGCAGCCACGGCGGCGGCATCTCGGGCTGCTCGGCCAGGGCGGAGAGGATGCTGCAGCGCACCAGCCACTGGCCATCCGCCGCAAACGCCGCCCGCAGCAACGGCCAGGAGCGCTCCACCCCGTAGCTGGCCAGGGCATTGGCCGCCTCGGCCCGCACATTGGCATCCTCGTCGCCGCTGAGGCAGCGCTCCAGGGCCTGCCAGCCCGCCTCGCTGCGCTTCACCCCCAGCCCGGCGCAGGCCAGGGAGCGGATCATGAAGGTGCTCTGCTCCAGGCCGAGCAACAGCAACGGGGTGGCCTGAGCTTCCGCCACCTCCCGCAGACCGGCCAGCGCCGGCATCGCCCGGGCCGGATCGCCGGAGGCGATCGCCTGCCGACATCGCTCCAGATGGTCGGCGGGATCGGGAGCAGCGGGAACATCGGCGGGTGCCATGGCCGCAGGGACCGGGGATCGGATCCACTGTGGTGCATCGCTGCAGGCCGGCCCGCTGCGATCGCAAGGGGCGGGCGGTCCATGCGTGCGAGTCTTGGTTTGATTTTGATCGCAGCCGGCAGAGGTGAAGAGCGTTGATCTGCTGATCCCCTGCCTCAATGAAGCCGAGGGAGCCGAGGCGCTGATCACCGCCCTCAGCAGTGCGGTGGCCGGGTTGCCCTCCCAGCGGAGCCATGGGCAGCCGGGGGAGGGCGGCGGTGAGGCCATCGCCTATCAGGTGCTGATCGTCGATGACGGCAGCAGCGATGGCACCAGTGAGCGCTTCGAGGCCCTGCTCCAACGGCCCGGGCCTCTGGCCGGCGGCACGATCATCAGCCTCAGCCGCAACTTCGGCAAGGAGGCAGCCATCCTGGCGGGCCTCAGCCATTGCCGCGCCGATGCCTGCATCATCATGGACGCCGACCTTCAGGATCCGCCGGAGCTGATCGGTCCGATGGTCGCTGCCTGGCTGGAAGGGCATGAGGTGGTCAATGCCGTGCGCCACGATCGCTCCAGCGACAGTCTGATGAAGCGCCTCAGCTCCGAGGGCTTCTATTCGCTCTTCCTGCGGCTGAGCTAACTGGAGGTGCAGTTCAACGCCTCCGACTTCCGGCTTCTCGATCGCGCCGCCATCGATGCGATCATCGCCTGCCAGGAGCGGGTGCGCTTCTCCAAGGTTTTTTTCGCCTGGGTCGGCTTCCGGCAGACCAACATTGCCTTCAAGCGCCCGGCCCGCATGGCCGGCAGCAGCAAATGGGGAAGTTGGAAGCTCTGGAACTATGCCCTCGATGGCATCTTCAACTTCTCCACAGCGCCGCTGCGGATCTGGAGCTACATCGGCCTGTTCGTCACCGCCGCTGCCTTCGTGGTCGGGCTGACGGCCGTGATCCGGGTGCTGTTCTTTGGCATCGATGTACCCGGTTATGCCTCGCTGTTCTTTGCTGTCACCTTTCTTGGCGGTCTGCAGCTGATCGGCATCGGCATCCTCGGCGAATACATCGGCCGCTCCTACCTGGAAACCAAGCAGCGGCCGCACTACGTGATCCGCCACATCGCCAGGATCTGAGCCTTGGCCACGACGATCTGGCGACGGTTCAGCAGGCATCGCCTGGCCCGTTTCGGCAGTGTGGGCGTGGTGGCAACCCTGGTGCACGCCAGCCTGCTGGCGCTGCTGCTGCTGGGCCTGGAGCGCTCTCGGGGGGAAGCCAACCTGATCGCCTTTCTGGCGGCCTTCGCCGTCTCGATGCTCGGCCAGCAGCGCTACACCTTCCAGGACCGTCTTCAGGGCAGGCGGATCAACAGCCTCGGGCTGCTGATCCTGTTCCTGATCAACGCCTCGGCCGCCTTCGGTCTGGGATCGCTGGCCAGGGGCGGGCTCCTGCTGCTGCTGCCGCTGCTGCCGGCCCTGATCAACTACGTCCTGCTTTACGTGTTCAGCGGCAACCCCCGCTTTCGCACCTGAGCCGCCAACGCGCTCCCGGGGCTGGCGCCCCAGTTCCGGCTCAGCGCTGGCGCTGGCGCCGCAGATCCCGCAGCATCTCTCGGCGGCGCTGACGACGGCGGGCGAGGCTGGTAAGCAGCAGGGCGATTCCGATTAACAACGCCGGCAGGGCCTCCCAGCGGGCGCTGCCATTGCGGAGTCCGAGGGCGACCAGGGCAAGCACGATCAGCAGCGGCGAGGAGAGCGCCAGCAGCGCCGGCTGCCGCTGGACGGCGGCGGCGGCCCCAGGCCCCGGAGGCCCCTGGGGGGACCTCAGCACGGCGTGGCCATCCAGCGCAGCAGGCTGAGGGTGAGCAGGCGGATGCCCACCGGCAGGCAGGCCTCATCGGGAGCGAAGGTATTGCTGTGCAGCGGCGTGCAGCCCTGCGCACCCGCCACCCCCAGCCGGAACATGGTGCCGCGGTAGCCCTCCAGCAGTTCGGCGAAATCCTCGGCACCGAGCGAGGGCTGCTCCAGCCAATCCACCTGCTCACGGCCCAACAGCTCCACAGCCGCATCAGCCACCAGCTGGGTGAGCAGAGGGTCATTGTGAACCGGCGGCGAGATGCGGCGGTAGTGAACCCGGGCCTCGCCGCCGTGGCCGCGGCAGAGGCCGTGCACGGTGTCCTCGATCCAGCCGGGAAGCCGCTCATGCACGCCGAGGTCGAGGCAGCGCACCGTGCCGAGCAGGCGCACGTGGTCGGCGATCACATTGAAGGCCTTGCCCCCCTCGATCCGCCCGAAGCTCACCACCACCGGATGCAAAGGATCCAGCCGCCGGCTGATCGCCTCCTGCAGGCCGCTCACCACCCGCGCCGCAATCCAGATCGCATCGGTGCTCTGGTGCGGCCGGGCGCCATGGCCGCTTTCGCCCAGCACCTCGATCTCCAGCTCGCCGGCGGCGGCGGTGAGGCTGCCGCTGCGCACGCCGACGCGACCGGCCGCAATGCTCGGAAACACATGCACGCCGAACAGGGCCTGCACCCCATCCATGGCGCCATCCGCCCGCATCCAGCCCGCCCCCTGGGCCGTCTCCTCGGCCGGCTGAAACAGCAGCCGCACACGGGCGCTGAGCTGTTCGGGTCGGCAGCCGAGCAGGGCGGCCACCCCCAGGCCCACCGTGGTGTGGATGTCATGGCCGCAGGCGTGCATCAGGCCCTGGTGCGATGAGGCCCAGGGGAGGCCGGTGCGCTCCTCGATCGGCAGGGCATCCATGTCGACCCGCAGGGCCACCAGCGGACCTGCTTCGGGTCCCAGCTCCGCCAGCACACCGGTGCGACCCACGCCTTCGCGCACCTGCCAGCCCCAGCGGCGCAGTTCACCCGCCACCAGGGCAGCCGTCTGCTGCTCGTGGCCACTGAGCTCGGGATGGCGATGGATGTGGCGCCGCAGCTGGATCAGCTCAGGCAGCAGCTCCTGCAGACGGGATTCCAGACCGAGCTCTTGCCAGGCAGGGCAGCGGAGCAGGGCAGGTGAAGCAGACAACAGACTCTTAAAATGTTGACCAAGCTTAGGCGAAACCAGCAGAGCATCCGAGCCTCAACGGCAAGGACAAGCCCAGCAAGCTCGAGTGATCACAGAAAGGGAGAGCGGCAGGGAATTCACAGCCAACCGGCAGGAAAGCGATGGAGCACCTAGATCCGGCCGTAAGATCAGCTCCAGCAGTCGTGAATGGATGACATCCACTGGTCCCGAGAGCATCCCTGCCAATGGGTCGAGTCAGAAACAGAGAGGAACCAGGATTCTGCGCCTGGCGGAACGGGCCATTCTGATTGCTTCCCTGCTGATCTCAGCGGTCCTGATCTTTGGCGATAGCGGCATCGTGCCAGCAGCGCCGATGGATCAGCATTTCGCCGAAACCGTTGATCTTCATCTTCGCCATGCACAGGGTGGCTGGGTGTTTCAGTATCCTTCGCTGCAAAACAGCGGCGGCATCACCTCAAGCCTGATTGCTGGCCTCTACAAGCTGATCATCCCCACCAGCCACGAGACTCTCAACTGGCACATACGGATCTTGGCGATGGCAACTTATCTGATCAGCAGCCGCGCTCTGATTAACAGATTCATCGCCAATCAGCCCTTCCGCATTCTGGCCTACCTGATCATCGCAAGTTCGGGCTTCCAGCTTCTGCAGCCCTCCAGCGATCTCTTTTCGGCAACCCTATTGAATCTGTTCTTCTTTGCCGCCAGCGGCCGCTGGCCACGAATCTGGACCGCCCTCTTTCTGGCCGCCTTTGGTCTATGCAAGGTCGACATGATCCTGGCGGCGATCATTCTTGCCGCTTTTTGGTTCTGGTGGGAGCACCGCAGCGGCGAGCGCCATGCCGGCCTGACGTTCCTTTACACCCTGGGATGGTTGTTTCTATTGCTGCTACCCGGATTGGTCCTCCAAGGCGCCAACCCCTTCGACGGATCAAGGAGCCTGATAGCCTTCCTGAGCGCCTATGCTGAATTCTTTGGATATCATCAGTTCTCCGGCCCTGTCTCCCAGAGCCTGAGCGCCAGCATGGAAAACATCAGACTCAACACCTTTGGCGGCGCCGAATCCTTTCCAGCCATCGCCCTGAAGTATCCCTCCTTATACCTGGATTTTGTCGGTGTTTCAGCGGCGCGCAGCATTCCTAACATCTGGAATGTATTCAAGTTCATGCTTGTGCCGATCGCCCTTGTTTATCTGCATCAAAACAAAATTACGCGCAATCGCTTCCTGCTCTGGGGCGCGCTGATCGCGGCGATCTGTGTGATTACGCCCGCCTGGCTGGTGATCTATCTGCGCCTCCGCTATGCCGTAAAAATCGCCGCTCCGCTGATCATCGTGGCGCTGGCGGGGTGCCTGGCACTGAGTCAACACAACCAACGCTATCGCCAGGTTGCCTGGCTCTGCGGGATCAGCACAATCCTTTGGCAGATTTATTATCTCAATGACATGGCTCTTCATTCACACTGGAAATAACACACTCGCCATCAGGACCGACTTTTTTCAGCCCTTAAGCTTGTCGCTGCAACGACAGAAACCGCTCCAGCGCCGCCACCGGAGCCGGCGGCCAGCGCCTGATCTGCAGGAGCCAGTCGCTCTGGCGGTAGCGGGGATCGAGGCCGGAGGCCGCAGCCCAGTTGCTCTCCGCCTCGCCGGCGGCGCCCCGCTGCCAGAGCAGGGCGGTGAGGCCGGCCCGGGCATCGGCGAACAGGGGATAGCGGCGGATCAGGTTGCGCAGCTCCCGCTCAGCGGCAGCCAGATCCCCCAGCTGGAAAGCGGCCAGGGCGGCGCTGGAGCGGGCCATGGCGAAACCGGGCCTGGCGGCGGCCGCCGCCTCAAAGCGGTCGCGGGCTGCCGGCCAGTCACCGCGGGATCCCTCGACATTGCCGAGGTTGTACAGGGCCGAGGCTTCGACCGGGTCCCGATCCAGAATCCAGTGGTAATCGTCTGCCGCCGCCTCCCAGCGGCCCAGGGCCTCCTCGGCGGTGCCCCGGTTGAGGTGGGCATCGGGGTTGTCGGGCTCCAGCTCCAGGGAATGGTCCTGATCGGCGATGGCTCCAAGGGCGTCCCCCAGGCCAAGGCGCACATTGCCGCGGTTGCTCCAGGCCGCGGCATCCTGCGGGGCCAGCTCCAGCACCCGGCTCCAGAGCGGCAGAGCGAGATCGAAACGGCCGGCCCGACTGGCCTCGAGGGCCTGCTGGAACAGCGGTGCCAGGGGCGAGGCAGCGCCAGGGGAACGCGTGGGTGGAGGGGACGGCGCAGCGACGGCGTCGATGGCCTGGCAGGGCCCCACAGCCAGGAGCAGCGGCAGCACCAGGGCCATCAGCCTCGGCAGCAGGACGATGACCAGCCCGCTCAGGCCCTGGGGTCCTCGCCACGGGGTCCGAGCGGGGGGCCCACCCGCGGGCCTGCAGCGAAGCCAGCCAGCCGCCGCTCCCCATCCGACGCTGCGCCGGCGCCCGCCTGCCCTCGGATCGGGACCTCTCATGGCTCGGCCCGCTCAGCGCTGACCGCCAGGTGGGCGCGGCCGGCTTCGGTCACGACCCGACCGCGGGGGGTGCGCTGCAGGAAGCCCAGCTGCAGCAGGTAGGGCTCGACCACGGCCTCCAGGGTGGCCGGATCCTCCCCCAGGCCGGCGGCGAGGGTCTCAAGCCCCACCGGACCGCCGCCGTGGCCATCGAGCAGCAGCCGCAGCAGACGGCGGTCGCTGGCATCGAGGCCGCGGCCGTCAACCCGGTGCAGCCGCAGGGCCTCGTCCACCAGCTCCGCGCCAATCCGCCCCTGGCCCCCCACCGCCGCCACATCCCGGACCCGACGCAGCAGGCGGTTGGCGATGCGCGGCGTGCCGCGGCAGCGGCGGGCCACCTCCAGAGCCGCCGCGGCCTCCAGGTCGAGCTGGAGCAGCCGAGCCGCCCGCTCGACGATCGCCTCAAGATCGGTGAGGGCGTAGAACTCCAGCCGCTGGATCAGGCCGAACCGATCGCGCAGCGGCGAGCTGAGTGCCCCGGCGCGGGTGGTGGCACCCACCAGGGTGAACGGGGCCAGGGGCAGGCTGCGGGTACGGGCCGTGCTGCCCTGGCCAACGGTGAGGTCGAGGCGGAAGTCCTCCATGGCCGGATAGAGGAGCTCCTCCGCCACCCGATTGAGACGATGGATCTCATCGATGAACAGCACCTCGCGGGGCTGCAGGTTCATCAGCAGTCCGACGATGTCGCGCGGACGCTCCAGGGCCGGCGCACTGGTGATCCGGCAGCGGACCCCCAGCTCCTCGGCCAGCACCAGGGCCATGGTGGTCTTGCCCAGGCCGGGCGGGCCGTGCAGCAGCACGTGGTCCAGGGCCTCGCCGCGGCTGCGGGTCGCCTGCACGGCGATGCTCAGCACCTGCTTGAGCTCCGCCTGGCCGATGTAATCAGCCAGGCGTCGGGGGCGCAGGCCATCCTCCCGCTGGTGGGCCGTGGCGGCAGAAGCCTCCGGCCCCGCGGCCACCTGATCCGACCCTGGCTCCCCCCCCTCGCCAACGCTGCCGCCAGGATCGGGGCCCGGATCCAGCAGGCCGCTGCGCCGGGCTGCGGACCGCCGCGGCGACGCCCCACTGGCGGGGGCAGGCTCCCGGGGCTGACGGGGCCGATCCGATCCGGAGGAGATGATCGCCATGGGTGGAGGGTACCGGCCGCTGCCTAGGGTCGGGGCAGACCGGCGGACAACGGGGCAGACCATGGCCAAGGGGCCCGGCAGACGGGGGGGCGGCAGCAAGGGGGATCCGGCCCAGCGACTGCTGGCCGACAACCGCTTCGCTCGCCATCAGTACGAGATCCTTGAAACCCTCGAGACCGGCATCGAGCTGCTCGGCACGGAGGTGAAATCGATCCGGGCCGGGCAGTGCAACCTGCGCGACGGCTTCTGCCTGATCCGAAACGGCGAGCTGCAGCTGCTCAACGTCCACATCTCGCCCCACAGCCACGCCGGGCCCTACTTCAACCACGAACCCCTGCGGACCCGCCGGCTTCTGGCCCACCGCCGTGAAATCGAGCGGCTGCGGGTGGCCCTGGAGCAGAAGGGCCTCACCCTGATCCCCCTCAACCTGCACCTGAAGGGCTCCTGGATCAAGCTCACCCTCGGCCTGGGCCGGGGCCGCAAGCTCCACGACAAGCGCCATGAGGAGAAGCGCCGGGTGGAGGCGAAGGAAGCCAGGGCCGCCATCGCCAGGATCTGATCGACCGCGGCCGAGGCGACATCATGGCGGCGGCGACGGTGGCGCCGAAACGGGGGCTGGCTGCTCAGCGGATGGCGGTGGCGCGGGGCCAGCGGCTGGTTCGGGAGCGGCTGGGGTCAGTGAGCCCGCTCCCTCGCTGGCCGGGGGCGGCTGGGGGGCGGCGGGAGTCGCCTCCGGAGACTGGCCCTCAGGGGCGCTGCTGGGGAGCGTGGTGCTCTCCCCGCTGGGTTCGGCGGCAGGGGGATCGGCGCGCAGGGAGAGGCTGATCCGGGCGGAGGCCACACCCTCGTTGGTGACGAGCAGCTGCACCGGTGAGGTCTTCTGGCGGCCAAGGCTGACCACCCGCAGCGCCCCCCGGGGCGAGAGCGGTGTGCCATCGGCGGCGAACACCGCCATCTGCAGCAGCGGCGTGCCGTTGACCCCCAGGGCCAGGCTGTGGTCGGGCGGCAGCCGAATGGCGAACAGCCGGGCCCCGCTGGCCGGCACATCGGCTGCCATCACCTCGGTGACCTCCGGACGCAGCTGGATCGGATCGAGCCGGAGGTTTTCCAGGGTCGTCTCCGCCGAGGCGTACCAGAGCTGGCGGAAGGGCTCCGGCGGCATGGTGCCGGCGCTGTTGCCGGGCAACAGGGCCCGGGTGCTGCCCGACACCAGCTGGGCGAGCACCGACGGACTCAGGCCCTGCTCCACCAGCGCCTGCTGGCGCCGCTCCCAGTCGGAGGCGCGGAAGCCGCCCAGACGGCTGCGCAGCGGCATCGGGATCTGCTCCACCCGGGCCAGCCATTCCTCGGCGAGTTCATTCCAGACCTTGCGCAACGGCGCATCCTCCAGCGAGTCGCTCGGCAACCTTCCCTTGCGCTCGGGGTACTGGGCCATCAGGCTGGCGTCCACGAGGCTGAGGAACCAGCCCCGATCGATCTGCAGCGCCCGCAGGCGGTTGAGCAGCTGCTGTCGTTGGTCCACCTCGGCCGGGGGCAGGCTGGTGGGCACCTCCACCACCGCCGTGGGAGCTGCGGGCCCGCGGCTCCGGCCCAGCCACCACCAGCCCAGGGCGGTGCCCAGCACGGCCGAGAGCACCAGGGCGATCAGCACCGGCCAGAGGCCCCCTTCAGCGGCCTCCTCCCGCTGGATCAGCCGGCCCCGGGCCTGCCCACCCCTGGGTTCCCTGGCAGGAACCGGATCGGGTTCGGGGTTCGGATCTCTGGCATCGGGGCCGGAGGAGGAGGGTTCTGGCGGTGCCGCGGGGGCTTGCCGTGGGGGAGGCACGGCAGCGGCAGCGAGGGCAGCCTCCTCCATCTGGTCGGCAGCGGGTTCAACCTCCAGGGAGTTCGGGAGGAAAGCCGCGGCGGCCTCAGAAGCGGGGGCCGGCGGCGGCTCCGAGCTGGAGCCGGACGGTTCCGGGGCCTGGGGAACGAGCACCAGGGTGCGGTCGGCGCGAGGCACCGGACCGGTGCTGTCAGGCATCGGCAGGGCCTGGACGGCGGCCAGGGCCGCGGCGGCGCCGCTGAAGCGGCGGGATGGATCGGGGCTGAGCAGGCGCTCCAGCTGCTGGCGCAGGGCCGGTTCGGCCTCCAGGGCCACCGGCCACCTCCAGGCCAGGGTGGCCGGATCGAGCAGGGAGGCGGGGGGGTCGCCACTGAGCAGCACCAGGGCCACCACCCCGAGGGCATGGAGGTCCATCCAGGGGGCGGCGGGCTCACCGCGGAGCAGCTCCGGAGGGGCATAGCCCGGCGTGGCCCCCACCAGGGTTTCGCCACCGGCAGCCCCAGCCGCCACGGCACCACTGTCGCGCCAACCGCGGGCCAGGCCGAAGTCGAGCAGCACCGGCAGCCCGTCGCGGTCGCGGCGCAGCAGGTTGGCGGGGCTGATATCGCCATGGATCAGGTCCTGGCCGTGCAGGGCGGCCAGCACCGGCAGCAGCTGGCGCAGCAGCAGCAGCACCTCCCCGGCGCCAAAGACCAACTGGCGCTCCCGCCGGGCTTCGAGCAACTGGGCGTAGGTGCGCCCGGCCTGCCAGTCGCGCACCAGCCAGAGCGCCTCGCCCTGGCGGATCACCGCCCCGAAGCGGGGCACCTGGGGATGGAGCACCCCCTGCAGCCTCGTGGCCAGCTCGGTCACCGCCTGCGGATCGCTGCCAGCCGCCAGCTGTCGCAGCGCCACTGGCGCCTCAGCGGCGAGGGTGTCGCGGGCCAGCCAGAGCACGCCCTGATGCGGCGATTCCGCCACAGCGCGCTCCAACCGGTAACGCTCCCCGATCAGCTGGCCGGGTTGGGGCATGGCGGTGTGGTTCAAGACGCTGGACGGGGGAGGCGCTGGGTTCGGGACCCCCGGCTCAGGAGGGAGCCAGGGCGCTGGGCTGGACGGGGGAGGGCAGGGGCTGACGCAGGCCGCGGCCTTCGAGCCAGGCCTGCTCATAGAGGCGGGAGCGGTAGCGGTCACCGCCATCGCAGAGCACGGTCACGATCCGATGACCGGGCCCCAGCCGCCGGGCGGTCTCCAGGGCAGCGGCGACATTGATCCCCACGGAGCCACCCAGAAACAGGCCCTCCTGCCAGAGCAGCCGATAGAGGGTGTCGAGGGCGTCCTGGTCTCCGATCCGCACCGCATCGTCGATCGGAGCCCCGGCCAGGTTGGCGGTGACACGGCTGTTGCCGATCCCCTCGGTGATCGAGCTCCCCTCGCTGCGCAGCTCGCCGCTGGTGGCCCAGCTGTGCAGCGCACTGCCGTGGGGATCGGCGAGCACGCAGCGCACCCGCTCGCTGCGCTCCTTGAGAAACAGCGCCACACCGGCGTAGGTGCCGCCGGTGCCGGTGGCCGCCACCCAGGCATCGATGTTGCCGTCGCACTGCTCCCAGATCTCCGGGCCGGTGGACTCGTAGTGGGCGCGGCGGTTGGCGAGGTTGTCGAACTGGTTGGCCCAGACAGCGCCGGGGATCTCAGCGGCGATCCGGCCGGACAACTTCACATAGTTGTTGGGGTCGGCGTAGGGCACGGCCGGCACGGTGCGCACCTCGGCCCCGAGGCTGCGCAGCAGGCCGATCTTCTCGGCCGACTGAGTTTCGGGGATCACGATCAGGGCGCGGTAGCCGAGGGCGTTGCAGAGGTGGGCCAGGCCGATGCCGGTGTTGCCGGCGGTGCCCTCCACCACGGTGCCGCCAGGCCGAAGCTCCCCGGAGCGCTCCGCCTCGCGCAGGATGCCGAGGGCGGCCCGGTCCTTGACCGAACCGCCGGGGTTCATGAACTCCGCCTTGCCGAGGATCTCGCAGCCGGTGAGCTCACTCAGGGCCCGCAGGCGAATCAGGGGGGTGTTCCCCACGGCTGCACTGAACCCTTCGCTGATCCCGCCCATCGCTGCTGACCTGCCGGTGCGTGCTTGCGTGGCCGGATCGTAGAGAACCTTCCTAAGGTCACACGGCGATTTGGGCGCTCGCATGACTACCGCCGCCGTGGCCGCCGGCCGCCACCAAGCCCAGTCCCTCCCCCCGGCCCTTGCCCTGGCCCAGCGCCTGGCGGCGGTGCGGGCCCGCAGCGAGGCCCTGATTGCAGGCCTGGAGCCGGAGGATCTGATGCTGCAGGGCATGGCCGATGCCAGCCCGCCCAAATGGCATCTGGGACACACCGCCTGGTTCTTCGAGGAGTTCGTGCTGCGCCCCCTGGCGGACACGCACGCCCTGGCCTTCGAACCGGCCGAGCCGCGCTGGCGGTACTTGTTCAACAGCTACTACGACGCTGTCGGCGCCCGCCATCCGCGGCCCGAGCGTGGCCTGCTCAGCAGGCCTTCAATCGCTGAGGTGCTCGCCTGGCGCCGGCGGATCGGCGCGGCCCTGGCGCAGCTGCTCGAGGGCCTGGCCCAGCCCCCGACCAACACCGAAACACCACTGCTGGCGCTGCTCGAACTCGGCCTGCAGCACGAACAGCAGCACCAGGAGCTGCTGCTGATGGACCTGCTCGACGGCTTCTCCCGCAACCCCCTCGAACCCGCCTACGAGGCTGGCCCCAGCGGACCGGAGGCGGCCTTCCAGCAAGCCTGGCAAGAGGGACTGGAGGACAGCCAGGAGCCGGCCGGCTGGCTGGACCACCCGGGGGGCCTGGTGGCGATCGGGCATCCGGGCGCCCCCAGCGGCGGCAGCCATCCCCCCACCCCCCTGAGCGGCTTTCACTTCGACAACGAGGCCCCCCGCCACCAGGTGTGGCTGGAGCCGTTCGCCATCGCCAGCCGGCTGGTGAACAACGGCGACTACGCCGCCTTCATCGCCGATGGCGGCTACCGGCGGCCGGAGCTGTGGATGAGCGAGGGCTGGGCGGTGCTGCAGCAGCACGGCTGGCAGGCGCCCCGCTACTGGCGTGACGACTCCGAGTTCAGCCTGGCGGGTCGCCTGCCGCGCCAACCGCAGGCGCCGGTGCGGCACCTGAGCTGGTTCGAAGCCGATGCCTATGCCCGCTGGGCCGGGGCGCGGCTGCCCAGCGAGGCCGAATGGGAGACCCTCGCCGCCAGCGGCAGCCTGCCCCAGGCCCACGGGGTGCTCTGGCAGTGGACCGGCAGCCCCTACCGTCCCTATCCGGGCTTCCGGGCCGCGGCGGGAGCGGTGGGGGAATACAACGGCAAGTTCATGAGCTCCCAGTTCGTGCTGCGGGGCGGCGCCTTCCTTACCCCCGCCGCCCACGCCGGGCCGGCGCGGCACACCTACCGAAACTTCTTCCCACCGGCGAGCCGCTGGATGGCCAGCGGCCTGCGGCTGGCCCGCGACAACGCCTGAGGCTGAGGCCGTGCGGAGGCTGCGGGCAGGGGGACCGGCCAGGCCACAGCCTTGGCCCGATAGGGTCGATGCAGCGTGGCTGCAGCAGCCCGATGGTTTCCAGGCTCCCGGTCACCCCGCCAGCGCCCTCCAGCCCGCCCCCGCAGACCATCGGCCCCGGTGAAGACAGCGCGATGGCGCGGCCGGCGAGGCCCGATCCCACAGCGCGCCACCACTGGATCGATCTCCACCCCGCCGCGGCCGACCTGCGCCAGCTGGTGCTTGAGGGCATGGCCCGCAGCCCCCGGCAGCTGCCCGCCTGGCTCCTCTACGACGCCGAGGGCTCCCGGCTGTTCGAGGCGATCACCGAGCAACCCGAATACAGCCTGACCCGCACCGAAACGGCCCTGCTGGAGCAGAGGGCCCCGGAGCTGGCCATGGCGCTGGGGGAGGGCCTGGCGGGCGCTCCGGTGCTGGTCGAGTTCGGGGCCGGCAATCTGCGCAAGGTGGGTCCGCTGCTGGAGGCCCTGCGCCCGGCGGCCTATGCCGCCCTCGACATCAGCGCCGACCACCTGGAGGCGGCCTGCGCCAGCCTGCAGGCCCGCCACCCCGCCGTGCCGGTGCTGGGCATCTGCTGCGACTACACCCAACTCGACCAGCTGCCCCACCACCCCCTGCTGCAGGGGCGGCCGCGGCTGGGCTTCTACCCCGGCAGCTCCCTGGGCAACTTCACCCCCACCGAGGCCCGGCAGCTGCTGCAGGGCTTCCGGCGGCTGCTGGGGCCCGGCGGCCGATTGCTGATCGGCATCGACCAGCCCCGTGAAGCCGCCCGACTGGAAGCCGCCTACGACGATGCCGCCGGCGTCTCGGCCGCCTTCGCCCTCAACCTGCTGCGGCGGCTCAACCGGGAGCTGGCGGGAGACTTCGATCCGGCCAGCTTCCGCTACCGGGCCCGTTGGGAGCCGGGCCCCAGCCGAATCGCCATGGAGCTGGTGAGCCGCCAGGCGCAGACCGTGGAGCTGGCGGGCCGGCGCTGGCCGTTCGCGGCAGGCGAAGCGCTGGTGAGCGAATACAGCGTCAAGTACACGCCGGCGACGTTCCTCGCCCTGGCGGCCGAGGCGGGCTGGCGCCCCCTCGACCGCTGGAGTGACAGCGCCGACGATCTGTCGCTGCACCTGCTGGCCCAGGCAGACTCTGGGGCAGAGCGATGCCGCGACGGCGCCGCGCCCCATCCCCCTCTCCACCCCTGCGGAACCCCCGATGAGCCGTGAGGACCAGCGCCAGGCGATGCGCGACACCCGCGAGGGGCTGATCGCCGAGCTGGAGGAGCTCTACCGCCGCGCCTTCGATCGCATCTCCGAGCAGGATCTGGGCGAGGGCGCCATCGCCCGACTTACCCAACTGCTGCTGCGCTCCCGCGAGGCGGCGATCACGCCGCTGCAGCAGGAGATCGAGGCGCCTCTGATCACCCGGGCGCCGGAAGCATGAGCAGCAGCAGCTGGCTGGAGGAGCTCGAAGCCCGGCTGGAGCAGCGTCTGCAGGCCTTCCTGCGCGCCAATCCCCAGCAGGAGGCCCTCCTGGCGGAGCAGGAGCAACGGGAGCGCCAGCAGCGGCTGCTGGAGGAGCGGCTTCGGTTGCGGCAGGAGGCCGAACTGCAGCGGCAAGGCCTGCTGCGGCTGGCGGGTGAGATCCGCCAGTGGAAGGAGCGGGTGAAGCGGGCCGAGGGCGCCGGTGCTGGCGATCTGGCCGAGCGGGCCGAAGCCCACATCGCCACCCTGATGGAGCAGGGCCGCAGCCGCTGGCAGACCCTCGGCGAGGTGGGTGAGCGCTTCACGGCGGTGGAGCGGGATCTTCAGCAGCTCACCGCCAGGGCCGCCGCGGCGCAGGCTCCAGGGCAGGGGGGCCAGGGCGCGGCCGCCGACGGCGGCAGGGAGAAGCAAGGTCAGGACAGCGCGAAGGCGTCCCCGATGGAGGAGCTGGAGCGGGCCTGGGCCAGTTTCGAGACCGAGCAGGAGCTGGAGTCCCTCAGGCGGCGCCAGGGCTGAAACGATGGGATTCCTGCTCTCCAAGCTGCTCCCGCAGCTGGTCTACCCCCTGGGGGCCTCCCTGGTGCTGCTCAGCCTGGGGCTGCTAGGGCGGCGGCGCCGCTGGGGCCCCCTGCTCTCGGCCTCAGGACTGGCGGTGCTCTGGCTGGCCTCGATGCCGCTCGTCAGCCGGCAGCTGGTGCGGAGCCTGGAGGATCGGGCCACGGCCCTGACGCCGCTGCCGCTGCCCAACGCCGACGCGGTGCTGGTGCTGGGGGGTGGCCTGGTGCCACCCCTGCCCCCCAGGCGGCGCGTGGAGGTGTCCGATGCGGCGGATCGGCTGTTGACAGGCGTGGATCTGATCCGGCAGGGCAAGGCCCCCTGGCTGGTGGTCTCGGGGGGCCGGGTGAGCTTCAGCGGCGACGATCCCCTGCCCCCCGAAGCCAGCTATGCCGCCACCCTGGCGACGGAGCTTGGGGTTCCGCCCGATCGGATCGTGCGCAGCGAAACCCCGCGCAACACCGCCGAAGAGGCCGTGGCGATCGCGGCCATCGCCAGGGAGCGGGGCTGGCGATCGCTGTTGCTGGTCACCAGCGCCAGCCACCTGCCTCGGGCCACCGCCACCTTCCGTCGCCGCACCGAGCTGCAGATCGTGCCGGTGGCCTGCGACTACCAGCTGCCGGCGCGCGGGCTCTCGGGCCGGCCCACGGTTGAAAGCGTGCTGATGGATCTCCTGCCCAGCTCCGATGCCCTGGCCTCCACCACCCGATCGGTGAAGGAACTGCTGGGGCTTGGGGTCTACCTGCTGCGGGGCTGGCTCTGAAGCCTCGGGGGCCTCCCTCAGGGGGCCGGAGGCAGGGTCCTGGCCTAGCCCTTCGGGGCCGGCGGCACCAGGCTCACACCCTCTGGGGGCGGCGTTGGATCGGGATCCGCGATCAGCATGTGCTGCAGAACGATCTCGGGACGCTCACTGTCGCGCCAACGAATCCGGTAGGCGGGCATCTTCGTGCCACGGCTGGTGGTCTGCTCCACAGGCTCCATCACCCAGCCGCGGCGCGAGCGCCCCTGGGGATTGCGCTTCACCACAGCATCGGCGTGTTTGAAGCGAAAACCGACGCGCTCGCCGCTCATGGAATGGAGTGCCCCGCTGGAGAGATTGCCTGCACGAACCCATTATCCCATTGCGCCCACCCCGACCGAGCCGGCGGCCCCCTGATCGCCGCTCAGGGCTGCCCGGCGGGGACGCCCGAGGGGCGGGTTTCGGGTCGCAGCAGCGGGAAAGCGATCACATCGCGGATCGAGGGGCTGTCGGTGAGCAGCATCACCAGACGGTCGATGCCGATGCCCAGGCCGCCGGTGGGGGGCATGCCCACCTCGAGGGCGTGGAGGAAATCCTCATCCACGGTCTGGGCCTCGGGATCCCCGGCCCGGCGCCGCTCCTGCTGGGCTTCGAGGCGGCGGCGCTGATCGAGGGGGTCGATCAGCTCACTGAAGGCATTGGCGGTCTCGCGGCCCACGATGAACAGCTCGAAGCGCTCAACCAGACCGGGCTTGCTGCGGTGGGCCCGGGCCAGCGGTGAATTCTCCACCGGGTAATCGAGCACGAAGGTGGGCTGGATCAGGCTGGCCTCAACCGCCTGCTCGAAGGCCTCCACCAACAGCCGGCCGAGGCAATCGGCCGCATCGGGCACCTGCAAACCCGCCTCGGCCATGGCGGCAGCGGCGCGGGCCCGGCTCTCGAGCGGATCGGGGCCGTCGAAGGCCACAAAATCAAGCCCTGTGGCCTCTCGGACGAGATCGTGCATGGTGGCCCGGCGCCAGGGAGGGGTCAGATCCACCTCGGTGCCCTGATAGCTGATCCGCGTGCCGCCGCAAACCTCGAGAGCCGCGGCAACGATCAGCTGCTCGGTGAGCTCCATCATGCCGTGGTAGTCGGCATAGGCCTGGTAGATCTCCACCGAGGTGAACTCGGGGTTGTGGCGCGTGCTCACCCCCTCGTTGCGGAAGATCCGGCCCAGCTCATAGACCCGCTCGAAGCCTCCGACCACCAGCCGCTTGAGGTGGAGTTCGGTGGCGATGCGCAGGGTGAGGGGCAGATCGAGGGCGTTGTGATGGGTCTCGAACGGCCGGGCGTCGGCGCCGCCGGCCTCGGTCTGCAGCACCGGCGTCTCGATCTCGAGGAAGCCGCGATCATCCAGCCAGCGCCGCAGGGTGCTGACGATGCGGGCGCGGCGGCGGAAGGTCTCGCGGGTGTGGGGGGAGACCACCAGATCGAGGTAGCGCTGGCGGTAGCGCTTCTCGACATCGGCCAGGCCGTGCCACTTGTCCGGAAGGGGCTGCAGCGCCTTGCTGAGCATCGTCCAGTCGGCCACCTTCACCGAAAGCTCGCCGCGGTCGGTGCGGCGCAGGCTGCCGGTCACACCGATCCAGTCGCCCGCATCAACCAGGGAGGTGAGCTGGGCGAAGGCCTCGGGATTGTCGGGGTGGGCCGCCTGCAGGGCGGCTTTCTCGATGTAGAGCTGGATCGTGCCACTCTCATCGGCCAGGGTGAAGAAGGCCAGCTTGCCCATCACACGCCGCGTCATCACCCGGCCGGCCACCGCCACCGCCACCTGCCGCTCCTCACCGTTGGCCAGGTCGGCGTGGGCCTGCTGCAGCGCTTCGGTGCGGTCGCTGGGGCTGAACCCGAGGGCGTAGGGGGGCCTGCCGATGGCTTCGAGGCTGCGGGCCTTCTCCAGGCGGGTCTCGCGCAGATCCGACAAGGGGTTCGGGGGGGATGCCGGCCCATCCTGCAGGAGCGCCGCCCGCCCGAGGTCAACCGGCCCGCAGGGGCAAGGATTCAGCCCGCCGCGGCCAGGGAATTGTCGGCCATGCGCTGGGAGGCATAGCCGGTGCCGCGCACGGTGAGGATCAGCTCCGGATTGCGGGGGTCGGGTTCGAGCTTGCCCCGCAGGCGGGCCACATAGACGTCGACCACCCGCAGGTCAGCGGCGCGGCGCGGCGGATAACCCCAGAGCTGCTCCAGGATTTCGGCCCGCGGCACCACCCGGCCGGGCTCGCGGAAGAGAAGTTCCAGCAGGCTGAACTCGGTGTAGGTCAGGGCGATCCGTGCCCCATCGCGGGTCACCTGGCGTCGGTTGGTGTCCACCACCAGATCGCCCACCCGCATCACGCCGCTGCCGCTGGGCTGTTCGCGGGGCTCGGCAGTGGCCGAACCGCGGCCGACCCGGCGCAGGATCGTGGCGATGCGGGCCTCCAGCTCCTTGGGGCTGAACGGCTTGGGAAGGTAGTCGTCGGCGCCGAGGTCGAGACCCGCCACCCGCTCGCTGATCGCATCGAGGGCGGAGAGGAAGATGATCGGCACACAGGATTCAGCCCGCAGGCGACGACAGACAGCGAAGCCATCGAGCTTGGGCAGCATCACGTCGAGCACCACCAGATCGGGCTGCTCCTGATGGAAGAGGGCCAAGGCCTGCTCGCCATCCTCAGCGCAGACCACGTGGTAGCCGGCCAGCTGCAGCCGCATCACCAGCACCCGGCGCACCGCCGGCTCATCGTCCACCACCAGCAGGGTGGCGCGGGGACGCTGGGGCTGATCGGACGAGGATCCCGAGCCGGCACCGATCGGCTCCAGATCGGCGCCATCACCATCGCCATCGCCATCGAGGCCGTGAGCACCGGCCAGCGGCGAGCGGGCTGCATCGGCTTGGGCTGGGCCAGGCTCGATGCCAGGGGACCATGAAGAACAGGCCTCGACCTGGGGGTGAACGGGCTTGATCTCCACGGACATGGGCATGGGGGAGGCGCCGACGGACACCGGATGAAGAATCGCAACCATACCCGCCCCAGGCGATCCCAGTCACCCCCTTCAAATCCTGCCAGGGCAAGGGATTTGAAGGATTTAAGCTTTTTTGCGGATTTCTCAATGACGCTGCCGAGGGCGGTCCCGATGCTCCGGCCGCGTTCGCTGCGGCACGGGCTGCAGGACCACAGCGGATCGTCAGCGCCAGGGACGCCGAAGCGCCTCAGGGCCAGCGCGCCGCGGCGTAGCGGTCCCACTGCCGGGCCGCCTCCGCCAGGGCCGCATCGCTGCTGATCTGGCCCAACATGGCTCGCTGCAGCTGGGTGTAAAGGATGGCCTGCAGCCGTTTCACCCCCGGGGTGGCTGGCACCAGCACCCGGGCGCTCTCCAGGTTGGCGGCCGCCAGGGCGCGGGCCTGGCGCACCAGCCGGTCTTGGGAGGCCTGGGTCCGCTCCTGCTCCGTGCCGCCGCGGCCGGTGGGGGCCGGGAGGGCGAGCTCCCGGCCCAGCTGATCCAGGGCGCTGCGCGCCGAGGGCAGCACCCGTGCCTCCCGGGCGAAGGCCAGCTGCTGGGCGCCGTTGGTGAGAAACAGAGCAAAGCTGGCGGCTTCGGCGGCCATCGGACTGCGGCTGGGCACCACCAGATTCATCACGGCCACATTGGTCTCGCCGGCGGGGCCGGTCAGGGGCGGGAAGGGCGCGGTCTCGGCGGCGATGCCGGGGGCATTGGTCTGCAGGTTGCGCAGAAAGTCCGGGCCGCTGGCCACCTGGGCCAGATCGCCGGCCTGGTAGAGCTCGATCGCCCGCCGGTAGCCCTGGCTCACCACCTCACGGGGCAGGAGTCCCCGGCGGTAGAGATCGCTCCAGAAGGCGAAGGCGCGCCGACCCGCCGGGGTGTTGAAGGCCGCCCGCTGGCGACGATCGAGCAGCTCCACCCCCATCTGCACCATCGATTCGAGCAGTTCCGCCGAGTCGTCCGGCACCACCGTCACGAACAGGGCATAGCGGCCGGTGCGACGCCGGATCGCCTCGGCGTAGGCCGGCACCTCCTCCCAGCGCCGCGGCGGTGCCGCATAGCCGGCCTGGGCCAGCAGACGGCGGTTGGCGAGGGTCACCCGGCTGGTGAGATACCAGGGGATGGCGAACTGGCGCCCCCCCTGGCGCCCCGCCTGCCAGGCGGTGGGCAGGTAGGCGGCACTGGCATCGGCGGGCAGAACCGTGTCGAGGTCGAGCAAGCCTCCCTTGCTGGCCAGGTTGGCGGCGAAGGGGGGGTTGAGGTTGACCAGATCGGGGGCGGTGCGGGCGAACACCGCCGCCAGCAACTTGCGTTCCACCGAGCTCCAGGGCACATCCACCCAGCGCACCGTCACCCCCGGATGGCGCTGCTCCCAGGCGTTGATCACCCGCCCCATGTAGGGCGCAAAGCGGGGAGCCAGGTCCAGGGTCCAGACCGTGAGCTGCCGCGGCCGGTCTGCCCCGGCCTGCGGAGGCGGCGTCGGGCCGCAGCCGGCGGCCAGCAGCAGGGGGAGCGCCAGCAGGCCGCGCAGCAGCCAGCGGCTGGCGAGCTTCACCTTCGAAGCCCTGGTGGCCTGGGCAGTGGCTGTGGCTGCAACCCTGGCCGTGGAAGGCAGGCGGCCAGCGCTGTCTGATTCCCTCACGGAGGTGCTCCCGCAGTCCATCAGCGTCGCCAGGCCCCCCCGACAACCTGGCGCCAGAGCACCATCTGCAACGAACAGAGCACCGGAGCCAGCAGACCGGTGACCAGCATGCGGGCCAGCAGCACCTGCAGTCCCGCCTGGCCCAGGTCCGTGAGGTGCCAGCCGGGCTGGGCCAGGAGGGCGGCATCGATCCCCGAGCCGCCGAGATGCCCCTCACCCCGCCCCAGGGCGCTGGCCACAAGCCACTGCAGGATCAGGCTCAGATCGAGCAGCAGGCAGCCGAGCATCGCCAGCAGTCCGAGGCTGAAACTGCGCTCCAGGGGCGGCCCGCCACGGCCCAGGCGCCCCCACCAGAAGCCAAGCAGCATCAGGGCAGGCCACTGGCTGACCGCCCCGGGCTGGAGGCCATCCACCAGCAGCCCGGCGGCGGCACCGGCCAGCAAACCCGAGACGGGCCCATCGACCAGCGCCCAGGGGAGCAGCCAGAGCACGGCCCAGGCTGGACCGACACCCGCCAGCTTGAGGGGACCCGGGGAGGCCAGGGTGAGCAGGGGCACCAACAGCACCGTGGCCAGACACCAGAGCTGCCGCGAGAGGAGGCCCATCAGCGCGGCAGCACCTGGACCCAATCGGTGGAGGCCGCCGAGGCGGCCAGCTGAACCACCGCCTCCGGAGCGGGATCGGCGCCCACATCAACCTTCTGGATCACCCCCACCGGCAGGTCCGGGGGAACCAGGGTGCTGGCGGGGGAGGTGGTGACCAGATCTCCGGCCACCGCGCCGGGATCCTTTTCCAGAAAACGGATCAGGGGCCGATCGGTGCCGATGCCGCTGAGCAGCCCGTGATGGCGGGTGCGAGGCACCAGCACGCCGACGCGACTGGAGGGATCGGTGAGCAGCGTGACGCGGGCCGTGGTGGGGGTGACGGAGGAGACCAGGCCGATCAGCCCGCCGGGGGCGAGCACCGCAGCCCCCTCCTTGACCCCACCCAGGGAGCCGCGGCCGATCAGCAGGGTCTGCCACCAGCCGGCCGGATCCCGGGAGATCACCGGGGCGGTGAGCCGGGTCGGATTGGCCTTCTGCAGGCCCAGCAACCCCCGCAAGCGGGCATTCTCCGCCTCAAGGGCCGAGAGCCTGGCCCGGTCTTCGAAACGACGGGCCGAGCGCAGCCATTCGGCCTGGGCGGTGCCGGGCCAGAACGGACGGCTGAACAAGGCAAAGGCATCCGAAAGGAAGGCTCCCTTGCTGATCCGGATCAGGCCGAGAGCAGTGAGCAGCAGGACCCAGGGCCAGACCTGGGGAAGGAGGCCGCCGTTGGAGAGACGGAGCCAGCGGCGCGCCGGCATCGGATTCAGGATTGGTGACGGGCGAAGTCGGGGGTATCCAGCACCCGCTCAAGACGCTTGTAATCCTCCAGAACCATGCCGCAGCCATTGACCACGCAGAGCAGGGGCTCCTCAGCCACGTGGGTGAGGATGCCGGTTTCGTGGCTGATCAGGTCGCAGATGCCGCGAACCTGGGCCCCGCCACCGGCAAGCATGATGCCCCGATCCACGATGTCGGCGGCCAGCTCGGGAGGGGTGCGCTCCAGGGTGCGCTTGACCGCCTCGACGATGACGTTGAGGGGCTCGGCCATCGCCTCGCGAATATCGCCGGCGCGCACATTGATCGTGCGGGGCAGGCCCGAGAGGAGATGCAGGCCGCGCACGTCCATCGAGGTCTCGTCGTGGGCGTCGTCGGGGAAGGCGGAACCGATGCGGATCTTGATGTCCTCGGCGGTGCGTTCACCGACCACCAGGTTGTGCACTTTCTTGAGATAGACGCCGATCGCGTCGCTCAGTTCGTCGCCGGCCACCCGAACCGACTCGCTGAGCACGGTGCCACCGAGGCTGAGCACGGCCACCTCGGTGGTGCCGCCGCCGATGTCGACGATCATGGTGCCCACCGGATCGGTGACCGGCAGGCCGGCTCCGATGGCAGCGGCCACCGGCTCATCGATCAGATGCACCTGGCGCGCCCCCGCCAGACCCGCCTCGCGCACGGCCCGGCGCTCCACACCGGTGACCCCACTGGGGATGCCGATCACCAAGCGGGGGGCAATCACGCCGCGGCCTTCATTGCCCTTCTGGATGAAGGTCTTGATCATCTGCTCGGCGGCGTCGAAGTCGGCGATCACGCCATCGCGCAGGGGCCGCACGGCGCGGATGTTGCCCGGAGTGCGGCCGAGCATCAGCTTGGCCTCATCCCCCACCGCCATCGGCACGTTCCGCTCCAGATCGATCGCCACCACCGACGGTTCCTGCAGCACGATGCCCCGTCCGGAGACATACATGAGGGTGTTGGCCGTTCCCAGGTCGATGCCGATATCGCGCGAGAACTGGAAGCGACGGAAGAACACGGGGACAGCCAAGCCAGAAGGCGGATCATAGGTGGCGCCTCCGCCGGGCACGGATGCCGGGCGACACGTCGGGCTGGGCCTGGCCAGCCCTGGGGAAGCGAGGCTGGGGACGGGGCGCAGGGGGCCGGCGATCGGCCGTGGCGCCGCGCTCAGAAACCCTGGCAGCAGAAGGGAAGTGACGCCGTGATGTCAGGGGGTGGCACGAACGGGGCGTGGCTTCCCAGCCTGGGGTTGCCGCATCATTGTCCCAACCGTTTCCAACCACTCCTATGGGCGTCAACTCCATCACCCTCGTCGGCCGGGCCGGCCGTGATCCCGAGGTGCGCTACTTCGAATCCGGCAGCATGGTCGCCAACCTCACCCTGGCCGTGAACCGCCGCAGCTCCGGCGACGAACCGGACTGGTTCAACCTCGAGATCTGGGGCAAACAGGCCCAGATCGCCGCCGACTACGTCCGCAAGGGCTCCCTGCTGGGGATCATCGGCTCGTTCAAGCTCGACCGCTGGACCGACCGCAGCACCGGCGAGGAGCGGAGCAAACCAGTGATCCGGGTGGATCGCCTCGAACTCCTGGGCAGCAAACGGGATGCCGAAGCCGGGGGTGGCTTCGGCGGCGGCGGCAGCTTCGGCGGCGGCGAGCCCAGCGACGAAGAGGTGCCGTTCTGAGCGGCGGCGCCCGCCCGGACTTGTGCCAGTGAAGCAGCCGGGCTATCAAGTGGCACGAAGCCAGCAGGGCGCTCCGTCAGGAGCGCCTTTTTTGTTGGCTACCAGCGCGGGCCAGCCTCAGTGACCGTTCTGGCTCCGCTTCCAGATCCGCAGACCAAGCCAGGCCGCTCCGCCGAGGGCGGCCAGCAGCAGCAGCACCTTGATCGCCTTGGCCACCGGATCCAGCCAGACCTCCACATTGGCGTAGGCCTCTCCGAGGCCGTAACCGGCCAGGGTGAGCAGCAGGGTCCAGATCAGGCTGCCGGCGGTGGTCCAGATCAGGAATGGCAGCAGCGGCATCAGCTCGATCCCGGCGGGCACGGAGATCAGGGTGCGGATGCCAGGGATCAAGCGTCCCCAGAACACCAGGGCCGTGCCGTGGCGGTTGAACCAACTGCGGGTACGGCGCAGCTCCTGGGGGCTGATGCCCAGCCAACGGCCATGGCGCTCCAGCCAGCGCTCCAGCCGTTGTTCATTGACCAGCCGACCAACCCCATACCAGGGCAGGGCCCCGAGCACCGTGCCCAACAGACCCGCCAGCACCACGGGCACCATGGCCAGCTGGCCGCCACGCACATAGAAGCCCCCCAGGGGCATGATCAGCTCCGAAGGGATCGGCGGAAAGAGGTTTTCCAGAAACATCGCCGCAAAGATCGCGGCATATCCGGATGCTGGATTGGCTTCAACGGCAGAACCGATCAGCTCGGGGAGCTTCTGCACCAGATCGAGGGCCACACCAGCCAAACAAACCCTCGGCATTATTCCATGGTTACCCGGCCCCATGTCCGCCCCCAAACGGCCATTGGCGCCGGGTCGGCACGGCGCCGCCGGACGGGTGACCGCCAGGGGATTGGGGGCCAGCAAGCCATGAAAAAGGGCTGAGCCCATGGCCCAGCCCCTGATGCCCCAATCGGGGCTAAACGATTCGGATGGAATCGATCAGTAGCGGTAGTGCTCCAGCTTGTAGGGCCCTTCCACCGGCACGTTGATATAAGCGGCTTGCTCGGAGGTCAGCTCGGTGAGCTTGGCACCAATCTTGTCGAGGTGCAGGCGGGCAACCATCTCATCGAGGTGCTTGGGCAGCACATAAACCTCATGGGCATACTGATCGCCCTTGGTGAACAGCTCGATCTGGGCCAGCACCTGGTTGGTGAAGGAGTTGCTCATCACGAAGCTGGGGTGGCCGGTGGCGCAGCCCAGGTTGACCAGACGGCCCTCGGCCAACAGCAAGATGCGGTTGCCGCTGGGGAGGATGATGTGATCCACCTGGGGCTTGATGTTGTCCCAGGTGTACTGCTTGAGGGAGGCGACATCGATCTCGTTATCGAAGTGGCCGATGTTGCAGACGATCGCCTGATCCTTCATCTGGATCAGGTGCTCGTGGCGGATCACCTGGAAGTTGCCGGTGGCGGTCACAAAGATGTCGACATCCTTGACCACGTCGTCGAGGCGGACCACGCGGTAGCCCTCCATCGCCGCCTGCAGGGCGCAGATCGGATCGATCTCAGCGATCATCACCGAGGCACCGAGGCCGCGCAGGGACTGGGCCGAACCCTTGCCGACATCGCCGTAACCCATCACCAGGGCGACCTTGCCGGCCACCATCACATCGGTGGCGCGCTTGATGCTGTCGACCAGCGACTCGCGGCAACCGTAGAGGTTGTCGAACTTGCTCTTGGTGACCGAATCGTTGACATTGATCGCCGGGAAGGGCAGCTCACCGCTCTTCTGCAGCTGGTAGAGGCGGGCCACACCCGTGGTGGTCTCCTCGGTGACACCCTGGATGTTGGCGTGGATGCGGGAGTAGAAGGTGGAGTCGCCGGCCAGCTTGGCCCGGATCGACTTAAACAGGGCGATCTCTTCTTCGCTGCCGGGATTGTCGAGCACCGACAGATCCTTCTCGGCCTTGGTGCCGAGGATCACCAGGCCGGTGGCGTCACCGCCATCGTCGAGGATCATGTTGGGAGTGCCACCATCGCCCCACTCGAGGATGCGGTGGGTGAAGGCCCAGTACTCATCCAGGGTTTCGCCCTTGTAGGCGAAAACGGGAATGCCAGCCGCGGCAATGGCGGCAGCGGCGTGGTCCTGGGTGGAGAAGATATTGCAGCTGGCCCAGCGCACTTCGGCTCCGAGAGCCACCAGGGTCTCGATCAGAACCGCCGTCTGGATCGTCATGTGCAGAGAACCGGCGATCCTGGCCCCCTGCAGCGGCTTCTCAGCGCCGTACTTGCTGCGCAGGGCCATCAGACCCGGCATCTCGGTCTCGGCGATATTGAGCTCCTTGCGGCCAAAATCGGCAAGGCCGATGTCGGCAATCACATAGGAGCTGGTGGCCTGCAGGTGGGGGAAGGCTTCGATGGCCGCAGGACTGGAGGGTGTTGCCACCATGGTTACGAGCTCTCCCGGCTGGGAGGACGAAAGGGATTGGGAACGTAGCGGGGAATCAAGCCGGTACAGGAACGCTGCAGGCCGGACTGATCGGGGAAGTGCTGCGGAGTCGCCGAGGCTTCGGGCTCGCTTGGTTAAGAATCTACACCGATTATGGAAACGGCCGCGCCGACCCCCGTGACAGACACGCCCTTGGACGAACAGTGCCGGGATTTGGCCGATGCCACCGCCACCCGTTCCCTGGGGCGCTGGCTGGCCGAGGCCCTGGAGCAGCGCGGGCCCGGGATGGTGGAGCCTGCCCTGCTGCTGCTGCAGGGGGAGCTCGGGGCCGGCAAGACCTGCCTGGTGCAGGGCCTGGCGCAAGGGCTGGCCATCGCTGAGCCGATCACCAGCCCCAGCTTCGCCCTGGCCCAGCACTACTGCGGAGCTCCAGCCAATGGCCGGGCGACGCGCCTGGTGCACCTGGATCTCTATCGCCTCGAACAGCCCGCCGCCGCCGACGACCTGTTCGCCCAGGAGGAAGAGGAAGCCCGCACGGCCGCCGCCAGCGCCCGGGTGGTGATGGCGGTCGAGTGGCCGGAGCGGCTGAGCTTCCGGCCGGAGGGAGCCTGGCTGCTGCGGCTGGAGCACCGGGGCGACAGCCGCCGAGCCTGCTGGCGGGTGTCCTGAACCGACCCGCCGCGGTGCGCGGCCGCGAAGCACCGCAGCGTTGGGGTCGCCATCAGGCGGCGGAGGCGCCCCCAGCCAGGCGCTGGCGCAGGGCCGCGATGATCCGGGTGTTGGCGGCCGGGAAGGGGAAGGCATCGAGATCGGCCGGATCCACCCAGCGCACCTGCTGGCAGGCCAGGGGCTGGGGCTCGCCTTCCAGCCAGCGGCAGAGATGGACCACGAAGCGCAGCCGTTTGTGGCTGTAGGCGTGCTCCAGCTGGATCAGCTCCTCGCCCACCTCCACCGTGATCGCCAGCTCCTCGGCAAGCTCTCGGGCGATGGTGGCGGTGATGGCTTCCCCCTCCTCCTGCTTGCCACCGGGAAACTCCCACAAGCCGCCCAGCAATCCCTCCTCAAGCCGCTGGTCGATCAGCACCCGCCCCGCGCCATCGAGCACCACCCCCACGCCGATCACCTGAAACGGCACGGTGCGGGGAGCGTCCTTCACGGGGTAGCGGGCGGGATCGCCGGCAGCGTAGGCAGCGCAGCTTGCCGACCAGGGGCAGGCGGGGCAGTCCGGTTGGCGCGGGGTGCAGACGGTGGCGCCGAGATCCATCAGGGCCTGGTTGAAGGCCCGGGGGCGCCGGGGATCCAGCAGCCCTTCACTGAGCCGCCAGAACACCGCCAGCTGACGCGCCGGCGGCAGGGGGAAGGCGGTCAGACGGGCCAGCACCCGGCGCACATTGCCATCGAGGATGGCCTCCGGCAGATCGAAGGATGAGCTGAGGATGCTGGCGGCGGTGCTGCGGCCAAGGCCCGGCAGGGCCAGCCAGCCCGCGAGGGTGCGGGGCCAGGGGGAAGGTCCGTCCCGGTCGGCCGTGCCGCCCAGGAGCCGGGCGCCCTGCTGCAGGCGCCGGGCCCGGGCGTAATACCCCAGGCCCTGCCAGAGCAGCAGCACCTGCCGTTCCTCAGCGGCCTGCAACGCCTCGAGGCTGGGGAGGGCCTGCAACCACCGCCGCCAGTAGGGCAGCATCACCGACAGCTGGGTCTGCTGCAGCATCACCTCCGCCACCCACACGCCCAGACCACACAGCTCCTCAGCTGACTCGGGCCAGCGCCCATCAGGGGTGAACATCCAGGGCTTCTGATCAACGCTGCGGCGTCCATGGACGCCCCACCAGTCCAGGAGCTGCTGGCGCAGGCGCGGAGCCTGGGCCGTCAGCCGGTCCAAAGCAGGATCAACCTGGGGGGTTTGCACAGCCTTTGGCATCGATCTGACAGGCCTGGGGAGGCGACCAGCCGCTGGTCACCGCCGTGGATGTTGACCACCAGGACGAGCCCCTGCAGGGTCGTCCTCATCAGTGCAAGGGCCAAGGGTTGGAAGCCCGCCGCTGATCTGAGCAACGATGACCTGAGGGGACCTGAGGGCAGCGGAGCGTGCCGCCTGATCAAGAGGACGAATCATCCTTTCGTCAGGATCGCAGAGGCCACCGTCTTCATCAACGAGCCGCTGCGCTCGGGGTGGGCGGTTTCTCGGCGCCACCGGTCTCGGTCTTGACCTGCGGGACTGCAGCAGCTTCTGCGCTCCTACCAGCAGCGCGGCGGAGCCCGCGTCCTGCTGGAGATGGTGCGACGGGCGGAGCGGACCCTCTATGCCGCCAAGCAAGCAGGGCGCGAGTGCATCCGGGAGGATCGAGCCGTAGGCCTCGGGACGGAGAGCCGTTGATCGGCGTCGGGGATCTGCCAGGCCTGGACGCAGGGGGCAGCAGCCGGCGTGTCCGGGTCAACCAAACCCACCCGGGCGGGGGCGGGTGCTGGAGAGGGAAACGTTCAGGGATGGGGCCGATGGGGGCGGCAACCCGGGCGGGGAGGGCGGCTTGGGCAGGGCGACAACGTTGAAGGCGATCGACCAACGCTCCCCGTCGCCGCGGAACGGCGCCACCGAATGGGGCTGCCAGGCCGGAAACACGTAGTAGTCGCCGGGTCGGGGCAAGAGGTAGTGGGCCATGCCGGTGCGGAAGCTCTGGATGTGCCACTCCTCGGGGCCATGCAGACAGAGCTGGCCATCGAAACGGTCTGGCCGGATCTGGGGCGGAACCTGCAGATAGAGAACACCAGAGAAGCTGCCGCCATGGGTGTGGGCGGGGTTGTAATCGCCGGCCCGCTGCACATTCAGCCAGAGATCGATCATCTGCAGGCTGTAGCGTCCCGGCGTCCAGGGACCGCGCCCCTGGGGCGGCTGACGGTCGATCACATGGCGGATCCAGCGCTCGCAGGCCGGCAGGATCACCCGCTCACAGAGCGCGGCGGCGGCAGGGTGCTCGGGTCCAAGCTCCCGTTGCAGGGCGAGTTGGCCGGCCAGCTTCGGGGCGGCATCAGGGCAGGAGGCGGGATCGGCCAGCACAGCCGCCGCCAGGGCCTGCAGGTCCTGGAGCAGGGGATCTGGCAGCTGGCCCTGCAGCAGGTAACGGGGGAACAGTTCGAGAACCTGTGGATCACCGCCCAGGCGATCGGATGGTGGCGTCGGCATGGGTCTCGGGCATCGGCCCTAGGGCCAGGGCGGTGGCGGCATCGAGCGATCCCAGCCTTGACCGCACCGGCATCAGATCCCAACGTAGCGACAGGGTCGACCAAGGCCCCGGGCCGGCGGTCGCCAAGCCAGTTCAGGCCCAGAGCGGACCCCGGTGTTCCGGGCAGAGGGCTACATCATTCAGCCCCTGGATGAGTGACCTTGATCAACTGGCCACGTAGGCCTGAACGGCCGGGCTCAGCCGGCGCAGACCAGCCAGGCCATCGCGCTCGAGGTTGCGAACCCGATCGCGGCTGATGCCGAGGATGCGGCCGATGCCGGTGAGGCTCATCGGCTCCTCGCCCTCCATCCCATAGCGCAGCCGCAACACCCGGCCCTGCAGCTCCGGCAGCTGCTCCAGCAGCGCCCGCAGATCACCCCGCAGACACTCGCCCGCCAC
>JBIKKX010000027.1:0-43463 GCA_044360135.1 Cyanobium sp.
GTGCGTTTCCTGGCTGTGCTCTGCTCGTAGTCACCGAATCCGAGCTGCTTCCCGGCCATGCGCTCAGTCATCCCCTGCGATCACAAGGGAATTGTCGCGTGGATCGATCCGGTTTTCCAGAGTCTCCTTAGCGGTAGCCGCACACCACCCCGCGGGCTGTGACCAAGCCCGCCCCACCAGCACCCGAGACGCCTTCAGGGAAGCGGCGTGATCCGTAGCTCCCGGAAGCTCTGGCGCTTCAGGGGCAGGTCTTCGCACGCCTTGCCCTCGCTGCGCAGGTTGCCGTCATCGCTGAGCAGCACCAGGCTATCGCCATCGGCCAGCAGCGCCTCGGGGTTGAACGGCACCCCATTGGCGGGTGGGAAGCTGCGCAGTCGCTCCGGGGCGTCCGCGAATCGACCGCTCCAGCGGTAGAGCGCCGATGGCACCGCCTTCTGGCCACCCGTCGCCGGCCCGGCAACGATCAGCAGGTTGGTGCCCACTCGCTCCAGGCTGCGGATGCCGAGGCCAGCCAGATCGAGCAGCACCGGATCGCCGAACACCGCCGTTTCGCCGCCCAGCACGGCGTTGGGATTGGTCAGTGGCACCAGCAGGGCCTTGCCGCCGGGGACGGGATTGCTGAATCCGATCAGCAGGCCGCCGGCGGGGGTGGCCGCCAACCCTTCGATGTTCAGGCCGCCTGGATCCTTGTCCGGTCGCCTGGCCGCCTCCGCCAGGGCGTAGCCCCCGTAGCGGGGATCGCTGGCCAGATCGTCGAGCAGGCGGGTGTAGGGCCGGCCCACCGGCTCGGCCTGGATCGTGATCGTGCGGCCATCCTCCGAGGCCCGCAGGCCCAGGTTGGTGGCGAACAGGCGGCGGCGGTTGGGACGCTCCTCCGCCCCGCGGCTGCCGGCGCGAGCCGAGCCGTGGGAGCCCAACCAATAGACCAGTGGCCCGATCCGGGTCGAGGCCTCCAGATCCAGCCCCGGATGGGCCCCCGCCACCGGCGCCACTGCCGCCGCCGGGATCTCTCCCCGGCCCAGGGGTGGCCCCTCCTGGCCGCTGCGATACAGCCAGAGCGGCACGGCCGGCCCCGAGGTGTTGTCGGCCATCACGAACTGCCCGTCCCCCAGGGCCAGGGCGGTGGAGGCATTGCAGGGACCCTGGTGGCGGATCACGGCGGCGGCGGGTTCCGCCAGGGCGGCCTGTTGGGGCGCCAGGAGCAGCGCCAGCAGCAGGGCGGCTCCGGCGGCGTTCCTGCGCAACGGCCCGCAGGCAACGGGCGGGATCGTCCGCTCCGGGGCGTGATCGCTGCAGCGGTCCATGGCAACGGAAACAGCTGGGGGCAGAATCCCATCCCGGCCCGCAACCCACCAGCCTCCGGCCTCGGGCCACCAGACAACACGCTGCGCCCTCGCCCAGCCCGGGCCTCGGCCCTGCGTCGGTTCTGCCTCAGTGCCGTCCCGCCGCCCCGATCTCCGTAGGGTCGCCGCAGCTGGTGTGGCAGGCCCTGGATTCCTCCACCCCCGCCATCGCCGCGCCTGCGGCCCCCACCGCCACGGTGCGGCAGCTGCTGGCGGAGCTGGCGGCCATCACCACCCGTCCCTGGACCCTGATGGAGGTCTGCGGCGGCCAGACCCACGCGATCCTGCGCTGGGGGCTCGACCAACTGCTGCCGCCGGGGCTGCGGCTGATCCATGGCCCCGGCTGCCCGGTCTGCGTCACGCCGGCCGCCATCCTCGATGCCGCCATCGCCCTGGCGGGCCGGCCGGAGTTGATCCTCGCCTCCTACGGCGACATGCTGCGGGTGCCCGGCAGCAATGGCACCAGCCTGCTGGAGGCCCGGGCCTCCGGTGGCGACGTGCGGCTGCTCACCTCCCCCCTGCAGGCCCTGGCCCTGGCCCGCGACCACCCCGACCGCCAGGTGGTGTTCCTGGCGGTGGGCTTTGAGACCACCGCCCCCGCCACCGCCCTGCTGGCCCGCCAGACCCTTGCCCTCGGCCTGGCCAATCTGACCATCCTTTGCGCCCACAGTCGGGTGGCGCCGGCGATGGAGGCCCTGCTGGCGCCATCGGGGGCTGGCGGGCCGGCGGCTCTCGCGGCGGCTCCTGGGGCTGTCTCAGCATCCCCTGTTCAGGCCTTTCTCGCGGCGGGTCATGTCTGCGCGGTGCTCGGCACCGAGGAGCTGGAGGCGCTGGTGGCACGGCGGCGGCTGCCGGTGGTGGTGAGCGGCTTCGGGCCGGAGGAGCTGCTGCAGGGCGTGCTGGCCTGCGTGCGCCAACTGGAGGCGGGCCAGGCCCGGCTGGACAATGCCTACGCCGCCGTGGTGCGGCCGGCGGGCAATGCCGCGGCCCGTGGGTTGCTGACGGAGGTGTTTGAGGGGGTGGATCGGCCCTGGCGCGGACTCGGCCTGATCCCCGGCGGCGGCCTGGCCCTGGCCGGACCGTTCGCGGCCCTGGAGGCTCGGGCGCGGTTCGGGCTGCCTGAGCCAATCGATGCCGCTGAGCGGTTGCAGCGCTGCTCCGGCAGCGTCCCCCTCCTCCGCGTGGGCCAGCCCACGTCCCAGGCCAGGCCCACGCCTACCGCCACTGTTTGCATCGCCGGCGCCATCCTGCGGGGCCTGGCCCTGCCCAGCCATTGCCCATCCTTCGGCGCTGCCTGTACTCCCGAGCGCCCGCTCGGCGCCCCGATGGTCTCCAGCGAGGGCGCCTGTGCCGCCTACCACCACTACCGCAGTGGCCCTGGGCCATGAGCGAGTGCATCCAGCTGGGCCATGGTGGCGGCGGCACCCTGATGCAACGGCTGATCGACGCTGAACTGCGGCCCCTGCTGCCCGATCCCCAGGCGCCGCTGCACGATGCCGCCCGGCTGGAGTTGCCCCATGGCCGCCTGGCTTTCAGCAGCGATGGCTATGTGGTCAACCCCCTGGAGTTTCCGGGCGGCTGCATCGGCCGCCTGGCGGTGGTGGGCACCTGCAACGACCTGGCCATGGCCGGCGCCAGGCCCCTCTGGCTCAGCCTCGGCCTGATCCTGGAGGAGGGGTTGGAGCTGGCCCTGCTGCGCCGCCTGATCGCCGGCCTGGCCGCCGCCGCGACCGAGTGCGGGGTGCGGGTGGTGACCGGCGACACCAAGGTGGTGGAGCGGGGCAAGGGGGATGGGGCCTTCCTCACCACCAGCGGCATCGGCCTGCTCGAAGCCCCCGAACCGATCGATCCAGCGGCGATCCGCCCCGGTGATCAGCTGGTGCTCAGTGGCGATCCAGGCCGCCATGGCCTGGCGATCCTGGCCGCCCGCCATGGGCTGACCCTCCAGCCCCCGGTGCTCAGCGACTGCGCTCCGCTCTGGCCGTTGGTGGCGCGGCTGTTGGCGGCTGGGGTGCGGCCCCACTGCCTGCGGGACCTGACCCGGGGCGGCCTGGCGAGCGTGCTGGAGGAATTCGCCCAGGCCAGTGACCTCACCCTGGCGATCGAAGAGGCCCGCATCCCCTTGGATCGGGCCGTGGCCCGCGGCGCCGATTTGCTCGGCATCGATCCCCTGCAGCTCGCCTGCGAGGGGCGCTTCCTGGCGGTGGTGGCGCCCCAGCAGCTGGCGGCCTGCCTGGCGGTGCTGGAACCGGCGGGCGGCGCCTGGATCGGCACCGTGGTGGCGGGGGCGCCGCGGGTGCTGCTGCGCACCGCCTTCGGAAGCGAACGCTTGCTGCTGCCCCCCAGCGGCGAACTGCTGCCGCGCATCTGCTGAGCCGCGCTGCTGCGCGCTGGTCTGGTGAATGGCTGGCGGCGCAACCTGGCGGTTCAACCAGACAGCTCAACGCCTCACCGCGCCGGGGCCCGGTTCAGGGATCCGCCAGGGATCCGGTTCAGAGATGTTCAGAGATCCTCTGAGGCGACCCCCTGAGCGATGCGCGAGAGCTCGCTGCGCTCATCGCTGCTGATCCGGTGGGGAACACCACTGATGATGCGCTCGAAATTGGAGAAGGAATCCTTGATCTCGGGGCCATTGCTGGTGATCACGAATTCGCGGATGCCCTTGTCGTGCCAGGAGCCGCGCATCTTGAACACATTCAAGGCTCGCGCCATCTCACCGCGAATCTCAACATACTGCAGCAGGAGAATCGTGTCGGTGATGGTTGAGATGTGGGAGTCGGTGATCGAGTGGCTCCCCATGAACTCCTCCGAGGTGTTGGTAAAGAAGCCGGCGATCTCCTCCTGCTTGGCATAGCCGGTCACCCCGATCACGAATTGACGGAAGGCGTTGTGGCTCACCCCCCGGGCCAGGGCCGAGAGTGAATCGATCGCCATTCGGGACGGCTTGAACTGGCTGATCTCGGTCTTGATGATCTGCAGGTGATCTTCAAGGCCCGTCGATTCGGGGTAGGCGCAGATGATCTTGAGCAGGCCGTCCTGCTCCATCTGCTCGAAATCGATTCCCCAACTGGTGGCATTGCGCAGCAGCTGGGCCCGCGATTCCTCATAGGCAAACAGGATGGCGCGCTCCTTGGAGCGGCAGGCGTCTTCGATGAACTTGCTGACCAGCAGTGTCTTGCCGGTGCCGGTGGCACCGGTGGCGAGGATGATCGAATCCTTGAAGAAGCCACCGCCGCACATCGCATCGAGTCGCGGCACGCCGGAGCTGAGTCGCACGTTTGAGGAGCGCTGGGTGAGGCGCATCGCCCCGAGCGGGAAGATGCTCACCCCATGGGCCCCCATGGTGAATGGGAATTCCCCCTTCATGTGGGTGGTGCCGCGCAGCTTGAGGATCTCGACGGTGCGCCGCCGCCGCTCACCTTCCAGCACATTGCGGAGAATAACGACGTTGTCGCTGACGAACTCCTCTACCCCATAGCGGGCGATCGGCCCGTATTCATCAATCCGCTCGGTGGTCATCACCGTGGTTACGCCGATCTCCTTGAGCCGGGCGATCAGGCGGAAAATTTCCCGGCGCACCACCGACACCGCATCGTATTGCTGAAACACTGCCGTGATCGAATCGATCGCCACCCGCTTCGCCTTGTACTTGCGGATCGCATAGTTGATGCGCTCGATCAGGCCCGAGAGATCAAAGCTGCCGGCCACATCCTGGCCCTCCGGATCCGGGGAGGCATCGAGCAGGAAAAGCTTATCCTGGGCGACCATCTCCTGCAGGTTCCAACCGAAGCTGGCGGCATTGCGAAGGATGTCGAGGGGCGATTCCTCGAAGGTCACGAAAATGCCGGGCTCGTTGAAGTCGCGGATGCCGTTGTAGATAAAGTTCAACGAGAATACGGTCTTGCCGGTGCCCGAAGTGCCGCTGATCAGGGTGGAGCGGCTGATCGGCAAGCCCCCGTGGCAGATGTCATCGAAGCCCTCGATTCCGGTGGGCAGCTTCTGCACCTGCATCAGCGGGCTGGCGGGGGCGGGGCTGGTCGGGCTTGGATCCTGCATCGACGGGGAGGGGTGAAAGGGGGTAGGGAAAGGGAGATGGGTAGGGATAAGGCCGGCTTCAGCCGGCCTCAGACAGGATCGGGCCCCGCCGGCTCCTCGGCGGCGGCGGGGCCGTCCAGCGGCGCCGGGTCGTGGGGATCGGCAGCCTGCGGCTCCAGCTCGAAACTCTCGTCGGTGAGCTCGTCATAGAGCAGATCGAGGCCGATCAACACCCGCTCCCGGTCGGAGAGGTCGCCGATGATGCGCCGCACCGGCGGCGGCAGGATCTTCGCCAGGGTGGGGGTGGCGAGGATCTTGTCCTCCTCGGCGAGTTGGGGATTCTTGAGCACGTCGATGACCTTCAGCGCATAGACCCCCAGAAACTCGGTCTCGAGAATGTTGCGGAGGGTCTTCAAGGCCCGCATCGAATTGGGCGTGTTGCCCGCCACGTAGAGCTTGAGGATGTAGGTCTTGCGGGCGGGCATGGCGGCGGCCATTGGTGGTTGGGTGGAAAGCTTGGAGAGGTGGGGATGAAAGGGGGCTGGAGCGGATCGGAATGCCCCTCCACGATCTCGATCCTTAGGGTTGGCTGTTGTGGGTTGTAGCGCCATCAAGGTTCACCGGGGGGCCTCATGGCTGGTCAGGGGCGGATCCGGGGGAATCGAGCGGCGGTACATCTCACAGAGGTGGGCCATCACATCGAGCAGGGCCAGGCGGTAGTCCTGGAGAAAGTCGTTCTTGTGGCCTTCCAGCTGCAGCTGCTTGCCGAAGCGATCGATCAGATTCATGTGGATCTCGACCACGCGCGTGATCGGCAGATCGCTGAAGAAGGCGGTGTTCACGAAGCTCTCCAGGGCCTGGTTGGCGCTGGCCGGGTCGCGGAAGTAACTGAGCAGCAGGTCGCGGTAGGTGCGGGTCAGCGAGCCCAGCAGCTCCTCCCGATCGCTGGCGCCGAGGTGGCGCAGGAAGCGGGCCGGATCGCGTTTGTAGTAGATGCCGAGGTAGCCGAGCCGATCGCGCAGGCGATTGGCCAGCTTCCAGCGCTCGGCGGCTCCCTCCGCCTCCGCCCGGGTCGCGGCGGGCGCTCCTGTGGCTGCGGCCACCGCCCCAGCGCCCTGGGCGCCGCCGGCCGGGCTCTGGCCCGCTGCGGCCTCACCGCCCGCGGCCATGGCCCCTCGGGAGTCACCGCCCGTGGCACCGCCACCCGCCCCCGATCCCCGGCCGATCCCGGGCCCGCCGGCCCCACCCCCGCCAGCCCTGTTGGCCAGGCTGGGCGTGCCGCGGCGCAGGAAGCGGGCCACGGCAGCATCAAGGCTGTAGGAGAGCTGCTCAAGCTGATCCGGCGGCAGGTGCACCTCCGCCTCATGGAGCTCCACCCGGCCGCTCACGGCGCCGATCACCACCGCGGGCAACAGCAGGCCTCGCTGCTCCAGGTCCGCCACCACGTCGGGCCCGAGGATCCCCTGCTCGAGCAACAGCCCATCGATGCCATCACGCCGCGCCTCCAGGGTCGCCACCGGGTCGGCATCGGCCGGCAGAACCTCCAGCCGATAGGGACCACCCCGCAACCACTGGGTGCTGGCGGCAAGCAACTTGGCATCGCGCAGCAGCGAAGCGATGGTGAGCTCCGGTTCGGGCATCGGCCGAAACGAGGGGGACAACCCTCTGGTCTCAGGCATGTTGACGGAGCGGACCTGCGAATGGGAAACTCTTTGTTTGTCTTTCGATTGACGCGCGCCAGGCCCCAATGGTTTCAAGACGGCCGCTGTGCTCTGCAGCCGCTGCCGTCTGCCGCCAGCCTGGCCGTGCCCCGACGCCCATGAGCGCAACCCCAACCACCGCGGCGGCCACGACCACCGCAGCCACCTCAGAGAGCTCCGCCAGCCCGGCTGCTCCGAGCCAGCCCCAGGCCGCCGCCGCCCCGGCCGCCGGCTCCGAGGCGGGCCCCGGCCCCTACGCGATCGTCGAGGCTTCCGGTCAGCAGTTCTGGATGCAGCCGGATCGCTATCTCGACATCGATCGTCTCAACGCCGAGGTCGACAGCACCGTCAGCCTCGACACCGTGCTGCTGGTCCGTGATGGCAAGGGCACCAGCCTCGGCGCTCCCTACGTCAACGGCGCCACGGTGACGCTGAAGGTGCTTGCCCATCGCCGCGGCCCGAAGGTGATCGTCTACAAAATGCGGCCCAAAAAGAAGACCCGCCGCAAGAATGGTCATCGCCAGGAGCTCACCCGCGTTCTCGTGACCGCCATCGAGGTCGGCGGCAAGGCGATCGCCTGATCTCCCTTCCCTCTCCTCTCTCCAGCACCAGACCCATCACCCTTCCGCTCCCATGGCCCACAAGAAAGGCACAGGCTCCACCCGCAACGGACGCGACTCCAATTCCAAGCGCCTTGGCGTCAAGCGCTACGGCGGCGAGGCGGTCAGCGCCGGCTCGATCCTGATCCGTCAGCGCGGCACCTCCGTGCTCCCTGGTGTCAATGTGGGTCGCGGCTCCGACGACACTCTTTACGCCCTGGTGGATGGGGTGGTGAGCTTCGAATCGATCCGCCGCGGCCTGCGCAACCGCAAGCGCGTGCACGTGGCCGTGGGGTGACCCCATCCCCTCACGGTGACCCGGCCGCCCCCAGCGGCCCCTGCGGCTTTCTGGTGGTCGATAAACCGGCCGGGATCACTTCTCATGGTTGTGTGGCTGCTGTCCGCCGGGCCTATGGGCTGCGGCGGGTTGGCCATGGCGGCACCCTTGACCCCGCCGTGACCGGCGTTCTGCCGATCGCCATCGGTCCCGCCACCCGTCTGCTGCCCTACCTCACGGGCACCAAGGCCTACACCGGCGTCATCCAACTCGGGCTGCGCAGCAGCAGCGACGATCTGGACGGCACCGTGCTGGATCGGCAGCCGCCGCCGGGCCTCGGCCTGGAGGAGCTGGACGCGGCCCTGCAACGGTTCCGCGGCCCGATCCTGCAGATTCCCCCCCAGGTCTCGGCGGTCCATGTGGCCGGCGAACGGGCCTATGCCCGGGCCCGACGCGGTGAGACCGTGGCCCTGCAGCCCCGGCCGGTGACGATCGAGCAGCTCCAGCTGATCGCCTGGGACCCCGCCAGCGGTCGTCTGGAGCTGGCGGTGCGCTGCTCCGCCGGCACCTACATCCGCGCCCTGGCCCGGGATCTTGGTGAGACCCTCGGCTGCGGCGGTGCCCTGGCTTTGCTGCGTCGCACCGAAGCCCTCGGCTTTGACCTCAGCGCCGCCGTTCCCCTCGACCGGCTTGCGGCCCCCCCGGCGCCGCCCCTGGTCGATCCGATCCGGGCCCTCGGCCACCTGGCTCACTACAGGCTCAGCTCGGCCGAGCTGCTCGATTGGCGCTGCGGTCGGCGTCTCCAGCGCGATCGGGTCTCCGAAGACCTTCCCCTCCCCGACGACCGTCCATCCCCCGGCGACGAACCGACGGACCCGGTGGCGGTCGTCGCCCCCGCTGGCGATCCAGTGGGCCCGGTGGCTGTGATCGCCCCCGATGGCCGGCTGGCGGGCATCGCCCAGCGCAGCCCGGAGGGCGACCTTCGCCCCCGGTTGGTTTTCGACGCCGCCGGCTGATCACCCTCCCCCCCGCACCCGTCACCCGATCCCTCTGCAGCGATGGCCGGCCACAGCAAATGGGCCCAGATCAAACGCACCAAGGCGGTGGTCGACGCCAAGCGGGGTGCGGTGTTCACCCGCCTCGGGCGGGAGATCACGGTGGCCGCCCGCGGCGGCGCCGATCCGGCCGGCAACTTCCAGCTGCGCACCGCGATCGAGAAGGCCAGAGCTGCCGGGGTGCCCAACGCCAACATTGAGCGGGCGATCGCCAAGGGCTCGGGCCAGGGAAGCGGCGATGGCGTGCCGTTCGATGCGGTGCGCTACGAGGGCTATGGACCCGGCGGTGTGGCCGTGCTGATCGAAGCCCTCACCGACAACCGCAACCGCACTGCCGCCGATCTGCGCCTGGCCTTCAGCAAGCACGGCGGCAATCTTGGGGAGAGCGGCTGCGTCAGCTATCTGTTCGAGCAGCGATCCGTTGTGCGGCTGGCCCAGGCCGATCTGCAGGAGGAGGCGCTGCTGGAGCGGCTGCTGGAGCTGGAGGAGCAGGGGGGACCGGAGGTGCTCAGCTACAGCCTCGATCCGGAGGGTGCCGATGTGCTGGCAGCCTTCGCCGATCTCGAGGCCCTGCAGGATGGCCTGCGCCGCCTGGGGCTGCCGGTGGCCGGCTGGGAACACCGCTGGATCGCACCGCTTCCCTGCCGGCTGGAGAGCGAGGACACCCTGCGCTCGTGCCTGCGCATGCTCGATGCGCTGGAGGAGCTCGATGACGTGCGCAGCGTCACCTCCAACCTCGAGGCCGACGACGCCCTGCTGGAGGCGGTGATGGCCTAGGCCAGGGGCATGGCGGCCTGGTCGGCGATCACGGTGACGGCGGGATGGCGCTGGATCCAGCTGGCGGGGAGGTCTGGGCTGGGCGGCTCCGCCAGGGCGCGGCGCAGCACCTCCGCCTTGGCCGCCCCGGTGACCACCAGCAGCAGCTGCTCCGCAGCCAGGATCTCCCGTAGGCCGAGGGTGATCGCCCGATCCGGCACGGCGGACGGATCACCGCCGAAGGCGGCGGCGTTCTGGCGGCGGGTGACCGGGCTCAGGGCCAGGCAGCGGCAGGGCAGCTCCCAGCCGCTCGGGGGTTCGTTGAAGCCCACATGGCCATTGAGGCCCAGGCCGAGCAGCTGCAGGCCGATCCCCCCGGCTGCCGCCACGGCCTCGCTGTAGGCGTGGGCCGCGGCCTGGGGATCGGCGGCCAGGCCGTCGGGGAGGTGGACGCTGGCTGGATCCAGGCCCAGGGGCCGGGTCAGCCGCTCCGCCATCTCGGCGGCGAAGGAGCGGGGATCGGCTGGAGCGAGACCCACATACTCATCGAGATTGAAGCTGCACCAGTGGCGCCGCACCGCCTCGGCCTCGTGGCTGGGCAGGGCGGCGAGCTGGCGGGCCAGGGCCCCATAGACCGGCTCCATCGTGCGGCCCGTGGCCAGGCCCAGGGGGCGATGGGGGATGCGGAGGGCCTCCTGCAACAGCAGCCCAGCCACCCGTTCGGCCACGGCCTCGGGATCGGCCAGCCGGATCAGCCGTGGGCCGGGGTCAGCGGCCGGCGTAGGGAACCAGCTCGGCACCCCGGTAATAGTGGCGGAGGATCGCGCCATAGTCCTTGCCGCGCAGTGCCAGGGCATAGGCGCCCCATTGGCTCATTCCTACTCCATGGCCGAATCCCCGCCCCACCACCTCCAGGGCGGGCAGCTGGGCAGACAGGACCGGGGCGAGCTGGGCCGGGGCCACGGCCGGAGCCTCAGACGACGCCTCGACCCCGGACCCAGCCGGGGCCACCGCCCCGGTGGCGGAATCCACCAGCGTGGGAAGCGGCGGCGGCGGCGGCGGGCCAGCACCCGGGCCCGCTGGCGGAGTGCGGCGGCCGGAGGACGGGGCAGGCGGGGCCTGGCCACCTGGTGGCCACCAGCCGGCGCCGTAACGGGCTGCGGCGGCCGCCTGGGCCGTGGCGGCGGTGATGCCGCCCATCGCCCTGGGGGCCTCCCCTGGGCCCGCCGCGGCGTCGCGGGCCGGGCCGCCGCCGCTTGCCTGGCCGGCGGGATCTTCGAAGCGGAACTGCACCAGGGTGCTGCGCAGCCCGAGCCGCTGCCGCAGCTCGCCGCCGCTCAGATCCAGGCTGCCAGCGGGGCCGATCACCCGCGCCCGCCGCACTCGACCGGTGCTGGAGGTGGCCAGCACCTCGATGCGATTGGCCCCGGCGGTTTCGCGGAAGGCGCGGCGCAGCTGCTGGGGTTCGATGCGCAGCGACCACTGGCGCCAGGGCGACTGGTCATCGCCATCGGGCACGCTCACCAGATAGGGGAGCTGGCGGTTCCAGGTTTCGCCGCTGTTCTCGGTGCTGCCGCCACTGCTGCTGTGGAACACCGCATCGATCAGGGCGCCACCGAAGCGCAGCACCTGGGAGCGGGTGGCGGCCACGGCGGAACGGGTGGAGGGGGTCTCCGCCTCCACCCCCAGGTAGACCTGGCTGGCCACCGTGGCCTTCAGGTCGTAAAGGGCGGCCGGCTTCAGCTGAGCCAGGGCATAGGTGCGGGCTGCCACGGCCTGGGCCCGCAGGGCCTCCGCCGGCCAGCGGGCCGGCATCTCGCTGCCAACCACGCTGGGCAGGTAGGTCTCCAAGGGGATCAGGTTGAGGGCCATCAGCGCCGAGCCCTCCGGCCGCACCTGCAAGGCCCCGCGATAGGCGCGGCGCCCCAGGGCCACCAGCCCCTGTGGGGTCTGCAGGGCCCCAGCCCAGGGCAGGACCCCGCCGATCCCGTTGGGGGAGCCGAGCGGCCCCCGGCCGCCGGGCGCCGCCGGAACCGGCTCCAGCACCAACACCTGCAGCGCCAGACGCTGCGGCGCCGCCAGCTGCGGATCAGCGCTGTCGGGGCGCTCCAGCACCAGGCCGCCACCATCGCGCTGGATCCGCAGCCGCTCCCCCTGCGGCAGCCGCAGCAGCTCCCGCCCCTGGCCGTCGCGCAGCTGCAGCGGCCCGCCCTCGGCCCGCGGTTCGAGCACCGAGCCCTGCTGGAGCAGCACCCGCAGCAGGGGGTTGGCGGCGCTGGGGGCGAGGTTGGCCGTGGCGATGGCGGGGCCGCGGCGGGGCACGGCGATGGCCTGACCCGCCACCGCAGCCGCCAGCAGCCCGGCCAGCAGCAGCGCCGCGGACCTGCGGCTGGGGAGCTGGCGAGGGGTGGGGAGGGCCACGGCGGAACCAGGAGCGCCCCATTGTGCCGGCCGGTGTCGCCCCGGGCCAGGGCGATCCCCTCAACGCCCCGTGGCAGCATGCCTGGGGCCATCCACAGCCGCCGTGCAGGTCACCTTCCTGGGCACCAGCTCGGGCGTTCCCACCCGTTCCCGCAATGTCTCGGCCGTGGCCGTGCGCCTCCCCCAGCGGGCGGAGCTCTGGTTGTTCGACTGCGGTGAGGCCACCCAACACCAGTTTCTGCGCAGCGATCTGAGGGTCTCGCAGCTGCGGCGGATCTTCGTGACCCACATGCACGGCGACCATGTGCTCGGACTGCCCGGGCTGCTGGCCAGCCTCGGCCTGGCGGGCAGCTGCCCGGGCCTTGACCTCTACGGTCCCGATCCCCTGCGCGATTTCCTCGAAGGGGTGCTGCGCACCACCTCCACCCGCATCGGCTACCCCCTGCGCACCCATCGGGTGCGGGAGGCGGCCCGCAGCGGCACCCTGCTGCTCGATGACGACGACATCACCGTGCGCTGCACCGCCCTCACCCATCGGGTGCCGGCCTATGCCTATCGGATCGACCGCAAGCCGAGGCCTGGTCACTTCGACGTGGCCAGGGCTCGGCAGTTGGGGATTCCAGCAGGGCCGATCTACGGCCAGCTGAAGGCCGGCCGCAGCGTCACCCTCGACGATGGTCGGATCATCCGCGGCGAGGCCCTCTGCGGCCCGCCCCGGCCCGGCTGCAGCCTGGTGTATTGCACCGACACGGTGTTCAGCGAGGCGGCGGTGGCCCTGGCCCGCGGCGCCGACCTGCTGATCCATGAATCCACCTTCGCCCACGGCGAGGCGGCCATGGCGATCGCCCGCCAGCACTCCACCAGCACCATGGCGGCCCAGACCGCCCTGGAGGCCGGCGTCAAGCGGTTGGTGCTCACCCACCTCAGCCCCCGCTACCTGCCCGGCAATCCCGTTACCCCGGACGACCTGCTGGCCGAGGCCCGCGCCATCTTCCCGGAGACCCAGGTGGCCAGGGATTTCCTCTGCCTCGAGCTGGGCGAGGAGGGGGGGGATCCCGAACCGGACCCCACCCCCGACCCTGCAACAGTTCACGTGGATCCCGACCGCCGGACCCACGCCCCGTGATACAAGGTCTCAGTCGCGGTTCCACCGCCATTTCACCGGCATTCTCCATGGCCCCCTTCCTCCCTTCAGCCATTCGCGCCGTCCTCCGCACCCTGCTGGTGCTGCCGCTGGCGCTGTTGGTCTGCTTCGCCGGTCCCGCCGCGGCCGCCCGCTGGGATAGCGACACCCTCACAGTTCCGGCCCACGCTGATGGCGCCACGGTGGCGTTCAGCGAGAAGGAGATCAAGGCAGGCCGCAAGCTGTTCAACGAAACCTGCGGCTCTTGCCACGCCGGTGGCATCACCAAGACCAACCAGAACGTCGGCCTCGACCCCGAGACCCTCGCCCTGGCCACCCCGGCTCGCGATAACGTCGACGCCCTGGTCGACTTCATGAAGGACCCCACCTCCTACGACGGTGAGTACAGCATTGCCGATGTGCACCCGAGCCTGCGCAGCAGCGACGTGTTCGTCAAGATGCGCGATCTCGATGAAAACGATCTCCGCCTGATTGCTGGTTACATCCTGGTCGCTCCCAAGGTGCAGGGCATCCAGTGGGGCGGCGGCAAGATCTATTTCTGATCTGGTGCTTGTTCTGATCGCCTCCTGATCTGGCGATTGCCCAGCCTCCACGGATCAGCCGCCGATCAGTCCTCAAGGGTCCTGCACAGCGGGGCCCTTTTTTGATGCCGCCCAGAACCGGCCAATGTCGCCTTTGGTGGCACCAGCGGGGTCAGTCCAGCGGGGGCAGGCCGGCCGGAGTGGCCGGGGCCGGTGGCTGCCCATTGGCGGGGTCGAAGGAGGTGGGCTGCTTGCTGTACCACCACTCCTGCAGCGCCGGTGTCAGGCGGTGGGGGAAGAGGGTGATCACCGTGGCCGTCGGCCGCGCCCCCGGTTGCAGCAGTTCAACGGCGTAGGAGGGACAGCGTCGGGCTGCCAGGTCGGCCACGAAGCGCCGGCCGATACGGCGCCAGCTGGGCTCCTTGCTGTGCCAGGCGAGGCGGCAACAGGGCCAGGGCAGCTCCTCCCGATCGAACAGGCGGCAGCAGGGTCCAAGGATGCGATAGCTGTACTGGCCCCCCGGGCTGGGGCGGATGCTGCCGTGGGGCAGCACCACCTGCTCGGGGGCCTCCAGCCAGGGCGCCGCAGGGGCCGGTGGGTCGCCCCCTGGGAGGGCAGGGTCGGCGGGGTCTCCGTGGGCCATGGCCGGGTTGGCGGCAAGGGGACCGGCGTCGGCGGAAGGCGAAGGGAGCACAGGGGGAAACCATAAAGGGAGCAGCCCAGACCAGTGCCCCCTGGATGCGCTCAGCGTGGCAGAAAACGGCGGCGGGGGGCAGAGGGGCCTGGATCTGGCGGCGCTGAGGGGTGCCGGTTGCGGCGCTGGGGGGACCCATGGGAGCGCTGAACCCGCCAGTAAAAAGGCCACCCTCGCGGGTGGCCAATCGAAATGGCACACAACCAGCCAACACCAACCCTTGGCGCTGGGCAGGGTGGTTGGCGGCTGGGAGAGAGGCTCAGTAGAGCTCTTCTTCAGCGTGGGTGCTGATGGTCACATCCGAGGTCGGGTAGGCGACGCAGGTGAGCACGAAGCCAGCGGCGATCTGGTCGTCGTCAAGGAAGCTTTGATCCGACTGATCCACCGTGCCTGAAGTCAGCTTGCCAGCGCAGGTGGAGCAGGCGCCAGCGCGACAGGAATAGGGCAGATCAATGCCCTGCTCCTCGGCAGCGTCGAGGATGTATTGGTCGTCGGGAACCTCAATGGTCTTGTTGAGACCTTCGGCCGCATTGACCAGGGTGACCTTGTAGGAAGGCATGGAAGGATCTGAAGCTCACAGGCGGCTGGAGGCCAAACCTGCAGGACCCGCCCTTCCTACATCCTCCAGGGGCTGATCAACGCGATCCCGGGGCCAGGCGCTGGGAAGGCCAATCAAAGCCAGGGCACGGATCAGCGTAACTTATGTAACAAGGCCCGCCCCCTGAATGCGCATCAGGCCCCAGCGCTCCTGGCGGGCGACCAGGCTCGCCGACCAGCCCTGGGCCTCCAGAGCCCGCTCCAGGGCTGGCGCCTGGTCCACCAGCAGACCGCTGAGCAGCCCGATTCCATCGGGCGCCAGCACCGAGCCAAAGGCGGGGCAGAGGGCGGTGATCACCGGCGCCAGGATGTTGCAGAGCAGCAGATCGGCCGGACGCCCCTCCAGCAGGTCGGCGAGCTTCTCGACGCTGCCCAGGGCCAGCGCCACCCCGCTGTCCAGGCCGTTCAGGGCGGCGTTGTCACGGCTGGCCCGCACCGCCGGGCCATCGCTGTCCACCATGGCCACCGAGGCGGCACCAAGCCGCAGGGCCGCCAGGCCGAGGATGCCGCTGCCGCAGCCCAGGTCCGCCACCCGCAGCCCCGTCAGCCCGGCGCGGGCTGCCGCCAGCTCCTCCATGGCCTCCAGGCAGAGGCGGGTGGTGGGGTGGCTGCCGGTGCCAAAGGCGCTGCCCGGATCCATGGCGATCACCAACCGATCGGCGTGTTCGACGGGCACCTCCAGCCAGGCCGGCAGGATCAGCAGCCGCTCGCCCACCGGATCGGGCTGCCAGTGGCGCTTCCAGCTGAGGCTCCAGTCCTCGTCGTTCTGGCGATGCCAGACGGCGGCCGGCAGGGCCAGGCCGAAGGGCTCCCCGAGGGGCTCCAGGGCCTTGAGCAGCTCGCGCCGCTCCGGCTCAGGCCAGTCGGCTGCGGGCAGCCAGGCCTGCAGCAAGCGCTCGCCGGGCCGCTCGGGGCGGTGGCGCACTGCCACCCGTGGGATCCCCAGCTGGGGCAGCTTCCAGAACAGGGATTCCTCCAGCTCCGGCGGCAGCGGCAGCTCCAGGCGCCACCAGGACCCGCCAGGGACGGGATCCGGCCGCGGCGGCAAGGGGTCCATCAGAGCGTGACCGGGTGGGCTTCCTGGATGCCGTTGATGGCGTGGATGGTGGCCAGCAGGTCGGCGGGGATCGGATCGTCGACGCTGAGCACCATCACCGCATCGCCGCGCACGATGCGGCGGCCCACCTGCATGGCAGCGATGTTGACGTTGTGCTCACCGAGCAGCGAACCCAGCTGGCCGATGATGCCGGGCATGTCGCGGTGGCGGGTGAACAGCATGTGACGGCTTGGCGTCACATTCACCGGGAACTCATCGATGCTCGTGACCCGCAGCTCCCCATCGGCGAACACGGCGCCGGTGACGCTGTGATTGCCCTGGCTGCCGCGGCTGCTGAGCTGCAGGGAACCGCCGGCGAAATCGCGGCTGGCCTCGTCCTTCACCTCCAGCACCTTCAGGCCCCGCTCCCGCGCCTCGAGGCTGGCGTTGACGTAGTTGATGCTGTCCCCCAGGGCCGTGGAGAGCAGGCCCTTGAGGGCCGCCACCACCAGCGGCTGGGAGGGGTGGGAGGCGAAGGCCCCCTGCAGCCGCACCTCCAGCTCGCTGATCTGGCCGCCGGAGAGCTGGCTGAGCAACTGCCCGAGGGTTTCGGCCAGTTGCAGATGGGGCTTGAGCTGCTCCATCACCTCGGCATTGAGGCCGGGGATGTTGACGGCGCTGCGGGCCGGCAAGCCGAGCAGCACGTCGCGGATCTGTTCCGCCACATCAATCGCCACGTTTTCCTGGGCCTCCTCGGTCGAGGCGCCCAGATGGGGCGTGAGGATCAGCCGTTCCTTGACGGACCGCAGCGGTGAATCCGCCGCCAGCGGCTCCTTCGCGAACACATCCAGGGCGGCGCCGGCAATCACGCCCTGCTCCACCGCCTCGGCCAGGGCGGCCTCATCGACGATGCCACCGCGGGCGCAGTTGACCAGGCGCGCCGTGGGCTTCATGGTGCGCAGCAGCTCGGCATTCACCAGGTTCTCGGTGTCCGGCGTGCGGGGCAGGTGGAGGGTGATGTAGTCGGCTTCGGCGAACAGCTGGGGCAGGGGCAGCAGCTTCACCTGCAGCTGCTGGGCCCGCTCAGGCGAGATGAACGGGTCGTAGGCGACCACCTCCATGCCCATGGCCCGGGCGACCCTGGCCACGTGGGAGCCGATCTTGCCGAGGCCGACCACGCCCAGCACTTTCTTGTAGAGCTCGTTGCCCACGTAGGTCTTGCGATCCCAGCCGCCGGCCATGGTGCTGGCGTGGGCGTGGGGAACGTGGCGCGATAGCGCCAGCATCAGGGCGAGGGCCTGCTCGGCGGCGGCGATCGTGTTGCCCTCCGGCGAATTGACCACCAGCACGCCGCGGCGGGTGGCGGCCTTGACATCGACGTTGTCGACGCCGACGCCGGCCCGGCCGATGATCCTCAGGCGGCTGGCCGCCTCGATCACATCAGCGGTGACCTGGGTGCCAGAGCGGATCATCAGGCCGTCGTACTCGCCGATGATCGCCTTGAGCTCCTCAGGAGCCAGGCCGGTGCGTACATCCACCTGGGCCACCTGGGCGAGGATGTCGATCCCCGTTTGATCGATGGGATCGGAAACCAGAACCTTCGTCATGACCGGCGCGATGAGGGGCCCCTGGGGGCGCGTTGAGGGGCTCCACCCCGACGGGGCAGGCCGGAGGTGCAGTGTAGTGATCCGGGTCCCGGGCCCACCCCGCCCTGCCGGATGCCAGCCTGGCCATGACCGGCGATCGAAGCGACAGCGTGGCTCTTTGTGTGGTGGTGGTGCTGGATGACCGCAAACGGCTGGCGACCCTGAAGGAGCGGCTGGCGGCCGCCGATCCCGCCCCCCTGAAGCTGCTGACCATCGGCAAAGGCGAGACCGACATCGCCAGCGTCGAACGCCTCGATCCCACCGCCAGCCGGCGGCGACGGCAGCGCTCGATGGTGCGCTGGTTGCTGCCCTTCGGTTTCCTGGCCGGCCTCACCTTCACCCAGATCACCGATCTCCACACCTTTGATGCCCTGGGCCCCTGGGGCCAGCCGGTGGTCGGCGGCCTGCTCGGGATGATCTCGGGCTGGATGGGCAGCTATGCCGCCGCCGCCAGCGTGGCCTCCGAGGAGGACGACCGCATCCGCAGCCTGCGCAACCGGCTCGATGAGGGCAACTGGCTGCTGCTGATCGAGCCCGCCGGCGACGGCGAGCCCCCCTGGACCCTGATCCAGCAGGCCAGGCCCCGGGCGGTGATCCGGCTCGGCGACAGCTGAACCGCCGGCCGCCGCCATGCTCCCCAACCGCGACCTGCTCGCCGGCAGCAGCCGGGCCGAGGACCTCGCCCCCCTGCTCGCCCTCGCTGACCAGGCCCTGCGCACCTGGACCCCCACCTGGACCCCCTTCCTCGACGGCGGCCTGCGGGAGGAGGCCGAAGCGCGGCTGGCGGCCCTGGGGGAGCTGGTGATCGGGCGCAGCGGTGGCCATCCGGCGGCCGAGCGCTGCCGGCTGCTGTTCCAGCGTGCCGAGGGGGCGCTGCCGATGGCGGAGCTGCCCGGCGACTTCGCCGGTCTGGAGATCGCCGGCAATTTCCTGTTTGATCCCGCCGATCCCGCCGATTTCCGCAGCGGCCTGGCGGCAGCCGGCGCCCTGACAGGCAGCTGCGGCGACCTCTGGACCCGGGGGGACCGCGGCGCCCAGGCGATCGTCGACGCCGCCCTGGCGGCCCGGCTCGATGGGTTGGAGGGTCTGGTGCGCACCGTGCCGGTGCGGTTCGAGGCCAGGCCGATTGCCGAGCTGCAGCCGCCGCCGCCGCGGCTGCCCCGCAGCCTGAGCACGGTGGAGGCGTCCTGCCGCCTCGATGCGGTGGCCTCGGCGGGCTTCGGGATCTCCCGCAGCCGCATGGCCGCCCTGATCCGCCAGGGGGCGGTGCGGGTCGACTGGACCCCGGTCACCCGGGCCAGCCGGGAGCTGGCGGTGGGCGAGCGGGTGCAGCTGGAGGGGCGGGGTGAGCTGCGGATCGAGGCGGTGGAACCCACCCGCAAGGACCGCTACCGGATCCGCATGGAGCGGCGCTGAGCCGGTTTCGCCTGGCTCCGGGCCCGCTGGGGCTGGGGTGGCTCCTGGGCGTCAGAGGCCGGGGGAGTGGCTGCGGCAGCAGCTGCAGGGGCGCCATGGGCTGGTGGCGACAGAGGCGGCACTGGCGGCAAGGGTGACGACCGTCGCCCCGGTGACGTAAGTTGCCCCCATCGGTTCACGCCCACCCCGAGGTGCGGCCAGGACCGCTGCCGCGCCTCCCCGGCGGGGCGGCTTCCATTCCCTGCAGCCGCCAGCCATGGCAGCATGCTTGAATCCCATCGCCAAGGGTTCAGGTCATTGCGGCCTGGAAGCCAATCCTGATCAACGGATCAGGACCCCGCGATCCCATCTCAGCCCCAGTTCCCACTGAAGGCAATCGCGGGCGATTAGCTCAGAGGTAGAGCACTACCTTGACACGGTAGGAGTCACTGGTTCGATTCCAGTATCGCCCATCTGTATTTGAAACTTTGATTGAGGCCATGACGGCTTTTTGCCTTGGCTGTCGATCAACTGTTGTCGTTCTGGCATGTTGCTAACCAGCTCGCTGAAGGGTCGGGAGCTGACCATGCTGGCTCCCCTCGAAAGGGCTGCTCATGAGCAGAAGATGGCACGTCTGATGTCTTGTTCTGCGGGGCAGAGCGACCACAGCACATGAAAGATAGTCTTGGCCATTCTTGGGGGCACCGCTCCAGGAAGTGGTGACCCCCGAATGCCCGCAGACCTGGGCTGCAGCATGGGCCATTTTCAATCAAAAGGCGTTACCAACAAGAGGGGACGCGTAGGCCTGCTGTGGTGGTGGTGGGGGTGCCAAATCAAAAGGCGTTACCAACAAGTGGCGGCTGCAGGTGGCCAGCGTTCAGACATTGGCCAGACGGCTCCAGTTTCCAATCAATAGGCGTCACCAACAAGTGGCGACGATGACGGATTTTACTGTTGGGAAATGTGGTGGGTCAGGTTTCCAATCAATAGGCGTCACCAACAAGTGGCGACGATCTCTTCCGAAGTTTCCGCGGCCCTTGGCGAAACGTGTTTCCAATCAATAGGCGTCACCAACAAGTGGCGACTCCCGGGCTTACTTTGTCTGGAGATTGGCGCGTTTTCATGGTTTCCAATCAATAGGCGTCACCAACAAGTGGCGACGTGACCGTCGGCAGCACCATCGCGGTCAGCGGCCTCACCGGGTTTCCAATCAATAGGCGTCACCAACAAGTGGCGACTTCGCGGCGCAGAGGCCACCGGGACCGGCTTCCAGCAGTTGTTTCCAATCAATAGGCGTCACCAACAAGTGGCGACGTGGTACCGAACCACATCAGAGACGGAGTTCGAGATCATGTTTCCAATCAATAGGCGTCACCAACAAGTGGCGACTTTTTTCTGATGGGGATGAGCGACGACTGGGACGATAGAGGTTTCCAATCAATAGGCGTCACCAACAAGTGGCGACGCCGATGGCGATGAGCTTGTCCATTGTTGTCGGATTCTAGTTTCCAATCAATAGGCGTCACCAACAAGTGGCGACGCCGACAACCCGGCCACGCCCGCAGACGAGGCCTGGGAGAGGTTTCCAATCAATAGGCGTCACCAACAAGTGGCGACGTGCTATTCACTATCCTACTCATTGTTATATGGTTATCGGGTTTCCAATCAATAGGCGTCACCAACAAGTGGCGACAAGCCGACCCAATCTGCATAAGTCCCTTGCCACTGCCACTTGTTTCCAATCAATAGGCGTCACCAACAAGTGGCGACATTTCGCTGGCACAATCATCAATCAAACCCTAAGAGATTGTTTCCAATCAATAGGCGTCACCAACAAGTGGCGACACGCGCGCTACCTAGCGGGGATGAAAGATCACAAGGGTGGTTTCCAATCAATAGGCGTCACCAACAAGTGGCGACGCGAACAGCCATAGTGGCCGCGGCAATCCAGCCATGCCGCGTTTCCAATCAATAGGCGTCACCAACAAGTGGCGACGCCGGTGAGTTTCGCAACCTGAACGAGCTGACCCTGACCTGGTTTCCAATCAATAGGCGTCACCAACAAGTGGCGACCAACCAGTCCGCCTGCAATGACGAAATGGGGGAAGCGGCGTTTCCAATCAATAGGCGTCACCAACAAGTGGCGACCTCCGGCGTCATCAATCGCCGGCAGCTCGCCTTCAGGGTGTTTCCAATCAATAGGCGTCACCAACAAGTGGCGACAGCGGCCTTGAGAGCCGTTGCGGCGCAAGGGAGCCCGAAGGGGTTTGCGCGCAGCACCATTCTGGCCCCTGCGGTGCCGAGCGTCGACCCTGTGGAAAACCTCGGGATCCGCTGTGCCGCAGTGCAGCGCGCAGGTTCACCTGGAAATGGGGATCGGGGCTTGGGTTGGGTCTGCGCGCTCAGATCAGGCGGTCCTCCCATTCCGGTGAGGGGGCGGTTCTGCCCAGATGCATCCGCTGCGCGCAGCCTGGGTGGGGGACCCGCCAAAAGCGCACGCTGTCCTGCTCGGCCACGATCAGACGTTCGAGCCGCTGTCGTAGCTGTTGCAGTTGATCGCCGCGTAACTCACACTCAAACACACTCCACTGCACCCGTAATCCATAGCCTTCCAGCAGTTTCGCGAGTTTGCGGCGACGGCGGTTGCTGGGGCTGTCATAGGCAATCACCCACATCTGGCTGTAATAGACCGTCATCGCCGCATCGGTAAACTCAGGCCATCGGCAGGGTCATAGACATAGCGTACAAATGCGCGAACCACCTGGTCGAGTAGTTCCCAGCGTGGGCCGCGACGACCTGATGCCAAGGTCACCCTCTCAGCCATGTACTGCCCCCAGCACTTCAGCCAGATTCGCCGCCCTTCCTCGCTGAGGAAAACTCCTCCATCATGGGCATCGAAATCACGGTCGGCCTGCAGGCGTTTCGTGCGAATCATCCAGACATTGAAGGGATCCACCAGCAGTGTGCGCAGCGGCTCGATCAAATCGGAAACCAGTGCTGCATGGCGTGGTGAACCTGCATGTAGCACCCCCTCATATGGATCCAGACCCTGCAGTTCGATATGGGTCATCAAGCTGTTCCAGAGCAGGGCATAGCCAAATCCACACACGGCATCAAAGCCGGTGGTTGGCGGCCTGCGATGCCTCCCCAAAAATGGGAAGCCATCACCGGCCAACAACACACCCAGTGCCCCGAAGTACTCTGCTGCCGCATTGCCTTCGATTCCGCGCAGGCGATCCGGTCCGTTGGCCTTGCTGGCCTGGTCCAGATGCCAGCGAAGACGCTCGATTGAGGCCGCCACCTCCGCCGGCCGCTCCCTGCGGGTAAGGCGCAACAGCAGCACTCTCCCATTTGAAATCTTGCTACTGATCAGGCGTCGCGCGGCGATCAGCCTTTCACCTTCTCCCAGTTGCACCTGGTAGCGGCTTCTGTGGCGATAGGTCACATCCAGGGGGTGCAGCCGCCCTTGGCACCATCCATGCGGGTTGACGAACACCACCGGGATTCTCCGCTGCAGGCAGGACCGCAGCAAGGGTGTGCTGAGCTGTACGTTGCCCATCACCAGAATTTGATCCACCTGTGGCAGACCCACGCGCTCGATCTCCTCGGCCCGTTGGTGCACCACCAATTGCTCACCATCCAGTCGCGCCGTGCCGTAGGGGCGCATTAGATAGACCGTGCGCATGATTATCTCTCTTTAATTCAGCATTGGCGCCGAGCGGGCAGGCCTTCGTCGCCGGCCCCAGGCGGTAGCCCCATTCGTCGATCCGTTGTCTCCCGGCCGGTAGCGTTCCACGGCGCCGAGCTCTTGCGTCTCGTTATCAGCCCACGCCACAGCACCAGATCCGCCATAACCCCCACCACGAAACTCAGCACCGCCACTGAGCCGGTGCAGGCCAGCACGGCGGCGATCCCGAGCGGAGCTATCAGCAGCAGCACCAGTGCCGCGCTGCTGGTGATCAGGGCAACACCCGCATTGGCGAGCAGTATCCATCGGATTGGCTGGTAGGAATCGCCGGTTCCTCGCACGATGCACACCCCTTCAATCATGACGTCACCCAGCATGGCTGCCTTGATACCCGATCCGCTTCTTCGCCAGCCCCAGCAGCCAGCGTTCTGCCCCGCCTGTTCCAGATCGGCGATTTGCCTCGCGATCTGGGCCGATGCAGGCCTGGCCTAGCCATCGCCATGCGGCCACTACGGGGCGGGCAGTCAGCGCGGCTATGCCTGTGAGCGACTCAGAGATGGGAGACACCACGGACCTAGCGGCCGTGTTTATGCAGTTTCTGCATGGTTCTCGTCCCATCTCGCCATGGCTGACAACTGGCGCCATGTCCGCTAGTACGGAACCATGACCTACACCGCCGTCACCTTCGCACCGGTTCAGGGCTTCATCCGTGCTTCCCGCAAGCTGCGCGATCTCTACGGCAGCTCCCTGCTCCTCTCCCACCTCGCCCGCGCCCTGGCGGATGACGCCTCTTCTCGCGGACTCACCGTGATCAGCCCTGCCTCGGTCAGCAGTTCCCGCGGCGTGCCCAACGTGCTGGTGATCGAGGGCGATTACCGCAAGGGCTTGGCCCGCGATGCGCTCTTGGGGTGCTGGCGGGGTGTGCTGGAGGCTTGCCGAGGCTGGTTGGAGGAGAGCATCCAGAGGGCGGATCGCTCCGTTCGCTTCGACTGGCTCAGCAGTTGGAAGGCCTGCGGCAGCCACACCTGGGAGCTGTTCCACGGCCAGGGCGCTTCGATCGAGAAGTCCCGCCAGGCGCTCGCGATCAACAAGCAGCAGCGCGCCTGGAGTGTGCCCAACTGGACCGACGAGAGCTCCACCCTCTCCTCGGCCGAGGCGGTGGTGTGGCCGGGGATGGGAGCTGTGCGGGATCCCCGTGAGCTTCCACCCGGGCTGATCCAGCAGCAGGCGAGAGCATTTCTGAAGCTGCTGCGGGAACCTGACCGGCTTGGTGAGGCCTTCGCTGGCGAAAACGAGGAGATCTCGCTCACGGAGCTGGTGAAGCGGCTGATCACCTATCCGGCCGTGATCGGCGGGGCACTCGCCAACGGCACCGATACTGAACAGCAGATCAGACAGCTGCTTCCGCCTCGCTTTGATCCCACATCCAGCAGGGGTGTGGATGCGGCCAGTCCTGATTCAGTGGTCTGGTTCATGGCCGATGGCGATGGCATCGGCGATCATCTGCAATCCCTGGCCCAGAAGGAGGGGGAGAAGGCCGCGCTGCACTCCTTCAGCCTGGCTATGCGCAGCTGGGCAGCGGGTCTCTATCAGCGTGTGCCCGAGATCATGGAGAAACAGGCCATGGTGGTCTATGCCGGTGGCGATGATCTCTTCGGTGCCCTGCATGAAACAGAGCCCGGCGCCAATGATCTGAACACCGACCATCTCTGGCGCTGGCTGCGCCAGTTTCCAAAGATCTGGGAGCAGTGCGAACAGAAGAATCTCACCGTGTCGATGGGCCTGGTCTGGGCTGATGCCAAGGTGCCCCAGCGCGAGGCGCTCCAGCACGCCCGTGACGCCGAAGCCAGCGCCAAAGCCCGCGGCAAGAACCGCTTTGCCCTGCGCCTCCTCTATGCCAGCGGTAACCACCTGGAGTGGACCTGCCCCTGGCAGTGGCTTGATCCGATCCTGAGCCACTACACCGATCGCGAAGGCCGCAGCCTGAAGGCCTCCCGAGACGGCCGACCCCCCAGCTGGCGCCACCTCGCAGAAGACCTCCAGTGGCTCCAGAGCCGTCAGGCAATCGCCGCCAAGGCCACGACAATGCAGGATCCACGGCAGGAAGGGGCCGAGCGCATCGCACGGACCCTCTGGCAGGCGTACTTCCCTGGATGCGAGTTACCGCCGGAGCCGCCCAGGCTCCTCTCCAGCATTGCGGCCGATCCAATCGCCGCTGAACCCCTTTTCAGCGCCAGCTTCGAGCAGCCCGAGAAGGGGCGCCGCTTTGATCAATGGCTGCTGGATCTTGGCCAGGTGATGGCTGGTCTGGAGAAATACCACCCCAGCAAGAGCAACTCCGACCGCATCCGTGAGGAGGTGCCTGCATGAGCCCGCTGCCCTTTGCCTACCTGATCACCCTCGAACCTCTCGGGCTCCTTTATGGCTCCCTGGGCCGGCTGCTCTCGCCCGAGGCCCTTACCGGTCGCGCTAGCGAACACTTCCCGCCCGATTCCCCCGTGCTCTCGGGCCTGCTCGCGACCAGGCTCGATCGCGGTCAGGTTTGGAATCTCCACACCGCTGGCCCCTTCTGGCTCCATCCCAAACAGGGGGTGATGGTTCCGACTCCGCTCACGCTGCTGCAGGAGCGCCAACAGGATGGTTGCCGCCACAGCGCGAGGCGCCTCGTCTGGAGCGAGGGCGATGGTGATCTCAGCCCCAGTGGCTGGCGGCCGAGCGATGGAAGGGATCCGCCTCGCAAAGCCCCTAGCGGCGGCTGGATTGCCTTGAAGGATTGGTCACAAGTGGGCAGCGAAGGCAAGAAGATCGCCATCCATGATGACCCCTGGAAGGCCGTTCCCCATCTTCACCCGAAGCTGCAGGATGATCAGCGCATCAGCGCCGGTAAGGGGTCCCTGTTCCTCGAATACGGCATCGCTCTGGACTCTGGGGTGATGCTCGCCTACCTCAGCAGCCATTCGATCGAGGAGGGGGTCTACCGCTTTGGAGGGGAGGGGCACCTCGTGCTCCTCCGGCATCAGCCGCTCCCTACATTGCTGAAGACACTGCTCAGCCGCCCCCTCTCGGCACCCTTTGCCCTGATCACACCGGCTGTCTGGGGCGGTCCCAAGCTCTCGCTGCGCGAACCGATCGACACCGTGGCGCCGAATGGTCAGTTCCCCTGGCATCGCGGCGGCCAGGCCCCCGGCATCCTCACCGACAAGCCAAGACCCTGGCGCCACAGGCTGGGGGTTGGCGATGGCGCGACAGGCCCGGATGGCACGCCCAAGCGCCGCCGCCTCTCCCGTGGCCGCTGGGCGATGCCAGCCGGCAGCTGTTACCAGCTCAGCGGCGATCCCCTCGAACCCTGGGTTGAGTGGCAAGAGAGCTGGTTCCCGAGGGAGGGCTTCTCCTTCAAGCAGCTCGGTACCGCATTGGCCCTGCCGCTCCATGCCCCGCCCTGAGCCTCGCAACCATTCACAGCCCACACCCTCCGATCGACTAACGACACTCCGATGTACGAACGCCACTACGGCCTGATACGAACCCTGGCTCCCCTGCATGTGGGAGCCTCCGCCGGTGAGGAGGCAGGGAACCTCAACCTGATCTTTCGCGATGCCTACACCCAGACCGGCATCATCCCCGGCAGCTCCATCCGCGGACGATTTCGAGCGGAGATGCGCAGGAGAGATGAAGCGGCCTGTGACTACTGGTATGGATTCCAGCCAAAGGCAGGAGATACAGATGCCATTAGTGAGGGTCGCATCAAATTTGAGTATGCCTCACTTGTCTGGATGCCTGTCTTCTGTCCAGGCCAGCCAGTGGTCTGGGTGAGCTGCCCAAGGCTGCTGCGTCGAGCAGCCAGAACAGGATTGTGCCGTGTATCACCCGAGAAGACTGACGGCCTTGAAAATACTAGTTCGCAAAAGATTGCAGGGGCAGATGTAAAGACAGATAATGATAAGCAGGTGAAACTGTTTTTCAATCTTGGTTTTATGCTCCTCGATCGAGCAGATGCCGATCAGCAGAGCATTCTAGCGTCTTTTGTGCCCTCCTCATTTCAGAAAGATATCAAGATCGATCAGCTTGTGGTGATTGATGATGCATCAATGGGAGCCATTCATGATATGGCCCTTTACAGGCAGAGCCGAGTCAAGCTCAAAGACTCCGAGAAGACGGTGGAAAACTTCTTCAATGTTGAGGCACTACCAGAGGGGTGCATGATGATTTTCCCTATGGCCATCAACAACTACAGGTTATTGGATCAGAGAGAGCAAAGAAGTTCCCCATTTGACGAACAAGGTAACTCAGATAGCTGGATAGGAATGGACCTGTATTTCGGCGGCCTAGAAAGCATTGGGTTCGGACGTTGCGTTACAACAATTACGGAGGTAGAAAGATGAGCTGGCAACCCTATGGCCTTGACGAGTGTGCTCAAGCAGTTGTTCTTGAGGCGATCAAGCGAGATCCATCATGCAAGAGCCTACGACAGGTCTTCAAGATGCGCACAACCTGCGCCTATGGCCTAGAACGTTTTTGGGGCGAGTACCTCCGTCTAAGCAATGGCAGCCAAAGCGAGGTGATGCAAAGTATAATCATACTAGACACTTGGAAAACTCTCAAGGATCAGATTCTTCACGGCACAGGGATTGAACTCCCCTATGATCCCAATCTTAGTTTAGCAAACAAGAATGACGTCAGGCAGTCACTAGAAAAGCTATGGGAACTTAGGGCTCAAAATCCCAGGCAGATCCAGGTTGTACTGGCTATTTTAGTCAGCTTCTGTGAGGCTATAATCTGGTGGAAGAATAGGCTCGCTCCAGGTTCCCTTGCCGAGGACGATTAAACCATGAGCTACTCCAATCGCGATAGCAGAAACCGGCCTAGGCAGAGCAATAATCTTGCAACGGCTCGAAACACCGCCAGTAAGCCTGGGACTAGCTCACCGCTTGGCAAGTCAACTCGAGAAGAATTCGATGCCGTGCCTATGGAGTATCGGGCTCAAGTAAGAAACCGCTGCCAAAGGCACTATGTCGAAACAAAGCCTAAGGGAGCTGAGAATAGATGGAGATCGAATATCCAGCAATGGCACGATGAGTGGCTTCTTGGCATCAATAGATCGATTCAGGAGCGAGCGGCAGTTGATCAAATAGACGGTCCAGATTGCCTTGTTCAAGAGATAGAGATTGATTGGCGTCTCTTGACCAACTCAGGGATTGATGAGGGTTTCATCAGACCGGTGATCGACAGTCGTGGCTGGCCGGTCATACCCGGGAGCAGTATCAAGGGATTATTTCGCAATCAGTGGCTGAAGCAAGGGCTTCCCTCTGATCAACTTGAAGACCTCTGTGGCTCACGTGCGAATAGCAAACCACTGCATCAAGGTCTTCTTCGTTTCCATGCTGTTCAAATTACCGATTTACGAAGCATAGAGAGATCTCTTGATATCACTCACTCACAGGAAAACTGGCAACTCGGAACGATTCCGGATCAGAGCAAGAATGAGCGCAAGGCGATAGGTTTGGTTAGCCTGTGGAAGCCCAGACTTATCATTAGAATCAGCAGTCAACACAAATCTGTATCGACAGAGCAGTGGAGGATCATTCGCACTATACTGATTCAATCGCTTGGTGCGGGGGTTGGAGGCCGAACTACCGCTGGCTATGGCCGAGTAAAAAATACTACCGCATACAAAGAATTGTTCAGTTGTCAGATTCAAGGCCAAGGGATTGCACCGAAGCTCCTTGATGTCAGCGGCAGCGCTGAATTCAGGCCGGTGTCTTTGCGGGCATCCATTCGAGGGATGGCAATGCGGCTATTTGCAGGGCTGCTGCCTCCACAGCAAGCGGCTAAACAGGTTGAGCTTATTTTTGGGAGTCTGAATGGCCCGACCGTCGGCCTTCTGGCTTGTCATTTTCAAGAATCAGAGCCCAGCAGATTAGGAGACCCCGTCGGCCCTATCGATAAAGGCTATGGCTTCGACAGATGGGATTTCAAGCCACCTACCGTGATGAAGGTGAAGGGATCACTGGTATGGGAGCTTGTCAGACCTTGTGCATACAGGCCAGAGCTTTCAAAGCTAATAGCAGCACTAAATGGCTTGGTAATGAGCCTCGGCGGATTCAGCAAAGGATGGCGACGAGTTGATCATCGGCTGTTCCCTCTCTATCACAATCAGTCTTATTATAGAAAGACTCCTATAGGATGCCACTGGGATTGGACGGATGTTCTTACTGATCATAGCTGGATTCAAGTGCGATCCAAGGCAGGTCTTGAGGAACTTATTGAAAAGGCGAGGCTGTGCGCTTTCGACTGGTTAGAAACCCAGGGAATCAAGATCGGTTCAGCACCTATTGACTGCCCTTCCAAGTGGCGCGAGGCCATTCATCCTAAAAAGATGTTTGTTTGGGCTAGGCAGGCGCAGTCTCACGAAGACTGCATTGCTATTGATTGGTTTCACCTGGATCGCATCAGAAGTGGCAATGCTGCCATCCGAGATGTCCGATTCAAGGGTTCTTCCCTGACTGGTCAGTCAAGATACCCATCAAGAATAGGTCACGTATGGCATCGCATGCTGCCTCTTCGCCTGGAATCTGGAGGTGATTACGAGCTGATTGCCGATGCCTATGTCGGCCCGGACAGAGTCATCCCAGAGATATGGAGAGGAAAGTACCTTGAAATAATAACCTTCTTCGCTGGCATGGACAATCGTTCTCTTGAAAATGATTTTATTGGGCTAATGAATATGGCGTCAGGCGGAGAGAATGCCAACTTTAAGCCTCTAAGATACGCATGACCCGCGTCCTGATCGTCAGTGTCGGCGGCAGTCCCGATGCGATTCTCAAGGCGGTGGAGTTGCATGAGCCCGATGAGGTGATCTTTGCCTGCAGTGCGCCTCCCTGTGAGCAACCGAGTTTGGATCAGGTGATCGGTGAGGGTTTACCCTGCCTGCACCGCATCGATGGGGTGGAGATCCATCGGCCCAATCTTGTGACCCAGTTGGGCCTGAAGGGTTTCCGCGCTGATTTGCAGCTGATTGAGCTGCCTGATCCTGATGATCTCATCGACTGCCTGGCGCGGTTGCGGGCCTTCGTGGCAACCCTTCCCTCTCGCTTCAGCCAACTGGAGCTGATCGGTGATTTCTCTGGCGGCACCAAGTCGATGAGCACCGCCCTGGCCTTCACCCTTCACGACCAGCGGGCCACCCTGAGCGTGGTGAATGGGCGGCGCGACAACCTGGTGCGCATTGAACGCAGCGAGGGGCTGCGGATTGTTGATCCCCTGCCCCTGCTGGCCCATCGCCTCCTGGAGGAGCGTCTGCCGCCGCTGCTGGAGGCCCACCTCTACGACCGTGCTCACAGCCTGTTGATCGATTTTCAGGCGGATCAGGCTCAGCGTCTCACGCCTGAGCTTGCTCAAACCCTCAGCTCACTGATCAGCCAGCTTGATGTGCTGGTGCTCTGGGATCGCTTCCGCTGGCGCGAGGCCCTGGAGGCGGCGCATGTGTTTCGGTTCGATCAGCTCTGGCCGGATCTGCACGCCTGGTGGCTGCGGGTCGAGGCCTCGATCGACTGGCATCCCGATCAGGAGCCCGCCGTGCCGATCACCGGTTATGAGCTGGTGCAGGATCTGCTGCTTAACGCCGATCGGCGCGGCCGCCGCGGCTGGTACGACGATGCCGTGGCGCGCTTGTATCGCGCTACCGAGCTGTTGGCCCAGACCTACATCGTGTTGGAGCTGGGCATGTCTACCTCCCCCGACTGGACTCAACGGGAGCTGCAGCTTGCCTCCGGTGAGGGGTTCCGCAATACTGGCGTGATGGCCCTCTTCCGCTGGCTTCGGAAGCATGAGGTCAGTGGCGGCAAAGGTAAGGGAGATCACGGTCTCGGCAGCCTTTATGCCAGGCAGTGGCGTGAGCTGAGGCGGCTGTTCGATGCACGCAACCGCTCCTTGCTGGGCCATGGTCTGCGGCCGATCGATCAGGCCACCTGGCAATTTCTCCAGGCGCGGGTGACGAATTTGCTTGGCACCATGCTCGTGGACCTGGGGATCCCCCAGGGAGCACCACCCTGTCAGCTGCCGGGATCGGCGCTGCTCCAGAAGCCGCACCTTTCTGTTCCATTCCACCAATCGGCGACCCCTTCACCATGAGCGACGTTCTGATCGTGACCCTCGGCACCACTCTCGAACCGATCATCAATTGCATCAGCAGCCTGCGACCTGATCGGGTGGTGTATGTGTGCAGCTCGGAAACAGAGAAACTGGTGGAACAGGTGCGTGCAAAGGTGCCGGTCGATAATTTTCAATACGATCGTGATGTCATTGTGCTGCAGCAGCGCCTCAGCCCTAAAGAAGGCGACGAGGTGATCAACGAACTCGATCAACTCGACCGGGTTTACAGCCGCACAATTGATCTCTTTGACACCATCCGAAAACAGTCGCCTGGCTGCAGGATCACGGCAGATTATACCGGAGGCACAAAAACGATGACCACCGGCCTTGCGATGGCTGCCATCGATGACGGCGCCGTGACGCTCAATCTCACGAACCTGGACCGATCAAGGGGCCATGCGGCCGTCAGTGGCTACAGCGCACCAGTAGCCGTGAACACCGCCGCGATCCATGCCCGCCGCCTGCGGGACCGTGAACTGCCAGACTTGCTCAAACGCCACGACTACGAAGCTGCCCGGCAGGCGGTTCGCAGGGTTCTGACTCACACGGGCCCAGATTCGGAAACCAGCCGATGGCTACGCCATCTTGAGGATTTGCTCGTCGCCCTCGACGACTGGGATCGCTTTGATCACCTCAGGGCTGTTCAGGTGTTGACGCAACTCAATGAGCGGATCCTTGATGAGCCTCTGCTGTTTCCCCTCAAGCGGGTGATCGCCTCCCGCCGGCTGCTTGATCGCACGGCTGAGGAGGAGAGATGGCCGCAGATGAAGGGCCATGGTCTGGAGGCGGTTGAGGACCTTCTGCGTAATGCCGAACGCCGTGCCACTCAGAAGCGCTACGACGATGCCGTGGGCCGCCTCTACCGTGCCATGGAGCTCACGGCGCAGCTGCTGTTGAAACTGGCGGTTACCGAACGCGTTGGAGCTGACGGTATTGAGACCGCTGCTGTGGCGCTTGATCGGCTTCCCGCCGCCATCCAGCCTCGCTGGCGAGAGCTGGCAGCCCGCAAGGCCAACGGCAAGCAGGAATCGACGCTGGAAATCGGTCTCACCGATGCCTTCGATCTGCTGGCCGATCTTGGCCATCCCACTGGTCAGCGCTGGATAGAACAACGCGGCTTGTTGATCGATGCGCTCCAGATTCGCAACCACAGCCTCTTTGCCCATGGCTTCGCCCCCGTGGGCTATCAAGGATGGCGAAAGCTCTCAAGCAAGCTTGGTGCCTTTCTGGAGAGCGCGATCGAGGAACACAGCAAAAGCCACGGCACTTTGCTGCCCCTTGCGCAGTTCCCCACAACCCTTGCCGACCTTCTGAGGGAATCCTGATCGCTGCTGGCACTGTTTGGGCATTGTTTCTCGCCGCGGCCTCAGACCTTGGTCGGCCTGGTCAGATGGCCCAGGCCAGCAGTTGCAAATCGGGCTTTGTGCTCCTCTGCTCGTAAGAAGCCCCCCCAATTCCCCCCATACTTTTGGCGCCCAGCCCCCCAGGGGCCACAATCGGGCCTTTCGCCCCGGACCGATCCGGACCCCGCCATGGTCAGCAGCCAGCGGCACGGCACCGTTGTTGTCGGCCTGGGACGCTCCGGCATCGGCGCCGCCCGCCTGCTCCAGGCGCTTGGGGAACCGGTGCGGCTGATCGAGAGCCGCCGGGACCCTGCCCTGGAGCAGCGCGCCGCCGAGCTCGCCGCTGAGGGGATCGCGGTGCGGCTGGGCATTCCCCTGGAGGCCGCCAGCATCGAGGCCCTCGATCCGGCACCGGCTCGGGTGGTGGTGAGCCCGGGCATCCGCTTCGACCACCCCGCCCTTGAGCAGCTGCGGCAGCGGGGCGTGCGGGTCGAGGGGGAGCTGGTGGCCGCCTGGGAGGCGGGCCGGGTGGTGCCCTGGGTCGGGATCACCGGCACCAACGGCAAGACCACCGTCACCCATCTGGTGCACCACCTGCTGGTGGCCGGCAACCTCGATGCCCCCCTCTGCGGCAACGTCGGCACCTCGGCGGCCGATGTGGTGCTGGAGCGGATCGTCGGCCAGGCCGGTGGGCCGCCCCCCTCCCCTCTGCCCGACTGGCTGGTGGTGGAGCTGAGCAGTTATCAGATCGAAGCCGCCCCCCAGCTGGCCCCGCGGATCGGCATCTGGACCACCCTCACCCCCGATCACCTGGAGCGCCACGGCACCCTGGATGCCTACCGGGCGATCAAGCGGCAGCTGCTCGACAACGCCGGCCTGCGCATCCTCAACGCCGATGACCCCGACCTGCGGGCCCGGGCGGCGAGCTGGGACCAGGCCAGCTGGATCACCGCCGGCCCCCGCCAGGCGGCCCGCGATGCGGGCATCGATCCCCATCTCTGGATCGAGGACGGTCGGGTCTGGGATGCCACCGGCCCTCTCTTCCCCGCCAGCGCCCTGGCGATGCCGGGGGACCACAACCGCCGCAACCTGCTGATGGCCACCGCCGTCGGTCTGGCGGCCGGGCTGCCACCGGCGACCCTGGAGGCCGGATTGCGCTCCTTCCCCGGCGTTCCCCATCGCCTCGAACGGATCCGTGAGCACCAGGGTGTGGTCTGGTTCAACGACAGCAAGGCCACCAACTACGACGCCGCCGAAGTGGCGCTGCAGGCCCTGGAGGGGCCCCTGGTGGTGCTGGCCGGCGGCCAGGCGAAGCAGGGGGAGGCGGCGGCCTGGATCGCCCAGCTGCGCCGCCAGGCAGGGGCGGTGATCCTGTTCGGCGCCGCCCGCGGTGAGTTCGCCGCGCTCCTGGCGGCCGGCGGTTACGGCGGCCCGATCGCCAGCGTCGAGGGGCTGGAGGAGGCGGTCCCCCTGGCGGCATCCCTGGCCCGGAGCAGCGGCAGCGGCGCCGTGCTGCTCTCCCCGGCCTGCGCCAGCTTTGATCAATACAGCGACTTCGAGGCCCGCGGCGACCACTTCCGGCGCCTGGTTCTGGCACTCTGAGGCCGGGCCCGGATCCACCGATCCCGGGGCCGCCCCCGCCACCACCGACCACAGCCGCCATGGCCCACTGGCTGATGAAGAGCGAGCCGGATGTCTATGGCATCCACCACCTTGAAGCCGAAGGCAGCACGCTCTGGGATGGCATCCGCAATTACCAGGCCCGCAACTTCATGCGCGCCATGGTTCCCGGGGATCTGGCCTTCTTTTATCACTCCAACACCAGCCCTCCGGGCATCGTCGGGCTGATGGAAGTGGTGGAGACGGGCCTGGTCGATCCCAGCCAGCTCGACCCCGGCTCCAAGTACCACGATCCGCGGGCCACCCGGGAGAAACCGCGCTGGGACTGCGTGCGGCTGAAGCACCGCCGCAGCTTCGCCCAGTTGCTCAGCCTCGAGACCCTGCGTGAGCACTTTGAGGCTGAGGAGCTGGCGGTGGTGCGCCGCGGCAATCGCCTCTCGATCCTGCCGGTGAGCGAGCCGGTGGCCCTGCGCCTCTACGCCCTGCTCGGCGAAAGCCCTTGAACCTGACTTCGAGGGCGCCCCAGCGGCCCTCAGACTTCGCTGCGGTTGCCACGGCACGGCGCCGCTCCAGCGCCTCGGCTGCCGGGGCGATGGGGCGGGGAGGCGAAGCGCCGCTGGGCGGGGAACAGGTTGGCCAGGTAGCAGCGGGTCACGCCCCGGTCCTGCACGCCGTTCTGCACCAGAAAGCCCGCCAGGGCGGCCTGAAACAGGCGGTACTGGTCCCAGTTGGGGTGGCGCTCGATGAACGCCGCCATCGCCTTCAGCAAGCTCTCCGGCACCTCGGCCCGCAGGCTGACCATGTAACCGCCCTCCTCCTCCGCCACCGCCGCCGCCGCAGGCAGCACGGCTGCGGGGACCTCAGCGCCCCTGCCCCGTTCCCCGGCACCGCCATCCCCTGCCAGACCCCCAACAACCCCCGCATCCAGCTCGATCATGCATCCCCTGCGTGTGTTCCAAGAACCAGTTCCTCACAAGCCGGCGCCCCCGTCAAATCGACCCTGGCACGGGCGGTCCGTTCCGTCCCAGGGGTGAGATCGCCCGCGCCGCAAGGGGCAGGGCCAGCCCAGAGCGGTCGAACTGGCGGCGTTAAGGGGAGCGGCGCCGGCGTCAAGGGCTCGGCGCCGATCGCCGCCGTTCTCCCCTGATCCGGCCGTTGCCAGGGGCCCCCTGGGGAAAAGCCTGGGAAAAGGGGGGGGCGATGGGGAAAGTGCGGGGAAAACCGCGGCAATCAGGATTGCTGATCAGCGCCCCTGACCCCCCTGGGTTCTCAGCTGGAGTCCGGCTCGGACCCCGCCCCTTCGCCGAGCGGCAGAGCCGCCAGCGCGGCTGCCACTGCCGCGCTGGCGGCCGCGTTCCAGCTGCCCTCCAGAGCCCGCTGGCCCGGGCCGGGGTTGAGCACGAAGCGCAGGCACCAGTGGCTGCGCCTGCCCCCCAGGCCGAGCCAGAGCACGCCAGCCGCGCAGGCAACCTCCAGCTCCAGGTCGATCGCCTCCTCCTCCAGCAGCAGGGGCACCAGCGCAGCATGCTCCGCCTGCAGCCGCAGCACCGCGCCACGCAGGGCTGTGGCCTCGGCCGCGGTCAGTTCCGCCGCCCAGCCGCCCTGCTCCGGCCCGCCACCGAGCAACACAACAAAAGGGTGGCGGGCCGGATCGTGCTCCAGCCGCCACCCCTCGCCCTCACGGACCTCCATTGCTGCCGGTTCAGCCGGGCAGCAGGTCGGGCTGGTCCTGTTCGTCGGAGAGTTCGATGATCGCCCGCTGCACCGGCTTGACCATGGTGTCGTCGAGCAGGCCGTCGAAGTCGTCGAAGCGGCGCTGCTTGGCCCGGAAGGCGATCCTCACGGTGGTGAGGTAGCGGTTGTTGGAGTGGCGGATCAAACTCTCGGCCCGCTGGGCCAGTTCCTTGGAACTCAGTGGGGCGCTACCGGGCATGCGTCGCTTCATCCTGCCGATCCACCACCCTAGGGGAGCGACGGTCACCCTTTCCCTCCTTCCGCCATGCCGGGAACTCTTGCGATCGATCTCGGCAGCAGCACCACGGTGGTGGCCTGGCACGACGGCTCCGCCGCCCCGCCCCAGCTGCTGGCGCTGCCCCCCTACAGCCTCGGCGAGCCGGCCGTGGTGCCGAGCCTGATCTGGCTGGCGGCAGCCGATGGCCAGGAACGGGCCCTACTCGGCCGTCAGGTGCTGGAGGCCGACCTGGCCGACCGCGACGGGCCGGGTCTCTGCCGCGATTTCAAGCGCCGCATCGGCGCCCCCCCCGCCCCTGCCGGCAGCGCCGCTGAGACGGCGGCGCCGGCGGCGGCTGGCGCCGGGGGGGCCTGGCTCAGCCCCGAGGCGGCGGGGGCCCTGCTGCTGCGGCGCCTCTGGCAGTCCCTGCCGCCCCAGGTGGTGCCCGAACGGCTGGTGCTCACCGCTCCTGTGGAGGCCTACCGCGGCTACCGCCAATGGTTGCGGGAGGTGTGCCGCGATCTGGCGGTGCCCGAGCTGGCCCTGGTCGATGAACCCACCGCCGCCGCCATCGGCGCCGGACTGCCGCCGGGAAGTCGGGTGCTGGTGGTGGATGTGGGCGGCGGCACGATCGATCTTTCGCTGGTGGTCCTGGAGGGGGGGCAGGGGCGGGCCGCACCGATCGCCCAGCTGCTGCGCTTCGCCGGCCGCGACCTGGAGGGCGACCGCCAGGCCCTGCGCTGCGCCCGGGTGATTGGCAAGGCGGGGCTGGCGATCGGAGGCCGCGACATCGATCGCTGGATTGCGGCGGAGCTCTGCCCGGACCTTCCCCCCAGCGGTGCGCTGCTGCGGGAAGCGGAGGCCATCAAGTGCCAGCTCAGCGACCAGGCCCGTGCGGTGCGTCTCTGGGCCCCAGCCGAGGCGCCCCGCCGGGAACTGCGGCTGGAGCGCCCGCGCTTCGAGGCGCTGCTGGAGGAGCGGGGCCTGATCAGCCAGCTCGATGCCCTGCTCGACACGATCCAGGCGGCGGCACGGCGGGAAGGGGTGGATCCGACCCGACTCGATGCCGTGCTGCCCGTGGGGGGCGGCAGCCGCATCCCCCGCCTGCGGCGCTGGCTGGCGGAGCGCTGCGGCACCATCCCGCTGAAGGGGGAGAGGCCGGTGGAAGCGGTGGCGCTCGGGGCCCTCGCCCTCACCCCTGGCGTGCGGCTGCGGGATGTGCTGCGGCGGGGAGTGGCGCTGCGCTGCTGGGACCAGCGGCTCGGCGCCCACCGCTGGCAGCCCCTGTTCATGGCAGGCCAACCCTGGCCGACGGAGCAACCCCTGGAGCTGGTGCTCGCCTGCAGCCGCGATCAGCAGCAGGCTCTGGAGCTGGTGCTCGGCGAGCCGGTGGCGGAGGAGCGGGCCGAGGTGGTGTTCCGCGATGGCCTTCCGGTGCTGCGGCGCCGGCCGGCCGGTGATCCGGATGTGGAGGCCTGGTCCCGGCAACCGGCGCCCCTGGAGCTGCGGCCCCCGGGCCAGCGGGGCGAGGATCGGCTGCGGCTGCGCTTCAGCATCGACGGGGAGGGGCAGCTGCTGGTGGAGGGTGAGGACCTGGGCGGCGCTGCCCCCCTGGCCCTCCGCCGGCTGGGTCCGGTGCGCTGAGCGACCACCGCGGCCCGCCCCGGGGGGCGAAGCTGCATACAACGGAGCCAATCACGGTGCTTGCCCACCCCTTGAGCCCCCGCCGGTCCAGGTTGCCGCGCTTCTGGCTGGCCCTCACCCTGGGAACGCTGACCCTCGGCCTGGCCGGTGTCTACTGGTGGGAGCGTCAGCTGCCGGGCCGCCTGGCGGCGGCGGCGGCGGCCGGCCAGCTCGACCAGTGCCTGCGCTACGGCGAACAGCTCAGCGCCCTGAGCTGGCTGCCGGCCCGTTCACCCCTCGACCACGGCCGCTGCCGCCGCGAGAAGGCGTTGCAGCTCTGGCAGCGGGGGCAATGGGACCAGGCCCTGCGCCTGCAGCGGCAGCTGCTCCACTCCACGGCGGCGACCCGGGCCGATCAGCAGCGCCTTGAGGTCTGGCAGAACGACCTGCAGCGCAAGGCCCTGCAACGCTTCGAGGGCGGCGACCTCAACGGTGCCCTGGCCTCCCTGGCGCCCCTCGGCGAGGACCGATCGGCCGATGGCCAGGCCCTGGGCGATCAGCTGCGGCTCAACTGGCAGCGCAACCGGCTCGAACTGGAGCGGGCGGCGAGGCTCGTCGGCCAGGCCCGCTGGTGGGAAGCGCTCGACAGCCTGCACCGGATCGATCACCCCTGGTGGCAGCGTCGGGCCGAGACCCTGCGGCGCAAGGTCGACCAGCAGCTCGCCAGCCTCGGCAAGGGCGAGCGGGAGCACGATGGCCACGGTGCCGTGCCCCATTCGGTGCCGGTGGCCGACCTCGACGCCCGTGTCCAGCAGCGGATCAGCGGTGGCATGTCGGAATGGCAGGCCTTCGAGGCGGCCTGCCGGGAGCTGGGCGGCAAGGTGGTGGAAGCCGGACCCGACTCCGCCTGCCAGCGCTGAGGCCGGCCGCGGCGGCCACCGGCTGAGGCCGCAACGGCTGACGGGCAGCGCCTGGCCAGGCCCCAGGCCGGCCTTAACCATGACAGGATTGTCGATCGAGCGATACCGCCCTGACGATGCAGCAAGGAGATCGGGTGAAGGTGTGCCGCAGTGTCGTGGTGTTCACCCACCCTGAGCACCGCGGCCAGGCCTTCGACATGGAAGGGCAGGAGGGGGAGGTGGTGGTGTTGCTGAACGACTGGAAGGGGCGTCCGATCAGTCCGACCCTGCCGGTGGTGGTGGCCTTCGGCCGTTTCCGGGCCCACTTCCGCGCAGACGAGCTCAGCGTCGCCTGAGTCGCCCCTTTCCCTGAGGCTGTTCAGAGCCCGTCTGCGTGGCGGAGCCCCGCCAGCCGTGGTGAGGCTGCTTGGGCTGGGCCGCTAGGCCGCTCAGGGCCGCAACAGGTAGACGCCCTCCTCGCCATCGACCGAGCGAAGACAGAGCTGGATGCTCTCCTGGCGGGTGGTGGGCACCACCCGACCGCAGAAATCCGGCTGGATCGGCAGTTCGCGGTGGCCGCGATCGACCATCGCCAGCAGCTGCACCCGCCGCGGCCGCCCCCAGGTGTGCAGCGATTCCAGGGCCGCCCGCACGGTGCGCCCGGTGAAGATCACGTCGTCGACAAGCACCACGTGGCGCCCCTCCACGCCGGTCGGCAGCTCCGTGGCCTCCCCCAGGCGGGTGCCGACCCGTTCGAGATCATCGCGATGGAAGGTGGGGTCGATGCTGCCGCACTCCGGCGGTTGGCCGCTCAAGGCCTCCAGCCGTCCGGCCAGCACCCGGGCCAGGGCCACGCCCCGGGTCGGGATCCCGAGCAACAGCAGCGAACCGCTGTCGCCAGCGCTTTCCAGCACCTGCGAGGCAAGTCGGTCGAGGGTGCGGGCGAGCTCAGCCTCCGAGAGCAGTTGGTGCCGATCAGCCGCCATGCCGGCACCGGAGTTGCGGAGGATTCATGGTGGCTGGGGTCGGGATCAGGATGTAGTCAAAGCCTGACGCGCGAACGGCGGGGGGGGGCGATGACCGAACCCGCTGTAGGTTGGATTTACTCAGGCTACTGACCGTTGGCTGATCGGGTGAACGCAGCGTCCTCCCCACAGCATTCCCCGAGCCGTGCCGCCCAGGGAATGGGTTCCCTGCACGGCTCAGTCGCCACGACCTCCCCACCACCCCCCTACTCCGAGTCATCACCAGTGGCCCCTGTGGTTCTGGCGATTCTCGATGGTTGGGGTTACCGCCACGAGGGTGAGCACAACGCCATCCGTGCTGCTGTCACGCCGGTGATGGATGCCCTCTGGCATGCCTATCCGCACACCCTGATCGAGGCCAGCGGCGGTGCCGTCGGCCTGCCGGACCACCAGATGGGCAACTCGGAGGTGGGACACCTCACCATCGGTTCGGGACGGATCATCCGTCAGGAGCTGGTGCGGATCGGCCAGGCCGTCCGCGACGGCAGCATCTCCGCCAATCCGTCCCTCAACGCCCTGGCCGACACCCTGCTGGCTTCGGGGGCCACCCTCCATCTGATCGGTCTCTGCTCCGACGGGGGGGTGCACAGCCACATCGACCATCTCGGCGGCCTGCTGCACTGGGCGGCCAGGCGCGGCCTCAAGGATGTCTGCATCCACGTGATCACCGACGGTCGCGACACCGCCCCGAACAGCGCCGCTGCCTTCCTCGCCACCATCGCGAATCAGATCAGCAGCGCCGGCGTCGGCCGGATCGCCACCCTCTGCGGCCGCTACTGGGCCATGGATCGCGACAACCGTTGGGAGCGCACCGAAAAGGCCTATCAGCTGTTCACCAGCTCCGTTGAACCTGGTGCTGCCAGCCCCGAGGAGGCGCTGCGTGCGTCCTATGCCGCGGGGATCAGCGATGAGTTTCTGGAGCCGGTGCGGCTGGCCGGCCAGGGCATCAAGGCCGGCGATGGCCTGGTCTGCTTCAACTTCCGGCCCGACCGGGTTCGCCAGCTGGTGCGTGCCCTGGTGCACGAGGACTTCAGTGGCTTTCCCAGGGAGCGGATCGACCCCCTCAGCGTGGTCACCTTCACCCAGTACGAGCGGGGGCTGCCGGTGGCGGTGGCCTTCCCGCCCGAGTCCCTCGACGGACTTCTGGGTCAGGTGGTTTCCGAGCATGGCTTGCGCCAGTTCCGCACGGCCGAAACGGAGAAATATCCCCATGTCACTTACTTCATGAACGGCGGCATCGAGCAGGCCTTCCCTGGCGAAGATCGCCACCTGGTCCCCTCCCCCCGGGTCGCCACCTACGACCAGGCCCCCGGGATGTCAGCCGAGAAGCTCACCGAAAGCTGCCTGGCGGCGATCCAGAAGGGCATCTATTCGCTGGTGGTGATCAACTACGCCAACCCCGACATGGTGGGCCACACCGGCCAGATGGAGGCCACGATCGAGGCGATCAACACGGTCGATCGCTGTGTCGGACGGCTGATGGAGGCCACCAATCGCATGGGCGGCACCCTGCTGATCACCGCCGACCATGGCAACGCTGAGGTGATGCAGGGGCCGGATGGCCTTCCCTGGACCGCCCACACCACCAACCCCGTTCCCGTGATTCTGGTGGAGGGTGAGAAGCGGAAGCTTCCCGGCCATGGCACCAATGTGCAGCTGCGCGACCATGGCGGCCTCGCCGACATCGCCCCGACCCTGCTCGACATCCTCGGGCTGCCGAAGCCGGAGCGGATGACCGGCGAATCGCTGATCCTGGCCGCCGGTACCCTGACTTCCACCAGCCGCACCCCCCAGACCCTGGGTCTCTGAGCACCAGCTCCCTGTTTTCCTCCCACCAGCCGCCCCCGCCACCACCATGCTCAGGACTGTGATCTCCGCGCTCTGGATGCTCAGCGCCGTGTTGCTGATCATCAGTGTGTTGCTGCACAGCCCCAAGGGCGATGGCATGGGTGGTCTGGCGGCCAGCGGTGGCTCGATGTTCAGCAGCGCCCGCAGCGCCGAACAGACCCTCAACCGGATTTCCTGGACCCTGCTGGCCCTGTTCATCGGCCTGGCGGTGGTGCTCAGCGCCGGCTGGGTCGGCTGAGGCGGTGGCCATCCCCGAGCATCAGCCGCCCTTGCCTCGACGTCGGGCGTTGGCTCTCCTGGCCCGTGGCCTGGCTGGATCCGCCCCCTTGACAGTGCTGGTGGGGCTGCCCAGGCGGGCCCAGGCGGCAGCACGGGCGGGCGATCCCGAGTGGCAACTCACTGACCAGGCCTGGCGCCAGCGGCTTCCGGCGGCCGCCTACGCGGTGCTCCGCCAGGAGGGCACCGAACGACCGTTCAGCAGTCCCCTGGCCGGAGAAAAGCGGCCGGGCAGCTACGTCTGTGCTGGCTGCCGCCTGCCCCTGTTCAGCTCCAGCCGCAAGTACGAGAGTGGCACCGGCTGGCCCAGCTTCTGGGAGCCCCTGGCCAACGCGGTGGCCACCAAGGCCGATTTCAAGCTGCTCGTGCCCCGCACCGAATACCACTGCCGGCGCTGCGGCGGCCACCAGGGTCATGTGTTCAACGATGGCCCTCGGCCCACGGGCAAGCGCTACTGCAACAACGGGGTGGCCCTGCTGTTCCTGCCGAGCTGAGCCGGGCGGGGGCCGCCCCTGGACCCCTGTTGGGCCGGTCGGAGCACAGGAGGTTCCGCCCGCGCCAGCGCCAGGGCGACGTTGCGCTGCTTGACGGATCCGAGCCCTGAGCCGTTTTCTGGATCAAACCCCATTACGGTTCAGTGTCCGTGGTCGCAGGCCACCCCTCACCGCGCCACAGCCGCTGACGATGGGATCACCGATCAGTCGCGAGACCTTTCTGGAGCGGGCTCAGGCCCGTTTCGCTGCTGCCTACGACTACAGCGAGATCGTCTACAAAAGCTACAAGACTCCCGTCAATATTCGCTGCCGCATTCATCCAGTCAAGCTGATTTCAATTACTCCTGAGAAGCATCTCCAGACCAGTGGCGGCTGCAAGTTCTGTCTACGTCAGAGCCGGATTCGCATGCTGGAGGGTGAACTGCATCGCGATTCGGTCGAGGGAGTCAGCCTCGGCAAGGCCCTGGTCGAGCGGGTGATGCTCAGTTCCGGTGGCAGCGCCGGGTCCAGCGGCCCAGCGGAAGAACAGCAAGCGCCGCTGCGCTGAGCACCTGCGGGGCTGATCGGAGCCCAACCCTGCAGGTGCAGCGAGTGTTCAGCTTGGACGATTCCGTCAGACTGAGACGATGCCGCCTGGGCACCAGTCAAAATCATGCAGATTCTGCATGAATCGAGCCTATGCGCAATCTGCATTCATCACCAGCTGGACTGCAGCCGCACCTGTGTGGGTTTGCATCATTTTGCTGCAAAATCATGCAGCACTCTTGGCGGTGCCAGCAATGGCGCCGCTGAGATCCCTTGCGCCACCTTGAATCCTGGGATCAGCCGGAGACAGCCACGCAGCCTCGATGCCATGTAGTGCGGGTCTACAGCAGGTCTACAGCGGTGTTAATCTTAAGTGCGTCCCAGGTCAGGCCCGTGATCAACACCTCTCGCTCCTTAGCCATGAGTTTTTCAGCAGCAGCCGATGCGATCGTTCGCCCGGCCTTCCGCTCGCCGCGGCGGGTGACGATCACCCTGCCCTATGCCACCTATCAGGACTTGCAGGGGCGTGCCGATGATGAGGGCCGCTCATTGAGCAACCTTGCCGCCTTCCTCCTGGAATCCTCTCTCCAGGTCAAAAACGAATCCCCTTCGGTCCCGCAGGCCAGAGTGAGTTGATCAACATCTTTCGCTGATTCTGACCCCGATCTAGGGCTGGGGCAGGGCTGCCTAAAAGTGTGATCAGACTGAGCGCGTTCGAGTGGCAACCCCTCCAAGCGCAAGCATCCCTTGGATGTCGTAGGCCAACTCCCGGAGCCCCTGCCGGATCGAGCGGTAGCCACC
>JBIKKX010000060.1:0-4942 GCA_044360135.1 Cyanobium sp.
TGCTCCGAACAGGGTCACAGACCGGCCCACCCATTGCCACAGCTGAGATCTGAGGGAGGCGAGCCGTCAGCCCCGGCTACGCCGGGGCTGATCCTCCTGAGTTACACCACTCCATGGGACGCCGCCGTGGCGTGGCCTTTGATTGTTCGAGAACTCTATTGGCTGCTTCTTTTACCGAGATGTGCTGAAAAGACCGCGCAACATATGGTTGTAACATGGTATTTGCCGTAATGCGCCGAGCCCCATCATCAATGAGCAAATGAAATACTGAATAATAAGCAGCTGAAATAGCGCGCCTTAGCGATGCCTGTTTAGGCTTCATTGGATCAAGGCCAGCGAGAGTGCTTGCTTGATCCAGAAGATCAGTTGCGAGGCTCACTCTTCTTCGCCCTCTTTTGAAAAGGAGATTACCGCTGAAACCGGCAACTCAGTTGCTCTTTTCCGAACCGCAAACGCAATATTGTTTAGGATTTGCCCAGTCTCTACACTTGGAGCTGAAGTGGAGAATGAAGGTTGAAGGCTAATTGAGATTTGAATCTCTTCTTGCCCATCTTCGCCTGCCTGAACTGATGCATGAATAGCTGAAACATGTTCCTGAAGATCTCCGAGATCTTCAATCCTCCTTTTTGACTCTTCGTCCAACTTGTAGATCATGGTAGAAACCTCTTTACCCGACTCTAGCAAGCTTCGAGGATGCGGGTCAGCCTGGGAGCCTTCTGATGCTCGATGGCCTCGAGAACGCTGGTCATCAGCCGACAGCGGCGCTCAATCTGCCACGCGTCGCTGTCGGCTGCATGCCGAGTTAGACGGATGTCGGGTGTGTCAGGCGGGTCAACCGGGCGACATTACTATAGTAGAAAGGAAGGCCGTCCTCCGGATCCTCGTGGGTGATCTGATAGTGGCTGAACAGGGTTAGATGTACTTTGCTCGTGACTCTGGAGCAGATTTCCCTCAACGGCTCCTGCGGCCACTCGGCACTCGTCGGAAACACCAAGTAGCCCGCTTCTAGCGGACTAGCGCTCGCCTGGACGTCGAGAAGATCGCATAGCCTCTTCACATCTTTGCGCACTTCAGCTGCGGTCGGATTGAGATTCTTAAGCTCGATCGCGACGCACCGCAGAGGTGGGTGTTGTGATACGTAAATGTCGACCTTCCCGTTTCTTCCCTTCCACTGCGTGTATTCGCGAAACAACCGACTCAAGCCGACACTGGAGAGCCACACGTCCGTGATGATCTGATGAGTTGGCCACTCCAAGCGGATTGACGTGTTAGGGTCCAAGGCGTCACTCAGGAAGTCGGCAACGAACGCCGTCAGCAGGTACTCTGGCTTTACCACCAGTAGATCCTTCGCTAGCCGCCAATGGCGGTCCATCGCGCTTTCGAGCGCAGCCAGAAGCTCTGGTTCCAAGGCCCTTAACTCTGCAGGCATCGACTCTTTGTTGTTGTGTCGGTCTAACTAGTCATTGGACGGTTCCCATAACCACAGCAACCCCACGGCTCCCTTCTGAGAACTGCGCATAGAGGCAGGCCACCCCCTGGTAGCTGTCCTGAGCTGGCAGAGCTTTTCGGCGTCTAACCCTGAACATAGCGCTGGTGCCCGGTTCTGTGAACCACCTGTTCATGGGGTTACACAAAGTCCGCCGGGCTGCTCACCCCCAGGGGGCCGCGGTTGAGTCCATGGGTGTAGATCATCGTGGTACGCACATCCTGGTGGCCGAACAGCTCCTGGATCGTGCGGATGTCCTGGCCCCGCTCCAGCAGATGGGTGGCAAAGGAATGGCGGAAGGTATGGCAGCTGGCGGCTTTGGTGACCCCTGCTGTTGTCACAGCCTGCTTCACGGCCCTCTGCACTAGGGCGGGATCAATGGGATGGCGCCCCTGAAGGCCACTGCCGGGATCCCGCCAGAGATTCTGCTGGGGGAACACCCACTGCCAGCCCCAGTCGCGATCGGTTGGGGGGTATTTCCTCGACAGGGCCTACGGCATCAGCACCTGTCCCCAACCGGCTGCCAGGTCCGCCCGATGCTGTAGCCGCAGCACCAGAAGTTGCTGGCGCAGCTCGGGAAGCAGGCTCTGGGTCAAGGAGGATTCCCACTCGCTGTCGCCTTGTTCCAGCCCGGTAGTCGATCGCCTCTGAATGTGGCTACGACTCCAGAAGTGCCCGGCCGCTGCCATGCCGCTCCCCTTGCGCTGTCGACCACGCGCCTCGCTGCCGGTCTCGGCACGCTGCCGCTGCTGCCGCTGATCGGCGCCAGCGCCCTCGGCCCGCTGACCCGCACGCTGGCGATTTCAGCCCCAGCCCACCGCTGCCCAGGCCACGGCTCCCGGCGCCACCGTGACCGACCACGCCGAATACCTCGGCGAGATGGAGACGATCCTGCTGAGCGAGGCCCCCGGCCATAACGACCCCACGGTCTAGGAGCTGCGTGGCCTGACCACGCTGGAGGAACAGGAGCGCTGGTATCTCAATGTCCAGAAGAGCAACCGCAGCGGCAAGCCCGACCACCTGCCCTTCTGGCAAGGCCCGGCCACGGCCGCCAACGCCTGGCGCCGCCAACCTGCACCGCAACGTCTTCTTCCGCACCGCCCAGGTGCCGGCCACGGTGATGAGCGCCCTCGATCTCAACAACGAGGAGAAGCTCTGGGGCTGGCTGGCGAGCCTGGAGAGCCAGGGCATGCCAGTGCTGGCGATTCCCCACATCTCCAACGCCAGCATGGGCCGGACGTTCCCCGATCTCAGCGCCGCCGGCAGCCCGATCGACGCCGGCTACGCCCGCAGGCGGGCCCATTTCGAGCCGCTGATCGAGATGATGCAGGTGAGGTGAACCCCTTCAAGTTTGGCTTCGCCGGCGGCAACGACACCCATAACGGCATCCCCGGCAACACCGCAGAAGACAACGTCATGGCCGGCAGCCACGGTGCAGGAACGGGCCTGGAGTTCGCCGATCTGGTTCACGCCCCGGGGTTGAGGCCATTCAGGGTTCTAATCCACACCAGGGATCAGTGCTGCCGGGAATGGTTCAGGGGAAGGGGACGGCCCGTCAGGGCTGGAGCGGCTGGATGTCGTTGAGCTGCCAGGTCTTGGTGAAGTAGGGCTCGGTAGGGCCATACAGACGGAAGTAGGCGAACCAGCCCTTGCCCGGGGTGGTCTGGATCCAGTTGCTGGCACCGGCCGGCTTCACCGGCCCGAACGTGACATCCACCGAGCCATCGGCGTTGCTGATCAGATCAGGTTTGCGGGAGCTGAGGTCGGCGGCGCCCTGGCCAGTCAGCAGCGGCCCGCGCGACAGGTTGTCGTAAAGGGTGATCGACCAGAACTGCTTCACCGGCGCCCCGGCCGGCACCCGCATGCGGTAAGGGCGGCCGCCATCAAGCCACTGGCCGCGGGCGTCCCTTGAGGCTTCCAGATACACCTGCCCGAAGCCCAGCACCCGGCCCTGCATTCCCACCGACATGCCGATCGCCTCGTAGAACCAGGAGCTGCGTTCGTCGAATTGCACGCGGCGCTTATCGGGCGATTCCTGGTCCAGGTCGAACAGCACCGCATACTCCCAGTGCTTGCCGGGATAGACCGTGGCGCCCGGGGTGCGCTTGTCGTAGGCGATGGTGCGGGCCATCAGATCGCCCAGCTGGGCCCCCTCGCCGAGGATCCTCGCCTGGCGGGCATCGGGCTTGAAGGGCTGCCCGGGGGTAATGCCCAGCGGCGACAGCATCCCGAACATCATCCGATCGCGGGGCGCCACCGGCTCGTTGGCGTAGAGCTCACTGAGCAGCCGCCAGTAGGAGAGATCGGCGGGCTGGGCCGACTGCCAGGGGCGCCCCCCCACCTCCACGTAGCGGGACAGCGGCGGAGTGGCGCGTTGGTTCCAGCCGTAGAGACGGTGCTGGCGCACGGTGGCCTCGGCTACGGCCTTGTCGGGCGCCAGGCCGCGGGTGCCAAACCAGATCTGGTTGCTGGAGGCCCGGAAGATCCGATAGCCGGGGGCCTCCACCTCCGGACCGCCGGGGGGAAGGATCAGGTACTTGCCGCCAGCACCCTTGTCAGGGCCGGTCTGGCCCATGTCGGTGATCGGCTGCTGCCAGATGTCGAGCGCACCGCCAGCGGTGAGCCCCGCCGGCACCTCCACCACCAGCGGCCCCTGGGCCGCCAGATCCCAGAAGCTGAAGGCGTAGAGGGTCGTGATGTTCGGGGTGAGCATCCCCGCCTTGTCCTTCAGGGTTCGATAGAGCAATACGTCGCCATTGCGCACGCCCATGGTCTTGGCCTGGGCGTCGTAGAGGGCCTTGAAACCCACCGCCGGCAGGGCCCAGAGGTAGGCCTGGGTGGCCCGCTGCAGATCGAGTTCGTCGTAGAGCTTGCGGGCGGTGGGGGCCGTGGGGTAACCGTTCTGCAGGTCCAGTCGGCCCAGGCGGGTGGTCACCGTGGTGCTGGGGCTGGTGCCGGTGCTGGGACTGGTGCTGGGGCTGGGCTGGGCCTGGAGTGCGGGACTCCAGAGGGCCAGCAGCCCAATGGCCAGCCACCACCTGCTCGATCGAGGCAAGCAGCAGGAACGGCTTTCGCTCTTGGTTCTGGCCATTGTCCTGAGCTGCCTCTGCATTGACGGAACTATGGGTGCCAAGGTCTGGCTTGTCAGCGTTTGGCGGGGTGGTGTCGCTGTTGGTGTCTTCTGGCCAGCCAATCGTTGGCTGTGCCAAGCGCCAGGGGCTGCGTCTGCTCCGTCGAACCATCAGCAATCGTCTGATCTGGATCGGCGCCGTTGGTCGCACCTGGGCAGGGTGAGCAGGGATGGAGCCGATTGGGCTGATCCATCCATGCCGGCGGCGTCCCATGGAGTGGTGTAACTCAGGAGGATCAGCCCCGGCGTAGCCGGGGCTGACGGCTCGCCTCCCTCAGATCTCAGCTGTGGCAATGGGTGGGCCGGTCTGTGACCCTGTTCGGAGC
>JBIKKX010000049.1:0-15104 GCA_044360135.1 Cyanobium sp.
GGTGGCTACCGCTCGATCCGGCAGGGGCTCCGGGAGTTGGCCTACGACATCCAAGGGATGCTTGCGCTTGGAGGGGTTGCCACTCGAACGCGCTCAGTCTGATCACACTTTTAGGCAGCCCTGGGGTGGACCACTTTTCGCTTGACACGCGCCCAGCTGGCAGGGACGGAGCTGATGAACACCACCATCACCGGCTGGAGCCGCAGGCATCTCCGCCTCTGATGCCATACCGCCTTGTTACCCAAGCGGTATGGAACTTCAGGTGTCGAACAACTCGTCCAGCCGTACTTGCAGAGCGACAGCAAATCCATCCTGAGTGGATGGCCATGGCGTCGACTCGTCCCCAGGCTGACCAGATACAGGTTCTACGCCTCGACCAATGACTGTTTCTTCTTGCCAGTGCGCGACTTGGCGGGCTTACCGGACAGAGACGAAAAGGTGCTGATCTCAACGGCTCGGTCGGGAAACACAGCCCTGACTTCGAGGTCACCACCCATGGCCTGGACGAAGTTGCGCAGAGTGCTCATCAGCATGTCGGCCCGGTTCTCGATCTTGGAGATCTCGGCCTGCTTGACGTTGAGGTTCTTGGCCAGCGTGTCCTGGGTGAGGGAAAAAGCCTTGCGCAGTTCTGCCAGGGTCATTTCCTGCCGCAGCTGCTCTTTGCGCTGCTCGATGCGCTCCCGGCGCTCAGGGCTGAAGTCCTTGGTGAGTTCAGAGAAGGAGCGGGTCATGGCTTGGGTTGGGTGTTCAGGCTGTTGAGGTGTTCGTCGTAGAGCGCGTCTGCTTTGGGGATCATCGTTTTGTAGAAGCGTTTGTCCTTGCCGGTCTTGTTGCCACCGATCAACAAGAGGGCACTGCGGTTTGGATCAAAGGCATAGAACACACGCAGGGGGTCACCATGGGACTGAATGCGCAGCTCGCGCATGTGGCTGTGCCTGGAGCCCTCCACACCTGAGGAGTAGGGGAAAGGCAGCTGAGGCCCCTTCTCTGCCAGGAGCTCAACGACGGCTGTCACATCGTCCTGCTCCTGCTCGCTGAGATCGCACCACCAGTCCTCGAAGACAGCTGTTTGGCAGACATCCCACATCCGGTATTCCCTCCACGGAATACTCTAGGCGGCTTTGGTGTCGCTGTGAAGCCCGGCCGCCAAAGGGCCGCCTGGGCCACGAATGCCCGGGAGAGCGCAGCCAGGCTGCGGCGCAGCGCTCACGCCATGAGCAGGGCATGACCGGCCTGAGCTCCGCTGAGCACGGTCCAAAGCCCCAAGCAATCGACGGGTTTCAGCGGCCCCGGGGAACCACCTCCGAGCGGCTCCTTGGCACTCGCGCCGACCTCGATCCCCAGGCCCGACAGTCCCTCAGACCAAGGCACAGCAGGGGGCGAAATCCGGCGAGCTGCTCACACTTCTGCTCACACCTGGCTGAATTCGGCCCGACAAACCCAGTCACAGCAAGGGTTTTAAGCCAACGACCGCAAGTCTTCTAAGCAGCCGGTCGCTGGTTCGAATCCAGCAGGGGGCGTTCCAGTCAGAGCCTGAGTTTTCAGCCAAAAAGCCTTGCTGCAACTGGCTTTAGAGCTGACCGCTTTTGCCGGCTTCTGTTCGCCCGTGCCAGGTGGCGAGAAGGACCTTCTCACATACCTTCTCACCTGCCAGCGGTCCCCGAATGGGATGCTCTGCTCCGTGGCGGCGTGCTCGGGCCCTCAGTCAAAGGGGGTGCCGGAGCGGTTGGACGGTCTCGAATTTCAGTGGACGGGCTCGTCTCCACATTACGGCCCGTGCCGCTGGTGCGGAAGGGGGAGGTGAACCCCGTTGTGCAGGGCTACGGGCAGGTGATCGTCGATGAGTGCCACCACATCGCCGCCGCTTCCTTTGAAGCGATCCTCAGGCAGGTGAAGGCCCGCTACGTGCTGGGGCTGTCCGCCACCCTGGTGCGCCGCGACGGTCTGCAGCCGATCCTGTTCATGCAGTGCGGCCCCATTCGCCACACCGCCCAGCGGCCCGCCGGAGCGCCCCAGATCCTGGAGCTGGTGAGCCGCACCCATCCGCTCGAGGGGCTGCCAACCGATCTGCCGATCCAGGAGCTGATGCGCCGGTTGGCGGAGGACCCACGCCGCACCGAGCGAATCGTGGCCGAGGCCCTTCACTGCTGGGGTGATGGCCGCAAGGTGCTGCTGCTGAGTGAGCGGACGGACCACATCACGACGATCGCCGCCGCGCTGGCCGAGCAGGTGCCAAACCTGTTCCTGTTGCATGGGCGGCTGAGCGCACGCCAGCGCAGCGCCACCCTGGCAGCACTGGAGCAGCTGCCTCCTGAGGCGCCCCGCATCGTGCTGGCCACCGGCCGCCTGGTGGGAGAAGGCTTCGACCATCCGCCACTCGACACCCTGCTGCTGGCGATGCCCGTGTCCTGGAAAGGCACGCTGCAGCAATACGCCGGCCGCCTGCACCGGCAGCAGGCTGGCAAAACCAGCGTGCGGATCATTGACTGGCTCGATCTCGGCCATCCGGTGCCGCAACGGATGTGGGAGCGGCGGCTGCGGGGCTATCGGGCGATGGGGTACCAGCTGACCTCGACCCAGCAGCCCTTGTCAGACGCCAACCACGTACGGCTGCCCCCCGCACAATGTGATCTCGGCGTAGCACTCCCTCAACGGCAACGAACTGAGCGAGCTGCTGACCGACCAGCTCGGGCGTGATCTCCAGGGAGCGCAGACCGATCAGGTCGCTGCTGCCCTTGCATAGCCCAAAGCGCACCAAGCGCCCCTGCTGATCAACCAGGGCGCCGGTGTTGTTGCGCCAGAGCCGCACCGCCCCGCGGCCGCAGGCCAGGCGGATGCGCTGCTGGATCTCGTGTTCGCTCGGGGAGGAGGATGCCATGCCTCCTCTTGCCGGGCCACCAACCCGCCCTAGCTTTGGTCATCCAGATGGTCAACGGTCATGGTGCAGGTGACGGTGGCGGAAGCCAAGACCCAGCTCTCCAGCCTTCTGGATGCGGTGGAAGCCGGAGAGGCCGTCGTGATCACCCGCCGCGGCAAGCCCATCGCCGAGCTGGTGCCGCGTATCCATGTGCGTGATCTGCTGCCCCAGCTCGCTGCTCTGCGAGAAGCGTTGCCAGAGCAGCAGGCCAGCGGCGTGGAGACCCTGCGGCGGCTCCGGGACGAGTCTCGCCCCTGATGCTCTACATCGACACCTGTGTGCTGCTGGCCGTGCTGATGCCAGACGTGCACTCCGCCGTCGCGGCGGCATTTCTGGAGGAGGCCATTGCACCGCTGGCGATCGCCAGCGGCCGTGGCGCCACCCTCTGCAGCTTGGACGCTTCGTTCGTAGCGGCTGCCCAACAGCTGGGCCTGCAGGCTGAACTCCTGGCAGCAGGAGGAAAGCCAGTCAGCGATTAAGCGCTGCGCTGCCGTGCCGCCCACACGTGCCGGGCCCAGCTGGGCTTGTAGCCCCGCTCCTGCTCACGCTGGAGCAGCTCCTCGAAGGTGCGGCAGCCAGCGGCCGGGTGCGTACGCCGGGGCCGTTGCTGTTGCTGCTTGGGCTTGGGCCGGTGGCGGGCTGCGCCCGTGACCTCCACCCGTTCGCCCTCAACCTGCTGGAGCCCGCGCCTCTGCTCATCGCGTTCCTCTCAGAGGTGGATTCACGCTGCCAACATCTCGAGCCCTGGTGCGCCTGCGGCGCGACGACGCCCTCGACCATCCCACACTGCAGAGCCGGTCAGGGCCGCCGGTGCCAGGTGGGATCTGGACTGGAATGAGAACGAGCAGCAGGTGGTGTTGAGGCAACGGCCGTTCGATCGCTTTGGTGATGCCAACAGCTGGCTGCGCAGTGAGGCGCTTGAGTGGAGGACGTTCTCAACAACGGCCCCGACTACGGGCCCGCCTGGATGCAGCAACGCCAGCCCTTTGTGTATCGCGAATTGAGGCGGATCTTCCAGCTCTGGGCGACTGAGCTGGAGTCGGCAGTGTCCTGAGGCTCCGGCCAGAGAAAAGCTCGACACGAGCGCGAGCGAGCTGGTGCCGATCCTTTGCGCCAGACGGCGACAGCGCTGCGCCTGCGCTTCCGCCAGACTTGCTTTCAACACTGGGGCCCTCACCCAGCCTCGACCGTTTCGGTCTCGATCGCTTCGGCACCACCCAGGCCATCGGCGGTCTCCTCCTCGGCCTGATCGCCCTGTTCTCCTCCTATGACCACATCACCATCGCCGGCACCACCCTCCAGCTCCAGAAGCAATGGGGCATCGTTTTCATCCTTGCCTCGGTGGCGACAGTTCTTGTCGTAGCCGAAGGCTTCTGCGCAGCAGTTGCTCAACTGGCGTCGCGATTCCTCCTCCTCGACACCCCCCGAAACCGGCTGCAGCTGAGTGAGGCGGTGGCGCTGCTGATGGAACAGCTGCAGCCGGGTTGATTCCGGCTTGGGAGGAGGAATGTTTGCGGCCTTCCGTCTGACAGGCGGCCTTGCTTTCGGCTCCTCGGATCACCTTCAAGGCATCGCGATCAAGACACGTTCTTCCCGTGCTCCTGGCCGGCGTCCTCGATGGCGTCATGCAGCAGGGCGGCGATCGCCTGGTCTTCGGCGCCGCCGTCCTCCCATACCAGGGCGCTGACGCTGATCAGGTGGGAGACATACTCCGGATGCTGACGGCGGAACAGCCGATCGTCGGCGGCGCGACGGCAGGTCAGCAGGAACAGGGGCATGGCAATGCCAAAGGTCTGCTCAAACAGGGTCGGCACCCCCGTGGTCTGCTCCAGCCCGCAGGCACGGATGGCCCGTGCCAGTCCTTGGCGAGGCTGATCGGTGAGGGCCACAAACAGCTTGTTGAGGCGATGATCCTGTAGGGCCTCGGCGGTGGTCATGCCGCGGATCCGATCAAAGCTGTCATCCAGACAGTCCACGCTGGTGTGCAGGGTCTGGGCCAGGTCCGTGATCAGGATCGGATCGCGAAAATGCAGCCCGAAGTAAACCAGCGCCTCGCCCACCACCTGCAATGGACTTGCGCAGGTCACGGGATCAGCCGTTGAGCGATTGGGCACCAGGTTGATGGTCGCCAAGCTGTTGATTGTCAGCAACCCAAGCAATGGTTCACGGGCTGCCTGCTCCTCAGCCATCATCACCCAAGGACGCCATCGTCTGCTCGGCAGAACGGGCGAACAGCACAGATTGAAAGCCTCATTGACAACACGCAACCTGGCGGGTCAAATCAACACAATCAACGTAAAGCTGTGGTGATTCGGTCCATGGCGGGCCCGGCGCCGTGTCCATCTGCAGGATGAGTTGTGTCGCCCGCTGCTCCTGGCGGGTGGCGCTGGGAAACAGGCGCCGCTGAGGCGGCGCTTTTTTTCGGCTGAACCCGCTCCAGGGCGGGCCTTCACGGTTGGGGAGAGGCCGGTGATCACGCCTCCCATGGCCCATTCATCGCCTTCGATCAAGGTCTGGAGACCATCGGCCACAGCTGCCAATCGTTTGGCGCCCAAGGCCGTGACAGCGTCACGCCATGCCGTGATCTGATGGCAAAGTGCAGAACCTTCAATGGCGCTTCCCCTGCTTGGGCTGCTTCGCTCTGGCCGTGGCGGCTCGGATGGCTTCGGGGCGAGCGCGGCCACGGCCTTGCCTGGGGCGCATCAGGACCCAGTACCAACCTGGGCATGACAGTGCGCCACGCCCCCAGGGCAGATAGCGTTGCCCCAACGGAGTAGGCGGGTGGGTCAGAGCGCAACAACGCAGGGATGCACCAGGCGCCGCCCCGATTCCGGCCCTGGCGCTGGCAGTGGGCCCGGTTCCGACGCGATCGGGCTGTGTGGCGCAGCCTACGGAGCTGGGGGCCGGTACTCGGCGCCGCCACGCTTGTCGGCGGTCTAATCCTGGGGGCGAGCGCGCTGCACAACGAGCGGGAGCGCAACGAGCTGATCCGGCGTATCGCCAGCGCCCAGCTGGACCTGATCGCCGCCAACCACGAACTGGAGAGCAGAGCATCCCTTTGGTGATGGTGCTCGACTGGCGCGGTGAACTCGTATCCTCGGCCCACTGGAGCACGCTGCACCAGCGAATCGAGCCCTTGTCCGCCGCCCAGGCCGCCGAACTGCTGGGCCTGATCCCGGAGCGCCGCACGCTGTTTGCCCGCAGCTTTGTGGCCATGGTCCAGGGGCGGCCCCATCTGATTTCCCTGCAACCGATCCTGCCGAGCAGTGGCTCGACCGCCCCCGCCGGCCGCCTGTTGTTTGCCCGTTCCCTCGATGGTCCGGACAACGCCCTGCCGCGTCAGGCCCTGGCCCTGCAGCACTACCGAATGGAACCGGTGCGGCCGTTGCCCTCCGCCCCCCTCGGCCCCCTGGCGATCGCCGTGCGCACCCCCCGCTTGGATGGGCTGCAGCCGCTGCAGATCACGGCCGAGCGGGCGGCCAGCGAACGGCACAACGCCCTGCGGGGCCTGCTCCTGCTGCTGGCCCTGGATGGGGTGGTGCTGGCCCAGCTGCTGCTCACCCTGCGGCGGCGGCGGCGCGCTGCTCCAGAGCCTGGTGCAGCGGCGGGAAGGTCAACGGTTGCGGCGGGCCATGGAGCAGCGCGCCAGCATCGATCCGCTGACCGGGCTGCTCACTGGCCATGGCCTGCTGGCGGCGCTGGAGCGGCAGGAGCGGCAGGGGGCGAGCACTGCCGCAGATCGACATCCGCCATTTCGCCCTGATCAACAACAGCTTCGGCCGACCCTTCGGCGACAGGGTGCTGAGCGCCGTTGCCCGCTGGCTGGAGCAGGCGCTGGGTCCCTCCAGCCTGATCGCCCGCACCGCCGGCGATGAATTCAGCTGCTGCCTGCTCGGTGGTTCCAGCGGCGAGCTGCGCAGCCGCATCCAGGCGCTCAGCGGCCGTCTGGAGCAGCTCGACCTAGAGGTGGACGGGCGATCGCTGCGCCGGACCGCGAGCGCCGGCGCCCGCCTGCTCAGTGACAGCAGCGCTGAGACGGCACTGCAGGAGGCCGGCCTGGCCCGCAATCTGGCCAAACACGCGGGCCAGCTGGGCTGTCACTTCTACGACGACCAAGTCCCAACCCTCGACCAGCTGGTGGCGATGCAACGGCTGAACCAGGACCTGATCACCTCCCTGAAGGACGACCGCATCGCCCTGTTTGCCCAGCCAGCCTGGAGGCTGACCGAGGCCGACCTGCCCGCTGTGTATGTGGAGCTGCTGGCGCGGGTGCACGATCCCGTCGCCGAGGAAGGGCTGCGCTACGGCTGGAGCGAGGCCCTGGTGGAGGCGGCCACCCACTGCGGCACCATGCCCCTGCTCGATGGCCATGTGCTGGCCCTGAGCTGCCGCAACCTGCGCCAACTGCTACGGCAACACCCCCAGGACGCGCGGATTGGGGCGATGGTGTTTGCGATCAACCTCAGCGCCGAAACGCTGCTCGCCGACGACTTCGTGCCCCGCGTTCAGGCGCTGCTGGAGCAGGAGGGACTGGACCCGAGGCGGCTCTGTTTTGAGATCACCGAACAGGCAGTGGTGCGCCATCTGGCGGTGGTCAAACGGGCGATGCAGCGTCTGCGCTGACTCGGCATCCGTTTCTGCCTCGATGATTTCGGCGCCGGCATGACCTCCCTGAGCCATCTGCACGATCTGCCACTCGATGACGTGAAGATCGACAAGACCTTCATCGGCCGGATCGATGGCGATGCCGCCAGCCGGATCACGGTGGAGTTCGTGGTGCGGCTGGGCTGCGAACTGGGGTTTGAAGTGATCGCCGAGGGTGTCGAGCAGGCCGCCCTGCTTGAGCAGCTCCGCAGACTGGGTGTGAACATCGTCCAGGGCTATCTCACGGCGAAGCCGGTCCTGTTCGATCCCCTCCGCACCGATCCTTGTTTCAGCAGCAGCGGCCGTGAACGGCTGGCGGCCCTGTCTTCCCTGCCTGCCTGAGACCGACCGACGCGCCGATCCGCCAGGCTGATCCCCATCCCCGCGCCCTCGCCCCCATGCCCCTGCGCTTCCCCTGGCGACCGCTTCTGGCTGGCCTGATCGCCCTGCTGCTGCTGGGCGCCCCGGCCACCGCCCTGGCGGCCTTCACCCTGCCGCCGCTGCCCTATCCGGTCGAGGCCCTGGAGCCGGCCATCGATGCCGCCACCATGACCCTCCACCACGACCGCCATCACGGCGCCTATGTGGCCAACCTCAACGCCCAGATCGCGGCCAACCCGGAGCTGGCCAGGCTCAGCCTCGATGCCCTCCAGGGCCAGATCAGCCGTTTCCCGGATGCGGTGCGCAACAACGGCGGTGGCCATTGGAACCACAGCCAGTTCTGGGCGGTGATGGGGCCAGCGGGGCAGGGCGGCGCCCCGTCGCCGGCGCTGCTGGCGGCGATCGAGGCGAGCTTCGGGTCGCTGGAGGCCATGCAGGAGCGCTTCAACCAGACGGCGGCGGCCCGGTTCGGCTCGGGCTGGGCCTGGTTGATCCGCCGGGCCGATGGCAGCCTGGCGATCAGCAGCACCGCCAATCAGGACAACCCGCTGATGGACCTGCCCGGGATCGAGCGGGGCACACCGCTGCTGGGCCTGGATGTGTGGGAGCACGCCTATTACCTCACCTACCAGAATCGCCGGCCCGATTACATCAAGGCCTGGTGGTCCCTGCTCAACTGGGACACGGTCAACCACCGCTTCGCTGCGGCGGGCGGTGTGTGAGCGCCCGTTGATCAGCGCCCAGCCAATCCGTGTTGATAGGCCAGGTGGTACCCGATCAGGTAGGCGGTCATCTGGGGGCTGACCCGCGGCAGCGGCGCGGCCGAGAGATCGGCCACGTAAATGTTGCTGCTGCCCTGCAGGCGGCCGCAGTGGGCCGGATCGTCATGGCCGGGATCCAGGGCCTGGCCGAGCAGGCAGCCACCGGCCAGGTGCTGTTCGGTGAGCAGGTCGTGGCGGCTGTAATGGGCCACGAAGCCTGGAATCTGCTCGGGGCTGTAGGGCATGCGGGTCAGCAGGCGGATCAGTGCCTCGATCCAGGGATGGGGGCGGCGGCCGAGGCTGGCCACCACGGGCAGCAGCCGGGCCATGAAGCGCTCGGCGAGCAGGGCATCGGCTCTGATGCCCTGGCGATCAGCCTCGAAGCAACGCAGCAGCACTGTGTCACGACCGGGGGCGGGGCCCGGTTCATAGCGGCCTGGGCGGTGGATCGAGAATTTCACGATCGCCGCGATCAGGGGCCAGCGGTGGCGGCCGAGGCGGCGGGGATGGCGCAGGCACCAGAGCAGATCGAGCAGGCGGTTGATCACCATCACCAGAAGCCGCGTCAGCTGCTTGAGCGCTTGAAACAGCCAGCGATGGCGAATCATCTGGGTCTTGACGGGATTGGGCAACCAGAAAGCCAGAAACAGGTGGGAGACCAGATACAGCAACACCGGCAGCGAACCGGAAAAGACATCCATGTTGCCCACGCTGCGGTAGGGCTCGCCGCCTGCTTCTGCGGCGCTGAGCACCAGTTCGGTGGTGGCGAACAGATCGACGTACTGATCACGGCCGGTCGGTTCGAGATCGGGCGGCAGCAGATAGAGCCCAAACGGCAGCAGGATGTGGTCGTTCAGGTCGCGGCCGATCGCCGGATTGGCGAGCCGCTCCCGGTGCTCCAGCAGCAGCTGGGGGGTGACGGCACCGGCGCAAAGCAGCAAGCGGCAGCGGGGTCCGAGCTGCAGGGTCTGGAGGGTGCCGCTGCGGCGGTCGAGCACCGTGAGGGCGGCGCAGCGCTGGCAGCCAGCGGCATCGGGCTCGAGCAGCAGGCGGGTCACCCGGTGGTCGGTGAGCAGATCGAGTTGGCGGTTGTCATACCAGGAGAGCAGCGACACGCCGCTGTGCACCCGCTGCCCGAAGGCATCGAACTGGGTGGGGAAGCAGTGGAAGTGATCGTCGCCAGTATCCCGAAACACCGGAATCCGGCCGGCCTGGTGGTGGTTGGCCTGGAAGCCTTGGCGGCGCAGTTGCTGCTCCACATGCAAGGCCACGGGCGTGCGTCGGGCCAGGGGATCGAGGACCGCGAAGGACTCGGCCAGCTCCCGTTGGCGGGCCTCCCAGTAGTCGCCGCCATGGCCGAAATGCTGATCCAACCACTCCGGCGACTCGAAGATCATCGTGTAGTTGATCGAGCCGCCGCCGCCCATCGTGCAGGCCCGGCCGGAGAGGATCGGCAGGCCAGCAGCGGTCTGGGCGTTGTGCAGCTGAAAGATCTCAGCTTCCGCATAGGACTGGGTCCAGTTGCGCTGATGGGTGATGTCGCTGGTTTCAAAGAAATTGCTGCCCTCCTCCAGCACCAGCACCCGAGCCGCCGGATCGGCCTTGAGGGCGTGATGGAGGTAGCCGCAGGCGCCATTGCCAGATCCCACCACGATCAGCTCGTAGGGCTCCAAAGCCTGCAGGGACGACAACCTGGGCATGGCGGTGGCCGGAGACGTTTCTCCGGCAGGGTATGGAGGGCGAGGCGAGATCGCCAGCTAGTGTGCACCCATGCCAGGCCCGATCGCCGTGGCGGTGGCCCCCGGCCAGGGTGATCGGGCTCGTTGGCTGGAGGGGCTTGGGGGGGCTGACCCCATGACGCGGCGTCAGCTTGCCCGTGGCCCCGGAAGGGGTGGACAATGAATCAGGTGTTGGCTCCGATCAGGGCATGGCGGCTCAGGGCAGTGCCCAGGATGGAGATGCAGTCCATCGGTTCTATCTCTCCAGCCCCTTCCTGGGTCTTCAGAAAGAGCGTGAGGCCGCCAAGCAGCTGATCAGCCGCCAGAACCATGCCTATGGCGACAGCTATGGCGGTTCGCCCGATCCTCTGGTCGAGACCTGCCAGGGGGACGTGCGAGCCAGTGATCACTACATCCTGATCCTCGGCGAGCGATACGGAACCCGGCGTGGCGAGCATGGGGGCAAGTCGGTGACGGAGCTGGAGTTTGAGGCGGCCGTGTCGGCTGGCCTTTCCCTTCATGCCTTCTTTCTTGGATTCGTCTCGGATTCACGCCATGGCATCGAGCATGAGCCGGAAGCCAGGGCCGCCCTGGCGGCGTTTCGCCGAAGAGTGAGCGATCGCTGCGTTCCGGTCGATTGCAGCGACCAGGAGGACGGCCGCGATGGCTGGCAAGTGTTCCTGGAGAGGATCACCGCCCTGGCGGCCAACCCTCCAGCGAAGCCTGGCGGCGGAGCCAGTTCCAACACGCCCCGAGCGCGCAGCTACACCCCCGCCGACCTGCAGCGCTGGGTCGACCACTACCACCCCCAGCTCTCGACAGCCTTCCTGGGCCTCCCGTCGGTGCAGGACCGTCAGGTGCACGTGCCGCTGGAGGTGTGCCTCACCCCGGCGGGGGCGATCGCAGCGGAGGGACCGCGGCTGCTGGAGGCGCAGGACCTTGAGCCTGTCCTGATCCCCGGCGCGGCCCATGTGCTGCTGCTCAGCGGCGACGGCGGCGCGGGCAAGACGAGCCTGGCCTTTGCGATCGCCCGCTGGTGGCTGGCGGGACACCCCGGCGATGGGGTGCGGTTGCCGGTGTTGATCGAAACGGCCCTGGCTCCCCAGGAGACGGTGGCGGATCGGGTGCGGAGCTGGCTGCGCAACCAGCTGGCAGGCGCACCAGAGGAGGAGCTGGGAGCGGAGCTGATCGAGGCCCTGCTGGCCGCCAAACGGCTGATCCCGATCGTGGATCACCTCTCCGAGCTCACGCCCGCCGCCCGCGAGCAGCTGCTGGCCGGCCTGCCGCCTGGGCTGGTGGTCGTCACCAGCCGCAGCGACGACGACGGGTTCAAGGAGCGCCCCTTGAGCCGGATCGAGCCGCAGCGACTCGGGTTGAATCGCCTGCCTGATTTCTTCCTGACCTACCTCAACTGCACAAACAAGCGTGGAGTGCTGACGGAAGACGACCTGATGCCGGCCCAGGCGCAGCTCAAGCGGATCGTGGGCGACAAGCCGATCACGGTGCTGCTGGCGCAGATGTTCATCGACGACGTGATCGCCAACCGGGAGCAGGGTCTGCTGGCGGGTTCGGTGCCGGAGCTGATGCTCAGCTACGTGCGGCGCCTCGACACGCCGGCCGATCCCGCCCTGCGGCGCCGGGCGGGGCTGGTGATCAGCGAGGCGCTGGTGCAGCGGTCGCTGCGGGCGGTGGCCCTGGCCAGCCACCGCCAGGGGAAGCCGGGCGAGCCATGGTTCCAGCCGCTGGAGTTCAGCGACGCACTGGCCCGCAGCGCCCTGATGGCCGAGGAGCCTGATGGCATGGGGCTGAACCGCGAGCAGGCCGAGGCGCTGCTGGGCTACCTGATCGAGCTGCGGCTGCTGCTCCAGCCCGGCGCGGCCGTGGGCCGGCTGCGCTTCCCGCTGGACCCGCTGGCGGATCACCTGGCGGCGGCGGAGCAGTTTGAGCGGCTGGAGGAGCAGGCCCTGAGCGAAGGATCAGGGGTGTGGGAGGAGTTCCTGCAGACGCTGGAGCCGCGGCCGGAGGCGGAACGGGAGCGGATGCGGGGGTTCCTGCTGGCGTTGCGCGATGGGGCGATGGAAGCCCAGGTGAAGCGTGCTCTGGCGATGCCGGCGGCGGTGCCTGACCGGCTGGCGGCCCTGGGCTTTCTCGATGCGGAAGGCGAGCGCTACCGGCTGGCGTTGCAACGGGCCCGCAAGTGGATGTGGGAGCTGGGGGTGCCGGTAGCCAGCGAGCGACGCGACGCGATCAGCAAGCTGGCGGCGATGGCGGCGGCCCCGGAAGACTCGGAGCGACGGGCGGCACGGGATGTGGCCAGCCGGCGGTTGGCGCGGGTGTTGGCGGAGGTGCTGAGCGAGCGGCAGGCGGAGCGGCGGCTGGAGCAACAGGACGCTGCGGTGGTGCTCGGCCTGATCGGCGCGGAGACGGGCATCGCGGCGCTGGAGGGTTTGGCGGTAGATGGGGCTCAACCACCCGAGCTGCGCCGTACGGCGTTGGAAGCCCTGGGGCTCACGGCCCGTGATCAAGCCGAGCACCGCCCGCGCATCGAAGCGTTTTTGGAGGAGCAACTGCGCGCCGATGCGCTGGATCTGCTGGTGGCGGGCGAGGAAGGCTGGGCGGAGCACGACCGGCGCCTGCCGCCCCTGCAGGGAGCCTCCAGGGCGTTGCAACTGGCGGCCTCCGCCGAGCTGCCCCTGCTGGGTAGCGGCCCCGGCCGGTTGGTGCCGATGCTCACCCTCACCGCCCTGCAGGAGGGGGAGGCCCTGCGCATCCGCACGGAGGTGGTGACGCCGGCGGTGTGGCGATTGCCGCTGCCGGAGAGGCCAGGCGAGGCGCCGCAACAACTGGAGCTGGTGGTGGTGCCTGGTGGCGAGTCCACGATCGGTTCGCCCGAAGAGGAAGTGGGCCGGGATGTTTACACCCGGTTCCGCCAGAAATGTCAGGGGGTGAATGTGGAGGCCGAGCGCAAGGTGCGCTTGAAGCCGTATGCGCTGGTGCGCCATCCGCTCAGCCAGGCCCAGTGGCGGGCGGTGGCGGCGTTACCCGCGCTGGAGCGCGAGATCAGCCTTGCCCCCGGCACTTACGAGGCCAGGGGACTGTGGGACAGCCACGCCCAGCCCGGCGGCCTGGCGGTGGACAGCGTGAGCTGGAACGATGGCCAGGAATGGCTGCGGCGGCTGAATCGCTGGCTGGTGGAGCAGTGGCAGGAGCTGGGCGGCCAGGGCGAGGGGCCGCACCTGGCCTTGCCGAGCGAGAGCCAGTGGGAGGCGGCCTGCCGGGCCGGGGCGGGAACGCCCTTTCATTTCGGCGACACGCTAGATGCCAGCTGGGCCAATTACGACGGTGGCTACACCTACGGCCGCAGCCGCAAGGGGGTGTATCGCCAGCGGCCGGTGCCGGTGGGCTTCTTTGGGCTGGTGAACCGCTGGGGTCTGGCCGAGCTGCACGGGCAAATGCAGGAATGGTGCGGGGATCAATGGCATCCAAATCCCATCCCAGAGGCCCAGCAACAACAGCCTGGCTGGTTGGGACGGGATTGGAAGCGGACGCAACAGGTGTGGGATGGACGGGCCTTGGTGGGAGCGGATCCAGGGCTGGGGCAAGTGCCACAGGAGCAGACCATGAGGCTGCTGCGCGGCGGCTCCTGGGTCTACGGTCCTCACGACGCCCGCGCGGCCGTGCGGAACGGCTACCGCCCGGGCAACCTCGGTCCCACTGTGGGCGTCCGTCCCGGCTGTTTCTCTCCCCCAGGATTCTTTCTTTGCCCTTAATCCCTTAATCCCTTAACACTTGGCTGTTTTTTAACCATTGGCTGTTGGCTTGCGGCTGTTTGCCGTGGCGCCGCAGGCGCCCGAAATTTTTTTGTTTCGATACGCTTCTCTGTCTCTCCCCTGTGCTTGAGTGGCTGATGAGGGCGGGTCGTTCAGCTGCTGCGCGGCGGCTCCTGGATCAACGATCCTCACAACGCCCGCGCGGCCATGCGGAACAGCAACCACCCGGACAACCTCAATCCCACTGTGGGCGTCCGTCCCGGCTGTTTCTCTCCCCCAGCACCCTTCACCGTCAGAGCCGCTGGAAGGGATTCCAGCGGGAGCACAAGAAGGGTCCAGACCCGCTCCGGTGATCGGCGACAACCGTAGGTCAGGCCTGCCCCGAACCAACGACCGCACGATCCGCACAGCCCCGGCCCACTGCCCCACGGCCCCAGACCTGGGTTGCCTGGTGGGCTTTCCCTGCCCGCTCACACCCACCCCACAGCCCCGGCGCCATGGGCGGCCTGCAGCGCCCGCTCCCGCCGGAGGGCAACGCCGCGCACAATCAGCCGGCAACGGGCTGAGGGGGTGCCCTGCTCAGCCCGCCGAATGGTCGTCGAACCAGGCCTGCAGGTCGGCAGGCCCTGTGAAATCGAGCAGGTCTTCCGCCAGCTGCTCCAACTGCTGCAGGGTCAGGGAAGAGAGCCGCTCACGGCTACCAATGGTGAAATTGCCGAGACGTCGTGTCAGGAGCCGGATGGCCAGAGCGGCGGCTCCCTGCTGTCGACCCGCCTCAAGGCCTTCCTCGCGCCCTTCCAGGAGCCCCTCCAGGCGCCCTTCCTCCAGGATCTCCTGCACAGCGCGGGTGTGACGCAACTCCTGCAGCGGCAGACCGACGATCATCAGGATCTCCTCTCGGCTGAGCTTGGGG
>JBIKKX010000028.1:0-42744 GCA_044360135.1 Cyanobium sp.
GCGGTGGCTACCGCTCGATCCGGCAGGGGCTCCGGGAGTTGGCCTACGACATCCAAGGGATGCTTGCGCTTGGAGGGGTTGCCACTCGAACGCGCTCAGTCTGATCACACTTTTAGGCAGCCCTGCGCCCTCCATTGATTCGTCATCGATTCGGATAAGGCAGCAAACCGTTGGTTGAAGCTTCGGTGCCGCCGCCAAGAGGGATGGCCATGGGGCGGCTGGCAAGTTAGGGGAGGCTTCAACGCACCTCGATGAACGTGCAGCCTGAGGACGAGGCAAGACAATTTGAATCGCGTATGGAATCGTTATTGATTTCAGCGTTGCGTTCGATTTGCCTTTGCCGAAGCAGTTGGCGGCGGATGACATCATCGCTGCTGTAGCTTGGTGCCGAAGATGGGGTGCTGGCAGGCGATGTTCGGCCGCAATTCTTATTGATCAACTCATTCACATTGGCACGTGGATTTAAAATGGTGCCAATCAGGGCCCCAATAGCTGTGCCGGTGCAGAGGGGATCAAAGGATTGTGCCCTGGCGGTCTCGGCTGCAAAGATCGACAGCGCCAGCAGCCAACTCATGATGATCGTCATGGAAAGTCCCTAACCTAGCTGGGTCTCATGGTGCTGCCGTCGCTATTGATACAGTTCTCACGCCATGGGTGACGCAATGGCGGGACTCCGAGGGTGTGGTAGGCAGTTCTGAATTGCATCCCCAAGCCCTGTGCTTGTGCGAAGCATCGCGTGATTACACCTCGTTGCTATCGTCTCCCATTGGGTCCATTTGTCATGATCGGGCCCCCTGGGGATGGCGGCTGATCTGCACCCGATCTGTGCTCAGCATGACCTTCGCGGCGCTGCGCATGGCCTGGCTGTTGCCGTTGATGACTCAGTGGCAGGGGAGTGCACCCCTGGCAGGAAGGGAGCGCTTGAAGGTTCAGATTCTGAGGGCTCAGCAATCCAGATTTCGGTGTTCTGAGCGTCTCCTGTGACGGGATCTGGATCGATCTTGCACCCCAGGCGGGCGTGGCTTGGAGGGTGGCTTGGTCCTTTGGGTTGGCGAGCCGGTGGCGCTGAGGAAGGCTGAGCGATGCGTCACCACCCCTCCGCCACCGCCCCGGCCTGGCCCCGACGAGGATCCATCGCCCCGAGGCTGCCGCTGCCGAGCGGCGTGAGCACCTCCACGCTGTTGGCGGCACCCATGGCCGGGCTGGTCTGGAGGCTGTGGCCCATGGCCGCCAGCAGGGCCCGGGTGTCGGCGGAGACTCCTTCTTCCAGGAAGAGCTGGTCGGGCCAGAGCTGGCTGTGCAGGCGTGGTGCCGCCACCGCCGTGGCCAGGTTCGACCCCCAGATGATCCGCTGCAGCAGCACCTGGGCCACGGTGGTGATGATCCGGCTGCCTCCGGGGCTGCCGGTGGCCAGCCAGGGGCTGCCATCGGGCCGGAACACCAGGGTGGGGGCCATCGAGCTGAGCGGCCGGCGGCCGGGACGGATGGCATTGGCCTCTCCTTGCACCAGCCCATAGGCATTGGGCACGCCTGGGGCGGCGGTGAAGTCGTCCATCTCGTTGTTGAGCAGAAACCCGGCTCCTGGCACGGTGACGCCATTGCCGTAGGCGAAGTTGAGGGTGGTGGTCAGGGCCACCAGGCCCCCCTGGCGATCCGCCACCGAGAGATGGGTGGTGTTGACCCCCTCGCGGCGGGGCGTTGGCGGGGCGGCCAGGCTGGCGGCGGGGCGGTGGCGGCGCAGGTCGATGGACTGGCGCAGTTGGTGGAGGTAGGTCGGATCGAGCAGGTTCGGTGCTGGCTGCTGCATCGATCGCGGATCGCCGAGCCAGCGGTTGCGGTCGCGGTAGACCAGATTCATCGCCTCGCCGAGCCGGTGGGTGCTGGCGGCGCTGCCGGAACCGCTGGCGGCCAAATCGAAGGGCTCCACCAGGGCCAGCAGCTGGAGCAGGGGCAGCCCGCCGCCGGGTGGTGGCATTGACAGCAGCGGATGGCCTCGGAACCGGCCGGCCTGGGGCCTGACCAACTCGGCCCGGTAGGTCTGCAGATCGCCGGCCCGGATCAACCCGCCCCGGGCCTCCATCAACCGCACCAGTGCCTCGGCCACCGGCCCCTGGTAGAAGCCCCGCTCCCCCTGCCGGGCGATGCGGCGCAGGGTGGCGGCGAGCTGGGGTTGGCGCAGCACGTCGCCGGGTTGCAGGGGGCGGAGGCGCCCCGTTCGGTCGGCCGCGGCTCGCAGGAACAGGGCTCTGGAGGTGGGGTCGGCGCTGAGCAGCGGCAGGGCGGCCGCCAGGGAATCGGCCAATTCCCGGCTCACCGGCACGCCCTGCTCGGCCAGGGCGATCGCCGGGGCGAGCACGGCCTGAAGGGGCAGGCGGCCGTAGCAGCGCTGGGCCAGCAGCAGCCCGGCCACGCTGCCCGGCACCGCTGTGCTGTGCAGGCTGCGGCTGTCACGGGCCCGGTCGACGCTGCCATCGGGTCGGCGGAACAGGTCCGGGCGGGCGGCGGCCGGGGCGGTCTCGCGGAAGTTGACGGCCACGGCATAGCCGGTACCGAGCCGTAGCTCCGGTCCGGGGTCGGCTGGATCGGGCCCGGCCTGCGGGACCCCTGGCGGCAGCTGGGTCGCTCCGGGCTGCGGCCCTGTCGCCCGGGGCCCTTCCGTCCGGGGGGTGTTGGGATCGAGGCAGCCCCTGGCGCGGGCGGGGGAGTCTCCCGGCAGCCAGAGCAGCATGAAACCGCCGCCGCCGAGGTTGCCGGCCTGGGGCAGGGTCACGGCCAGGGAGAAGGCGCTGGCCACGGCGGCATCCACCGCGTTGCCACCCCGGCGCAGCAGGGCGGCACCGACAGCCGAGGCGTGGTGCTCCTGGCTCACCACCATCCCCCGCGGCGACCAGTGGGGCTGGAACCGCTGGCCGCTCTCCTGCAGGACATTCAGGGAGGAGCGCCCGCCCGGCGGCGCGGCGGCGGCCGGCAGCGCGGTGGCGCCCAGCAGGGCCAGCACCAGCAGGGCTGGGCGGTGACGGGCGCGCGCTGGTGGGGGCTGGGGTTGCATCAGGCCATTCCTGGGCTGGCGCTCGGATCGTCAGGCGCGGCTAGGACCGAACGATCGGCCACCGGAATGGGCCGAGCCACCCCGGCGGGATCGCCATTCAGCGGGTTTGCCGTTGCGGGGGCGGCGGTGCAGTCCTCGCCTTTCGGCCATGGATCGGCTTCCGCCGCGGCGGCCCGGGCAGCCCCCGCCGCAGGCCCCCGGCTCCCCTGGTGGTGGGCCTCGCTTGGTGCGGGGGGGTGGGCCGTGCCCGGCTGCTGCGGTGCGCCATCGATGGCCGGAGCGGCCCCCCAACCGCCGCCGCCCGGGGTCTCCAGCAGGAAGGCGTCGCCGGGGGCCATCGCCACCTGGGCCGAACCGCCCAGCTCCTCGATCCGGCCATCGGCGCGGAGCAGGGCATTGCGGCCGCAGCGGCCAGGGCTGCCGCCGGCCATGCCGAAGGGCGGCACCCGCCGCGAGCCCGACAGGATCGCCAGGGTGAGCGGCTCCAGGCAGCGCAGCAGCCGCACCACCCCGTCCCCACCCCGCCAGCGCCCGCCGCCGCCGCTGCCGCGACGCAGGGCGAAGCGCTCCAGCCGCACCGGGAAGCGGGCCTCGAGGATCTCCGGATCGGTGAGGCGGGAATTGGTCATGTGGCTCTGCACCGCATCACAGCCGTCAAACCCCTGGCCCTCGGCCAGCAGGCCGGCACCGCTGCCGCCGGCCACGGTTTCGTAGTACTGGCAGGCGGCATTGCCGAAGCTGAGGTTGTTCATCGTGCCCTGGCCCGCCGCCAGCACCCCCAGGGCGCCGAACAGGGCATTGGCGATCGCCTGGGAGGTCTCCACATTGCCGCCCACCACCGCCGCCGGTGGCCGGGGGTGGAGCAGGCAGCCGGGGGGCACGACCAGATCGATCGGCTCGAAGCAGCCGGCGTTGAGGGGGATCGGCCGAGCCACCAGCACCCGGAACACATACAGCACCACCGCCTTGGTGATCGCCAGCGGCGCATTGAGATTGCCCGGCTGCTGGGGCGAGGTGCCCTGGAAGTCGACCCGCACCCGCCGGCGTTGCCGGTCCGGCTCGACCGCCACCACGATCCGGGCGCCGTCGTCGAGCTCCACCGCATGGCGGCCGGGCCGGAGCTGGTCGATCACGGTGCGCACCGCTTCAGCGGCATTGCGCTGCACCGCCGCCATACCGCCGATCACCTCCTCCACCCCCCGTTGCCGGATCAGACGCTGCAGTTCCGCCTCCCCCAGCCGGTTGGCCGCCACCTGGGCCTGCAGATCGGCCAGCAGCCGCTCCGGATCGCGCACCGGATGGTCGCCGGCGGCCAGCCGCTGCCGCCAGGCGCTGGCCTCGAAGCGGCCGTCCTGGATCAGGGGGATGGTGTCGAGCCGCAGGCCCTCCTCGGCGATTGAGCGGCTGAAGGGCGGCATCGAGCCCGGCGTAATGCCGCCCACATCGGCGTGGTGGCCTCGGCAGGCGACGTAGAAGAGCGGCCCGGCAGGCGATGGCTCGGGGAGCTCCAGCGCCGCAGTGTCCGGGGCGAACACCGGGCTGATCACGGTGATGTCGGGCAGGTGGGTGCCGCCGGCGTAGGGATCGTTGCTGGCGATCGCATCGCCGGGGCGCAGGGGCGCTCGCTCGCGGCGGGCGATGGCCGCCAGCAGTGCCGCCACGCTCTCGCCCATCGAGCCCAGATGCACCGGGATGTGGGGGGCATTGGCCACCAGCCGGCCCTGGGCATCGAACAGGGCGCAGGAGAAGTCGAGCCGCTCGCGGATGTTCACCGAGCGACTGCTCTGCTGCAGCCGCACCCCCATCTGCTCGGCGATCGCCGCAAAGCGGTGGTTGTAGAGCTCCAGCCGCACCGGGTCGAATGCCGCCGGTTCGCTGATCGCCATGGTGCGTTCCGCCCTGGCGTTGGGACGGGCATCGGCATGGGGCGCCGTCGCTTCGCTGGGGGCGGCGGCGCGATCGCTCCGGGGCGTCTCGGCGTGCTGCGGATGGCCCGGCTCCAGGGTCGGGTGCGGCTCCAGCAGCAGCGCGCCGTCGGCGAGCACCAGGGCTCCCCAGCCCTGCTCCAGCACGGTGGTGCCCGTGGCCTCCAGCACCAGGGCCGGACCCTCCAGCCGCTGGCCCGGCACCAGGGCGTCGCGACGCCAGCAGGGCACCTGGCGCCAGACCATGGCGCCCGCCCCGGCGCTGTCCTGCCCCTCGGGGAGGCAGAGGGGCCGCCAGCCCTGGGGCTGCCAGCCCTGGGGCGCGGTGCGGGGCTGGGGGGCGGCAGGCTCCGGGTTCGGGCCGCTGCCGGCAGCATCCGCGCCTGAGCCCGGGCCGGGGCCTGATCCGGCAGCTCCGGCGCTGGGGCCTGAGCTGCCGGCGGGGAGCACCAGCTGCAGCCGTTCCACCACCAGCGCCGCGTCCTGCTCCACCGCGAAGCCGAAACGGCGCTGGTGGCTGCGCCCGAAGGCGGCGTGGAGCTCCGCCACCGTTTCCGCTCCGCTCCACGGCACCTCCAGCGCCCGCTCCCCTCCCGCCAGCCGCAGATCCAGGCTCAGCCGGGCTGCCCCGCGATCGCCCCGCCCATCGCCGGCCGCCTCCAGGGCGGCGCTGGCTTCCGCCAGCAGCGCCTCGCGCTGGCGCAGCAGTTCGGGCAGGGCCGCGGCTTCCAGAGGGAGCTGCAGGGCGCGGCTGCGCAGGGCTTCCTGGCGGGAAAGACCGATCCCGTAGGCGGAGAGCACCCCGGCCAGGGGATGGAGCAGCACCCGCGCCACCCCGAGCCGTTCCGCCAGGGCACAGGCGTGCTGGCCGCCGGCGCCGCCGTAGCAGACCAGCACCGCCGCGCGGATGTCGTGGCCGCGCTGGATCGAGATGCTGCGGATCGCCTCGGCCATCCGCTCCAGGGCGATGCTGCGGGCCCCCTGGGCCAGGGCCTCGGGGCTGAGGGGCGTGCCCCGGGCCGTGGCGGGCCTCGCCGCGGCCAGGTCGGCGGCCAGGGCCTCGAAGCGGCGGCGCACCACCGCCCCATCGGGGGGCAGGTCGCCGCCGGGGCCGAACACCGCCGGCAGGGCCTCCGGCGGCAACCGGCCCAGCAGCAGGTTGGCGTCGGTGATCGTCAAGGGGCCGCCGAGCCGATAGCAGGCCGGCCCGGGCACGGCCCCGGCGGAGGCGGGACCCACCTGCAACCGCCCGCCCTCGAAGCGCAGCACCGACCCCCCACCAGCGGCGACCGTGTGGATGGGCAGGCAGAGGGCCTGCAGACGCAGGCCGGCGATCAGGGTTTCCGGTTGGCGCTCCAGGGCCTCGGCAGCGGCTGGATCCGGGGCCTGCAGGGGGCCCGCCCCTGGGGCGGACGCCGCGTCTGCCCCCGCCACAGACACCGGCGCCACCGCCACTGGCTCCAGGTGGAACACATCGGTGGAGGTGCCGCCCATGTCGAAGCCGATGATCGGCCCCTCGGCCAGGCCGGCGGCCCGGGCCACCGCCACGGCCCCCACCAGGCCACCGGCGGGGCCCGACAGGATCGTGTCCTTGGCCAGCAGCTGCTCCGGGGCCTGCAGCACCCCGGCGGAGGTCATCACCCGCAGGCGGGTGGCCGGCCCGAGCGCCTGGCGCACCCGGGCCAGGTAGGCCTGGAGCACCGGTTGCAGCGCCGCCTCCGCCAGGGTGGTCTGCAGGCGCGGCAGCCAGCGGGGCATGGCGCCGACCCGGTGGGAGAGCAGCACGGGCCCGAAGCCGAGCTCGACCAGCCAGTCCCCCAGCGCCCGTTCCTGGGCGGGGTTGGCCACGGCATGGAGCAGGGCGACGGCGCAGCTGCGATACCCCTCCGCCAGGGCCTGGCGCAGCTGCGCTTCCAGGGCGGGATCGCGCTGGAAGGGTTCCAGCTCGCTGCCATCGGCGGCCAGGCGGCCGGGCACCTCCAGCGCCCGGTAGGGCAGGGGCTGGGGCCGTTCGATCCTCAGGGCGAAGATCTCGGGTCGGTGCTGGTCGCCGATGCGGGGGAGATCGGCGAAGCCGCGGTTGAGCAGCAGCAGCACCGGCGCGACGCGGCGCTCCAGCAGGGCGTTGGTGGCCACGGTGGTGCCGAGGCGCACCTCCTCCACCAGGCCGTCGGGCAGGGGCTGGTGCTCAGCCAGGCCCAGTACCTGGCGCAGGGCGGCGACGGCCGGATCCGAGTCAGCGCCAGGGCCTGCCTGCCCATCCGGTTCGCCGCCAGGGCCGCCGCCAGGGAGCGGCGCAGCGGGATGCGGCCGTTCCGAAAGCACCTTGCGCACCACCAGCGAGCCATCGGGGGCGCGGCCGACCAGATCGGTGAAGGTGCCGCCGCGATCGATCCAGAACCGCCAGCCCCCTGCAGCCCCCCTCGCAGGCGGGGACGGATCAGCGGCGGCGTGGGCCATGGCGGCGGCTTCCCGGGGCGCTGGCGGCGGCGTCAGCGGTAGTTCTCGAACTGCAGCGGCACCTCCACGTCCTGGGCCTTGAGCAGCTGGATCGCCTGCTGCAGGTCGTCCTTGCTCTTGCCGGTGATCCGCAGGCTGTCGCCCTGGATCGCCACCGTCACCTTCTTGAGCTGGTCGCGCACGGTCTTGGAGAGCTGCTTGGCCAGCTCCTGGCTGAGGCCCTTGCGCAGGGTCACCAGCTGCTTCACCTTGTTGCCGCCCACCGGCTCCGGCGGCTGGAAGTCGAAGATTTTGAGAGAGAGGTTGCGTTTGGTGGCCTTCTGGCGCAAAACATCGACCACCGCTTCGAGGGTCATGTCGCTGGCGGTGGTGATCGTCAGGCTGGTCTCCTCGAGGCTGATCTCGGTGGCCGAGTCCTTGAGGTCGTAGCGCTGGCTCACATCGCGCCGCACCTGATCCAGGGTGTTGACCAGCTCCTGGCGATCGAAGTCGCTGACCACGTCGAAGGAGAAGGTGCTCATGGAGGGGGTGGAGGGGGTGCCGGTCCGGCGTTCAGGCTAGGACTGCCCTGGGCTGCAGCTCCGCCCGGGCAGCCTCCAGGGCGGCCAGGCCGCGGCGCTCGATCTCGCTGGCATAGGCGGTCCAGGTGCCCTGACCCCAGTAGCGGAAGCAGCTGGTTTCGAGCAGCAGCAGCTGGAGCAGCGCCCCCTGGTAGGCGGGGTTGGCGCTGAGGGTCGGATCATTGGCCAGCAACGGATCGAACAGCTGGTGGAAGCGGGCGCTGAGCTGCTGCATCGGGCCGAGCACGTTGGCGTAGCCCTCCACCCAGCTGAGGTTGTTGGTCCAGGAGGCGCCGGCCATCGAGAACGTTGGATCGCTGGCCTGGAGCTGGTCGATCGCGGCCTCCAGGGCCCCAGCGCTGACGGCCCCTGTTGGGGTGGCCTCGCCAGCTGGGTCGCCAGTGGATCGGCCGAGCTGGCGCCAAAGCTTGTGCTGCTGCACCGCCTGGATCTCCGGGTAGTCGTCCGGTTCGAACCCGGCTGCCGCCAGCAGCTCCAGATATTCACCGCCGTTGATCGCCACCGTGCGGGGGGCTCCACCCTGTTGGGCGGCGAGGCGCTGGTGGGCCTGGAGGAAGGCGGGCGGGAATTCGTTCATCATCACGCCGCCGTTCTCACCATCGGCGATCTGGGCCACGATCGGCGGCAGCCGGCGGCCGGCCAGCGTCTGGGGTTCGAGACCCAGGGCCTCATAGCAGGGCTGCATCTGGCCCACCAATTTGGTATCGGAACCCTGGGTCTTGATCAGGGCCACGATCGAGGCGGTGGCGCCGCTGCTGCTGCGGGCCACCAACCGATTGGGGATGTAGCGCTGCTCGTGGCGCAGCGGTGAGCCATCGGGATTCTCCACGCTGTGCTCCTGCACCAGCAGCCAGCGGTAGCCGCAGGCGTTGAGGGCTTCGATCAGGGCGTGGAGCGTGTCGGGGTGATTGGGCAGGGCCATCTCCGGCGGCGAGAACCCCGTCACCCGCTGCAGGGCCTCGGTGCCGAACAGGGAGGCGAAATGGTGCTGCCAGGCCTGGATCTGCAGCTTCAGATCGGGGATTGGCGTCGAGGGGGCCACGGCGTGGCTCCAGAAGCTGCCCAGCCACTCCACATGGGGCTGCAGGAGCGGATCCGTGCTGAGGCGCCTCAGGGCCTCAAGGATGTCGTGGCGCCCCATCTGCTCGAAACCCCAGAGGAGGTTGCCGGAATAATCGAGCATGATCCGCGGCCGGCAGCCCTGTTCAATCAACGGCGGCAGGAGTTCGGCGAGGCGCTTATAGCAATGGGCGAACGGTTCGGCGTTGTGGTTATCGGCTTCGCCGGGGTGCTCCAGCATGTATTGGAGATGGCTGATCAGCTCCCCCTGGTGGCCGGCCGGAATCGTCGGCTGGTGCATGTGGAGGGCGCAGGCGAAGGCCGAACGGATCTCCTCCAGCTGCAGATCGGTGCGCGGCAGGAACACCGGCGGGCGGTGCTGCAGCAGGGACTGGATCTCGGATTCGCGGCCGGCGATCGGCGGCAGGGCTGGGGTGCTCATCTGGGCTGCGGCGGCCAAGGCCCGTGCGAACAACCCCATCCAACCAGCCGGTGGAGCCGCCGTTGATGCCGGGTCCGATCCGGCGCTGAAACCCACACCGGCGGCTCAGGTGCTGGCCAGAGCGGTGCTGATCTGCAGCTGCGAGCGGGTCAGGCCCGGCAGGCCGAGGAATTCGAGCCGGTTGCCGCCCCACTCGATCACGGTGGAACTGGCGCCGGAGCTGAAGCTGGGCTCGGGGATGGTTGCGCCGGCGCCGGCCCAGAGCTCGAGGCGGTCGCGGGAGGGATCGAAGCCGCTCAGCCGATCCCTGGCGCCGCTGCCGGCGCGGTACTGGAGGGTGTCGACGCCGGCGCCCAGCTCATAGCCATTGGCACCGGCACCGCCGAAGATCAGGGTGTCGCCGCCGCCGCTGCGGAAGCTCTCGTCCGCCGCGGTGCCCCAGAACACCGAGGTGCCCCGGCTGGCGCCCAGCACGGTCATGGCGGTGCCGGCGTAATCGGGGCTGGTGAGATCGACGATCGAGGTGCCGCCACCGCTCCCCATCCGGATCGTGTCGATCTGCAGCAGCCGTCGGCTGGAGGGGCGGCCGTTGCTGTCGGGGCTGAGGCTGAGGTCGGCGTGAAAGGCGGAGTAGGCGTCGTGGAGGAAGAAGGCGGAGTCCTTGTCGGGTTCGAGGTTGAGGGTGGTGGCGGCGGCGGGAATGGCCTCGGCCACGAAGGCATAGCGGGCCAGGCCCTGGAGGTTGAGGCGCTGGCCGGTGCCGGCTGAGCCGGGGCTCCCCACGTTCCAGGCGGCGTAGCTGGCCTCCCAGGTCTGGCTGGAGCGGGCGTTGAGGGTGAGGCTGAGGGGGGTGAGGGCCTGGATCAGGTCGGGGGAGCCGTTGCTGGTCACCGCGGCGTAGACCACGGTGGGATCGTTGAGCTGCAGGTGGCTGCCGTCGGTGCGGTTGGCCAGGGTGTGGGATGCCCGCCCGGCGTCGCCCACCACGGCGATGCGCTCCACCACGGTTCGCTCGGGCAGGCCGGCCAGGGCGGCGCTGGTGGCGCTGACCTCAAAGCTGTCGCTGCCGGCGTAGGCCTCGGAAGGCTGGTAGGTGAAGGCGCCACTCTGGGGATCGAGGCTCACCGTGCCGAAGGAGGGCTGCCGCACCAGGGCGTAGAGGCGCTGGTCGGGGCTGGCTTGGAGGAGGGCCTGCTCGATCACCACCACCGGTTCGGTGATGTCCTCAAACAGGGCGCCGCTGTTCTGGGCGCCCCAGCCGCTGTCGTTGCCGCCGCTGGCGCCATTGCGCAGCGGCGCCTTGGCGATGGCGTCGAACACCTCCAGCCCGCTGCTCACCGCACCGAAGACCGCGTAGCCCGGGGTGCCGCTCGGATCGGCGGCGGTGGGGGCGGTGTCGTTGAGGAAGGCGTTGTTCACCACGTTCACGAAGAACTGGTTGGTGGCGCTGTGGGGCTGGCTGGTGCGGGCCATGGCGATCGTGCCCCGCTGGTTGCTCAGACCGCTGCTGAGGGTGCCCTCCAGGGGGATGGCGCCGAAGGTGGTGGTGGCGCCGAAGCCGCTGCTGCTGCGCTGGTCGGCGCTGAAGCCGCCACCCTGCACCATGAAGCCATCGATCACCCGATGGAAGACGGTGCGGTCGTAGAGGGTTTCGCGGGCGTAGCGGAGCGCGTTGAGGGCGGCCAGCGGCGCCCGTTCGACCGCCAGGCGCAGGCTCACCGCGGCGCTGCTGCCGGGAAAGGCGGAGAGGTTGCGGCTGGCGCCGAGGCTTGTGGTGGTGGTGGTGTCGCTGAGGCTGAGGTTGAGCTGGGGGCGGGCCAGGCCGATCGGCCGCACCTGGGCGACCACACGGTTGGCGCTGAGGCTGAACGACTGCAGCGGGGTGGCGGCGGGGGCCGCAGCCACCAGCAGCACCAGCTCTTGGCTGCCGGCCGCTGCGCCCGTCAGATCGGTGAGGGGCAGACTGAGGGCATCGGGGAGGGCGGCGCTCCAGGCGTAGAGCTCGGGCAGTTCGGCGTAGGGGGTGTAGACCGCATGGCCGGCGGCATCGAGGCTCAGCCGGCCGGTGAGGGCGGCGTAGGTGCCGGCCTGGAAGCGGCGGTTGCTGCCCGGATTGAGCTGGAAGCTGGTGCTGGTTGGCCGCCCCTGGGCGTCGAGGGGTTGGATGGCGATCTGGTAGGAGCTCAGGCCGCTGCCGGAGAACTGAAGCAGGCCGGTGAAGCCGTCGCCGCTGGGCCGGTCCGGCCAGGTGCTGGAGCTGCTGCCCGCCACCACCAGCCGCCCCAGGCTGTCGCTGATCACCGCACCGGGTCGCTCGACGCCGCCGTTGCCCTTGCCGATGCTGGCGCTGGCGAGCTCCTGGCCGGCGGTGTTGTAGCTGGCCAGCTGCAGGTCGGCGCCGTCGCCGTAGACCAGCTCCAGCCGGCCGTTGGCCAGGGAGAGCCTGGGGTTGGTTTCCTCGCGCAGCGAGGTGGTGAGCTGGCGGACCCAGAGCTGCTGGCCGTTGAGATCGAAGGCGGCGAGCACCACGTCGGCGTCGAGGCGGCTGGCGTCGCGGGGGCTGTTGGCGCCGGGCAGCAGGCCGCGGCTGGTGCCGGCCACATAGAGGGTGGAGGCATCGCAGACCAGGGCGGTGAGGCGATCGGCGGCGCTGGCGCTGCCGAAGCTGCGCTCCCAGAGGCGGTTGCCGCTGCCGTCGTAGGCGGCCAGGTAGGCCTGCTGGTCGCCGTTGCTGCCGCTCTGGTAGCCCGCCACCAGGATCGTGCCGGCGGCACTGCCACCGGGCACCACGGCCACGGCCTCAAGGCCGTCATCGCCGGCGCCACCGATCAGGCGGGTGATGCTGCTGCCGGCAAGGATCGTGAGCAGGCCGTCGCCGAGGCCGCGATCGCTGCCGCTGGGGGCGGCATTGGCCTTGGTGACTCCATTGATGCTGCCGTTGCCCCGGGTCACCCCCACCAGCACGATCTGACCGCTCGGGGTGATGGCGATGTCGTTGAACTGGTCGTCGGTGGCGGTGCTGCTGGCCTGGGAGAAGCTGTCGGTCCGGTCGCCGGAGGTGTTGAACAGGGCGAGATAGGCGTCGCGGTGGCCGCCGCTGGCAGCGCTCTGATAGCCGGCCGCCAGGAAACCGCTGCCCCAGGGCACGGTGGCCAGAAACCCATCGTCGCCAGTGCCGCCGCCATTCCACTGCCAGATCACGCGGCCGCGCAGGTCCCGCAGGGAAAGATGCTGGTCGCTGTCGCTGCGGCTGGGGGCGGCGCTGGTGCGGTAGCCGGCCACCAGCAGCTGGCCGGCGCTGGTGAACGCAAGATCGCTGAACGCCTCCGAGCCCGCCGCCGAACCACCGCTGATCAGCCAGGGCTCAAGGGACAGGGCGGGCATCGGCCGGCGGCTGGGTGATCAGGGGCATTCTGGCCGAGGTTGGAGGGGCGGGGCGTTGCGGTTCAGGGGATTGGGGTGTGGCTCACCGCTGCGGATGCGGGCGGGGGGGTGGTGGAGGCCGGCGGCCCATTCCTCAGCGATCGCGCCCAGCCCAGACCGGCCCCGGCCTGCGCCCTGGGGCCTCCAGGCTGCCCTCCCAGGAGCCCTCCCAGCAGCCCTCAGCCTCCGCTCGTCCCATCCGCCTCCCGGCCCCGCTCCAGCCCCCAGCGGCGCCGCCAGGCGCTGCTGGAGCCACGCTCGCCGTACGCCTGGGCCAGCGCCTGGGCCTGGTGGCGCTGGCTCAGGATCGCCGCAGCGCTGGCGGTTCCCGCCGGATCCCGGTAGGGCTCGCCGGCGGCGCTGGCCAGGTGGTCCCATTCCATGGCGGTTAGGGGCCGCCATAGGTCGGAGGGGGCCAGCGGCTGGGGGCTGGCCACGGTGCCGCCGCTCCACTGGCGCGCCTGGCGCTGATTCGGGAGCGGCCCGGCGATGGCGATCGGTGCCGGCAGGGCGGCCAGGTGGAGGTCCGCCAATCGCAGGGCTTCGCGGACCGCCGCGGCGGAGCAATAGCTGATCCAGCGGCCCTCGGGCGCCAGCAGCCGGGCCAGGCGGCTCAGAAACTCGCGGCTCCACAGCTGGGGGCAGCGCTGGGGCGAGAAGGCGTCGTGCCAGATCAGGTCGATGGTGCCGCCGCTGCCCGCTTCGAGGGTCTCCAGGCTCTGGCGGGCGTCGCCCCAGAGCATCCGGCCCGCCGTGGTGGCCTGGCGCCAGCGGCCCTGCTGCTGCAGGGTTTCGAGGCTGGCCAGGGTCTGGGGATGCCAGGGGGTTCGGAAGGCCGGCTCGGCCAGGGCCAGCGCCAGGGGCTGGGGATCGAGCTCCAGCCCCCACCACTGCAGGGCGAGATCCCGATCGGCGCAGGCCTCCAGCAGCAGGGCCAGGTTGCTGCCGGTCCCCGCGCAGAGCTCCAGCACGCGCAACGGCTGGCCGGGCCGGAACCGCCCCAGCTCGGAGGGCCGCAAAAAGGTTTCGCGGCCTTCCCGCAGGGCGCCGCGGGCGCTGTGGAAGCCTTCGCCGAAGGCGGCGCTCCAGAGGCTGAAGCTGCCATCGCCGCCGCGGCGGATCGCCAGCTCGACGGCCTCAGCGCCGCCAGCGTCAGCGCCGCAGGCGGGCCAGGTCATCCCAGAAGCCCGGGTACGACACGGCGGCGGCGCCGCTGTCATGCAGCAGGGTGTCGCCACGGGCCACCAGGGAGGCCACCGCCAGGCTCATCGCCACCCGGTGGTCGGTCTCGCTGTCGACTTCGGCGCCCTGCAGGGGTGTGGCGCCCTGGATGGTCAGGCCATCGGGGTGTTCCTCCAGCCGCGCCCCCATCGCCCCCAGCTGGCGCGCCATCACCGCCAGCCGGTCCGTTTCCTTGACCCGCAGCTCCTCGGCGCCGCTGATCCGGCTCACCCCCTCGGCGCAGCAGGCCGCCACCGCCAGCACGGGGATTTCATCCACCAGGCGCGGGATCAGATCGCCGCTGATGTTGAAGGCCCGCAGCGGTCCGTGCTCCACGGCCAGGTCGCCCACCGGTTCGCCGGCCACATCGCGGCGATGGAGCACGGTGATGCGGGCACCCATCTGCTCCAGCACCTCGAGGATGCCGGTGCGGCTGGGGTTGAGGCCCACGTTTTCAACCGTGAGCGCGGCGCCGGGGGTGATGGCGCCGGCCACCAACCAGAAAGCTGCCGAACTGATGTCGCCCGGCACCACCACCTGCTGGCCCCGCAGGCCGGGGCCGGGGGTCACGGTGACTTCTGTGCCGCCGGGGCCAGCCACCACCAGATCGGCGCCGAAGGCCCGCAGCATCCGTTCGCTGTGGTCGCGGGAGAGGGCGGGTTCGATCACGGTGGTGGGGCCTGCGGCGGTGAGGGCCGCCAGGAGCAGGGCGCTCTTCACCTGGGCGGAGGCCACGGGGGTGCGGATCGTGGTGCCGGTGAGGCGCTGGCCGGCGATCGCCAGGGGGGCCAGGTTGCCGCCGTCGCGGCCGTGGATGGCGGCGCCCATCTGGGCCAGTGGTGCACCGACCCGCCGCATCGGCCGGCGCCGCAGCGAGGCGTCGCCGGTGAGCACGAAGTGGCGGCCGGCCTGACCGGCTAGCAGGCCGAGCATCAGGCGCATGGTGGTGCCCGAGTTGCCGCAGTCGAGGATGTCCTCCGGTTCGCGGAAGCCATCGAGGCCCACGCCGGCCACGATCACCTCCCGCCCCGCCTCGATCGGACTCACCGCCACCCCCATGGCCCGCAGGCAGGCGGCGGTGCTGAGCGGATCCTCCGCCGGCAGCAGGCCTTCGATCCGGGTTTCGCCTTCGGCGATGGCGCCGAACAGCAGGGCCCGGTGTGAGATCGACTTATCGCCCGGCACCTGCACCGTGCCCGCCAGGCTGCCGCCGCCGGGCAGGGCGAGGGGCGCGGCGGGGGCGGCGGCGGCCATGGGGACTGGGGCTTGGGGAGTGGCGATCCTATGGAGCGGGGGGATTCAGCAGCCTGGGCCCGCCTTGGCCGACCCACCGCTATGGGATCCGCCGGCCTTCAGCGGCTGCACGGGTCAAAGGGATCCCGGATGAAGTAGGGAGCATCCCTTGCCTGTAGCTGCATGCCTCCCCGATTGAAGGTTCTCCAGCGGGTTACATATGTTTGGGAATTCGATGCTCTCTGGATGGCCACAGTGAAGTTGTTACGGAGCTCGTGGTACCCCCCTTCAAGATCCGTCAGGGTTAAATCGATGTTCGGGATGTCAAAGACGGAGGCGGCCTTGTTGACCGCAAAGAAGCCTCCGGCCCTACGTTGCCTCAGTAACACGGTTTGATTGTCCGGGATGAGCAGATTCACTCCCCCGCACGTTGAGACCTTGCCCGCCTCGCTGCTTCATGATTTAGCGGAACTCAACGCCAAACGGAATGGAGCCATAAGAGTGTCCTGTCCGAAGGCAAGCGGGCTTTCAGATTGACGAGCCAGCACATCGGCTGTTGCCAGATGGGACTCGCTCTGGTGCAGGGGTGGAGGCCTTTGGCTCTCCAGCAGCTACCATCAAGTGATAATTGCTTTCCATTCCTTGCCTGCCCTCTCCCGCCTGTTTGTCGTCCCGGCCATGGTGCTGGCCCTGTTGCCCTTGTTGCCGATCGAAGCTGCGCTGGCGGAACAGCCCAGCGCCGCAGCGAACCGTTGCAGCATGGCCACCCTGAAGGGCACCTATCTATATAGTTCGATCGGCATGCTGGATGGCAAGCCCTACGCCGAAAGTGGTCGTGAAGTGTATGACGGCAAGGGCGGTGTCGAGCTGACCTACAGCGGCACTGGCGGCGCCGCCGGAACGATGCGCACCACCTACACCGTCAGCGCCGATTGCATCGGCAAGGCTGTCTACCCCTATGGGCAGACCATCCAGAGCTTCATCAGCCCCGACGGCAGCCGTTTCAGCTACACGATCACCCGCGGTCCTGATGATCGATCAACGGCCCTTTCTGGCTGGGAGATCCGCGTCGCTCCTTGATCCGCCCTTCCCATTCCAGCCAGACTGAAGCGACTGCTCTGTTCCGGAGCGGGGTCTGAACTGGCCTCAGCCCCTCAGCCCACCACCACCCCCGCCGCCCGCAGCGCCGCCGATAGCGACCAGACCTCCACCACCAATTGATGCCAGGGGGCGATGGTGGCCATCTCCAGGGCCATCGGTGCCGGGGTGGCCTGGCGCAGCAGCCGGGCGGCCGCCAGGCCCGCCAGACCCTCCTCCAGCCGGATCCGCAGGGCCTGGCGGGCGGGGGGCTGCAGCACCCGGTCGGGGCAGTGGTCGAGCAGCACCAGGCCGCGCTCGAAGCTCTCCTGGAAATCGCGCAGCAGCGGCGCCAACACCTGCTCCAGCAGCTCGGCGGCGGAATCGGGAGGGGGCGTGGCCGGATTCATCCCCAGACCCTAAGGGTGCCGTTGCAGGCCGCAGCGGCGCTGCCGGGGGCGGTTCTCCCCCGCCGGCTGGCCGTCAGCCCAACAGCAGTCCGCCCTCTTCGCTCAGTTCGGCGCGGGCGCTGCGCAGGTCGAACAGCAGCTCCGCCAGGGTGCAGCGGGCCAGTTCCCGGGCCAGGGCATCGCGCAGCCTTGATTCCAGCAGCGCCGTGACCCGATCCACCGCCGCCGGGTCGGCGGCTTCCGCCGCGGTGCCTGCGGGGTCTGTGGTCTGCGGCTCGGCACCCGGGCCTTTGGCCTCCGGGCCCTTGGCTCCCGGGCCCTTGGCTCCCGGGCCCATGGCCCCCGGGGGCCGGTCAGCCAGGTTGTGATCCAGGGCCGCCAGCACCGCCGCCAGGGGGATGGCGGCGGCGGGGCGGGCCAGCCGGTAGCCGCCGCTGCGACCGCGCCGGGCCTCGAGCACCCCGGCCCGCCGCAGTTGCAGCAACAGCTGCTCCAGCATCGGTTCTGGCAGGGCCTGGCTGGCCGCCAGATCCCTGACCGAACGCCAGTGTTCCGGTTCCCCCGCCAGCTCCAGCAGGGCCTTGAGGGCATGGATCAGCTGGCGACCGAGCATCGGGCGGGCCGGCCCTTCAACTGCGGCTGGCCTGGACCGCCGCCAGCCGCTCCAGCACCTGCTCGAACGCGTAGCCGAACAGGGCCGGATCGGGGTCGCCCTGGCCCAGGTCCGCCAGGCCCATCTCCGCCCAGCGTTGGTCGAGCCGCGCCTCCAGCTCCGGACTGCGCGCCAGCGGTTCGCCCCAGTCATGGCGCCGCTCCGGGCCGATCTTGGTGGTGGCATCGATGGCCAGGCGGCCCCCCAGGCCCAGCCGTTCACTGGCGAAATCGAGGCTGTCGAAGGGGGTGTCCTCCAGCACGAACAGATCCCGCTGCGGATCCACCAGGGCACTGATCGCCCAGATCACCTGGCGCGGATCGCGGATGCGGATCGATTGATCCACCACCACCACGAACTTGGTATAGGTGAACTGGGGCAGGGCGCTCCAGAAAGCCATCGCCGCCCGCCGCGCCTGGCCCGGATAGGCCTTGTCGATCGCAATCACCGCCAGCTTGTAGCTGAGTCCCTCCATCGGCAGGAAGAAATCAACGATTTCCGGGATCTGCTGGCGCAAGATCGGCGCATAGATCCGGTTCAGGGCGATCGCCAGCATCGCGTCCTCCTTCGGCGGTCGGCCGCTGAAGGTGGTGAAATACACGGGATTGCGGCGCTGGGTGACGCAGTGGAAGCGCACCAGCGGCGATGGTTCGACGCCGCCGTAGAAGCCCATGTGATCGCCAAAAGGGCCATCGGCCAGCTCCTCGCCGGGCGTGATCGTGCCCTCCAGCACCACCTCGCTGTGGCTGGGAACCTCCAGGTTGAGCGTTTTGCACTTCGCCAGCCGCACCCCCTGGCCCCCATACAGCCCTGCGAACAACCATTCGCTCAGCTGCACCGGGATCGGCGTTGCCGCCGCCATCACCAGCAGCGGATGAACCCCGATCGCAATCGCGATCTCCAGCTTTTTGCCGAGGGCCGCCGCCTTGCGCAGGTGGCGGGCGCCGCCGCGCACGCTCAACCAGTGCACGGTCATCGTGTTGATCGACTGCTGCTGCAGCCGGTACACGCCCACGTTCGGGGTGCCGGTTTCGGGGTCTTTGGTGATCACCAGACCCAGGGTGATGATCCTGCCGCCGTCGCCAGCCCAGGGGCGCAGCAGCGGCAGGCTGTCGAGGGTCACCTGATCCCCCTTGAACACCTGCTGATGGCAGGGGGGGGTGAGATCGAGGTCGGGCCGGGCCTTGAGCACATCCAGCAGCACCGACCCGAAGCGCACCGCCTCGCGCGCACCCTTGGGGGGGCGGGGCTGCTGCAGCAACGCCAGCTTTTCGCCCAGCGCCTCGAGCTCCTCGGGGCGCTCCATCCCCAGGCTCCACAGCACCCGCTCCTGGGTGCCGAGCAGGTTGATCGCCACCGGCATCGAGGAGCCGATCACGTTCTCGAACAGCAGCGCTGGTCCCCCCATCCCCAGCACCCGGTCGGCGATCGCCGCCAGCTCCAGGTCAGGGTCCACCGGCGCTGTGATCCGCCGCAGGCGGCCGCGGCTTTCCAGCAGGTCCAGAAAACCGCGCAGGTCCCGGCTATGCCGAGCCTTGATGCCGTTCAACGCTGTCTCATCCGGGTGGATTCACTCTGGATCATCCGGTCCGGCGGCCGTGGCTCCGGGCGGTTCCGGGGTGCCCCTGCCGCTCCCGCCAATCGGGCTGACACACTGGCCCCCATCGCCCGGCCGTCCCGTTCCCAACGCCATGCAGATCTCCTATTTCCACACATCGGAATCGGTGCCGCCGGTGCTGCCTCCCTCGGAGGGTGGCCCCGATGCGGCCGTGGTGATCGATGTGCTGAGGGCCACCACCACCATCGCCTGGTCGCTGCAGAACGGCGCCGAGGCGATCCAGGCCTTCGCCGATCTGGCTGAGCTGGAGGCCACCGCCGCCGCCTGGCCCGCCGAGCAGCGGCTGCGGGCCGGTGAGCGCGGCGGCAAACGGGTGGAGGGCTACGACCTCGGCAATTCACCGCTGGCGGTGACCCCGGAGCTGGTGGGGGGCAAGCGCATCTTCATGAGCACCACCAACGGCACCCGCTCCCTGGCGGCGGTGCGGGAGGTGCCGCTGCTGCTCACCGCCTGCCTGCCGAACCGCAGCGCCGTGGCCCGCCGCCTGATCGCCCGCGATGCCCAGCAGGTCTGGATCGTCGGCAGTGGCTGGGAGGGGGCCTATTCCCTGGAGGACAGCCTGGCCGCCGGCGCCGTGGCCTCCGCGGCGATCGAGCTGGCGGTGGCGCCCCACCGCGGCGTGACCTGTTCCAATGACGAGATGCTTGCCGCCCTTGCCCTCTGGCAGCAGTGGCGCCATGACACCGAAACCTGCCTGCGGGCCGCCAGCCACGGCCAGCGGCTGATCGGCCTGGGCGACCACGATGCCGACTTCGCCTGCTGCGCCGCCGTCGACAGCCTGGCCCTGGTGCCGATCCAGGCCGAACCCGGCGTGCTGCGCGCCAGCTGAGGACCGGCGGCCACCCCGCCAACCCTGGTCGGTCCCGGTGCGGCCCCTTACAGTTCGGCCGACGCTTCGGAGTGCCGGTGGGCAGTTTCCTTGCAGCAGCCCTGCAGCTGACCAGCACCTCCGATCCGGACACCAACCTCGCCGCGGCCGAGGAACAGATCGAACTGGCGGCCCGCCGTGGCGCCGAGCTGGTGGGCCTGCCGGAGAACTTCGCCTTCATGGGCGAGGACCAGCGCCGCCTTGAGCTCGCCCCGGCCCTGGCCGAGCGCTGCAGCCGCTTCCTGGTGACCATGGCCCGCCGGTACCAGGTCACCCTGCTCGGCGGTGGCTTTCCGGTGCCTGCCGGTGAAGGCCACACCTTCAACCGCTCCGAGCTGGTCGGCACCGAAGGGCAGCTGCTGGCCCGCTACGACAAGATCCACCTGTTTGATGTCGACATCCCCGACGGCATCACCTACCGCGAATCCGCCACCGTGCAACCCGGCCATGCGGTGCCGCCGGTGGTGGAGGTGCCGGGGCTGTGCCGGATCGGCCTGTCGATCTGCTACGACGTGCGCTTCCCCGAGCTCTACCGCCACCTGGCCGGTGCCGGCGCCGAGCTGCTGATGGTGCCCGCCGCCTTCACCGCCTACACCGGCAAGGACCACTGGCAGGTGCTGCTCCAGGCGCGGGCGATTGAGAACACCGCCTATGTGGTCGCCCCGGCCCAGACCGGCCTCCACTACGGCCGACGCCAGACCCATGGCCACGCCCTGGTGATCGATCCCTGGGGCACGGTGCTCTCCGATGCCGGCCTGGCTCCGGGCTTTGCCCTCGCCCCGGTGGATCGGGGCCACAGCCAGCGGGTGCGCACCCAGATGCCGAGCCTTCAGCACCGCCGGCCCGCCCTCTTCTGAAGGAGGTGATGGGGATCCGCACGGTGCTGGGGCGATCGCTCCGAACCCTGGGGCGCCGATCGCGTCCGTCGGGGTTGGGGCTGCTGGGGATGGGGCGCCGTGGCCAGCGCGCCGCCAGCGGCATGGCGGCCACCGTTCTGGCGCTCACCGCCCTGGTCCCCGGGCCCGCCCAGGCCGCCAGTTCCCTCTCCGCCTGGCGGGTCAGCCGCGAGGGGGTGCTGGAGCTGCGCACCTCTCCCGGCGCTGCCCTCCAGGCCTTCTTTGAGGACGGGTCCGGAGGCCGTGGTCCGCGGGTCTGGGTCGACATGCCCGGCGCCCCCCAGCGGCCCCGCTCGCTCTGGTTCGGCGGCACCCTGCGGGAGGTGCGGATCGGCCGCCCGGATGGCGCCACCACCCGGCTGGTGATGGAGTTCCAGCCCGGCACCCGCCTCGATCCCCGCCAGCTGCGGCTGGTGGGCACCGCCCGCGACCGCTGGCGGATGGAACTCCCCCGCGGCGTCCTACGGGTGCCGGTGGCCGGCGGCGAAGGCGACCTTGAGGCGCCGCCGCCGCCGTTGCAGCGCCCCGCCATCGCCCGCCTCTGGGGCGATCCATCCAGCTACTCCCGCGGCCCCCTGTCCCTGGAGGGGATGCCGGTGGTGCCCCGCGGCCGCTTCCGGGTGGTGATCGATCCCGGCCACGGCGGCCCGGATCCCGGCGCCATCGGCATCGACGGCGTGCGGGAAACCGATGTGGTGCTGGATGTGTCCCTGCAGGTGGCCCAGCTGCTCCAGGCCCGCGGCGTTCAGGTGCTGCTGACCCGCACCACCGAGGTGGATGTGGACCTGCCGCCGCGGGTGGCCCTGGCCAATGGCAGCGGCGCTCATCTGTTCGTGAGCCTCCACGCCAATGCCCTGAGCATGGAACGGCCGGATGTGAACGGCATCGAGACCTTCTATTTCCATGGTGGTCGTTCCGCCCAGCTGGCCCAGCTCCTGCAGGAGCAGCTTCTGGCCGTCTCCCCCGGCACCCCGGACCGGCGGGCCCGGCCCGGCCGCTTCTTCGTGATCCGCCGCACCGTGATGCCCTCGGTCCTGGCCGAAATGGGATTCGTCACCGGCGAGCTCGACGCCCCGCGCCTCGCTGATCCAAGCTTCCGGCGACGGCTGGCGGAAGCGGTGGCCCGGGCGATTCTTGTCTACCTGAGTCAATGACCCCAGCAGGCACCGCTGCGATCGGCATCTTCGACTCCGGCATGGGCGGCCTGAGTGTCTGGCGCCAGATCGTGCGGCTGCTGCCCCAGGAATCCACCCTCTATGTGGCCGACCGCGCCCATGTGCCCTATGGCAGCCGCCAGGCCAGCGAGATCCTCGCCTACAGCGAAGCCATCGGCAGCCGCCTGGTGGAGGCGGGTTGCAAGGCGATCGTGGTGGCCTGCAACACCGCCTCGGCGGTGGCGCTCCAGCCCCTGCGCGAGCGCTTTCCGGGGCAGCTGATCCTGGGCCTCGAACCGGCGGTCAAGCCCGCCGTCGCCCTCACCCGCACGGGGGTGGTGGGGGTGATGGCCACACCGGCCACCTTCCAGGGGCGCCTGTTCCGCGCCACCGTCGGACTCCATGCCGCCCAGGTTCGGGTGGTGGAGCAGGTCTGTCTGGGCTTGGCCGATCTGGTGGAGGCCGGCGATCCGGATGGCCACCGCACCGAAGACCTGCTGCGCGGCTTTCTCGAACCGATGCTGGCCGCCGGCGCTGACACGATCGTGCTCGGCTGCACCCACTATCCCTTCGTGATCGAGGCGATCCGGCGCCTGGTCGGCCCCGGGGTGACCGTGATCGATCCGGCCCCGGCGGTGGCCCGCCACCTCGGCTCCCTGCTGGAGCGCCATGGCCTCGGCGCCCCCCCCGGCTCCCCCTGCCATCGGTTTCTCACCACCGGCGATGCGGCCCGCTTCGATCGCGATGCCCGCCAGCTGATCGGCATCGAAACCGCCAGCCTCCATCTGCCCTGGCGGGCCGCCACGGCGGAGCGGTTGGAGCTGCCGCCGTTGGCGGGGCTGCTGCAGTCGCTGCCTCAATCCTTCTAGGATCGACTCCACCCAGGAGGTCCCGTGTCGACGGTTGCAGAGCTGCTCCAGCCCGTCGAGGCCGACCTCGACACCATGCTGGCTGATCTGCGCGCCCTGATCGGCGCCGGACATCCCATTCTTCAGGCCGCCGCCGAACATTTGTTCGCCGCCGGAGGCAAGCGGATCCGCCCCGGGATCGTGCTGCTGCTGTCCCGCGCCCTCTCCCCCGAGGGTGCCCTCTCCCCCCGTCACCGGCGGTTGGCGGAGATCACCGAGATGATCCATACCGCCTCCCTCGTCCACGACGACGTGGTTGATGAGGCCGCCACCCGGCGCGGTGTGGCCACGGTGCACAGCCGCTTCAACCACCGTGTGGCGGTGCTTGCCGGCGATTTTCTGTTCGCCCAGGCCAGCTGGCACCTGGCCAACCTTGACGACCTGGAGGTGGTCAAGCTGCTCTCCCGCGTGATCATGGATCTGGCCGATGGCGAAGTGCGCCAGGGGCTTTATCGCTACGACACCGGCCAGAGTTTCGAGACGTACCTGGAGAAGAGCTACTGCAAGACCGCCTCGCTGATCGCCAACAGCGCCCGCGCCGCCGGCGTGCTCTCCGGCCTTTCGGAGCCACGCCTCGACGCCCTGCATCGCTTTGGGCGCCAGCTGGGCCTTGCCTTCCAGGTGGTCGATGACATCCTCGATTTCACCGGCAGCGAGCAGCAGCTCGGCAAGCCCGCCGCCAGCGATCTGGCCTCCGGTTACCTCACCGCCCCGGTGCTCTATGCCCTGGAGGAGCGTCCAGCCCTGGCCAGGCTGATCGAGCGGGAGTTCAGCCAGGAGGGCGACCTGGAGCAGGCCCTGGAGCTGGTGCGTGGCTGTGAGGCCATCCCCCGCTCCCGTGCCCTGGCTGAGGGCTTCGCCCAGGAGGCCCATGAGGCGATCCAATGGCTGCCCCCGTCCGAACCGCGCAGTGCCCTGCGCGGCCTGCCGGCCTTCGTGCTCAGCCGCCTCTACTGAGGCGATCCCGACCAGCTCCGTTCAGAGCAGCACCTCCTCGAGCGAATCGAGCCAGACGCTGTCGGCCGGGAAGTGCTCCGGGTTGACCCCCTGCTGGCGCAGCACATGCACCCGGCAGCCGGCGGCGGCGGCGGAGCGGGCTCCGGCCTGGGAATCCTCGTAGGCCCAGCAGTCGCGGGGATCGACCCCCAGCCGCGAGGCCGCGAGCCGGTAGATATCCGGCGCTGGCTTGCCTGCCCCCAGCTCCGGATCATCGCCATAGATCCGCTCCTCGATCAGGGCGAGCCAGGGGTGGGGGCGGGCCTTCAGCTCCACCGCCGATCGGGAGCTGCTGGTGGCCAGGGCCATCGGCAGGCCTCGGGACTGGCAGCGACGCAGCAGGGCCTCCGCCCCTGGCATTGGTGGCGCCTTGGCCAGCAGGGCCTCGGCGATCGGCTGGCGCACCGCCAGCAGCTCCTGGGATCCGGGGCAGTGGCCGCCGTCGGAGCGGACCCAGGTCAACACCTGGTCAGCGCAGTCGAGGCGGCGGCGACCCCGCAGGGCCAGCAGCTGGCTGGAGCTGAGCTGGGTGCCAAAGCGGGCGGCTGCCTCCCGCCAGGCACGGCCGTGGAGGGGTTCGGTGTCGAGCAGCAGACCGTCAAGGTCAAACAGGCAGGCAGCAGGGGCTGGCATGGCTCCAGCTTGCCGGGTCGCCTGCCGCGGCTCTTGGCCATCAGCGCTGGCAGCCCCCCGGGCAGGCCCGCTCAGGGCTCAGCCGACCTCCGGATAGTCGTCCTCCAGGGAGGTCTCCAGGGTGGTGAGCAGCAGCACCAGCGCCGCCCGCTGATCGAGGTCCCCGCTCCGCACCCGGGCGATCCACTGATGGCAGAGCTCCTCGATCTGGCGGAAGAGATCGTTGCCCTGGCGGAGGTTGCCCATCACCCGCTCCAGGCTGGCCTCATCGGCCTCCGGCGGCAGGCCGACGACATAGCGGCGGCCGTCGTCGCCGATGTAGGTGAGCTGACCCTGGGCATCGAGGGTCGGGCCTGCGTGGGGGATGATCGGCTGATCCTCGGCCATGGCGCTCCAGGCTGCCCGTGACCCTGGCTAACGCTGCCATCGCCCCTTGTCAGCCCGCTCCCCGCCAGGGATCAGCAGCACTGATCAGTGGCTGTGTCGAGCGCTGCCGCGGGCTCAGCGGTTGAGCTTGTCCATCCGCCAGGTCACGAAGGTGCCCACCGGGCTCCAGAGCAGGAAGGGTACCAGCAGCAGGGCGGCGCGGCCGGAGAGGGGCGCCACGATCGCCGTCACGGCCATCCCCCAGAGCCAGCCTGCGAAGCCCAGGGCGGTGCCGCTCGCCAGCCGCCGGGTGCGACAGATCACCAGGGTGTAGCCCTGCACCAGCAGCAGCAGCAGCAGGTAGGCCGCCATCACCGGCCAGCCGCCGCCGGCGTTCCAGCTGAGCAGGGCCGAGGCGTAGAAGCAGGCGTAGATCGCCGTCCAGATCAGCGGGATGAAGCGCTCGAAGCTGAGCCAGCGCGGCCGCCTCAGCCGCAGGAACCACGACCACTCCTGGCGGCTGGGGTTGAGCAGCAGGGCCACGGCGACCACCACGGCGGCGATGACCAGCCAGGCGGGCATGGCGGCGGGCATGGCGGAAGCGCGGAGAGATCCCCAGCCTGACGCCTCGCTGCCATCCTCGCTGGAAGGGCCGCTCCGTTTCCGTCTGCGCTTCGGGCCTGGATCGCGAGCCGTTCCATGGCTTGAATGCCCCCACCGCGGTGCGCCGCGGCCCTCCCGTCCCGGTTCCACCCCGCCCGCTCCATGTCCCAGGTCCCCGGCACCGTGCCCACCCCGGCCTCCAGCGACGGCACTGCCGCCGCCACGATCGAATCGGTGCTGCAAGAGGACCGCAGCTTCGATCCCCCCGCCGAGCTCGCCGCCCGGGCCCGGATCGGGTCCATGGCCCGCTACCGGGAGCTGGTGGCGCAGGCCGAGGCCGATCCGGATGCCTTCTGGGGGGAGCAGGCCCGCAGCCAGCTGCACTGGTTCGAGCCCTTCCATACCGTGCTCGATTGGAGCAATCCGCCGTTCGCCCGCTGGTTCGAGGGGGGCACCACCAACCTCAGCTACAACTGCCTCGACCGCCACCTGGACGGCCCCCGGGCCGATAAGCCGGCCCTGATCTGGGAGGGTGAACCCGGCGACAGCCGCACCTACACCTACCGCCAGCTGCATGGCGAGGTCTGCAAGGCAGCCCAGGCGCTGAAGCAGCTGGGGATCGGCAAGGGCGATCTGGTCGCCCTTTACATGCCGATGGTGCCGGAGGCGGCGATCGCCATGCTCGCCTGCGCCCGCATCGGTGCTCCCCATTCGGTGGTGTTCGGCGGCTTCTCCGCCGATGCCCTGCGCGATCGCCTCAACGATGGCGACGCGAAGCTGGTGATCACCGCCGATGGCGGCTTCCGCAAGGACAAGCCGGTGCCGCTCAAGCCGGCGGTGGATGAGGCTCTCACCACCAACGGCGGGGCCCCGAGCGTGGCCCATGTGCTGGTGGTGCGGCGCCTGGCCGGGGCCGGCGGCGATTGCGCGATGGAGAGCGGCCGCGATCTCTGGTGGCATGAGCTGGTGGAGGCCCAGAGCGGCGATTGCCCTGCCGAACCGATGGCCAGCGAAGACCGTCTGTTTGTGCTGTACACCTCCGGCTCCACCGGCAAGCCCAAGGGCGTGGTTCACACCACCGCCGGCTACAACCTCTGGGCCCATCTCACCTTCCAGTGGATCTTCGACATCCGCGATGACGACATTCACTGGTGCACCGCCGACGTGGGCTGGATCACCGGCCACAGCTACATCGTCTACGGCCCCCTCTCCAACGGCGCCACCACCGTGATGTATGAAGGCGCGCCGCGGCCTGCCAAACCCGGCGCCTTCTGGGAGGTGATCCAAAAGCACCGCTGCACGATCTTCTACACGGCGCCCACGGCAATCCGTGCCTTCATGAAGAGCGGCCGCGCCGTGCCTGATCAGTACGACATGAGCAGCCTTCGCATCCTCGGCACGGTGGGCGAACCGATCAATCCAGAGGCCTGGATGTGGTACCGCGAGGTGATCGGCGGCAACCGCTGCCCGGTGGTCGACACCTGGTGGCAGACCGAAACCGGCGGGGTGATGATCAGCCCCCTTCCCGGTGCCACTCCCACCAAACCAGGTTCCGCCACCCTGGCCCTGCCGGGCATCGCGGCCGACATCGTGGATCATGACGGCGTGTCCCAAGGGCCCGATCAGGGCGGCTACCTGGCGATCCGTCGCCCCTGGCCCGGGATGATGCGCACGGTGCACGGCGATCCGGAGCGGTTCAGAAAGAGCTACTGGGAGGAGATCCGCCCCGCTGATGGCAGCTGGCTCTACTTCGCCGGTGACGGCGCCCGCCGTGATGGCGATGGCTACTTCTGGGTGATGGGCCGGGTCGATGACGTGATCAACGTCAGCGGCCACCGGCTGGGCACGATGGAGATCGAGAGTGCCCTGGTGAGCCATCCCGCCGTGGCCGAGGCCGCGGTGGTGGGCGTGCCCGATGAGCTCAAGGGCGAGGCGATCGCCGCCTTCGTGACCCTGGAGGCCGGCCGCAGCGGCGACGAGGCCCTGATTGCCGAGCTCCGCAGCCATGTGGGCCGCGAGATCGGTCCGATCGCCCGGCCGGATGCGATCCGTTTCACCGATGCCCTGCCCAAGACCCGCAGCGGCAAGATCATGCGCCGCATCCTGCGGGCCCTGGCCGCCGGCCAGGAGGTGAGCGGCGACACCTCGACCCTGGAAGACCGTTCGGTGCTGGATGCGCTGAGGGTGTGAGCCCAGGGGGATTGTGTCCCCGTTAGTGGAAGGCAATGCCAAGGGGGCCGATCTCAGCTGGCCGGCGGTCGACACGTGCCGCGAACGCGGAGACGTGCCAAAACCATGCTGGTTAGCTCCCCCTCCCCCCGGCCATGACCTGGCTGTGACGATGAGAGGTCCATCCCGCAGGCAACGCAAGCTATGGCAAGAATCATCACCACTCGTGATGCGCTCGCCGTCAGGGTTGCCCTTCGGCGGGGTTGGCGCAGGACACTCCGGAAGGATCGATCTGTTCGAGGCGCAGCTGACGACGATTGACCCGCCAGGCGAGCTGCAGATCGGTGAAGCGGGCGGTCTGGTGGTCGCGATCTCCCACCAAGCGAGTCGCTACCAGATCTGCCTCATCCTTCCCGTTGAGGGCACAGGCGACAACCCCGTTGGCCACGCTGAACAAAAGCTGCCCACCGGCGGGCAGAGGACGGCTATCCAAGACCTGAAGCGTCTGGATGTTGGCCAGCCCATGGCCCTGTCGAGCCGTGCGCAGAGCGAGCTGGCGTTCCAAGATGACCCAATGGTGACCCCGATCATCCAGGTGCTCGATCAGCAGGGGCTGGGTCACCTGGCCTGGAGGATCCAGCATCCCCCCACCCAGGAAGCGGATCGCAGCGGGAAGGTGGTGTTGCCGCACTTCACTGGCACCTGCTCCCTGGATGCGGAGATACACGTGACCACGTTGGAGGGGAGGATGTGCTTGCGTCAGCAATGGTGGCCGGGCTGCGGCATGGCTGGGCTCAAGCAAGGGTGAGGCCAGCAGGGTCAACGCCAACCAGCTGGACAGCCCGAGGGTGATGGCCGGCATGATCTAGACTTTGTCGCGACAGAACTGTGCGCGAGCGATCACGTCATCCCCGTAATCGTCGTGAGTCGTGCCTTGATTCATTCCGTTGATCGATTGCACGTTACTCACACCTGAATTATAAGCAACGCAGGCCCCTTTGAGGACGAACTCATCATCCCAATCTGCATGGTTGCGTTGGACTTGATCGCGATAGGAAGCGAAGATACCGATCGCTTGCTCGATATGCGCTTCGGAGAAGGGATCATCAAGGCCGCTGATCGTGTGAAATCGCTTGTCCACTTGCAGAATGCCCCAAGCGTTATTTCGGTCTCCCCAGCCAGGTTTGTTGCCGAACAGACCCAGCAAAGCCCCCAGGTGGCTCTCACGGCTCGCTAAGGCGAGAATGATTTCCACAGGCACCTTCAGCTTTGCACTGACTCGTTTGAGGCCGGCTAAGCCTGCTGGGGTGATATTGGCTAGATCGCGGCGCATGATCTCCTGGCTGGAGGCAACGCCGCCGCTGGCAAGACCTTCGGGCTGTGCTGTCGCCAAGGCACATCCCTGGGTTGGACAGACTTCCAAGGCCAAATCCCATCGGCCCTGGCTGGCATCGACTAGGGATGTGTCGATATCGCCAGTTTGCACATCATCGCTGAGGTCAAGAATTGGGGAGCTGTAACCACGAACCACGACCACATTTTTCTTGGGTAGCAACCAATTAAACCGACCTTGAACTTTCTCTTTTAGTTCAAACAACCAATGCTCATCCTCATCCTTGACCCAGTTCGCGAAGAGTGGCTGGGGAGGGTCCGTCACAGCAAAAGCGAAACGATCATCCGGCGTGGTTTTCATGTCGGAGACGGCCTGGCCAGCTGCCTTGGCAAAAATCGCAAATTCAACCAGTCCCAGACGAATGCAGGTGTTTTCGCCAGCTTCACCATCGATGGCAAGATCACCCTGCTGTTGTTGGAAAGCTTCCACGGCTGTTTTGGTATTGGAACCAAAATCTCCATCGCAGTTAATGCCCAAGTTCAGCTGTAACCAGCGCACGGCATCACCTTGAGATCCTTTCCGCAACACACCAACGTCCAGAATAGCGCCATCTGGCTTCAGGCTTCGACCCAGCAGGTCTGGATTGAGATGGTGTTTCTCGCCATTGATGATGCAGTATGTATCGAGGTCGACATGGGAGCCGTAGTCATGAGGACCGGAACTTCCGTGTCCAGCTTCGATGGCAATCGCTTCGCCTTGGGAAACTTTCTGGCCGACGCTTTTTAGGAGCTTAAGACAGTGTGCATAGGCCTGAAAGCAGTCATAACTCTGGCCATTGAAGACGAAAGGTTGATCCAGCTTGATGTGAATCCGGTTGCCATAGCCTCCTTCAAAACCGGCTTGAATAACAGTGCCGGAATACATACAGGTCACATTGGAGCCGAATCCTTGGGTGTAATCGATGCCGATGTTGTAATTGCCGGGCTGGCTGATGCGAACGGAGCCATCGGCATAAATCGCTTTTCTTGCCGTGCTTTTGAAGCCATGTCCATGGGGCTCCATAAAGCCTGCCGTGATCGTAATCGTGCCCATCACAGGATGGGAATAGTTTTGATAAGGCGCACTGACCTGTCTCTCTGGAACCGGTTTGTCAAAGGCGACGGGAGTGTCTGCCATGATGGGTAACAAATGTTTTCTGTCTTTTTATCTTCGCACTTGAAATAAGCGGCTGCAACAGGTGTCCAGACCTCTTAATAAAACTTTTTAATTGGTGCCCTTGGTTATGTTTTGTGCCGCGCATCCTTCCCTAGGTCTGCCCAGTCCTCCTGCCTCTTCTGGCAGCGTCACTCCGTTGATGCGGAGTGGTCCTTAGTGCGTTGCTTCACAGGCAAGGGCGTGGGTTCGGGGATCTTGACTCCTCCACTCCAAATAGGCGGTACCAGATCCGGAATGGCGCAAGGGCCTGGCTGGCGGAACGCTGGGATTCCTTGGGTAGGTTCGTCCGTCGTAAGGCAGCTCAGCGTAGTAGCTGCGGTTTGCATCCAGCCGCACGCGAGTGATCAATGTCCTCCAGCCATTGTGCCGCCACTGTGTGACGATCAGGGGATCTTTGAACAGGCTCATTGCCGTCACCAGTGTCAGCGTGCCGGGGCTGGGTTCACTGAATATCAGCAGCGGACATCCGCCGGAGCCACAGAGGATCGGGCCAACCACATGGGCGAACAGCTCGTTTCGACCGTCGCCGTTCAAATCCACCTGACTCCATGCGTAGCGATGGGCAGGCATGCTTTCGCAGTTGTCTTTGATCATTCTCTGCATCGCCAATTTGGCCTCAGCGCTGCCTGGATCAGGTCCATGGCCTTGAGCGTCGGTGATCTGTACAGGGAAGAGTGCCTCGCGTAGTGCTGCCTCGAGCGTGGGGTTGGGCTTGGCTTCCGGGGCAACCGAACGCACCACCCGTGGAGTGGCGCCCATGGCTGGGTTGGCCTGCAGCATCGGCGCTGCCAACAGGAGCAAGGCCGCAAGGGTCACGGTGCCAGGACAATCCCGGACTCTAGAGGTGCTGGTGGCGTGACGGTGATTCATCCTGGGCTGCAGTGGTTGTCGCTTGCAACACGAGGACAACCCCGCGCAGAAAGAGAATCGGTAAACAGAACAAGCTAAATAAGAAGAGGAAGAAGATGCTGATAAACATGTAGACGATCAACCTGGAGACAATGTCAGATACCACCTCATCAAAAGACGACTCTTGTCCCAGCCGAGACACGGCCGGATCACTGCACGCATAGCGCAGCGACACGGCTGACGACGCGCCACGTCAACGGCCGTGGTCGACCCCCTCCACGCGATGGGCGCCCTCGCCCAGCTGGGCATCGAGGGTCCCATACCCCTCGTTCTCAATGCTGCAGCGCTTCCGGGTGGTGGTGCCGTGGCGGATGTCGTCGCGGGGGGGGGGGACGCCCTCAACCTAGTCGAGGCCCATGGGCAGCAAGGGCTGGGTTCGTTCGTGGGCCTGGATTTGCGTCTTCTCGTTGACGCAGAGCACCATCGGCTAATCCGGCGGGTTCAGGTATAGGCCAACGATGTCGTGAACCTTCTCCACAACGAACGGATCGGTGGAGAGCTTGGAGCCGTCAGGCTTCCGCCGGTCATGCCCGTCAGCCCCATGCGCTTGGCGATCGATCTGTTGGTTTCGCCGGCACCGCTGGCCAGAATGATCTGGGCGCGCTGCACGATCGAACGCGGCAGCGAGCGAGAGCCGGCAATGGCCTGCAGGTGCTGAACCTCATCGTTGCTGAGGACCAGCGGGGGCAGCGGACGACCAAACCGCACCCAAACCCTCTGGAAATACTCCCCATGCCAGAGGCTATATCGGGGACGGCTCACGAGAAGCCCTGCAAGACGTGAGTGAGATGCAGATCCGATTTTATGCGCTGAGTGCATCATTCTGACCCTGATCAAGATGTCCACGGCCGGTGAGCAGGCTGCGGCCACTGATCTGGTCTGGGATCTGGCGATGGAGACCCCGGCCCAGTCAGGCCGGCTATGGGCTCTCATTTACCTTGAACCGGTTTCCGGGGTCCACGTCAGACCTTCTGCGCTGCCTCCTGGCAAAGCTGCCGCTGCAGCTCACTTATGTGGCCCCTATGCCCGATAGGCCACCGGCGACAACGCCATCTTCCTGATGCTGGCCAACGCCTGCGTCAAGGTGTTGCACGGTGCAGTGGAAACCGAGATCGTCCAGGCCTCCCGCCTATTCCACACCGGTGCCAAGCCCATGGAGCCTCTGATGCTGCGGCCCCATTCGATGGGCCCGTCACTACCGTCACTCCTGGCACCACCTACGCCCTGGTCGACGACGTGACCTTTCTGGGCGGCACCCTTGCCGATCTGGCCGACGACATCCAGGCCGGTGGCGGCCAGGTGGCCGCTGTCATTACACTGGTCGACACCGGCAGGATCAAGGCCCAAAACCGCTGGTCACCCGCCGTTTGCGCGAGAGGTTCTCCGATGCCATCCACCACACCTTCGGCATCGACCCCGGTGCCCTCACCGCCAATGAAGCCAATTATCTCAGTGGTTTCCGAACGGCTGACGAGCTCCGAAATCGTCCAGCTAAGGCAGCAGAAGAGATCGATCGCCGCCTACGCGCAAAGGGTTTTCAGCTTGAGACTCGCCCAGCGGCCCTGATTCAAGTGCTGGCCAAGAAGGGCATGGCTGGCAGGCAGCCAGCGGAAGCCGCGATAGAGCACCGCCCCCTTTCCCGCTGGCAGGACGTGGGGAGCGAACTCCACCCGAACGGAAGACCAAAGCCCAACGCCCAAGGCGTAAGTGGCGCCGACGACCGTGTGGACGCAGCTCTCGATCTCCAAGTCCAGCTCCTCAAGATTCACGAAGCTGAAACTCAGGACGACATGATCATGTGTTGGAAACCCCTGCACCAGCAACCAATCGGCTGGGATCCTGACATCAACGACGATGTTCGCCTCAATATCCGTCCGTTCCTTGCTCCGATTCCAGGGGCTCCGTCAGCAGGCGACAGCTTCGACGACCACCGCTGGAACGACCCGCACGACACCCGTGCGGCCAAGGAAGCCGTCAGGGCGCGGCATGCTGGTGGCGAATCATGACTGCACAAAACCTACCGCCTGATTATCTTGATGCCATGGAGCGCCATTGGCTGGATGCAGAGGATCTTTTTGATCGCACTGACCCCAGGCTCGCCAATGCTGACCAGTTCTACGGCCTCTCCGCTGAATGCGGCCTCAAGGCCTTGATGATGAAGTGGGGTATGACTCTCAATTCCAATAACTTACCCACCGATGGCCGTGACCGCAAGCACGCTGATCTCATCTGGGATCGCTACGAAACCTATCACCAGGGCCTCTTCACCACTTTGGCGCTCCCCCCAACGAACCCCTTCGATGATTGGAGCATTCACCATCGCTATGCACACCAGAGTTACTTTCAGAAGGATGTCGTTAAGGTCCATAAGCAAGGTGCAGCCGTGGTTCAACAGATTGTTAAAGAGGCGGACAAAATAGGAGTGTTGCCATGACCACCTTCGACGACCTATTGCCAGCTCTCGCTGAGATCATCCAAGACCGCAGGACGGAGCTGCAGCCCTTTCTGCCCATCTTGATCAATCGTGATCTCAATGGCCGTATTCGTTTGATCCTTGATGCTTCGCACCAGCCCAACCCCGAAGCACTCTCGCATCCTCTGCTCCACCTCGCAGAGGCTATTCACACCAGGCTCATGCCTCATGTGGCCCAGCCTGGGAGGATCCTATTGTTTGAGGAAGATTTCCAGCGATTGATGCAAGCGAGCGGCCCTTTTCTGCTGCTCGATCGCGATGGACAAGCCTTGCCGGGTGTCCATGTTGCTGATCGCCTCGCTCAGGAAGCCACCTGGGAGAGTATTGAAGACATCTCTTCTGCTGTCCCACGTGTTGTTTACTACTCCATCAAGGGTGGCGTCGGACGATCATCGGCCTTAGCGGCCTCGGCCTGGGCACTGGCGGATGCGGGAAAGAGAGTGCTGGTGCTCGATCTTGATCTGGAATCGCCCGGTCTCTCTTCCTCCTTGTTGCCACCCGACCGCCAACCCGCCTTTGGCATCACCGACTGGCTTGTGGAAGACCTCTTGGGCAATGGTGATGCGGTGATCCAGGATCTCTATGCCTTGAGCCCCCTGTCCCGCAATGGCGAGATTGTTGTGGTACCAGCCCATGGCCGTGATCCTGGTGAATACATCAGCAAGCTGGGCCGCGTCTGGATGCCCTCTTTTCAGGCCGATGGCTCGCGCCAAATGTGGTCGGCACGACTGAACCGCCTGCTTGGCGAACTTGAGCGCCGCCATCAGCCCGATATCGTGCTGATCGACTCGCGCGCTGGTATTGATGAAATCGCCTCAGCCTGCGTCACTGACTTGGGTGCCAAGACCATCTACCTGTTTGCGCTCGATGGTCTGCAGACATGGACCGGCTACCGGCTGCTTTTTCAGCATTGGCTCCAGCATGGCGTGACTCAAAAGATCCGCGAACAACTTCGGCTTGTAGGTGCAATGCTGCCCACTTGGCATGATCAGATACAGCAAGCAGCAGACGAGCTGAAAGAGCAGTCTTACAACCTATTTATGGAGGCTCTCTACGACGACCAGCCTGCTTCAAGTGTTGACTCCAGGGATCTTTCCATCTTTAATTTCGATCTTGAGAATACCTATGCTCCCCACTACCCGCTCTTCATCCCCTGGAACCAAACGTTCGCCGCGATCCAATCCCACCACGCCCGTTTGGAAGGTGTTGATCCACGCCTGGTGGACTTGGTCTTCGGTGAGCTGATCGCTGATCTCAAAGAACTGCTTCAGGGGTGGGCACCATGACCGACATTTCTGTGGAAAACATTCGGCAGGCCATCCTGGATGCCTTGCCCCAGGATGTGGCCCAGCACACCGATGAGATTTCGCCAACTCGCCTCTATCTGCCGCTGGCCCATGTCAAGGCCCTGCGTCTTGAGAGCAACCTGGTGATTGGTGATCGTGGTGTGGGTAAATCGGTATGGAGCCAGGCCTTACAGCAAAGCCCAGCCCTGCAAGGGAAAGGAGCCCTGCCGCAAACCTTATTCCCATACCCGCTCACGGTGCTGCCTGGCTATGGGACAAATGCAGATCCTCGCTATCCCGACTCAGATACTTTTGAAGACCTTCTCAAGAAAGGATTTACCCCTTATGCCATCTGGCGAGCAGTGCTCTGCCGGGCGTTAGCAGAGGTCACAGCACAGGCGATTCCTTCCGATGACTGGGAAGCAACCGTCCACTGGGTTCAAGATCAACCAGAGGCTGTCGCTGCTCTGATCCAGAAGGCTGACCAATTTAGTCAGCAAGCAGACACGGGCGTTTTGTTTGTCTTCGATGCTCTGGATCGTGTCAGCAGCTCTGGTCAATGGAAAATGGTCGATCAGGCGATACGTGATCTTCTGCGTTTGGTGCTTCAACTCAAGGGCACCAAGCGACTCCATGCCAAGGTGTTCCTGCGCACAGACCAGTATGAGCGAGGTAGTTTCTCTGGCATTCCTGATGTTTCCAAGCTCCAATCGACTCGGGTCGAATTGATTTGGTCGGCTACCGACCTACACGGATTGCTTTGGCAATCATTAACGAATGGTAAGTCCAGTCAGGTCCAACGTGCCTTCCGGGAATGGTGTCATAATGAGGGTTCAAGTAATTGGCTGGATATGATGGCTATGATTGAGGCAGAAGACAGAGAGCAGAAGCAAGAAATAGATCAGTCAAATGAATTAATGATGCCAATCAACCGCTGGCCTCTTCCGCCATCTCTGCAGAGGGATGAAAATGCTCAAAGAAGACTTTTTGAGCGATTAGCTGGCCCCTGGATGGGCAAGGATCGGCGGCGTGGCGTTCCCTACGTCTGGATTGTTAACCACCTCGCCGATGGCCGAGGCCAGACGTCGCCGCGTTCCTTTCTGGAGGCCATCAAGAAGGCCGCCGAGGATTCGCAGCGCTACAGCGACTATCCCCTGGCGATTCATTATGAAAGCCTGAAGCGTGGCGTGCAGGTTGCTTCCGAGATTCGTATTAATCAATTGGCTGAAGACCACCCTTGGCTTAAAGAGTTAATGACTCCCTTGGCAGGTCTTTCGGTCCCCTGCGCCGAAGCAGCTATCTATGAGCGTTGGACTGAAAAGAGTGGATCGAAGCACGATTCTTTTTCTGGCTTATCTGAGAGCTTGCCAGACAACTTGAGGGATCAGGGTCTTAGGGGATTTCTTCTCTATCTTGAGCAGCTAGGCCTAATCACTTACATGCGTGATGGTCGAATCAACATGCCCGATCTTTATCGCGTTGGCTTCCATCTTGGTCGCAAAGGAGGCGTTAAACCGGCTCTTCGTGCTTCTCAGCAAGTCTGATGGCGCATAAGTTTCGTTTTCCACCTGAATCAAAAACAACGAATCACCGCAACGCCTCAATCAGCTCATCAAGAGGCGCATCGAAATCATCCGCGAGCTTGATCTGGCCGCGCATCGCCCCGGGCGCCGCCACCGGCTGGGCCGGAGCTTGCCAGGCCACCAGCCGCGCAATCGGCACCCTCGAGCGGGCGATCACCACCTCCTTCCCTTGCTCCTCCTCCTGCAGCAGCTGGGAGAGATGGGTCTTGGCCTGGTGCACGTTCACCAACGCCATCGGGCATCACCTTGAACCAAATCTTAACTTAGTTGCCCCATGCTCTCTCGGCTGTGCGGCGCTGGAGCTGGACCTGGACCTGGAGCTGGAGACGGAGCTGGACCGATGACCTCCCCCCCCACACCCTGATCGACAAGCTGCGCGGCTGCCATGTCCATGGCGATGCCGAGGAGCCGCCGGTAGCGATCCTCTGGACCGATCCCCGCAGCGAGTGGAAGCCGCTGATCCCCCTGTTGCGGCAGCAGCTGCCGGAGCTGCTCTGCCTGGGGGAATACGACCCAGAGCTTCGGCAGGGCCCTGCGCTGTGGCTGCGTTGCCTGGTGGACCGGAGCCTGCCCGCTGCTGATGCCGCAGCCGACAACGTTCCTGTGGTCTATCTCCCCGGAATCAGCCGCCAGGAACTTCGCGCCGGTGAGGGCTGCCCCTGGGGCCTGGAGCCGCTGATCGAGTTGATGTTCCGCGGCAGCCTCTGGCTGCAGCGCAATGGGCGCGACTGGACTCTCGCAGCCATTCTAGGTTCCGGCGATGCCCTGGGCCTCGACCTGGCCAATGATCAGACCACCAAGGCCGCGCTCAGCCGAGCGCTCAGTGAGCTGGCCGTCGTGCCGCTGGAGCCGTTGCGGGGCAAATAGCTGGAGGCGGACGACTTCGATGCCCTCCTCGCCGACGACCCCATCCGCGACCTGCTGCAGTGGCTGGCTGATCCCCAAACATTCCAGTTGCGCTGCGGTGAGGAACGCTGGAGCGCACTCACCTCCATCTGGAAGAAAGACATCAAGTTCGATCCCGCCAAGGACGGCGTGCTTGCTGCCGCGGAACGGTTGGCCAAGGGCGAAGGGAACTGGGGCAAGGTCTGGCAGCGCTTCGCGGAGACTCCAGCCGCCTTCCCAGGTCTCCCCGAGCTGCTGCGCCGGGTGGAGCCCGCTCAAATGGGGCTGGCTGTTGGGGCTCAGGACCTCTCCCGCTGGCCGTCCCACAACGCTGCCTGTGAAGACCAGGTGCTGACTGCTCTGCAGGGTCTGGCTGGTAAGTCCCATGCCGAGGCGTGCCGCTGTGTGCGGCAGCTGGAGGGCCAGCACGGCGAACGGCGCAGCTGGATCTGGGCCCAGCTTGGGCTCTCCCCGATGGCGCTGGTGCTCGCACCTCTCGGCCGCCTGGCCCAGCGGGCTGATCAGCCCCTGGTGGGAAGCACCCCCCAGGAGTTCGTAGAGCCCTACACCACCGATGGCTGGGAGGCTGACCTCTCTGCCTGGCAGGCCATGGCCATGGCCCAGACAGCCCAGGAAGAGGTGGTCCGCAAGGCGGTGGCGGCCCTGCTGCGCCCCTGGCTGGATGACACCGCCAGTCGCTTCCAGAAAGCCGTGGCCAGCAGTGGTCTGCCGACCCCAGCCGAGCAAGGCGCCATCACCGCCGAGCCCGGGGAGGTGCTGCTGTTTGCCGACGGTCTCCGCTACGACGTGGCCCGGCAGCTGCAACTGGAACTGGAGGTAATGGGCATCACGGGCAGCCTCAGCACGCGCTGGGCCGCTTTGCCCACGGTCACCGCCACAGCCAAGCCCACCATTGCCGCCGAGCTGCCCAAGCACCTCACCGCCAGCAAGTGGGCCCGCTGCGCCGCCATCAAGGGCGAATCCCAGGTGCCAGTCCCCACCGCCGCCTGGAGCTGGATCCCCAGCATACAGTTCGCCACCCCCAACGGCGCCGCCTGCTTCAACACCGGGGGCAGCTACGCCTACGCCCACGGCGGCATCAGCCTGCAGGAGTGCCTCACCCCGGTGTTGGTCGTCTCCGGAGGGGCGAACAACGCGCCAGCTGCGGCCATCACCGAGATCAGCTGGAAGGGCTTGCGCTGCAATCTGGAGGTCAGCGGAGCCACCGGCGGCCTGAAGGCCGATCTCCGGCGGGACAGCATCAGTGGCCCCGCGGTCGCCAACAAACCCAAGCCCATCGACGAGGGTTGCGCCAGGCTCTTGGTCGAAGATGACGACCTTGAAGGAGCTGTTGTGATGGCTGTGCTGATCAGCCCTGACGGCCGCGTCGTCGCCCAGCGCCGCACCGTGGTTGGGGGAGAAGCGTGAGCAGCGAAACCCGGCCTATTGTAGTCGCAGAAATGGGGTCAGCCATGGCGGATGTGGTCGCAAGTCAGGTGTCGGTGCGGGAGCTCAAGACCCACCTCTCCGAGTGGCTGGCCCGCGCCCAGGCGGGCGAGGTGGTGGAGGTCACCTCCCATCGCAAGCCCATCGCCCGCATCACGGCTATCAAGCCAGCCGAGCCAACGTCCACCAACCCGCTGCAAAAGGCCATTGATGCCGGCCTGATCAGCTGGAGCGGGCAGAAGCCCAACTTGCCCCCTCCCGTGAAGTTACGGGGGCAAGGGAAGTTGCTCAGCGACATCGTGATTGAGGATCGGGGTTGAGCTGGTGATCCTCTTCTGCGACACCAGCGCCCTGATGAAGTTACTCGTTGACGAAGCCCAATCCAATCAGATGCGGCAGATCAGCACCACGGTTGATGCCATTGGGGTCTGCCGAATCAGCTGGGCCGAAACAATGGCTGCCCTGGCTCGCCTGCAGCGGGAAGACCCGATCAACAACGAAGATCTTGATCTGGCTCGTCAACAACTGACCCAGTCATGGAGGACCTTCACCATTGTTGAGGTCAGCCAGCCATTGGTGGAAACGGCTGGGCGCTTCGCCGACATCTTTGCCCTTCGTGGCTACGACAGCGTGCAGCTCGCCGCAGCCCATGAACTGCAAGTGAGCACGGAACAGAAGGTCCTCTTCGCCTGCTACGACCGCCGCCTCAACCAGGCCGCCGAGCTACTCCAGTTGCAGGTATTGCCATGACGGCGGCACCGCTGGCCACCACCGAGATGGACCAGCTCGATCAGCTTGGTGCCAAGGCCTTTGACGGCTTCCTGGTCCGTAAGGACCTGGTGCGCAAATACTCCCGCCAGTACCCGGTGCCCACCTACGTGGTGGAGTTCCTGCTGGGCCGCTACTGCGCCAGCACCGATCCGGCTGAGATCGAAGAAGGCCTCCAGATCGTGGAGAAGCAGCTCCAGGGCCGCACCGTGCGCACTGGCGAGGAGGAGCTGTTCAAGGCCAGGGCGCGGGATCAGGGCAGCGTCAAGATCATCGACCTCGTGCGGGCCCGGCTCGACACCCGCAGCGATTCCTACCTGGCGGAGGTGCCCAGCCTCGCCATCAGAGACGCCCAGATCGATGACGACCTGGTGCGCAGCAACGAGCGCATGCTCACCGATGGCTTCTACGCCGAAGTGTCCCTGGAATACGACCCGGTGATCGCCCAGGAGCGCAACGGCCGGCCGTTCCGCATCGCCGGGCTGCGGCCGATCCAGATGTCCAACCCCAATGTGTTGGGGATCCTGGCCAAGGGCCGAGCTGCTTTCACTACAGACGAGTGGCGTGATTTCCTGATCCGCTCGATCGGCCTGGAGCCGTCCGCCCTCGATGAGCGGGCCAAGATGGTGGTGCTGCTGCGCATGGCTCCCTTCGTGGAGCGGAATATCAACCTGGTGGAGCTGGGCCCGCGCGGCACGGGCAAGAACCACCTGTTCCAGCAGATCTCCCCTTATTCCCACCTGATCTCGGGCGGCAAAGCCACCGTCGCCAAGATGTTCGTCAACAACGGCAACGGCCAGCGCGGCCTGGTCTGCCAGTACGACGTGGTCTGCTTCGACGAGGTGGCGGGCGTGTCGTTCGACCAGAAGGACGGCGTCAACATCCTCAAGGGCTACATGGCCTCCGGAGAGTTCAGCCGCGGCAAGGAGAGCATCCGGGCTGAAGGCGGCATCGTGATGGTGGGCAACTTCGATGTCGATGTGGAGCAACAGCAGCGCATCGGCCACCTGCTCAGCCCGCTGCCGCGCGAGATGCGCGATGACACGGCCTTCCAGGACCGCATCCATGCCTACGCGCCCGGCTGGGATTTCCCCAAGCTCAACCCCAACGAGCACCTCACCGGTCACTTCGGCCTGGTCAGCGATTTCCTCAGCGAATGCTGGAGCCGCCTGCGCGCTGGCAGCCGCCTGGCGGCGCTGCAGAACCGGGTGCATCTCGGTGGCGTCCTCAGCGGCCGCGACATCGAGGGCGTCAACAAGACGGTCAGCGCCCTGGTCAAGTTGCTGTTCCCCGATCCCGAGATGGAGATCCCCGACGAGGATCTCGAATGGATCGTGCGCCTGGCGCTGGAATCACGCCGCCGGGTCAAGGAGCAACAGAAGCGCTGCCTCAAGAGCGAGTTCCGCAACACCCACTTCAGCTACACCCTCGGCCTCGATGGGGTGGAGACGTTCGTGGCCACGCCCGAGCTCCACAGCGACGACGCCATCGATGGCGATCCCCTGCCGCCCGGACAGGTGTGGGCCATCAGCCCCGGCACCAGCGAAACCGGCCCCAGCCTCTACAGGATCGAAGTGGCCGTTGGCCCCGGCAGTGGCGTCAGGATCCTCAACCAGCCCGTGCCCCCTGCCTTCCGCGAGAGCACCAAGGTGGGAGAGCAGAACGTCTATGCCCGCGCCAAGGGCCTGGTGGGCGATCGCGACCCACGCGGCCATGAGTTCTCCATCCAGCTGCGGGCCATGGACAACGACCGCAGCGGCGCTGGCCTGGGCCTGCCGGTGATGGTCGCCCTGGTCGGCGGCCTGCTCGATCGCAACACCCGTGGCAGCACCATCGTTGTGGGGTCCCTGAACCTCGGTGGCTCGCTCGACATGATCCCCAATGCCGTCGCCATCGCCGAATTGGCCGTGGAGAAGCAGGCCAAGGTGTTGCTGATGCCTATCTCTGCCCGCCGCGGGCTCAACGACTTGCCCGATGACCTCTGGACCAAGATCTCGATTGAGTTCTACAAGGATCCGGATGATGCGGTGTTTAAGGGGCTGGAGGAGTAGGGGTTGCACTGTTGGTGGTGTCACTGAGGCTTGGGAATCTGGCTTGATCCTGTCCGAAGCCATGGCAATCGGATGCCGCGATACTCATCATCTGCTTCATCGCACTTGTTGCGTGGCGGCTGCACATCTAACCTGCGTTTCGGTTTTGGATTGTACTCGACACACCATGATCGATTGTCTTCAATTCTGTCGAGCCATGAGCCCTTGGCTCCGGCGACTCAATCCCCTGTCAGCAAGGCAAGCTCTAAGAGTCCAGTCGGAGCCGATCTTGTCATGACGCAGGCCAGGGCTCGGCTGGCGAGAACCTTCTCCGGCATTGGCCATTGGGTAACTTCTAATCAGCCCTGATTCTCCACCAACACCAGGACATCCAAGGCGCCAAGGCTCAGGGTCTGGCAGCCCAGGAGGGCGTGGGGCATGCGAGCCGGTACCGTGATGCGGCGGAGGGAGGCTCCCATCCTGACGCCGCGATTCCGCCTGCTGGCTTCCGTGCGGCGGGCTGTCATCGCCTCAGGCATCATCACGCCAGCCAGGCCCCAAGGTTTCTGCCATTGTTTTGGGATGCAGTTGCAGGAGGGTGGGCAAATTCTGCGAAGAAGGCAGGAGCTACTCCAAGACAGCGATGTCAATGCCGCAATGAGCAATGCTACTCTGTTCAATCGCTGTCCCATAGGTGCCTGCAGCCCTGCCGATCTTTTGTAACATTATGAACCCTTATGGGCTAAGCCGTCAATCAAGCCCGGAATTGTTCCGACCAGCGGAGAACGCCTGTTATTGCAAGCGATCTCATAGCTGCCTGCCGCTCATCTCCCGTTTTTAGGTGGTCAAATCGGCGGGGATGTGAGTATTATGGCCGGTCAGCCGAAACACTGTTAGGGAGACTCTGGAAAACCGGATCGATCCACGCGACAATTCCCTTGTGATTGCAGGGGATGACTGAGCGCATGGGCGGGAAGCAGCTCGGATTCGGTGACTACGAGCAGAGCACAGCCAGGAAACGCACCAAGAGGGAGCGATTTCTGGCTCAGATGGAGGCGGTCGTTCCCTGGAAG
>JBIKKX010000029.1:0-42659 GCA_044360135.1 Cyanobium sp.
TAGTGGATGAACGGAGCTGAGCGATCAGCCTCCCGGCAGTCTCCCCTGACTGCTCCTGTTCACCCTCCGGAAAGGGTCACAGGACCTCCTGAGTTACACCACTCGAAGGGGCGCTACCCCAGGCCGTACCCCTCGGCGGTCATCAGCCTCTGGTCGGCCTGGTCCACCAGCGTCTGCAGGGGGCGGAAGTTGATGGCCGCGGTGGGCACCGCCAGGGCATCGAGCCAACTGCGCAGGAAGTTGTCGCGGATCGTGTAGTGCCCCTTCCGGGCCTTGGGCCTGGCAAACACGGGCAACCTTTTCTCGACCATCTCGTAGCGCTCCTCCAGCGTCTTGAGGTAGCCGCCCACCTGGCTGCCGATTTCGGGGGCCACGGAATCGGCATGGGCCTGCAGGTCGGCGTGGGTGCAGCCCGGGTGGCGTGCCACGTACTTGAGCACCAGGTCGTAGCGCCCGCGCAGCTCACGCAGGAACCAGTTGTCGGCCTCCGTGCGCAGGGGGGAGCTGCTGCTGAAGAACATCCGCTCCAGCAACGTGCGTCGATCCGCCGCGATCACCCCCTGCTCGAAGCAGTCGCGGTAGAACTTCGGCACCCCCTCGAACAGATTCCAGAGGAAGAGCAAGCGCTCCGGGCTGGTGTCGGCATGGGCCTCCAACAGCTCCAGCAATGAAGCGATGTCGAGGTGGCCCAGGCTGATCGTGTCGGTGAGGCGTTGATAAAGCGGGGCGCTACGGTCCTCCAGGAGGGCCTGCATCTCGGTGTGCAAGGAGCCCAGCACGATGAGGCCGCCTCGGACCGTGGGAGTTGCCGCCAGCCGGTCCACCTCGGATTGCAGCTCCGAGGTGAAGGGATAGAGGGCCCTGCGGCTGAAGTACTGGAACTCATCGAGCGCCACGATCCAGCCCTCAGCGCAGAGCACCCCGATGCGGACCGCCAACGAGCGCAGGTCATGGGGGAGCGGCTCGCTCACTCCGAAGTTCTCCATGAAGTCGCGGGCGGTGCTCACCACCCCTGCCGGATCGGAGTCGGGGATCTGGATGTAGAGCACCTTCTCCTGACGCTCCGGTTGAAGGAGCTCCTGCACCAGCCGCGTCTTGCCGATGCGGCGCCGCCCGGAGATCTGCAGGAAGAACCAGCGCCCGCGCTCCAGCACCTGCGCCAGCTCCGCCCTCTCGCGCCGCCTGCCGTAGAAGCCCCACTCCGCCATGGCGTCGATTACTTAATCTTGTTTAAGTTAGCCCCCGGCCCCAGTGCTGGCATGCGATCTGGGGCTCTCACAGGCTGATCCGATGCCCCTGATCCAGCTCGTTCTGGGCCGCGCTGCGCAGGGCCTCAAGCCATTGCTGCAGCTCCGCCCCGTTGCTGATCTGGTTCAAAGGGCAGTTCGGCTTCAGGGCTGAGGCGGGCACCACCTTGGCGACGGGAGTCGGGGGGGAATCCGGGGGGGCCGCCAGGGCGGCGATCCGCTGCAGCTGCTTCGGCACGTCTTCCGTGCGGTACCGGTTAAGGCGCAGGAGCGCCGTGCCGGGTTTGGCGGCGGCCTGCACGTCAGCCTTGGCGGCCGATGTGGGCCTCAGAACCTCCTCCTGCTTCTCGGCATCGAGCTTCTGGAAGTCCTGATCGGCCTTCAGACGGTCCTCTTGCTCGTCAATCTGCTGCAGGGCATCGGCCTGGGCCTGCTGGAGCCGAGTCTCCAGCTGCTTCTGCAGCTCCACCATGGCGTTGTTGGCCTGGGGGATCAGGCCACCTGCATAGGGCTTGTCGCTGCTGAGCAACAGCTGCAGCGGTCGCACAAGATCGAGCGGCAGATCAGCGAACTCGTCGCCATAGCGGGTTTCAAACGCCCGCACCTGGTCGTACACCGCCTTCTGGTTGCCGTTGAGGAACTGCTTCAGGGGGGTGAGCAGGTCTTCCTCGGCGTCGAGCCAGCTGTCCTTGAAGGTGTTCAGCCGGTTGAGCAGATAGCCGTCGTCCTTCTTGGCCATCGCCTCGGCCTCATCGGCCCAGGGCTTCACGGCAGCGAGGAACGCATAGGTGCCGGCCTGGGCAGCCAGGTCGCGTAGGTCCTGCGCTTCCTCGCGCATCGCCATCCGGAAGGCTTCGCAGCTGCTGCGGGCATCGGTGCCCGGGCTCTGCACATTGAAGAGGTCTTGGTGGAACCGCTTCAGGGCGTTGATCGTGCTGGCATCGAACTGCTCCTGCTTGCGCACGCTCACCCCGCCAAGCCGGCGGCTGTTGGTGAGCGCCTCGATCACCTCCAGGCTGCTGAGCAGCTCCTTCTCGCGCAGCTCCAGTTTCCCGAGCCGGTACAGGCGCGCGATGAAGGTGAGCGTGGCCCAGTTGCTCCAGCCGTAGGGCTTGCCCTCAAACTTGCGCACCAGCTCTTCTGCGCTGAGGCGTTCGCCCAGCTTCTGCTGGCGCTCCACATCCACCAGCACTTCCTGCTCCGCTTCAGAGAGCTGGATCGCAGAACCCTCCAGCAGGTCGTCCTGCTCCTTCACCACCTGGGCCACGGTGGGTTCGCTGAATCTGCCGCGGATCATCTTCAGCTTGGGGAAGGCCGAGCGGATCAGCTCCTGATACGCCTTGCTGAAGCGGGTCTTGGGATCGCCCTCGCCGACCGAGAGGGTCTGGCCGTTCACCACCAGCACAGCCGTGCGCAACAGCTCCTCGGCCTGGTTGGTGATCTCCTGGCGCCGGGCGCTGTTCTGGCGGGCCCGCACCGCCAGGATCGCGTTCAGCGCCTCATCTTCGCTGCCGCTGTTCTGGCGGATGTAGAGCTCGGTCTTGAGGTGGCTGCGGATCTGATCGAGAAACCGGTCCTTGGCCGGCAGGATCGCCATCAGCTCGCTGCCGCCCATGTTATGGCTTCGCAGGATTGCCTCGCTCCCGTAGTTGGGGTGCTCCGGGGTCACCAGGTTCACGACCACATCGGTGTCCTTGCCCTTGATCAGGCCGCCATCGATCTTCTGGGCGAAGGGGTAGTCGTTGCCATTGCCACTCCCCTCACCCTCGAAGCGGATCTTGTTGCTGCGCAGCACATCGTCAAACACCACGCCGTGCAGAGCCTTGATGACCACTGAGTCCGACACCTCAACTCGCTTGATTTCCTGCTCAACATCCTTTTCCTTGTCGGTGAGGAACTCGTAGACCTCAACACTGCGCTGCAGGTAGCTCTGGCTCTCCAGATTGATCAGCGCCTCCTTCACCGCCTGCTCATGGGCACGGATGTCGAAGTTGGGCTCCTGGATCAGCAGGATGGCGATGTTGCGTACCGTGCTCTTGAACTGCGGCACCCACTTGAGCAGAAACAGGGCCTTGAGGATGCGCAGCTCCAGCGGCCCTACCTGGTTCTGGGCCGTCACCATGGTCTGCTGCTTGTCGGCCCGGATCACATCGCGGATACCGTCATACAGCTGATCGAAACTGGCCAGCCTGCCCACCGGGAGTTCCTTGATCGCCTTGGCGACCTCCTGAAACACCGAGAGCATCGAGCGCTCGCCCACCGATTGATGCCGGCCCTCAAAAATGCTGTGATCGGCCAGGCTCTGAATCGCCAGTTGGAACAGGCTCAGCTGATAGGGGTGGAAGGGGTAGAGGCCGCAGAAACTCTGGCAATCGCTCCATCCCTTCAGTTGGATCGAACCATCACCAAAGCGAAACAGGGTCGTGAGATTATCTCTCTCCCTCTCGAAGATCGTGATTAGCTCATCCGGCTCGACCGGAGCCTTGGCCAGCAGACGACGTTGGATCACCTCCTGCACATCAGCGCTGGCCAGGGTCAGCTTGGTCTTGAAGCGGCCTTGGATCTTGCTCAGCTCTCGGGCATCCTCATCCATCTTTTGGTTGCCAATAACTTTCTCCAGATCAGCCTGGGAGGTCACGAATACCGTGGCTCGGCCATCCGTTGTCGTTGCCAGGCTCTCGACGACAGTTTGAAGATTCAGAAGTCTGTTTTCATCCTTTCCGATGAACTGTCCCGCCTCGTCCACAAAGAAGTTGAGCCGGAACCCTGGCGGCTGGCTATCGAGGTATTCCTTCACGCGGGCGGCAAAGCCATCGATCGAGAGGCGGTAGCTGTCCTTGGCGTCATTGATCACCTTCACGGCATCGTCTTCGCTGCCGCCGAACTGCTCGGCGTAGGCCTTCGCGAAGCTGCGCTTGGTCACCGTGGCCAGGGCGTCACGGTCGTTGTCCCAGCTGCGGCCGTTGACGCGCTGGTAGGTCTGCTTGAACGCTTCGAACTGTCGGCGCTTGTTCAGGTCGTGCTCGAACTGGGCCACGTAGCCCTGGTTGCCGTAATAGCCCTGCAGCTCGTTCAGCACCTTCATGAACACCTCGAGCACGGGTGCTTCGTGGGTGCCGCCGATGCCGTCGAACTTCTGGTCGATGTTGAACAGCAGGCTGCGGGCCGGGATCGCCGTCGCCTTCTTGAGATCGGCGCGGATGATCTCGTCGTCCACCTTCGGCAGCAGGATCTCCACTGGCCGTCTCGCCTGATCACCCACCCGCTTCTCGCTGTCGAGCATCAGCGAGAGCATCTTCAGCAGGTGCGACTTGCCCGAGCCGAAGAACCCCGAGATCCACACCCCATTGGCGGTGGGGTTGTGCAGGTAGGCGTCGGTGAACGCCCCCAGACCCTTGCTCACCTCACGGGTGACGACATACTCGTCGAGTTCCACCTGGAGATGGCGCTCGTCATCGGCCTTGATCACCCCGTCGATCGGGCGATCCACCGGCTTGGAGAAGAGCTCTTGGATGGTGGCAGCAGTCATGAGCTCTTGATGTCGAAGTAGGCGAGGTTGGTGGCGCGGTAATGCGGGTTTTCGATCTTGCTGGCGGTGCTGGTGCCAAACAGGCGCAGGTAGGACCCCCCGTCGGCGTCCTGGGAGTACTCACCCGGGAAGAAGATCACCACCGGGTGGCGGACCATCGCCGGCTGCAGGGCTTCGAGGATCGTGTGGGTGCGCAGGAACGGATACACCCGCCCTGAGCCCGTGATCAGGCTGATCTGCGAATCGGCGAGCTCCTCCATCAACTTCGGCACCAGGGCGCTTGTGGGTTCGGCCACGTTCTGGAGGGTGTCGAACAGGTCGCTCTTGCTCCAGCTCGCCTCCTCCTGCAGCACCACATCGAGGTAGCCCTTGGCCTCCAGGAGCTTGAGCACCAGCTCAAAGAGATCCACGTGCTTCACCCGCAAGCCCTGCTTGCGCAGGTGCTGCTCCACCCCCCGCACCACCAGCCGCAGCTGGTCGTCGTCGGCAGGGCTGTAGGTCTGAATGAAGATCGGCACCTCCTTGGCCACGCCCCGCATCTCCAGGAACTCAGGCCGCGTGAGGATGTCCTGAAGGCGCTTGTCGAGGCCGGTCACGCTGCTCATGACGCCTTCCTCCGGGCAGGGTTGGTGGCCCTCTTGCTCGCTGGCTTGGGCGGTGCCTCTGGCGCTGCCTTCGCTGCAGCCTGGCCTCCTGGCTTGGTTGCGGGCTTGCGTGTTGGTTTTGAGCCGGGTTTGGTTGAAGGTCTCAGCTTCGTCGCTTTGGCCTGCCCAGCTTTGTGCTGTCGAGCAGCAGGGCTCAGCAGGAAACCGACCAGCAGAGAAGGATCGTCGTCCTCCAACACCGCCTGCACCTGCGGGGACACCAATGGCCGTTGCACGCTGCCCAGCGTTCCGCCCTTGCCTGGTTTGCCGACCAGCAATCCGGCATCCCTCAGCATCTGCAGCAGAGCCGATCGCACCTTCTGCTGCGACGAGGCAGCCAGGGCCGCCAGCTCGGGGTGCTCGCGCTCGCAGTTCTCATAGAACGCCGTCATGTCCGAACGGCGCAGCACCGGATCCAGGCTGCTGAACTTCTCCAGCAGCACCTCCCGGGTCAGGTCGGCCGCGATCTGGATGCGTTTGAGAACCGCCAGCCAGGCCATGGCACTGCGCTCATCGCTCGTTCCCTGGGCCAGAAGCTGCACCTGAGAGGTATTGAGGCATTGCAGCCGCTGACGCAGCTCCGTCTCCAGCCGTTTGCCGGTGCTGACGGAACGGGCCTGGAGGGCATTGCGTTCAAGCACAGCGGCTTTGGTTCGAGCCCAGTCACCCTGCTCCTCCAAATGGATGCCCGCAATGACCGCAGCCAGCTCGGGCTTCAGGCCAGCCGCTGTGAAGCTCAGGCAGTAGCGGGAGGCCTGCGGCGCTGGGCGGGACAAGGAAATCAGTTGGCAGCACCTGGCCAATCCTGGCATTGAGCTGGCCGCAGCGACAAGCAAGAAGCTCTTGGCCGCCGATGCGCACGGACCAGAAGTATTAACGATAAGCTCCCAACAATAGCAAAGATTCTGGGCAAGACACTAGCAGCTCAGACAAGTTCAGAACAACAGAATAGCTCACCCAACCCTCCTTTCCTAGGTCCAAAAGGCCAGCCCTTTGGCTCCTCCCCCCTGTCCACCGCCCGGGTGGTGGGCAATCCGCCCTGGGCGTCGCCATGCCGAACCGTAGGTTGAGGATGTTCCGAACAGCCTCTGCAGCGCCATGAGCTCCGCCTTCAGCCACTTTCACCCCAACCCTGGATGGGGTGGTACCGATGCCAGCAACGCTGCCAGGAGCAGCACCAAGACCCCAGCGTTGACCGCCGCGATGTCGATCAGCGACACCGTCGGCAAACACTGCATTCTCGAGCTCTACGACTGCGACTCCAGCAAGCTCGACGATGAGGCCTTCCTCCGTTCCGCCCTCCGCAACGCCGCCCTTCGCGCCGGGGCCACATTGTTGCAGATGATCAGCCATCAATTCCAGCCCCACGGCGTCACCGGCCTGGCGCTGCTGGCTGAATCGCACATCTCGATCCACACCTGGCCCGAGTCCGGCTATGCCGCCGTTGATGTATTCACCTGCGGCGATCACACCATGCCTGAATCCGCCTGCAAGGTGCTGGTGGAGGAGTTCGCGGCCCGCCGCCACCTGTTGCGGAGCTTCCGCCGCCAGACGCCGGATCTGATCGCCCACCATCAACGGCAGCCGCTGGCAAGCCACGGCTGAAGTCCGGCCGGAGCGGGCGGCAGCGGCAACGGCGGCCTTGCACTCAAAACCGCTCCGGTCGCGGCTGCCTCCAGGTGGGAACACGCCCCTGACGGCGCAACCAGCGGGCCCGCTGCTCCAACCAGCCCCGATCCAGGCGCCACAACCGGTAGGGGCCGGCCCGATCCAGCTCCCGGCCCTCCCTGTCGCGCCAATGGGGCCGGTCGGCGGTGATGGCATCGATCACCAGCAGCACCGTGGGATGCCGCCCAGCTGGGCCGGGCTCCAGGCCGGGCCGCGATTCAGAGGCCAACCGATCGGCCAGGTTGACCAGGGCCGCTGGGCTGCGGCCCTCAAAAAGCACGGTGCGCCGGCTGTAGAAATGCAATGAGGGTTTCATCCACCCCACCATCGCCAGCGCCTCTCCAGGCAACGCCTGGGCGGAGGCGGTCGCGGCCAAGCTTCGGATCGGGGCGCCGCGCAGCTGATCGCCGATCCGCCAGGCGGGCAGCAGCAGCAGGGGCACCAGCAGCGCCAGGACGACCTGGCTCTGCAGCAGGCGCCAGGAGGGCCTGCGGCGCGGCGGAACGGCGAGCACCAGGGCCGCCGCCAGAACCACGGCGGCACCAAGGGGTAGCCAAGGTTCAGCCGCCAGGGTCTCGGCCAGGCCGGGCAGGCTGGGATCGTCGATCAGGGGCAGCCAGAGGCGGCCAGCGGCCAGCCCGGCGCCAAGCAGCAGCAGCAGGGCCATCGACAGGGCCATGGCGCCATGCAGGTCCCGCCGGTCCCGTTTGACAGCTCGGTCAGGGGAGGCCGGCCGGCGGTCGGCCCCTGTGGCGGCCAGGGCCACCAGCAGGGCGGCAGCCGGGGTGGCCACCAGCCAGTAGCTGGGCAACTTGGTGGCCGAAACCGAGAAGAAGAGCAGCACCGCCAGCAGCCAAGCCGCGCAGAACCGCCCCAGGGAACGGGCCGGCGGCAGGGGACAGCGGGCGGCCTGCAGAACGCGGCGCAGGCTGAGCAGCAGCAGGGGCGTGAACGGCAGGCTGGCGACCAGGAGCATGGCCAGAAAAAACCACCAACCCTGCTGGTGGTTGTTCACCACCCGCGTGTAGCGCTGGAGGTTGTGATACCCGAAGAAGCTCTGCCAGTAGGGCTGACCCTCCCTCCACAGGGCCAGGCCATACCAGGGAGCGGCGAGGCTGAGGCTGAGGGCGAGGCCCGGGAGTGGTCGCAGCCGGCGCCACAGACGGGCGGCGCTGGCCCCGAGCACCAGGAACAGGCCGAAACTGAGGCCAAACAGCAGCCAGGCCGCGGGCCCCTTGCTGAGCACCGCCAGGGCCAGGGCAACCCAGCAGGGCCACCAGGGACCAGCCTCCGCCGCATAGGTACGCCAGGCCAGCACCAGGCTGATCGCCAGGGTGGCGGTGAACAGGGCATCGCTCACCTCGGTGCGCCCCCAGAGGAGCACGAGGGGGCCAAGGGCAAAGGCCAGGGCCGCGACCAGGGCCTGGGGGAGTCGTTCGCTCGGGCCTGGCTCGGTGGCGCCGTCGCTGGTCTGGGGCCAGCGCAGCAGCGTATCGGCCAGGGCCACCATCGTGATCCCGGTGGCGAAGGCGGAGGGAAGGCGGGCGGCCCAACTGCCGAGGGGATCCCAGCGGTCGGCGCCGGGCAGGGCATAGAGGGCCCCCATCAGCCAGTAGATCAGCGGTGGCTTGTCGTAGCGGGGCAGACCGTTGACCTGGGGGATCAGCCAGTCGCCGCTCTCCGCCATCCTTCGAGAGGCGGCGGCGAACAGGGCCGGGGTTTCATCGACCAGCCCCGTGAGGCCAAGGCCACTCACATACAGGGCGCAGGCCGCCAGGGCAACCAGCAGCAACAGCAGCAGTCGCTGGCGCAGTGCCTGGTCTGGATCGGGGCAGGCCGGCGTGTGGCCACGGGCGGAGCCAGCACCTGCCGGGGCTTCGGGGCCCGGGGCTTCGGCGCCTCGACGCCGGGCGCGACGGGCAGGAGGCGCCCCGGCGGGAACCCTTCGGGCGAAGGGGAATGGGCCGTACACGCTGGCGAACGGTGACGATGGGTCAGTCCAGGGCGAGAGAGACCACAACGCGGGTGAGGTGCAACACAACCGCGGGTGATCGCCATGCCCGCAACGGCCGTGGCATGGCGGCGAGGCTGGGGGTCCTGCCGCCGATGGCCACCGCCATGGGCTTTTTGCCCCCGGAAGAGCAAGCCGTCGTCGATCGGGCCCGGGCGATCGGCCTCGCTGGCAGCGGCCGGGATCCCGCCTACCTCTGCCCCACCCTCTGCACCGCCTTGACCCTGCTGCTGGCGGTTCCGACCCTCGGCTTTTCGCTTGTGCTGGTGCCGATTCTCTGGGTGGCGCAGTACGAGCACACCGGAGCACGGATCCAACGGCTGCGACGGGAGCTGGCCGCGGGACCCCGATCCCTGGAATCATCCTGATCCGGCCCGGGACCCGGCCGTGGAACAACTGCAACGCAGCGACCATCCTGAGCGATGCCGCTGCTGGCGGCTCGACACTGGCAGGCGCGAGGAGCTGCTCACCCCATGACCCACACCCCCAGCGACGCGATGCCCCCGGAAGCGCAGGGGGTGATCGAGCGGTTGTCGCTCCTGGATCGCTTCCTGCCGCTCTGGATCCTGCTGGCGATGGCTGCCGGGGTGGTGCTCGGCCGCCAGGTGCCGGCGGTGCAGGGCCTGCTCGGGGGTGTGCAGATCGGCCAGACCTCGCTGCCGATCGCCCTCGGCCTGCTGCTGATGCTCTACCCGGTGCTCGCCAAGGTGCGTTACGAGGAGATCGGACGGGTGCTGGCCGATCGGCGGCTGCTGCAGTTGGCGCTGCCCCTGGTCTGGGGGGTGGGTCCGCTGCTGATGTTCGCCCTGGCCTGGCTGTGCCTGCCCAATGAACCGGAGTTCCGCGCCGGCCTGATCCTGATCGGCCTGGCCCCCTGCATCGCGATGGTTTTGATCTGGATCGATCTGGCCGGCGGCGACCGGGAGGCGGCGGCGCTGCTGGTGGCGATCAACGCGATCGTGCAGGTGCTCGCCTATGCCCTGCTCGGCAGCTTCTATCTCACCGTGCTGCCGGCCTGGCTGGGGCTGGCCGGGCAGGCGGTGTCGTTCTCGATGCCGGCGATCGCCAAGGCGGTGCTGATCTTCCTGGGGTTGCCCCTGCTGGCGGGCTACCTGAGCCGCAGGATCGGCGTGCGCTGGAAAGGCCTGCGCTGGTATGAGCAGCGCTTCCTGCCGCGGATCGGCCCGCTGGCGCTCTACGGCCTGCTGTTCACGATCGTGGTGATGTTTGCCCTGCAGGGGGAGGCGATCAGCCGCGATCCCTTCACGGTGGCGCGGGTGGCACTGCCGCTGTTGCTCTATTTCCTGATCATGTGGAGCCTGGCCCTGCTGCTGGGGCAGCGCCGCGGGCTCTCCTATCCCCAGGCCGCCACGCTGGCCTTCACCGCCGCCGGCAACAACTTCGAGCTGGCGATTGCCGTCAGTGTCAGCGTCTGGGGGGTGAGCTCCCGCCAGGCCCTGGCCGGCGTGATCGGGCCCCTGATCGAGGTGCCGGTGCTGGTGGCGCTGGTCTATGGGGCGCTATGGCTGCGGCCCAGGTTGCGCTGGGCTGGCGGCGAGGAGGGGGAACGGCAGCGTTGAACCGGCCCTGGTGGCGTTGAGCCGGGGGCGCTTGCTTGAGCCGAGGCGGTCCGCTGCTCCCCCCTGGCGTCCGGGCGGCAGGCCATCCATGGCGCCTGGCTACTCGGGCCGAAACGCCTGGGCGGAGCAGCCCTGCTCGGAGGCGATCGCCGCGGCTGGCGGCTCGGCTGGTGGCTCGGCGGTCAGTTCGGTGATCACCTCAAAAACGCTGAGCTGGTGGGCGCCGAAGGAGCGCAGAAAGGGCACATCGGCGGCATCGCGGCCCCGGCCGATCAGCACCCGACCGCAGCGGGGGATGTTGTGGCGGGCATCGAACACATACCAGCGGTCGCAGAGAAACGCCTCAAACCAGGCGGAGAAATCCACCGGTGCCGCGGTGGGCGGAATGCCGGTGTAACCGAGGTAGCCGGTGCAGTAGCGGGCGGGAATGTTGAGGCAGCGGCAGAGGCTGATCGCCAGGTGGGCGTAATCGCGGCAGACACCGGCGCCTTCCGCCAGGGCATCGCTGGCCCGCTTGTGGGGATGGATGGCGTCGTAGTCGAAGCGGATGCGGTCATGCACCCAGTCGCAGATGGCCTGCACCAGGGGCCAGCCCCGGGGGATGCCGGCAAAGGTGTCCCAAGCCAGGGCCATCAGGGCCGGGGTATCGCAATAGGTGCTGGCGTTGAGGAAGCGGTAGGTGTCGATCGGCAGCGCCTCCACCGGGCAGGAGGGCACCGCGGGAAGCACCGGGTCGGTGGCATCGGGCCGTTGGATGGTGGCGGCATAGCGGAGGCTGGTCAGACCCGCCGCAGCCTGGAGGCGACACCAGCGATTTCCAGACTGGTCGGCCAGCACTTCGTGGTAGCGATCGGGCCGCAGCTCCAACCGCTCCGGTTCAAGCAGGTGCTCCACCAGGCTGGCGTGGGGATGCACCAGGGCGAGCAGGGGGGTGGGCAGTTCGCAACTGAAGTCGATCCGGCAGCCAATGCTGAGGTCCACGGGGCAAGGCCAGAAACGAGATCACCCTGATGCTGTTCAAGCCGGTGCGGCATCGCAGTCTGCGGCGCCGCTCCGACAGGACATCCTGATCTGGCGGAGGGGCGTCAAAAAGCCCCGGGGCAACCCCAGGGCTCACAGGCTCCCGCAAGGGAGAGCCCAATCTGGGCAACCAGACCCCCAGCAACCCTCAGAAACAGAAGGGCAGAAACTGTGTGCGGCAGGCGGCGTAGCCGTCAACCAGGGCACCGAGGCCGATCTGGTGGGCGATGCCGAAGCCGGTGAGGCCCTCAACCACCACACCAATCAGCAGACCGACCATGGCGGCGCGGCCGTTGAACAGTTCGGCACGCTTGAGCTGCTCGACCAGCAGTTTCTGATCGGCGCTGGCCTCGAACAGGTTGTCCTTGGACGGGGTGTTGGTCATGGGGCCTCGGGGGTGGGTGGAGCGAAGGCGGTGACGCTTCAGTCGGCCGGGTTGGGCTGGAGCACAAGGGCTCCGAACAGCCAGGCGGCGAACAGGAGCAGGGCGAGGGTGCCGGTCATCGGGAGGTGGGGCCCAGATCGCTGGGGCGGGTGAGCATGAAGGCGGTCATGCCGGTGAGCAGCACGATCAGGCCAATGACGCTGGCGATGGCGATGGTGTAGTCGGTGCTCATGGCGATCAACCGAGACCGAGTTGGCCGAGGATGCTCTGGCCGGTCAGCAGCTCGGTGGCCAGGCCGATCACGAAGCCGAGCATGGCCAGACGGCCATTCCAGGTTTCGGCGAAGGCCACGAAACCGAAGCGGGGGGAGGGGTCAGCCATGGCTGTTTCGAAGTGTTACGGCAACTGTAACGGACTGTGACGGCATCGGGGTGGGGCGGCTTCCCGCCCGGGGTCTGATCTGCCTGGGCCATCCGAGCCTCGCCGCCGTGAACAGGATCAAGGGATCGGGCCCCCGGCTGACCCATGGCACTGCTGGAGCCCACCAACCTGCTGCTGCTGGCCTGCGCCCTGATCTATGGCCTGATCGGCCAGCGCCAGGAGGCCCTGATCCTGCTGCTGTTCGTGGCCGCCATCAGCCTGCTCGATGGCTGGCAGCAGCAGCGCAGCCGCCGCGCCCTGGCCGAACTCGCCCGCCTCTCCTCACCCCGCGCCCGGGTGCGCCGCGGCGGCATCGAGCTCGAGCTGGCCCCAGAGGAGCTGCGGCCGGGGGATCTGCTGCGGCTGGAGGAGGGGGATCGGATCGCCGCCGATGCCCGTCTGGTGGAAGGGGTGGGCCTGTGGCTCGATGCCTCGCTGCTCACGGGTGAATCGCTGCCGATGGCCGCCAGCGACGCCGGCCAGGAGCTCCTGGCTGGCTCCCTGGTGGCCAGCGGGCGCGGTCTGGCGGAGGTGGTGGCGGTGGGGGAGGCCACCGAGCTGGGGCAGATCGGCCGCAGCCTGGCCCGGGTCAGCCCACCCGCCACCCGCCTGCAGCGCCAGTCCCGCGGACTCACGGCCCGGCTCACGGTCCTGGCCCTCGCGCTCTGCACCGCCCTGGCGGTGATCCAGGGCAGCCTCAGCGGCGACTGGAGCACGGCCCTGCTCGCTGCCCTGGCCCTGGCCCTGGCGGTGCTGCCCAACGAGATCCCGGTGGTGGTGGCCTTGTTTCTCGCCCTCGGCGCCCTGCGCCTGGCCCGGATCGGCGTGCTGGCCCGCTGGCCGGCGGCGGTGGAGAGCCTCGGCAGCGCCACGGTGCTCGCCGTCGACAAGACCGGCACCCTCACCGAAAACCGCATGGCCGTGCAGCAGCTGCTCTCCTGGCCGGATGGCGCCCTCTGGCGGGCGGGGGAACCCCTGGCGGAACCCTGGCATCCGCTGCTGGAGCGGGCGGTGCTGGCCAGCCGCCACGATCCGGTCGACGCCATGGAGCAGGCGATCGAGCGGCTGGCGCTGGCGGAGCTGGGCCAGAGCGAACACCTCCATCCCGACTGGCCGCTGCTGCGCGAGTACCCGCTCGCCACCGATCTGCTGGTGTTCTCGCAGCTGTGGTGCGATGCCGCCGGCCGCGGGGCGATCGCCGCCAAGGGGGCCCCGGAGGCGATCGCCCAGCTTTGCCATCTGCCGCCGGAGCGCTCCGCCCTGCTGTTGCAGGCCGCCGACGGTCTGGCGGGTCAGGGACTTCGGGTGCTGGCGGTGGCCACCGGCCTGGAGGGGGCGCCGCGCCACCCGGAGCTGGGTCCCGCGGCGGAAACCGCTCCGGCGGCCACGGTGCACGACTACCTGTTCGAGCCGATCGGGCTGGTGGCGTTGGCAGATCCGCTGCGGCCCGAGGTGCCGGCGGCCATCGCCCGCGCCCGCGGCGCCGGGGTGCGGGTGGTGATGATCAGCGGCGATGCGCCCCTGACGGCCCGCTCGATCGCCGACCAGGCGGGGCTGCCGCCGGGGCCGGTGCTCTGCGGCGCCGACCTGCAGGGCCTCGAGGCCGGCAAGCGGCTGGCGGGGCTGGGCCAGGTGACGGTGTTCGCGCGGGTGCTGCCGCAGCAGAAACTCCAGATCGTGCAGGCCCTGCAGGCCGCAGGGGAGGTGGTCGCCATGACCGGCGATGGCGTCAACGACGCCCCGGCCCTGAAGGCGGCTGACATCGGTGTGGCGATGGGCAGGCGGGGCACCGCCGTGGCGCGGGAGGCGGCGGATCTGGTGCTGCTGGGCGACGACTTCGGCAGCCTGGTGGAGGCCATGGCCGTGGGCCGGCGCATCGAGGCCAATCTGCACCGCGCCCTGGGTTACACCCTGGCGATCCACTTGCCGATCGCCGCCCTCAGCCTGCTGCCGCTGCTGATTCCCGGCCAACCGATGCTGCTGCTGCCCCTGCACATCGCCCTGCTGCATCTGGTGATCGATCCGGCCTGGACGGTGGTGTTCGAGGCGCTGCCGGCTGCTCCGGGGCTGATGCGCCAACCCCCCAGACCGCCGCAGGCGCCCCTGTTCGGCCCAGCCACCTGGCGGCGGGCCCTGCTGCAGGGTGGCTGGCTGGCCCTGGCCGTGGGAGGGATGGCCTTCCTGCCCGGCGCCACGATCGCCGTGCGCCGCAGCCTGGTTCTGGCCCTGCTGCTGCTGGGAGGTGGCGGGCTGGTGTGGTGGAACGGCGCGCGGCGCAGCGCCACCACCGCGGCGGGTGCCCTGATCGGCGTGGGACTCTGGGCGTTGATCCAACTGGTTCCCGGCCTGCCAGAGCTGCTGCAGCTCGCCCCCTTGAATCCGGGCCAGCTGGGCCTGGTGCTGGGCTGCTGCGCCGCCTTCCTGATCACCCTCAGCCTGCTCGACCCAGACCAAGGCGGAGCGGAGGAGCGCTTGGGCTGAAGGGAGGTGGGCGAAACCACAACCGCTGGCTGAACGGATCCACCACCAGGCTGCCGTCGTTGACGAAGCTGGCCCCCAGCTGGGCGGCGGGCTCGCTCCAGGTGCCGATGCCACCGCAGCGCCGGATCGACGCAGGGCTGTCCTTGAGGAAGAGGGTCACCCCGGCCAGCCGCCGCACCGCCGCGCCATCGCCGCCCACCAGCTCCACGGCCGTGTCGTCCGGCAGCCGGTAGGCCAGAACCGCCTCCCCCTGGCCGGCCACGCAACTGCTCAGGCGCAGATCAGCGCCAGGATCACGGATCAGTCCCACTCCGGCCGCCTGCAACTGCCGCAGCAGGGCGCGGTTGATGTTCATGGCGGACCGGAGGCGATCGGCGTAGCCGGTGTCGACCTGGGCCACGGCGCTGGCGGCACCGATCCGCACCGGCACCGTGGGGATGTTGGGGCAAGGGCCGGAGCGCGGCGCCGCCGGGCATGTCAGGCGGGCGGTAGCGGTGCCGAAGTAGTGGCGGCTGGAAAGGGGCCGGAAGCCGGCCTGGCGCAGCTGGGCGTCGCTGCAGAAGCGCTCCGCCGCGGCGCGGTGCAGCAGACCGTTGGCGAAATCAAGGGTCAGAACATGGCCGCGCAGCAGGTCGGTGCCGATCAACCCCGCCTGGGGCAGGGGGCCGCGGATGCCGCTGTGGTCTTGAACGCTCAGGCGCAGGGGCCCCCAGGGCCCGAAGAACTCAAAGCCGGCGAAGCGATCGGAGCTGCCCGCCAGCGGCTCCGGCCCCCGTCCGCCCAGGAAGGTGGAGGGGGAGATGGCGCTGCCATCGGCGCCGAGATCAACCACAAAGAACCCTGTGTGGCCCTGCATCCGCACCGGCGTGTAGGGCATGCCGCTGGAGAGAATCAGCGAGCGGCTCTCACCGAGGCACTCAAGCGGCGCCGTGGGGCTGGGGCTTCCTGCACTGGCCTGCGGGGCACCCGGTGCGGCCGAATCCCCCCCGTCCGCAGCGAACAGCGCTGGGGACGCCGCGGACGGGCCCGCCCCCAGGGCAAGCACCACCAGGGCGACCAAGGCCAGAACGGCGGCTTCAGCCAGACGGCGGCGGGCGGCCATGGCGGCGGCTGGCTCAGCCGAACCCCTTGCCCGCATCCTTGGCCACACAGGCCTGGAGCTGGTGGCGCAGGGTGGCGTGGTCAAGGCCCTTGCCGATCAGCACCAGCTGGTTCTTGCGGGGGCCCGGCCAGTCGGTGTCGTCGATGGAGAAGCGCTTGCCGGCCAGATGGAAGATGTGGCGACGCTCACTTTCGTTGAACCAGAGGATGCCCTTGGCGCGGAACACCGACTTGGGCAGCTGGTTATCGAGAAAGTTCTGAAACTTGCGCAGCGAGAACGGGCCATCGCTGGCAAATGACAGGGAGGTGAACCCCTCGATCGCCTGCTGCTCAGGGCCGTCGCCGTGGTCGTGGCTGTGGTCGTGGCTGTGATGGTGGGATTGGCCATGGGCATGATCGTGCCCGTGGTCATGGTCATGCCCGTGGTCATGCCCATGCCCATGATCATGGTCGTGCACGCAAACGCCATGGTCGTGGTCGCAGGCCTCATGGCTTTGCTGGGCCACCACCTTGTCGCTCTCGAACAGGCCAACACTGAGCAGCAGCGGCAGCGGCACCTCCCCTTTCACCGTTTGCAGGATGCGGGCCTCGGGCTTGATCGCCAGCAGCTCACGCTCGACCGCCTGCAGCCGCGTCTGATCAACCAGATCACACTTGTTGAGCAGGATCATGTCGCTGTAGATCACCTGGGAGCGCCCCACCTCACCTTCGAGGACTTCGGCGCCAAAATTCTCCGCATCCACCAGGGTGATGATCGAATCGAGGCGGGTCAGATCGCGCAGGTCGCTGCCCAGGAAGGTCATCGCCACCGGCAACGGATCGGCCAGGCCGGTGGTTTCAACCACCAGATAATCCAGCGGCTCGGGGCGATCCAGGATGCGATACACCGCTTCTAACAGTTCACCATTGATGGTGCAGCAGATGCAGCCATTGCTGAGCTCCACCATCGCGTCGCTGGTGGCCACCACCAGGTCGTTGTCGATGCCGATCTCACCGAACTCATTGACCAACACCGCGGTCCTCAGACCCTGCTGGTTGGTGAGGATGTGGTTCAACAGCGTCGTCTTGCCCGCCCCCAGGAAACCGGTGAGGATCGTCACCGGCAGGGCACTGGGCAGCGCCGCGAAGCCGGTCTCGGGGGCCTCGGCGCCGGAGACGACGGCGGCGGGAGGGGTGCTGGTCATGGCGAAGGGAAACCGGCCGGCGTTGCTGGCTTGACCTTAGGCAAGGGGATCCGGATCCAGGGCACCGGGCCGTGGCTCCCGATCCCGCCCCTCGCCTCTCCGCTGTGTTGGCGGCTCTGGCGGCGGCAGCCAGGGCTCAGAAGGTGATATCGGTGCGCAGCAGGGCGCCGAGCTGGCCGAGCCGGCCGCCGCTGGGTGTGTCCATCCCCAGGGGACGGCTCAACCAGAACAGGGCCGGAGCCACGGAGATGGCATCGCTGAGCTGCAGCCGATACCAGCCCTCCATGATCACACCGCCGTCGTCGGGTCGGCGCCCTCCGCTGAGGGCCGTGGCGAACACCGGCTGCCCCACGGCCAGACCGAGCCCATTGCCCTTGGCCAGGGCGTCCTGCCATTGCAGAGCCACCTGCCACGACTGACTCTCCGTGAGACGTCCCGGCGCCTGGGGCGGCTGGAGGCTGCTGCGGTTGTAGCCCCAGCCCAGGCTCAACGACGGCAGCCAGCCGGTCTCGGTGGGCTGCCAGCCACCGGCCAGCCCGAAGGCCTCGCTGCTGGTGCCCTCCAGCTGGGCAGCGCTGAACACAGTGGCGCCGGCGCTGGCGACACCGCGCTGCAGACGGGTCCAGATGGCCGCCAGCTTGACCGAAGGGCTGCTGTAGCCCACCTGGACGCTGCCGCTGGCGGCAGATTCGGCAGTGCCAATGAGAGCGCCGGACTGGCCGCTGTCGGCGATGTAGCTGGCGGCGATCGAGAAACCGTGCTGCTCCCACCAGATCCCGCCACCGACCCCCTCGCTCAGGTTCCAGGCGGCGGGGGCGCCATTGGCGGTGAACACATTGAGCACGCCGGTGCTGGGGTACCAGGAGGGCCATAGCGGCAGGGTGTCCTCCTGGCCGACCCGGGCGCCGACCAGCGCCGTGAAGCCAGCACCGAGCGGCCAGCGGTAGCCGAGCCGATCGAGGGCCAGCACCTCATCGCAGTCGCCGTACTGACAGCGCTTCTCGAAGGCCATCTCCAGGCTGGAGAGGTCACCGCTGACACCGAAGCCGCCGAAGGGCGTGTTGCCGAAGTTGCCGACCCTCAGCGTCAGCAACAGCAGGTCGTTGCCCTGGAAGCTGGTGTTGAGGCCCAGCTCCAGCTCGTTGTTGAAGCTGAAACCGCCGGACTCCTGATTGGCGGCGCTGGCACCGGCGAGGCTGTTGCCGCTATAGCGGTTGGCCCCCAGCACCGCACTGATCTGGCCCGAGAGGGTGGTGGTGGCCGCGAACGACCGCGACTCCAGCACTGCGTCCAGCTCCGGAAGCTGGGCGAGCCGGTGGCCCAGCAGCAGCGAGGGGTCGGAGAGCTGCGGAGTGTCGCGGTTGAAGGCCGTCGGGCCTGCCAATCCATCGAGCAGCGGCTCGCTGTAGCGCTGGATCGCCGCCAGGTCCACGGCCGGGAAAACCCGTGCCGAGGAAGCAGCCGCCAGCGTGGCGGCCAATTCCGCAGGTTGGGCCGATGCCAGCGATGGCACCGGTTTTGCTAGCGGCACCGATTCCGCCAACACTGCGGTCCCACCACCCAGGGCGATCAGCAGGGCCAGGGACGGCGCAGCGGCCCAGCGCCGCCTGGAGGAGTGCGACAGCAGGGCGGCGACCAACGGGACGGGGCGAGCTGCCGAAAGGATGGGCCATCCACCAGCCCCTGGCCAGCCACCAGAAAACCCGTGGCTCGCCACACCATCACCCCCGGCAAGCCCCAAATGCCCAAACGGGAGGCCCTCCGGGGCCTGACCCTTCCGGGCCGGACTCAGGCCGGGCTGAACCAGGTGGGCAGGGCGGTGTAACAGGCCGCATTGCGCTCGTTTTCGCGCGCCTCCGCCCGCCAGCAGCAGGAGCGGCCACCATCGCGGGCGTGCAGGAGCATGTTGGCCCAGTCCCAGATCAGCTCGGCACTGGCCTCCATGCCGACGTTGTCCATCACCCGCAGATCCAGGGCCCCCTGCTCGTGCAGGGTTCGCCACTGGGGCAGCAGCGGGTCATCGGCATTGACCAGGAAGGTGTGATCGAACTGGCGGGAGAGCAGCTGTTCGAGTTCGCGCAGGCTGGAGAAATCCACCACAAAACCGTGGGGATCGAGGCTGCGGGCCGTGAACCAGAACGTGAAGCTGCGGCTGTAGCCATGCACGAACCGGCAGTGCCCAGGGTGCCGCCATTGACGGTGGCAGCAGGGGTAACCGCCGAAGCTCTTGCTGCAGGTGTGGGCGGCGGGGGCATCCATGGCTCAACCGTACCCAGGCGCGGTCCGGAGCCAGGGCCGCCGCAGCTGGGCCAGACTTGCCTACAGCCTCCACCGCGCCCGTGCCGCCTCCGGCCCCCCAGGATCTCCCCGCTGCCTCCCTGGCCGACTCCCTGCGCTTCAACGAGGCGGGTCTGATTCCAGCAGTCGCCCAGGACTGGCTCGATGGGGCCGTGCTGATGGTGGCCTGGATGAACCGCGAGGCCTTGCGCCACAGCCTCGAAAGCGGCGAAGTGCACTACTGGAGCCGCTCGCGCCAGGAGCTTTGGCACAAGGGCGCCAGCAGCGGCCATATCCAGAAGCTGCGCAGTCTCCGCTACGACTGCGACGCTGACGTGCTGCTGCTCAGCGTCGAGCAGGTGGGCGATGTGGCCTGCCACACCGGTGCCCGTAGCTGCTTCTACGACGCCGACCCCCAACCCAGCGCCGGTGGTGCCGCGGCAGCTCCGCCCCCCGCCGATGCCTGCACCGAACTGATGCGGGTGATCGAAGCGCGGCGGCGCCAGCCGGAGCAGGGCAGTTACACCAACAAGCTGCTGGCGGGTGGTGACAACAGCATCCTCAAGAAGATCGGTGAGGAGAGCGCTGAATTCGTGATGGCCTGCAAGGACGACGACGCCGAGGCGATCGCCGGCGAGGCCGCCGATCTGGTCTTCCATCTGCAGGTGGCCCTGGCCCACCATGGCGTCAGCTGGCGGCGGGTGCAGGAGGTGCTGGCGGCGCGGCGCGGCGCCCCGCGGCGGCAGTGAGGGGGATGGACCAGGCGTGGGGGGGCGGGAGCCTGCGGCAGGCGATGCAGCGGCGGCTGGCGGATCGGGCTGGCCAGCGCTGGGCCTGGGCAGCGGTCTGTGCCCTGCCGGTTCTGGGATTGCCGTTCCTGCTTTGGCATGGCCGCCAGCGCCGCACCGCCATTCCCTTCCTCTACGGCCTGATCGTGCAGGGGCTCTGGGCCTTTGCCCTGGGGGGCCTGGCCGCCGCCCTCTGGCTGCCGCCACCGGTCCTGGTCCTAGGGGCCTGGTTCTGCTTCGCGCTCGGCCATCACCAGGGCCAGGAACGGGCGGCCCGCAACGCCGCCAGCTGGTTGCGGCTCGACGGCTGAACCCAGGCGGGGGCTGGCTCAGGGGCCGTGCTTCTGGTGCCACGACCGGGCGGAGCACCCCGATGCCGCTGGCGCCAGACCGCCGGAAGCCGTGACCAAGAACCGGGCCAGGGCCCAATCAGGATGGGCCAACGGTTGTCCTGCCCTGCCGATGCGCTGTTCCGAGGCCTGCGAACGCAACAAGGAGCCGATCCTGGCAGTGCTGCGCGATTGGCTGCCGAACCGCGCCAGGGTGCTGGAGGTGGGGTCGGGCAGCGGTCAGCACGCGGTCCATTTCTGCCGGCAGCTGGCTGGGCTGACCTGGCAGCCGAGCGATTGCACCGAAGCGCTGCCGGATCTGGTCGAGCGCATCGCCCTGGAAGGCCGCACCGCACTGGCGCCGGACACGGAGCTGGCGGATCCCCTGGAACTGGATGTAGACCGGCCTGACCAGTGGCCCCAGCGGCGCTTCGATGCGGTGTTCAGCGCCAACACCACCCACATCATGGCGGCGTCCTCGGTGCCGCAGCTGCTGAAGGGTGCGGCGGCGGTGCTTGAGCCCGGAGGGCTGCTGCTGCTCTACGGCCCGTTCCATGAGAGCGGCGTCGCCACTGCCCCCAGCAACGCGGCCTTCGACGCCATGCTGCGGGCCCGGGATCCCGCCATGGGCGTTCGCGACGCCCGCGACCTGCGGGCCCTGGCCCAGGACCACGACCTTGATCCCTGCGCCGATCTGCCCCTGCCGGCCCAGAACCGGATGCTGATCTTCCGCCGCCGCTGAGCGAGCGGAGCCGTGATCGGCAGGGTGCGTTGCGGCAGTGTCCGCCCCTGGGAATGATGGCAGCGTTCCCCATCCCCTTCGCCCCCGCTGAGCGGGGTTCGGAGGCTTCCCAACATGCCCTTCGTCAATGAGGTCGTCAGCGATGACGACATCGATCGTTATGGCCTTGGTTTCCCCAAGGGAGACGGCCAGTACTGGACTCGCGACAAGGATCGCGACATCTACCTCTGGGGCGGGAGAAGTGGCAATCCGGCCTTCGATGAGGACATCGAGGGCCGGTTTCACTTCTACATCGCCGGCACCCGCCTGCAAATCAGCCTCAGCCTTGGCGAATGGTCCAAGAACTGGTTTGTCAAGCCCTATGTGGTGGCCTGGAACGATCTGATCGGAATCTATCCGTCCGATTGTGGTGGCCTGGATCGCACTGAAGTGATCGGCCTGCTCAAGGAAGCGTTAGTGGTCTACGGGAGAAATGGTAGCGATAATAAAAACACGCCTGAGCGAATCGTCAGATTTGGATTCTGAGTGCATCTTAGCATTGTTTTACATCTCGGCACTGGGCTGAACCACAGCTAAACCTGAGCAACCCCAGTGCATCCATTCTCAGCGCCTACCCAAAGCTAGAACAACGCCTCCTTGGCTTGCAAACAGCTGGAATTTGCCGGTACTAATACGCATCTGTCCGTGCTTGGGAATGCTCGAGGCGTTCCCAATTCTGACCGCCTTGAAATGCTGATTTCCGCCCTGGCTTTGTCTTCGTAAGGCCAAACTGATTTACAGGCGCCGGCTGTTTGAGTCCGCCTGCCCATCGTCGCGATCTAGGGAAGAGAGCACAGGTCTGATTCTGCCGAACTGCCCTACCTCGCATACACACCGGCGTCACATCCACCGATTCGAGCGCCATTGAGGCGGTCGACGTTTCCTGGCGCTCCAGGGATGTTTTTTCATGCACAAACATGGCTCTCTCCACTCAGAAGGCAACGAGTCAGCTTGCTTCGATTTCAAACACCAACCAATTGACAGAGCTACTCACAAATATTGAACTCGAGAGACCTAATGGCAAGATCTTATTGTTTAGCGGGGAATTAAGCAAGCCCGCAAAGCCTGGCGATTCGAGGCTTATGGCTGTTGATCTGGCAAAACAACTGAGCACCCAGAGCAGCGAAGTCTCAATTATTAACAACACCAGTACCGGTAGGTTTCTAAACGTAAAGAGATTGCAAGAAGGGGCTAATCACGCGTTGATTGCTAAGCTGGATGATCTCTTCCAAGGCGACGAAGCCAAAATCTCCGCCTACCTCTACGGCTCAAGAGACGCCCAGGGCCAGCGCATCCCCAACGGCATCTGGGACACACTCTCCGAGCGCTTCGTCTCCATGGCCCAGGGGGATGTGATCACCCTCACCGGCGGCGCCAGGGCCGATGGCGCCTTCGCCCAGGTGGAACTGCCGGCCCTGCTCCGGAATCAGGCCGTCACCAGCATCAATGGCATTCCGACGGAGATCTTGCGCACTCTCCGCCCTGACCAGGCCCTCAAGCTGGTGAATGCGGTGTCAGATCTCCGGGCCTCCCGGATCGGGATTCCAGTGGACAGCCAGGGCCGCCCCCTGGCGCAGGATGCCGATGTTCGCCTCGATGTACGGGAGTTTCTCGGCGAGGGGGCTGGAGCGGATGGCAACGGGGCAGCCCCGCCGGCATCATCCCATCAGCACCGCCGCCTGCAGGAGTTCATTCCACGCGACCGTGTCGAACGCCACCTCACCGCCCTGCGCGAGATCCGCGACTCCCTGGGAGAGTCTGACGACTCCGACACCAACAACCCCACACTCCCGGTCTTGCCAGGCCGCGGCCCGATCCCGAAAGGCGTGGACCGGGCCGTCAGGGTGGTGGACCTGGTTCTGACCGCCGAAGAAGCCAGGCGAAGACTGGCGGACGGTGACCGCAGCGGAGCTGAACAGGTGGTGCGCGACTATGCCGTCACCACCGCCGGCGCCGTGGCCGGCGCCCGGGCGGTCAGCTCGTTGGTCTCCCCCCTGGCGGGCCTCGGTCCCCATGGGGCGGTGGCGGCCGGGGCGCTCACCCTGGGCGGCGCCTTGTTCGGCGCCAACCTCGCCGGCCCGGCCATCGATTCCTTCAGCGACACCCTGGGGCGCTTGAGCGTGTCGTTCACCGATACCATCACCGAGCTCTGGACCACCAAGCCCGGCTTCCTTGGGGAACTGTCGGAGCTCAGCGAGTCGCTGCGCCGCTGGATCGACACCACGATCCGAACCCTCAAGCGCCTCTTCGGTGTGGCCGAGGCGACCATCTCCCCGCTGGTGCTTGACCTCGACGGCGATGGTGTAAGCACCCTCGCGATCGAGGCCGGACTCCACTTCGATCACGACGGCAATGGCTTCGCCGAACGCAGCGGCTGGGTGGGTCGCGGGGATGGGCTGCTGGTGCGCGACCTCAATGGCGATGGGCTGATCGTCAGCGGCGCAGAGCTGTTCGGCAATGTCACCCGCCGCCGCGATGGCAGCCGGGCCCCCCATGGCTTTGCGGCCTTGGCCGAACTCGATGCCAATGGCGATGGCCAGATCGACGGGCGCGATCCAGGCTGGATCAGCTTGCGGGTCTGGGTGGATGGCGATGCCGATGCCCTCACCGACCCGGGTGAACTGCGTTCCCTGCAGGAACTCGGGGTGCGTGCCCTGCCGCTCGCCTACCGGGACGCTTCCCTCCGCGACGCCCAGGGCAACCACCACCGGCAGAGCGGCGTCTATCGGCGCAACGACGGCAGTGAGCGGGCGCTGGTGGATGTCTGGTTCCAGGTGGACCCGAGCCAGACCCGTCAGCTCAATCCCAGGCCGGTGCCCACCGCGATTGCCGTGCTGCCGGACCTGCCGGGCATGGGCAATGTCGCCAGCCTGCACCAGACGATGGCCGCCGATCCCGCAGGACCGCTGGTCCGGTTGATCGAGCAGTGGTGCGCCGCCGACAGCATGGGGCGCGCCGCCCTGATCGAATCGATCCTGGTGACCTGGACCGGTGTCCAGAACAGGAACGGGGAAGACAGCAGCCAGAACGCCCCCTTCCGGCGGGTCCTGGCCCTGGAGCAGCTGATCGGGCGCTCGTTCCGGAACACACCAACCACGGATGTGCCTCGAACCCATGCCTTGGTGGAACTGGAGCGCTGTTTCGCCGCCATCGGCCAGGAGGTGGATCTGCTGCTCACCGCCCAGTACGAGGTGGCACCACTGGTTGCGCTGTTGCAGCGCCCGCAGCCAGCCAATGGCAGCCAACGCTTTGATGTCAGCCTGGTGGTGTCGGCTCTCCAGGAGCGGCAACGGCGCCACAGCGACCCCGGTCTGCTGGTCCGGATGGTGCAGGCCATGGGCCGGTTGGGCGACACCGGAGCCGAGATGCTGGCGGCACTGCTGCGGGCCAGCGAAGGCAAGGGCGATTCGCTAAGCCGCATCCTGCGCGCCTCAGCCCGCAGCGGGGTGCAACGCCAGAGCGGTTCGATCCGGGCCGATCAGCTCCTGAGCAGCACTGGCCTGGACTGGCTGGAGGGCTTTGAGGGTGCCGACCAGCTCGACAGCGGCGAGGGGGATGACGTGCTGGATGGCGGCCAGGGCAACGATCGGTTGCTGGGCGGTGGCGGAAACGATCTTTACCTGATCGGCAGCGGCGGGGGCGACGATCACATCCTCGACATCTCAGGCAGCGACGACGAGGTTCATCTCGTTGGCATCCCTGCGGACGCCGTGCGGCTGGAACGCCACGGCTCCGATCTGGTCGTGGTTCATGCCAGCGGCAGCGCCCGGTTGATCCACCACTTCCAGCCCGAATGGGGGCGGATCGAGCGGCTGAGCTTCGGCGATGGGATCAGCTGGTCGTTCCCCCAGATGTTGGAGCACCTCGTGATCGGTGGCGCCACCGCCGGCAACGACACCATCGGCGGCTTCAACAACCACAGCAACCGCATCGATGGCCTCGACGGCAACGACCTCCTCCGCGGCGGACGCCTCACCGATCAGCTCCGCGGTGGGGCCGGCCATGACACCCTCAACGGTGCCGATGGCGATGACCTCCTCGATGGTGGCAGCGGCGATGATGTCCTCCACGGTGGCGATGGCGCCGACACGCTGATCGGTGGCGACGGCAACGACTCCCTCAGCGGCAGCAACGGCAACGACCTCTACCGGATCACCGGGCGCAGCGGACGCCAGTGGATCAACAATTTGGACGATACCCCAACCAGTCACGACCGCATCAGCTTCGTCGAAATCAGCAGCCTTGATGTCCAGGCCGTCGAACGCCGCAACTCCGATCTTCAGCTTCAGTTCCACAGCGGCGGCCAGCTCACGGTTCCCTTCCACTTCGCCTCTCCCTACACCCGCATCGATGCGTTCCACTTCGCCGATGGTGTCACCTGGGGCGATCAGGACTTGTTCCAGAGGATCGTGATCGGTGGCGCCACCGCCGGCAACGACATCATCGGCGGCTTCAACAACCACAGCAACCGCATCGATGGCCTCGACGGCAACGACCTCCTCCGCGGCGGACGCCTCACCGATCAGCTCCGCGGTGGGGCCGGCCATGACACCATCAACGGCGCCGATGGCGATGACCTCCTCGATGGCGGCAGCGGCAACGATGTCCTCGACGGTGGCGAGGGCGGCGACACCCTGATCGGTGGTGACGGCAACGACTCCCTCTGCGGCGGCAACGGCAACGATCTTTACCGGATCACAGGGCGCAGCGGACGCCTCTGGATCAACAATATTGACGAACACCCAACCAGTCACGACCGCATCAGCTTCGTCGAACTCAGCAGCCTTGATGTCCAGGCCGTGGAACGCCGCAACTCCGATCTTCAGCTTCAGTTCCACAGCGGCGGCTTGCTCACCGTTCCCTTCCACTTCGTCTCTCCGTTCAATCGCATCGATGCTCTCCACTTCGCCGATGGCGTCACCTGGACCGATCAGGACTTGTTCCAGCGGATCGTGATCGGTGGCGCCACCGCCGGCAACGACACCCTCGGCGGCTTCAACAACCACAGCAACCGCATCGATGGCCTCGACGGCAACGACCTCCTCCGCGGCGGACGCCTCACCGATGCCCTCAGCGGTGGGGCCGGCCATGACACCCTCAACGGCGCCGATGGCGATGACCTCCTCGATGGCGGCAGCGGCAACGATGTCCTCGACGGTGGCGAGGGCGGCGACACCCTGATCGGTGGCGACGGCAACGACTCCCTCAGCGGCGGCAACGGCAACGACCTCTACCGGATCACAGGGCGCAGCGGCCGGCTCTGGATCAACAACATGGACGAAAACCCAACCAGTCACGACCGCATCAGCTTCGCCGAACTCAGCAGCCTTGATCTCCGGGCCGTCGAACGCCGCAACTCCGATCTCCAGTTTCAGTTCCATGGCGGCGGCCAGCTCACCGTTCCCTTTCACTTCGCCTCTCCCTACACCCGCATCGATGCGTTCCACTTCGCCGATGGCGTCAGCTGGGGCGATCAGGAGCTGCGCCAGCGCCTGCAGACCCCCGTGCTCCCCGCACCGTTGACCACCATCTGAACCCGCCCGGGGCGCCCTTGCGCCCCGGGCCAGCCGTGGCACTCTCGGTCGGTGTTGTCAGGTCGATGGATCTGAGGCTGGAGGTCGCCATGGAGGGCCCATTTCTGATCCTGCTGGTGATCGCTCACCTCCAGGCTGTTGCGGTGGCCTGGGGTCTGGCGCTGCTGGCGGGTCGTGGGCTGCCCCAGCTAAGGCGCCGTTTGCCGCCCGGGGCGAACAGGCGCCTGATGCTGGCCTTTGGCTGCTATGGTCTGGCGGCGCTGGCGGAAAGCCTCGATCACACCCGCACCGACTGGGTCTACGTCAACCAGCTCAGTCTCTGGAATGGGGTGTTCTTCGCGGCCCTGGCCTCCGGGTTGGCCCTGCTGGCGGCGGCGGTTCGGGGCGGACGCCGCCTGCACGGGCTACTGCTGGCGCTGGTGGTGGCCAGCTGCCTCGGCTACGCCAGCGTCGGCAAAGCTGGGCCGATCGCCTCCCAGGTGCTGCTGCTGGTGGTGATGCTCCAGCTCTGGTGGCGGTGCTTTCGCGACTGGCGTCTTTGGCTGTATCCCCTGTTCACGGTGGGATTGACCACCCTGTTCGGTGCCCTGCTCAACAGCAGCGGCGATCAGATCTGGCACCTGTTCATCGGCCCCTCCGGTTCACTCAGCCTGCTGCTGCTCTGGCTGATCCTGCGTCGTGCTGAATTGGCGATGGAGGCGGATCGGGGAGAAGGAGACCGGCGGGCTGGGCCCCCAATGGGTGGCTGACTGAGCTTCAGGCCCTGGGATCCGGGGCGAGCCTGCGAGATGCGGGACGACGCGCCTGGTTGCGGCAACGATCCGAGCAGTAGCGCACCTGCTCCCAGACGCTTTTCCATTTGCGACGCCACTGAAAAGGGCGACCGCAACAGGCACAGATCTTGCTGGGGCGATCGGCGTGGTGGGGCATGGGATCACTCTGGCGGCCTGGGCCCGCCGCCGAGGGCGGCCAGCGCCAGACCCGCGATCGCCCTGAGGCGACTGCAGGCCAGCTGGCTCTGCTCTGCTCTGCTCAGTTCAGCCAGCCCCGTTCGCCCGCCAGCCGGGTTGCCAGGCTGAAGGCGGTGACACAACGCTGGGCGCGGCGGCGAGCATCGGCCTGGCTGCGGGAGCGCTCCAGGTAGGACTGCATCGCCTCCGGCGTTTCGATCAGCGCCAGCAGACCCGCCTGCCGCGATCCGGGCGCCTCCTGGGCCAGCAGCCGGCTCACCAGCCCCTCCTCCCACAGCCGCCTTCCGCCGTTGGCAGCGGCGAACAAGCGCTGCTGCAGCAACGCCAACAGCTGCCCCTGCAGCTCCTGCAGCTGGCTGGAGCGCAGCTTGCGGCTGTTGGGAAGCGCCGAACCGGAGCGACCGTCCCTCGGGGGATCGCTGGCGGCCGGTGCCGGATCAGGGCTGTGCTCCAGGCTCCAGCTGAGCCCCGTGCCCGGCAACCCCACCGTGGTGCGCGGGCCGCCGCGACGCGCCACCGGGATGTTGAGCGAGGCGCCGGGACCGCCGATCGAGATCGAACTCAGGCCCGCGCCGCTGAAGTGAAAGCGCAGCGGGCCCAGGCGGGCGGATCATCGCAAGCGGAAGCCCATGGTGGAGGCCTTGGCAGCACCCACTCTGGCGCTCACCGCCAGCCTGAGAGGCAATCTCCGCAACGGCAGGCCCCGCGTCGATGTGGGGGGCGAAACCTAGGCAGCGGCGCGCGCGGCGGCGGTTGGTGAACCAAGGGCTGGTAGTCCCTGGGCCATCCCTTGAGCCATCCAGCCCTCAGCCATGGGCCTGAAGGGTCGGATAGGTCGGGAATCCTGTGGGTCAGGACATCACATGGCCCGGAAGGCCGCTGACGCCGAGTGGCCCGGGATGGCGGATCGGTGCCGCTGGCCCGCCGCCATCAATCAGCCCGACAGCCACCCCCCCAGTGGTGTGGCATCGCTGAAGACTGGATACTCCAGCCAGGCCCTGAATGGGCATCGGTTGGAGTGAGGGTCAGCGGCAGCTGTCCCGCATCGGGGCACCGCAGCGGGGGGGCCGGCCCCATTGACCGGCTGATGGGCTCAGGAGTGGCAAAGTTCGAACACCTTCCTGGCCGCGAAGCGTGCGGAAGCTGGGGGGGATGCTGTTGATGGGCTGCTGCCAGCGGCCGTGGGCCGGCCACAGCGACCACTGCCAGGAGGAGTAGAAGCCCCAGGCCGGAAGCCATCGCTGGAGGCGGCGATCAGCAGCTCGCCCAGAAAGCCTCAGCCTGCTCCGGGTGGGGTTGGGTTGAGCTGCGACGACGGCGAATTCCAGCCTGCTCCACTGACGGGAAGGCAAGCACAGCTGCGGCTGCGATCCGGTGGATGGGGCCCAGCCGCAAAGGCAATCCAGCGCAGATCGAGCTTGCACCAGGAGCTCTGGGGCGTAATTTCTATTGGAGCAACAAGGTCTTCGCTGCAGCTGGGTGGCCTGACGCCTGGGGAGAGCGGCATTGAGGCGTGGCGGCAAGGATGCATCGCAGCTGGCGGAACTCCGCCGCGGTGGCGGAAGCAGCTTGCTGCCTCCGGTGAAGCGAGGTGGCGCGAGCGTCCTGGTAAGGAAGCAGGGGAAGATCACTTCCCAAATGGCAGCCTGAGCCATAGGATTGAATCATCCCCTCAACAGCAGCTCATGCTCACCGGTCCTGATCTCCTGGCCAAGGTCAAGGAGCTTGGCGATGCCTCCAAGTCCGACCTGGTACGCAGCTGCGGCTACGTCAGCACCAAGAAGGACGGTACGGAGCGACTCAATTTCACCGCCTTCTATGAGGCGCTCCTGGATGCCAAGGGCATGAACCTGGGTTCCGGTGGTGGCCGTGGCACCAAGGGTCGTCCCGGGCGCCAGCTGAGCTACGCCACCAAAGTCCAGTTCAATGGAAATCTCCTGGTCGGTAAGGCCTACACCGCCCTACTGGGGCTCGAACCCGGCGACGAATTCGAAATCAAGTTGGGTCGTAAACAGATTCGCCTCGTCCCTGCCGGGGGGGCCGACGACGAGGAGTGAGCAACCTCCCGGGGGCCGCTTCGCCTTGAATGGGGCGCAGGATTCCAAGGTTCTGCGCCACCCTCTCCACCACCACCTGGCCAGCTGCCACGGACTGCCGGATCCTGGTCCGGCAGCTTTGACACGCTCAAGCCATGGCCAACGGCACCCCTGGGCAGGCTCAGTCCAAAGGTGCCTTTTGCTTTGGTTCCAGGTGCCGCTCGCACCAACCACGGCGCAATCCGCTCCTGGCGCCTCAGGGATCAACGCTCCGCTGTTCCACTCCCGATCGATCCGCCCGCTCGCCACTCCCCAGGTCCGAACGCCCCTGACGCCCTGAAGCAGTGGGCCCAATCCATGCCCTCAGCCCCGCAGGAACTGGTCTGCGGGCCACACAGGGGCCCCTCGGTCCCCAATCCAGCCGCCATCGCCCCGGATCAGACACCAGCCCATGGCCAACCAAGCCCTAGGCCCCACCATCTGCATCGCCACCGCCTCTGAACATTGCGGCAAAGGGGTGGGCGCAGGCCGCGATCAGCGTTGCAGCAGCCACCGCTACAGCGAGAGCAAGAGGAGCAGCCCAAATCCGATCGGCAGCAGCCGAGGAGCAGCTCCAGCGAGACGCCGGAGCTGAGATGCCAATGGTCGATCAGGGTGCTGCAACGCCAGAACCGTGATCAGCAATAGCAGCAGCGGCAGCCCCAGCGCCAGCAACAGGTCCCGCAGCATCGCCAGCCAGATCCAGTGCCAAAACTGAGGCTAGCGACGGCCAATCGAACGCTGGAGTGAACGGGACTCAGTCCTCTTCATCATCGAGGTGACCGATCGGCACGAGCCGAATCTGCTTGCGGCCAAGTTTGATGGCGAACTCATCACCAGGCTTGAGGCCCAGCTCAGCTGTATAGGCTTTGCCAACGAGCAAGTTGCCGTTGAACAGCACCTTGGTGGCGTAGCTGAGCTGCCGACCTGGGCGCCGACGTTCTCCGCGGACGCTGGGACCGCCGATCGACATTCCCTTGGCCTCAAGCAGGGCTTCGTAGAAGGCCGTGAAGTTGAGACGTTCGCTGCCGTCCTTTTTGGTGCTGACGTAGCCGCAGCTACGCACCAAATCAGACTTGGAAGCCTCGCCGAGCTCCTTGACCTTGGCGAGAAGGTCAGCGCCGGTCAGCATGATTCTGGATTCACGTTTGCTCTCCAACCATATTCACCTCCTGGGATGGTTGGTGGGTCTCTGACCGCAGGATCGCCTCTGTTGGGGCTGCTCAGCTGCAGCAGCAGCGATCGCAATCATGACGGTGAATGCCGATCCGCTGACCCAATCAGCAGCGGCTCACTCGGACTGGGGCGAGGATCCAAAGCCAGCGGCCATGGGCCGGCGGGGGGTGCGGAGCAGGGCCAGACCGGAGACGACCAGCACAAGGGTGACCATGCCGAGCAGGATGGCGTACCAGGGTTGCAGATCAATCGCTGCGAACTGGCCGGTGTGGATCTTCAGCAACCAGAAGGCATCGATTCCCTGGCGGAGCAGCAGGCTATAAACAGAGCCACTGGCTGCGGTCAACAGCAGCGGCGCGGCTGCCACGGGTACGAGCAGACGGTGCAGGCGACGCGGGTTCACCGATTGCGCAGCTCCTGATGCAGATGGGCCTCATCCTTACAGGGCATCCATCGGCCCCGATTGCGGTGCGTGCCCTCGCAGCCCAGCTCCCGGGCCCGCTGTTCCGCTGCCTCCTGGATTGAGTAAAGCCCCTGAGGGTGGGCTGCAGCAACGGTGGACCAGAGCGGCAACAGAGCCGCCAGGGCAAACGATGGTGCTGATTGCAGGATGCGGAGCATCAAGCCACTGCCGAAGCGGTTTCAGAGCGAAAACAAGCTATCAAAGCGGTAGTAGTCCGGCTTATTCAAGCCATCATGCTGCAGCATCCGCCGCAGTTGGATCAGCTCGCGACGCTGGGCCACGATGATCTGACGAGCCATGCGCCGGATTGTGGGGTTACGGGAATGGCGCAGGGCATCGTGGGCCATCCGCAGGGCACCGCCATGGTGGTGGATCATGCCTTCCAGAAACCAGGTGACGCGGTTGTTGCGGTTGGGGGTGGTGCCGATCATCCGCATGGCCTCGATCTGCCCGGCGTCCATCGCGATCAGATCATCAAAGCGATCCGGATTGCCCCCTGGCCGGAGCATCACCGGATAAACGGGGGCCTCGGGATACCAGGCCCGGCGCCACTGGCCCATCGCCTTGATCTCCTGGGCCTGATCCCGCCAGATGTCACGCGCCAACGCCCCCACCCCGGGTTCGCCGATGTCGAAGACGTAGACACTCATCCGCAGGGCACCGGTGTGGTGCTGAACCATGGCGTCGAGCCAGCGCAGGTCGTAGGTGGCGCCGGCCGGGCCGAGGTCGTGGGCGTGGTCATGGGCGCTGGAGTGGCCGTCGCTGGGGCCAAGGCCGCCCGATGGGCCGGAGGGGGTCACCGGTGCGGCGGCGGGGCTGATCTCCCCGGTGGGGGCTGGCTGGTGGTGGTGCAGGTGGGGATCGGCCTGGGCGAAGACCGGAAGGGGCAGCAGCAGGGCCAGCACGATCCGGCCCACCCGGTGGCGTCGATGGCCCAGGGAGGCTCGGCGGTGCAGCTGGAACAACGCCTGGCGGGAAGACAGGAGAGACAACAGGGAGACCTCGGCAACCAAGCCTTGAATCAAGCTAGTGATGCAGGCTGGTGATGCAGGGCTGCTCCTGAGCCGTCGATAGGTCAGCGACTGCCATCGGTTTGGGTGGACCCCCAGCGATGACCTGTCGGCGAAGCATCTCTGCTGGCCCTGTTGAGGTGTGTCCGCTGCAGCCTCGCCGCTGATGCCCCTCAGGCGCCGGCCATGGCCACGACCCTGGCGGTGAAAGGGCTGAGATCGGCCAGGGCCCGGTCGCGGTAGGCGCCGTAACGGCGGCGCTTATCGCGGATCGGCTCGGCCAGGGCCGGCAGCAGCCCGAAGCTGGGCGGCATCGGTTGGAAGCCGCCGCGCCTGCCTTCACCGCCACAGGGGGCTTCGGCGACGAAGTGGGTGAGGGCGCCGATCAGGGTGGTGGGAGGCAGGCTGAGGGGATCGAGGCCGCGGGCCAGGCGGGCGGCGTTGGTGCCAGCCAGCCAGCCGCCAGCAACCGCGGCGGCATAACCCTCGGTGCCGGTGATCTGGCCGGCCGCCAGCAGGGTGGGCCGACGGCGGAACTGCAAGGTGGCGTCCAGCAGCTGGGGGGATTCGAGGAAGGTGTTGCGGTGCATCACCCCGAAGCGCACGAATTCAGCCTGTTCCAATCCGGGAATCAACCGCAGCACCCGCTTCTGTTCGCCCCACTTGAGATTGGTCTGGAATCCCACCAGGTTCCAGAGGCGGCCGTCCCGGTCTTCCTGGCGCAGCTGCACCACGGCATGGGCGCGATGGGCGCGGCGCACCTCCCGATCGTTGACATCCCCCCAGCGAGGATCCCAGAGGCCGATCGGCTTGAGGGGGCCGTAGCGCATGGTGTCCTCGCCGCGACGGGCGAGCTCCTCGATCGGCAGGCAGCCCTCGAAATAATTGGCGCTTTCCTTCTCGAAGTCCTTGAGTTCGGCCTGTTCCGCCTCCAGCAGGGCCTGGCGGAAGCTGAGGTATTGCTCGCGGTTGAGGGGGCAATTGATGTAATCGGCATCGCCCTTGTCGTAGCGGCTGGCGCGAAAAGCACGCTCCAGATCAATGCTCTCGCCCTCCACGATCGGGCTGGCGGCATCGAAGAAGTGGCAGTCGGCCCGACCGGTGAAGGCACGCAACCCCTCGGCCAGGGGGGCGCTGGTCAAGGGTCCCGTGGCGAGCACGGTGATCTGATCAGGCCCCGGCAGTTCGAGCTGCTCGCGACGCTCGATTTGGACCAGCGGATGGGAGTCCAGAGCGGCGGTGAGGGCAGCACTGAAGCGACCACGATCCACCGCCAGGGCACCACCGGCCGGCACGGCATGGCGGTCCGCGGTGTCGATCACCAAAGAGCCAAGCCGCCGCAGCTCCTCCTGCAGCAGACCGGCGGCCCGGTCGCTGCTCAGGGCACCGAAACTGTTGCTGCAGACGAGTTCAGCGAAATCAGCGCTGTGGTGAGCCGGCGAACGACACACCGGCCGCATCTCGACCAACCGCACCAGAATACCAGCGCTGGCGAGCTGCCAGGCAGCCTCGGTGCCGGCCAGACCGGCTCCAATGACCAACACCGGAGCAGTCACGGCACCTCTGACCATGGGGGCGCCGATGGACGGGAATGGGGTCAGGCGCGCTTGATGAACAGCTGCAGCTGACCCACGGCTGCACGGCCGATGTGGAACACGGCCCAGGAGGCGGCCAGCAGGATGGGGGCGGCGACCAGGATGAGCCGGAGGTCCATGACGGCAGGGCTGAGTGTTTGTGGATCTTAAGGAATCGGATCGGTGCAGCGCAGCCCGATGGAATCAATCGATCGATTTTGAAGCATTCCCATTCGGATCGGCCCCAAGCCTTGAGCTGGGGCTGGGGTCAGGGCTGGGGCCTGCGGCGGCGGCCTGACGGGCGGCGTGGGCCATGGCCAGCTGGCGGTAGCGGCGGGCGTGCAGGCGCTGGGCGGCGATCGCCTCGGGGCTGAGCTGCCGCTTCGGCTGGGCTGGGGCCCCCATCACCAGGGTGCCGGCAGGCACGTCGCGGGTGACCACCGAGCCCGCCGCCACCAGTGCTCCGGCGCCCACGGTCACGCCGTTGAGCACCACAGCGCCGATGCCGACCAGGCAGCCGTCTTCCAGGGTGGCGCCATGGATCACGGCCCGATGGCCGATCGTCACATCCGCTCCGATCCGCACCGGCTCGCCTGGATCTCCGTGGAGCACCGCGCCGTCCTGCACGTTGCTGCCCTCGCCCACCAGGATCGGACAGAGGTCAGCCCGGGCCACGGCCGTCGGCCAGAGGCTCGCCCCCGCCTCCAGGCGAACATCACCGATCACCACCGCCGAGGGGGCCACCCAGGCCTCCGGATGGACCACCGGCTCCGGCCAGGGTTCCGGCGGTGGCTCCGCGAGCGGCTCGGGCTCCTTTCCGCTCTGGGTAGCGGCAGGCGCTGGGCCTGAGGCGATTGCGGCGGCTACGGGTGGTGAGGGGAGACCGGCGGGTGTTGGGGAGGCCGGAGCTGCGGCGGCAGGGTCAACCATTGGTCGCGGCAAGGCTGGCGGCCATTGTGGGCGGTGGCTGATCAAGCGGGCGCCCCAGACCTGAGGTCGGCAGGTGGTCGCAGCCAGGCAGCCAGCGCGCCGTCCAAACCATCAGGGAGCTGTGGCCACGGCGCCAGGGCAGGAGCTCAGGCCCTCTGGCCCCGGAACTCTGGGCAGCAGCCACCCGGCCCGCCAGACCCTCGGCATCCCTGGGGGCTGTCAGCGATTTAGCCGCCCCCGGTAGCGTCCGTGACCCTCCGGGTGATACCGTCCCAAGGTGCCTGAGGACGACACTCGGTTCTGGCTCCGCCTGCGCCACCGTCACCCCAGGATCAACAACGGGTCGCTAGCTCAGCGGTAGAGCACTCGGCTTTTAACCGATTGGTCCTGAGTTCGAATCTCAGGCGACCCATTCCAGTCGCAGTCTCGATTCTGCCCCGGATCCCTCTCAGGGAGCTGGATCTGATGAATCGCCAACGTCCGACAGGTCGGGACACGAGACGACCACTCCGGACCCCTTTTGACCCATTTCTGTACCTAGGTACAGATCTCCCACGCGTCTCATTCCGTGAGACGGGGAGGCGCTGATGCAGCCCCGTAGTGCTCTGCAGCAGGCCTCCTGTCGCTTACGCCTTGCTGCCTGTCCTTACCGGATTCGGCTGCATCCAGGGCGGAACAGTCCCTACTACTACGTGTACGAAACCCGTGCAGGTGGTCGTAGCCAGTCCGCCCGCGGCTATCGGATCGACCGGGATGGCGATCTCGGCGAATTGGTAGAGCTACTGCTGGCGGCTCAGCGAAATTTGCTGCGCGGCGGGCCAGGGCTCGACTGGCGGCGGCTGCACCTGGCTCCGGGTGAACAACCTCCTGCTGATTGCGGCCCCTTGCAGACATGGGGAGAGATCAGATCGCTGATCAAAGCCGACATTGCTCCCGGTGGCCCCAAGGCCAAGGACCGCAACCCCTTCTCCTGCTTCACCGACCGGGGTTACTTCGGGCGTGCCTTCCCTGACGAGGCCTTTGCCCGCACAGAGGAGCTGGAGCGCTTCTGTCTGCACACCCCGGCGTCGCTGGATGCGCAGGCCCGCGATCGCTCCAAGCCCCTGGTGCCTCGCAAGACCAACACCAGCAGCTTTCACGGGGTGGTGCAGATGGTGAACTACCTAGCCAAGCGGGGGGTCTCCATCGCCACGCCGGAGCTGCGCGCCAAGCTCGAGGGCCTCAAAAACTCCAGCGGCAGGGTCCGCACGCCCGCCCCACGCTTCATCCCCTCCACGGCCGAGGTGGAGGCCTGGCTGGATCAGGTGCAGCAGGAAAACCCCTTACGGGGCTGGGTGATGGCCGTCATTGCCTGCTATGGCTTGCGGGCCCATGAGGTGTGGCACATCGAGCGGCTGCCTGGCGAAAGCAGCGTCGAGCCCACTTTCCTGCAGATCAGCATGTTCGAAAGCCATGGTGAGCAGGCCACCAAGACCGGCCACCGCTTTGCGCTGCCGCTGCCGGAGGCGTGGCTGGAGCGCTACCGACTCAACGACGTGGCCCACTCCAGGGCGATGCTGGCCGAGCTGCGCCGGCGCTACCCCATCCGCACTGCGGAAGCCAGCGACGGCAGCGTCCAGTTCTGGAACAACGCCGCCCTGGGCCGGGTGGTGGTGCACTGGCTGCGGCATGCCACCAAGCCCGCTGGCGAGATCAAGGCCAAGTTGCTCGGTTGGCATCACCCCAGAAGCCTCCCGGGTCGGCCCCAGCCGCCGCCGGTGCAGGGCCGCTGCAAGGCCTATGACCTGCGCCATGCCTGGGCGATCCGTGCCCGCGAGACGACCACCTGGTCGACAGCGCTCAAGGCCCAGGCGATGGGTCACAGCGAGGTGATCCACGCCCGCCGCTACCTGGTGGAGCAGACCGCCCAGCAGATTGAGCGGGGGATGGCGTTGCAGAAGGCTCTCGATGAGGGCCAGTGCCCTGCTCTTCCAGTTGCACCTGCTGCACCGTTGCCGGCCGCGGCCATTCCGCTGCCTGAGCTGGCTTCACCTGCAGCGCCTGCTGCTGGTCTGCCCGAGGAGGTCACCCCAGAGCTGCTCAACCTCGCCCGGCAGCTGATGGCCCTCAGCGCACGAGGTTGAGGCGTCGGCTCTTGCGCAGACATCAAGGGCGATGCTCTCTCCGCCTCGCTCGTGATGCCTGCAGTCTGTCGCCCCTTTGGTTATCCCGCTTAGCCGTTGATCGTGTTCCCATTAGGGTTCCGGGCCCTTGGCTTGCGCCGCAGTGGGTTACCGGTTGGGTTCCCAGAATGATGAACCTGGTTCAACTCCTGATCTTCAAGGATTACCGAAAGGGAACCTATTAGTAGATGTCGACATACCCGGGAATGGGGCGGTTGATGGCAGTTTTCTGCGGTTAATGTCCCGGCAAGTCGCCTGATGACGAGCAATGGAGTTCACCCATTCCACCCGGGAAGCCTGCAAGGCGTTGCGGATCAGTGACCGCACCCTGCTGCGGCTGCGCCGTGATGGGGTGCTGCGTCCCGGCGATCACTTCAGGGCCGCTGGTGCTGGGCTGCAGCGGCCCACCCTGCTCTGGAATGTCCCTGAAGTGGAGAAGGCCCTGGCGCGCCGCAGCCGCCGGGTGCTCCACGCCCAGCGCTCTGCTGCCCGTCCCTGTGCTGCCGGTGCGTCCTCAGGCGGGGATGCCGCCGCCGCCGCCGAGCAGGAGCCTGGCTTCTTCCACTGAGCGCACCACCCCGCCGCGGCCGCCGAGCTGCTGCACCAGCTGCAGGAACTTCTCCTGCTCCTCCCTGATTCGGCCCTTGGTGGTCTTGACCTCAAGGGCGGAGAAGACCGCCAGGGTCTGGCCGAGGTGCTCCGGGCCGATCAGCACCTGGCTCAGGCCGATCAGGTCGCTGCTGCCCTTGCACAGTCCGTAGGTGACCAGCCGGCCGCGTTCATCGCGCAGGGCGCCGACGTTGTTGCGCCACAACCGCACCGGGCCCCGGCCCAGTTCCAGCCGGATGCGCTGCTGCAGTTCCTGCTCGCTCATGCCAGCAGCCCCCACTGTCCCCGCGTCTGGCGGCTGGCGATCACATGCCGTGCCCAGCCCTTCGGGTTCTTCATGCCGCGTTGGGTGCCCAGGGCCTCCAGTTCCGCGGCGGTGCGGGCCTGGCTCTGCTCCCGCTTGCGCTGGCGGCGCAACTCCTGCTGGTGCAGTTCCTTCAGTTCGCCGGCCACCGTGACCAGCTGGCGCTTCTCCGGCCGGAACTGGTGCCCGCATTCCGGGCAGGTGCTGACGGCGCTGGCCATGGCGCAGAAGCACTCCGGGCAGGTCTTCACGGAGGGGGCCTTGCTCTGCTCGCGCCTGCGCACCCCGTCCAGGCTCCACTCCGGCTCATCGAGGTGGTGGCCCAGGCGCTCGATGTTGCCCACGTGATCGAGGATCACCGCCTCCTTGCCGGGCTGGGGCCGCAGGCACCGGCCGATCATCTGCAGGTGCAGCGCCAGGCTCTGGGTGGGCCGCAGCAGCAGGCAGCCTCCCACCGAGGGCACATCCACCCCCTCGCCGATCAGGTTGCAGCTGGTGAGCACCTGCAGCTCATCACTGCTGAGCTGTTCCAGCAACCGCCGCCGCTGCAGGGTGTCCATCGCGCCATCGATCGAGGCCGCGGCCACACCCCGCTCCACGAACGCCTGGGCCACGGCTTGTGCATGGGCGATTGAGCAGCAGAAGGCGATGGCGGTGCGGCCGCTCAGGTGGCTGAGGTAGTGGCTGACGGCATCGCCGAGGATCCGGCTGCCGCCCAGCTGACCGGCCGCCTGGTTGAGATCAAAGTCCCCCATCCGCCGGCGCAGGCCCTTCACGGAGAACCCCAGCGGCGGGGCGAACACCCGCGCCGGCGCCAGATACCCCTCGGCGCACAGCCAGGCGGCGCTGGGGCCGAGCACCAGGGCTGAATAGAACTCGCCCAGGCCGCGGCCATCGCCCCGCACCGGCGTGGCCGTGACCCCGAGAAGCAGGGCCCGATCAAAATGGCCGATCACCTTTGCCCAGGTGCCGGCATTGCTGTGGTGCGCCTCATCCACCACCAGCAGCTGGAACAGATCGGCCGGCAGTTGCTGCAGACGCCGGGCGAGGGTCTGAACGCTGGCTACCTGCACCGGTGCGGCCAGGTTCATCGAGCGGCCGGCGGCGATCACGCCATGGCGCACCCCCATGGCGGCGAGGGAGCGGCAGGCCTGATCGAGCAGTTCGGCCCGGTGCACCAGCACGGCGATGCGGTTGCCGCGCGCGGCGGCCTGCTCGGCGATGTGGCTGAAGACCACGGTCTTGCCGCCACCTGTAGGCAGGACAAAGAGCACGGCGCGGTGGCCAGCCATGAACGCCTGCCGCACGCGGGCAACGGCGTCCTGCTGGTAGGGGCGCAGGCTGAAGGACACAGCGGCACGGAAGCACCGTGACAGATTTTAGGGCTCCCGAAAACAGCGGCTAGGCTTTCGGGCAAGCATTGTGCTGTCACCATGAAGCGCATCCAGCTGCAGCTGCCGGAGGCTGTCGTCTCCTGGATTGACGACCACGCCGCCGGCATCGAGAGCCGCGCCTCCTTCGTGCGGCGGACGCTGGTGCAGGTGATGCGGGGTGAGGGGCGCCCGCTCAACCCGCAGCAACCTGCACCGCCCGCTAGAGCCCAGAGCCCCCGGCGCTGATGGCCACCGACGTGATGGCGGCCGCGACGGGCCAGTGGCCGCGGCTGCTGATCGAGCTCGCCGGTCTGTCGCCGGAGCAGCTGGAGAACCGTCATCAGCCCTGCCCCGCCTGCGGCGGCACCGATCGCTATCGCTGGGACTGTGATGACGGTCCGGGTGGCTGGTTCTGCAACCAGTGCGGCGGCCGTGATCACCGTGGTGGTGGCGGCAACGGCATGGATCTGCTGCTGCGCCTGACGGGGTGGGACTTCGCCACAGCCGCCCGCCGCATCGAGGCCCACCTGGCTCTACCGGCAGCACAGGCCGCTGCTTTCCCAGCTCCAGTGCCGCAGAAGCCGGCCAGCACCGCCCGCAAGGCAGGCCGGCCTGCCCGCATCCCCGACACCCCACCGCCCGAGGCCCCGCCGCCGGAGCTGGGCCGCGCCAGCGGCCAGTGGTGCTACACCGACGCGGCCGGAGCGCCGCTGTTCTGGGTGCAGCGGCTGGATCTGCTGCAGGGCGGGCGGCAGCGCAAGGTGTTCGTGCAGCGCACCTGGCTGGATGGGGGCTGGCACTTCCCCTCCCGCCGCGATCCGTTTCGCTCCGACTGGCCGGCCCCCAGACCGCTCTACCGCCTGGCGGAGCTGGAGCGCCACTTCTGGGCGCCGGTGCTGATCACCGAGGGGGAGAAGGCGGCCGATGCCGCCGTGGTGCTGTTCCCCGATCACGTGGTGGTGAGCTGGTGCGGCGGCAGCCAGGCCATCGCCAGCGTGGATTGGAGCCCCCTGGCTGGCCGTGCCGTCAGCCTCTGGCCTGATGCCGATGCCAGTGGCCGCGAGGCGATGGCGCGGCTCTCGGCCCTACTGCTGGAGCTCGGCTGCCCTGTGGCGGTGGTGCTGCCGCCGAGCTGCACGGAGGAGGACTGGGACCTGGTGGATGCACCGGGCGCAGCCGGCTGGGATCTGGCCGATGCCAGCTGGAGCCCTGCAGAAGCCCAGGCCTACCTGGAGGGCCACAGCCGCACGGTGCAACTGGCGGAGCCGGAGGCCGCCGCTGACGCGGACGGCGCCGATTCCGATGCCACCGACCTTCGAACAGCGGACGGGCCAGAGGCAGATCGCCCCCCTCCTGGTCCCCGCCGTGCTGCTGAGCGCCCTGGCGGCAGCGAGCCCTTTGTCTGCCTGGGCTACGACAGCGACGGCTACTTCTACCAACCGCGCTCCACCGGCCAGGTGGTGCGGCTGGGCTCCTCGGCCCATGGCGGCGTGAACCTCTGCCGCCTGGCGCCGCTGGCCTACTGGGAGACCCTCTACCCCAACAAGCGGGGGGTGAACTGGACGGCCGCGGCCTCGGACCTGTTCTGCCGCCAGGCCGCCATCGGCATGTTCGATCCCGACCTGCTGCGCGGCCGCGGCATCTGGTGGGACGAGGGCCGCTGCGTGCTGCACCTGGGCGACCGTCTGGTGGTGGACGGTGAGCCAAGGCCGCTCAGCGCCACCCTCAACAGTCGCTTCCACTATCAGCGCGGTGCCGCCCTGGTGGGCACCGCTGATGCCCAGCCGCTCAGTGATGAGGAGGCCCTGCTGGTGCTCACCCTGGCGGACCGGTTCCACTGGGAGGTGCCGGCCTCGGCGATGCTGCTGGCGGGATGGGTGACGCTGGCCCCGATCTGCGGTGCCCTGCGCTGGCGGCCCCACCTCTGGCTGAGCGGCCCGGCCGGATCGGGTAAGTCGCACCTGTTTGAGCGCTTCTGCGGCGTGCTGCTGGCTGACATGGCCCGGGTGTTCGTTGGCAGCGTCACAGAAGCCGGCATCCGCCAGACCCTGCGCTCCGATGCCCTGCCGGTGCTGATCGATGAGGCGGAGAGCAACGAGCGGGAGGACCAGCAGCGCATCCAGGCGATCCTGGCGCTGGCGCGGGTGGCGAGCTCTGAATCGCGCGCGGCGATCGTCAAGGGCTCACCCGCCGGCGAGGTGGCGCGCTACTCGGTGCGCTCGATGTTCCTGCTCTCCTCCATCGCCACCGGGCTCAAGCAGGGTGCGGACCGGCGCCGCTTTGCGCCGCTCAACCTGCGCAACCCCAGTGAGCTGCCTCAGCAGCAGCGGGAGGCGCACTGGCAGGCGCTGGACCGGGACCTCGAGCAGCTGATCACGCCGGCGTTCGCGAACCGGTTGATCGCCCGCACCGTGGCGCTGATCCCGGTGATCCGTCGCTCGATCACCGTCTGCTCCCGGGTGGCAGCCGCCCACTTCGATTCCCAGGCCCTGGGTGACCAGTACGGAACCCTGCTGGCCGGTGCCTGGTCGCTGCAGGCCTCGCGGGTACCCAGCGCGGCGGAGGTGCAGAGCCTGATCGATGGCGCGGACTGGAGCAGCTACCGCGAGAGCACGGAGATTCCGGATGAGCGCCGCTGCCTCAACCGGATCTTGCAGCACCAGCTCCGGGTGGAGAGCGAGGAGCGCTCGGCGGTGACCCGCACGGTGCTGGAGCTGGTGGAGCTGGTGGCAACTGCCATGCCCTCACCGATGGAGCCGGTGCGGCCGGCCGATGCCGCTGACCTGCTGGCCCGCCATGGCCTGCGGGTGCGGGACGGGGAGCTGCTGATCAGCAACAGCGCCGAGGCCATCGGCCGCATGCTGGGGGATACCGCCTGGGTGACCAATTGGGGGGCCATCCTCAGTCGCTTGCCTGGCGCCAGCCGCTCGCTGCTGGTGCACTTCCGCGGCCTGGGCAGCTCACGGGCCGTGGCCCTGCCCCTGGCCATGCTCACCGGCCCCGGAGCGTTAGAAGGGGCCGTTTTCTAACAGG
>JBIKKX010000030.1:0-42104 GCA_044360135.1 Cyanobium sp.
GGGTTCATAGTGGATGAACGGAGCTGAGCGATCAGCCTCCCGGCAGTCTCCCCTGACTGCTCCTGTTCACCCTCCGGAAAGGGTCACAGGACCTCCTGAGTTACACCACTCGAAGGGGCGCTACCAAAATCTATGACTTTAAGATACTGCTTGTCTGGATTCCCATAGCGACGAATGTATGAGCTTCTAAAGATGTTTATTTTTTCAGGCGAAAAGTCGCTGCTGACCTCAAGATAGTCAAATGAACGGATAACAGCCATGCGGATGTGATTGGATGATACTTCATCCTGACTTGCGGGATCTTTAAGGAGTGACTCTAATATGTCGATCACAATTGATGGAACACGAAGAGATAAGCTTAGCGGAAGACCGAGTTCTAGTAATGAACCTAGCATTATCTCGGATGAAAACTCAACAGTCTGGTCAAGCCTTCTCATTGTGCCATTTTTCGAGATGCGAGACATGAACTGTTTGTCCAGGTCATCGAAGAACACCTTCAAATAGGCTCGTGGCTGCATAAAGAAAGAGGAGAAGAATAAATCGGTGTTCATATTATCCCCAAAGCCCATGGCTTCGGCTGTGTTCTTCTTGATCTTTTCAAGGAACTCGACTATTGCCTCTGGCTGCTTGCTGTCTGGATTTCGGCTATTCATATCAGCAGCCTGGCTGCGTAAAATCTTGTTTACTGATCGTTTAAACTTTTTGACCTCTCGCTTAATTGCATCTTTATTTATATCGGGCTGGCTTTCTGGATAGGACTGTCTTATTAGTTGCTGAATCAGTTTTGTAATCGAATCGTCATCATCATGGCAGTTTTGAAGATGACCAAGCGGGCCGACGTTCGCAGATATATTCCCAAGTAATAAGGCTGTGACAGGAGTCGATTCCAGACCCTTTGCAATACCGGCCTCGAACAGGATCCAAGGTCTTCCGACGCTTTTATTGGTAAGTAAACACACAAGGTGAACAGACTGCTTGATTTGGTCTTTGATCTTCGTGAACCATTCTTGGCCGAACTCTATGCCACTTGTGCCTTTGTTGTCTGAGGAGAAGAAGCAAGAGAGCAATCCTATGCTGCTACGTTTCAGAAGGGAAGAGAACTCTGCGGCAATTTCCGTATCACGACTGTCGTGACTAAGAAATATAATTGGACTTGGCTGGCCCATGTGTCTTGTGGCTGCCATGAACAGGGTTTAATTCAACGGATTTATAGCGCTACCCTGGTTGAATGCAAGCACAGGTCTGCTTTCCGACATATTTGATTTATTGATGGGCTGGTGTTGCATGGATGGTTCGCTTGATCGGTAAGGCACATGAAGAAGACCGATGCCTGGTCGCAACTAAGAAGGCTGGTCGCGTCAATTACGTAGGCGGTTACCTGCCTCCCAGCCCCTGCCATGGCTGGGGCTGCGGCCGTACGATTAACGTGGGCGGTTGGTGGATAATTGACGCCTGGTCATGACTACCATTCAGCTCTTGGGGGTGCCTCCCACCCGCGCCCGTCTGCAGCGGTACCTCTGACGAGATAGGCCCAAGGCTGTTGTCCCGTCTTCCGAACAACACCGCTCTAAGACCAGCGTGCCCGCATCCTCCACAACGATGAGACCTCGTGCAATCCGCCGCTTTTGTGATCTTGCTCCGCCAGCGCCCCAGCCCTGCCTCCCTGCAAGTCTCCCCTATCGCTTCCGCTGCTCCAGACCAAGTCACGCCATAATGATGGCCTCAGCGTCAAGGCCCAGCCCAGGCCGCGCCATCCAGGAGCTCCGTGCCAACCACAGCGCCGCTAACAACATTCACGGAGTTTGCGCAGCGGGCTGATTATTCGCTGCTTGATTCCCTTCGACCGGATCCTCAGGCAACGGAGGATGGCCAGGATCATCGGCCCCGTCAGGTGTTCTCCGGCCATTACGTGCCGGTGACTCCCACGCCGCTTCCGGATCCGGAGTATGTGGCCCATAGCGAAACCCTGTTTCGGGACCTTGGCCTCAGCGATGGCTTGGCCCACGACGACAGCTTTCGACGCTTCTTCTCCGGTGACATCAGCGTTGCCCAGGCGCCGATGCGACCGTTTGGTTGGGCCACCGGCTACGCCCTCTCGATCTATGGCACTGAATACACCCAACAGTGCCCGTTTGGGACTGGCAATGGATATGGCGATGGCCGGGCTATCTCCGTGCTCGAAGGTGTCTTCCAGGGCCGGCGCTGGGAGATGCAACTCAAAGGTGCAGGTCCCACCCCCTACTGCCGTGGGGCCGATGGCCGTGCAGTGCTCCGCTCCAGCGTGCGTGAATTTCTCGCTCAAGACTTCATGCATGCGCTCGGAATCCCCAGCGCCCGCTCGCTGACGCTCTATCTCTCCTTCGCCGAAACCGTCCGCAGGCCCTGGTATTCCCCGAACTCCAACTCATTCGAACCCGACATCCTCACTCGCAACCCGGTGGCGATCACCACCCGGGTCGCACCCTCCTTTCTTCGCGTCGGTCAGCTCGAGCTGTTCGCCCGTCGCGTTCGCCGTCAGGCCCATCCGCAGGCGTTGTCCGAGCTGCGGATGATTGTGGCCCATCTGATCGAACGCAACTACCGCCCTGACATTGACCCGAGCCTGGACTTCAGCCACCAGCTGCTTGCCCTCGCCGCCCTGTTTCGCAGCCGCCTGATCGCATTGGTGACCAACTGGATCCGCGTTGGCTACTGCCAGGGCAATTTCAACAGTGACAACTGCGCCGCCGCTGGCTTCACCCTCGACTATGGCCCCTTTGGCTTCTGTGAACGCTTTGACCCCCACTTCCAGCCCTGGACCGGTGGCGGTGAGCATTTCTCCTTTTTCAACCAACCGCTCGCAGCCGAAGCCAACTACCAGATGTTCTGCTCCTCGATCCGGCCCTTGCTCGCCGACAACAGCGACGCCCTGACCAGCCTCGATCAGATCCAGGAGGGGTTCGCCTCCGCCATGAACCAGGCCCTCGACGCGATGTGGGCCAGCAAGCTCGGCCTGATCCGCCCCGACCCGGCGCTCGTCTCTGAGCTGCTGCAGCTGATGGTGCGTTCCAATGTCGACATGACCATCTTCTTTCGCCGGCTCTCTGATCTCCCCGATCAACTCTCAGCCCTGAAGGACAGCTTCTATAGCCCCGGTTCAGAGCTGCTTGATGCACAATGGACCCAGTGGTTGCAAGCGTGGCGGGCGCAGCTCAGCCGTTCGGGTGATCGGCCTGCCATCACCGCCGCGATGAAACGGGTGAACCCAGCGGTCGCCTGGCGTGAATGGTTGATCGCACCGGCCTATGAACAGGCTGCGCAAGGTGAGTTCAGCCTGATCCGCGAGCTGCAGGCGTTGTTCAGCCATCCCTATGAGGATCAACCGCCGGAGCTGGACGCCAACTACAACCGCCTCAGACCCCAGGAATTCTTCAACGCCGGCGGTGTCTCTCACTACAGCTGTTCCTCCTGACCCCGCCGCTCGCGGCCCGGTCCATGGCGGCGGCGACCCGGCCCTCACTCTCCGTGGCGGGCCCTTGGCATCCCGAACGCTGCCTGCCGCTTGGCCAGGGAGCTGAGCAGGCTGCGATTGAAGCGGCGCGAGCGTTTCAGCAGATCTTCGAACACCTGGCTCGGCAGCACAAACAGCGTCGCGCCCTGCGGACCCGCCCAGACCGTGGCGGTGCGCGGTTGGTCGATGATCACCCCGATCTCCCCGACCGTCTCCCCGGGACCGAGCACCACCTCACCATCAACGACGTTGCGCAACTGCACCTCCCCCTGCAGCACCATCGCCAGGAACTCGCTGGCTGAGCCCTCTTCCATCGCCACCTCCCCCGGTTGCAGCACCTGCAGTCGCCCCTGACGGCTCACCCAGACAATCCCCTCCGGCAGCAGATCGGCGAACAGGCTGGCCCCCGCAATCGCCGCCAGCTCGCCGCTCTCCGCAGCGCCCATTCCCTGGCGTTGGCTTTGCAGAAAGGCGGAATCCGGCAGGCCGTTGCGGCCGTCCTGGCGGTAGCGCGCCGCCAGCTGGGGGGCCTGTTCGTCGGCCACCATCAGCGCCCAGCCGGCGGTGTCGGGATCGGGATCCCGCCAGAGCCGCTCCAGCGCCTCGCTCAGCGTCCCGGCGGCCGGCACCGCGCCCGGCAGCGCCTCCAGTCCCGCCGCCGCCAGACGACGATCGAGTTCGCCACGCAATCCATCGCTGCGCTGGGCCATGGCCAGGGCCAGGGGCCGCAGCACCCCATCGGTCACCGCCAGCTCCCCCAGCCGCACCCGCAGCCCCTCCTCTTGGATCCACTCCGTTCGCAAGCGCTTCAGCCGCTGGCGCTCCAGGCTGCCCTCCGGCCCGAAGCCCTGCAGCACCGCCTGCCACTGGGCCGGATCCAGGCCGCTCTCCTTCTCCAGACGCTCCAGGCGCTCCGCCAGCGCCGCCGGTAGCCGGTCGCGATCGATCACCTCAACCCCCGTCTGGCGCAGCAGTTCGGCCACCGCCTCGCTGGCCGCCTCACGGCGCAGCTCATCGCGCTGTCGCTGCAACCCGTTGCGCTCGAGCAGCTCCGGGTGCTCCTGGCCCAGCAGCCGCACCACAGCATGGTGATCCCCATCCTCGAGCTTCAGGGTGCTGCGCAGTTCTTCCAGTTCGAGCAGGGCCCGAGCCCGTTCCAGGCGGCCGCTTTGCAGCATCTCCGCCATCACATCGCGGTAGATGCTGCGGCACTGTTCGCGGCCCAGGGCCGGGATCGCCTTGACCAGGGTGAACACCTCCTGGGGCGACAGGGCCTCGAGGGTGCGGCCATCGAGGGCTGCCTCCAGGCCTGGCAGGCCCCGCAGCTGGCGGCGCAGGCTCTCACTGGCGCTCTCGCGTCGATAGGTGGCCTGGTCCCGGCTCCAGCTGCGGAACAGGGCGATGGCCGACGCCACCATCACCAGCGAGCGCAACAGCTGGCTGCCCTGGGGCCCCAGGCTGCCCTGCAACGGATCGGCAAACCAGAAGAAGCTGTTGATCGCCGCAAACGAGGCGATCAACCGGCTGTGCTGAATCGCGCGCTCCCTCGCCTGGCCCAGGCCCTGGCGTTCATAGCTGGCCCTCAGCTGCCCCTGCAGACCCTGGAACAGGACCGCCGACAGGGCCGCCGCCGCGCTGAGCAGCAGGGGCAGCAGCAGCAACCGCGGCATCGCCAGCGCCGGCCAGAGCGGCTGCCAGATCCGCCCCGGCAGACCCGCATCAAAGGCCCACAGGCCGGAGTGCAGATAGCCCAGGTCGTTGTCGGGGGGGTGGAGCCCGTCGCCCACCTGCTCCATCAGCAGAAAAAAGGCCAGGATCAGGCCCGGGTAGGAGTACCAGATCCAGCCCAGGTTGCGTTTGCCGACCAGGGTCTGCCAGAAGGAGCGCTCCGCATCGATGTCGAGGCAGGGGGTCTGGCAGGCCACGCAGGCGCTCTGCTCCCGCCCGTCGGCGCTGACGGTGCGGCACATCGACTGGGTGATGCGCGACCGGGTGCCCACATGGGCCGGGGTTCCCAGGGGACCCCGCGGGCCGGTGAGCACCATCTGCACCGGGCCCATCGGGCAGATGTACTGACACCAGGCCTTGCCCCCCCAGGCCCAGCCCACCAGCAGCGCCGCCACCAGCGAGGTCAGCAGCAGGATCGCCAGGCCCACGGGGCTGCCGTTGACCACCAGCAGCCGCAGGCAGAGCCCGGCGATCAGCAGGCTCCACTGCAGGGCCAGATGGTGGCGCCCCAGCCAGGAGTCGGCCTCCACCATCACCACCTCCGGCCGCCCCTTCTGGCCCGGACGGGTGCGCTGGCGGCCCAGGGCGCGCGCCAGCTGGGAGACAAAGGCCAGGGGGCAGAGGCGACGCCAGATCTGATGGCTCACCACCGCGATCAGCAGCAGTCCCACCGGCACCACCGTGCCCCAGAACAGACGATTGCCCGGTTGGCGATGGAGCTGGCAGGGTGTGGCGAGGCTGTCCTGGCAAAGGGGCAGCCACCGCTCCGGCAGGCTGAGCGCCGGCAGCAGCAGCGAGAGGATCAGCAGCAGCCAGCCGATCAGCAGGGCCCAGCGGACCAGCCGCATCTGCCGCTCAGGCAGAGGTTGGGACGACACAATCATGGGCAGGGACGGGCCATGGCCAGGCATGGGCCCTCAAGCATTTAGGTGGTCGTGTCAGTGCCCTTGTGGCTCATGTTTAAAGGAGCCATTGTCGGTTTTTCAGACAACTTTCAGGCAACATAGACGCACGATCAATCACAGCGTCGGCGGTAGCCCCTGAATCAGCTGATCGGGCCTGCATCCAGAACGGGGGGACCCACCATCACCCCGCTGACGTCATGGCCTCCCTGCTCGCCCCGCCAGCTTGCGCCTCTCGGCCCCGCCTCAGGGCGGCCTTGGGAGCTGCGCTGCTGACGGCATCGGTCGTCGCTGGGCCGGCCTGGGCCCTGACCAGCCCCGCGGCGGCCGAGGCCCCGACCTACCCCAAGGAACTCCAGGACAGCCTGCGCCAGGCGCTGAAGGACTTCCAGACCAGCCAGCTGAGCCAAGCCCGCGTCAGCCCGCAGGGCATGCGGGTGTTCCAGCAGGCGATGGAACGGGGGCTGGCGGCAGTGCCGATCGAAACGCTGGTGACTGTGCAGGTCACCATGCAGCTCTCCCTGCCGATCAGCGAGCAGGAGCAGCAGCAGGAGACCTGGCCTGGGCAAGCGAACGTGATGATCCTCTTCAATGCTCCAGCGATCAGCTCCTTGTTCGCCGACATCTGCCGCCAGTCCTTGCCGCGGATCAGTGCCGCCGACCGGACCCGAGCCAGGCCGATCTGTGATGAGTTCCCCATGGTTGGGACCAACGCCCAGCCCTGATCGCCGCCGGCCCCCCGGCCCGGCGGCGCCGCCTCACTTGCCGATGCAGAAGCGGGCGAACACCCGATCCAGCACCGCCTCGCTGATCTCCTCGCCGGTGATCGCCCCGAGCTGGGCGCAGGCGCCACGCAGGTCGATCGTCCAGAAGTCCCAGGGCAGGCCCTGGGATGCGGCCTCCAGGCTGCGTTCCAGATCCACCGTCGCTGCGGCCGCCAGGTCGGCCTGGCGGCTGTTGAGCGCCGCCACCAGCGCCTCGCAGTCCGCCGCCCCGCAGCACTCCAGCAGGGACGCCGCCAGGGCGGCTTCGCCATCGCCGTGCAGGGCGCTGATCGCCACCGCCGCCGGCGCCGCCGCCGCCCCTGCGGCCACCGGGCCCGTGGGCAGCCCCGCCTGATCGGCCTTGTTGCCCACCAGCAGCAGGGCGGCGCCGGCGGGCACCCTGTCGCGCAGCTCCTGGTCCGCCGCCGTCCAGCCGGTCGCCAGATCGAAGAGCAGCACCACCGCATCGGCCGCCGCCAGGGCCTCCTGGCTGCGGGCGATCCCCAGGGCCTCGACCCGGTCGGCCGTCGCCCGGATGCCGGCGGTGTCGACCAGGGTGAGGGGCACGCCCTGGAGCACCACCTCGCTTTCCAGCAGGTCGCGGGTGGTGCCGGGCAGGTCGGTCACGATGGCGCGGTCCCGGCCGCTGAGCCGGTTGAGCAGGCTGCTCTTGCCCACATTGGGCCGACCCACGATCGCCACCCGCAGGCCCCGCCGCAGCGGTTCCGCCGCCCGCGACTGGCTCACCAGGGTGGCCAGCTCCACCCGCACCGCCTCCAGCTCCGCCACCACGGCAGCGCCATCGAGGGGGGGCAGGTCCTCCTCGAAGTCGACCCGCGCCTCCAGCTCGGCCAGCTGGTCGAGCAGCCGCTCCCGCAGGCCGCTGATCCGTTGCTGCAGGCCGCCATCCAGCCCCGCCATGGCCAGCTGGGCGGCCCGCTGGCTGCGGGCGTTGATCAGCTCGCTGATCGCCTCGGCCCGGGTCAGATCGAGGCGGCCGTTGAGGAAGGCCCGCTGGCTGAACTCCCCCGGTCCGGCCCGCCGCGCCCCGGCCTGAAGCACCAGCTCCAGCACCCGCCGCACCACCACCAGGCCGCCATGGCAGTGAAACTCCACCACGTCCTCACGGGTGAAGCTGCGGGGCGCGCGCATCAGCAGCAGCAGCGCCTCATCCACCCTCTCGCCGCTGCTCGGATCGATCAGGTGGCCGTAGAGCACCCGATGGCTCTCCCAGGCCTGGCGGCCGGCGGGGCGGAACAGGCGCCGGCCGATCGGCTCGGCCTCGGGGCCGGAGAGCCGCACGATCGCCACGCTGCCCTGGCCCGCCGCCACCGCCGTGGCCACCGCCGCGATCGTGGAGACCGAACCGCTGCAATCGCCCCCAACTCCCCTAAGGTCATGGGCCCCTTCGGGTGCCGTTGGCTTCACCGGATTCGATGGCAGGTCGTCATTCCCAGTCTCGGTCTCCGGTCACGCTCTCCAACCGGATCGCTCCCCTCCCCGGCCGCCGCGATCGCCAGCGGTCGGCCCGTCTGGCGCTGATGCTGCGCTGGCGCTGGCGACAGCTGCGGCGCAAGGTGCTCTGGATCTGGAGCCAGGAGGGCAGCCCCAGCACCCTGGCCCGGGGCCTGGCCGCCGGGGTGTTCACCGGCTGCCTGCCGTTCTTCGGGCTGCAGATCGTGCTCGGCGTGGCCCTGGCTTCGGCGATGCGCGGCAACCGACTGCTGGCGGCGGCGGGCACCTGGATCAGCAATCCGCTCACCACCCTGCCGATCTGCTGGCTCAACTACCAGCTCGGGGTGGTGCTGCTCGGGCCGGGGCCGGCCTTTCCGGGGATGGCCGAGCTCGATGCCCAGACCCTCAGCCGGCTGGGATGGTCATTCACCAGCCGGCTGATGCTGGGCTCCCTGCTGATTGGTGGGGTCGCCGCAGCGGTCTGCGGCGTGGTCTGCTGGCAGTGGCTGCACCGGCGGGAGCGGCGTCAGGGGCGGTCCCTGGGCTGAGCAGCCTCAGGGGTTGCTGAGTCCGGGGAACACCATCAGATCGATCGAGCCACCCACCGGCTGGCGCCACTCCCGGAATTCGGCGGCCAGGGCCTGGCGCTCCTGGGGCAGGGCCAGGGCCTCGAGGTCCTGGAGTCGTTGATGCACCAGATCGAGGGTGTTGTCGATCAGCTGGGCGGCCTGTTCGGAGGTCATGGCAGATCGGGCGTGGGAGTGGGCTGGCCGGAGGGCCGGTGAATGGCGCGCCGGCCTGGGGATGGGATCAGGGGCTGCCCGGGGGAAACGGGATGGTGGACCCTGAGCCGTGACGGCGATGGCGCGGTTTGGAACGTTGGGCCCTTGTAGGCGCCCCGATTCGCTGGATCCGTAGCGCCCGACACGGGGCCGGCCCCCTGTGGGGGGACCCTCACCCGGCGCCGCTGCGGCTGTGCTGCAGCCAGTCCTGCCGCGGCTGGGCCGGGCCCGGCGGCTGGACGGGTGGCCAGGTCAAGGGCGGCGCGGCACAACCCGTTCACAAACACGGATTGATTCGTCGATCGTGAAGTTCTCGCGCACACGATTGCTCCTCAGATAGTTGGAGCATCCCGTGATGCTCTCGAACTCCACCAGCCGTTGACAGAGGCTCTCCGCCCTTCTGTTGTTGAATCCCGCTGTGATCGTTTGGCTTTGCAGGATGCCGGCACACTCATAAACCAAAGAATCAGCACTTCGGCCGGAGCGACGTGGCGGCGGGTCGTCGTAGCTGGTGCTGCGGCCTCCATTTGGCTCGTATTGCGGTTGGGGCGAGGCTGGACAGCCAAAGGGAGTGCAGGATTGCCCCAATGGCGCGTTGGGGCAGCCGAAAGGATTGCATTCGGCATTCGACGACTGCGAACATCCAAACGGATTGCAGCCAGCCTGCGCCGGTGCGCTGATCAACAGTGATGGGATCAGCGCTGCCCCGACAACCATGACGGCCGAGAGCGTGGAGGTGCCCTTTCGTGTTCCTCTGTTGCTGATTCTTCTGTTGCTGGATCGTCGTCTTGCGCTGGGTGCTGGCATGCTGGGTGCTGGCGCCAATTTCCTCACCCTATAAGCGCATCACCCATCGCTGCTCAGGTGGTGGTACGCCTGGACATCTGTGCCTCATCAAACCAGCGCCTGCGGCCTGCCTTGATCCGACGCCCTCAGCCAATGCCGGTGCGGGCGATGTCGAGCACATCGGCCATCGAGCCGATCTGGTCGAGGGTGTCACGCAGCTGGGCTGCGCTGAGCAGTTCGACTCGCAGGTCGATGCGGGCCGGTTTGCCGGGGTTGGTGCGCACCCGGGCATCACTGACATTGATGCGGTGGTCGGAGAGGCGGGTCAGGATGTCCTTGAGGACCCCCACCCGGTCGAGCACCTCGATTCGCAGCTGCACCGTGTAGCGCCGACGCTGGTCGTCGGCCAGGGGATTCCAGCGCACCGGCAGACGGCGTTCGGCCGGCACCTGGCCGAGGTTGGCGCAATCCTGGCGGTGGATCGTGATGCCATGGTTCCCCAGGGCCACGCTGCCCACGATCGCTTCGCCAGGAAGCGGCGAGCAGCAGCCACCGAGCCGGTATTCCAGACCCTCTAGGCCCAGGATCGGGCTGGTGCCGGCCTCCCCCCGCTGAGCCGGGACGGTGGCGGCTTCCGCCTGGGCGGTCACCGAACGGGCCAGCTCTTCATTGCTCAGCGGTGCCACCTCACCGGCGCTGGCCAGCCGCAGCTCCTCCCGCAGCCGGTTCAGGACCTGCTGCAAGGTGACCCCGCCGAAGCCGATCGCCGCCAGCAGATCCTCGGTGCCGACCAGATTGCAGCGCCGAGCCACCCGCGCCATCGCCTCGCCGTTGAGCAGGGCATCAAATCCATCGCGGCCGAGTTCGCGCTCGAGCATCGCGGTACCGCGCTGGATGTTGTCCTCACGATGGCTGCGCTTGTACCACTGGCGGATTCGGTTTCGAGCCGTGGGAGTGGCGACAAAATTCAGCCAGTCGAGGCTGGGATGGGCTGATTTGGAGGTGAGAATCTGCACAAAATCGCCGTTGCGCAGCGGCGTTGGCAGCGGGCAGAGGCGGTCGTTGATGCGAACGCCATGGCAGTGATTGCCGACCTCAGAATGGATGCGATAGGCAAAATCAACGGCCGTTGATCCCTTGCGCAACCCCACGACATCGCCGTTGGGAGTAAAGACGAAAACCTCCTCATCAAAGAGGTCTTCCTTGATTGATCGCAGGAAGTCGCTGCTGTCTTCGCCGCCATCCTCCTTCTGCCATTCGACCAGCTGCCGCAGCCAGTTGAAGCGCTCGGCATCGCCGCTGGCCGGCGATCCACCCTCCTTGTATTTCCAGTGGGCGGCGATGCCATATTCCGCCACCTGGTGCATCTCGCCGGTGCGGATTTGCACCTCCACCGGCCGGTGCCGGCCGATCACAGCGGTGTGCAGCGACTGATAGCCGTTGGGTTTGGGCAGGCCGATGTAGTCCTTGAACCGCCCTGGGATCGGCCGGAAGGTGTCGTGCACCACCGCCAGGGCGCGGTAACAGCCCTCCAGATTGGGGCAGAGGATGCGCAGCGCCGCCACGTCGTAGATCTCGTGGAATGCCTTTTGCTGACGCTGCATCTTGTGCCAGATGCCATAGAGATGTTTCGGCCGCCCGCTCACATCGCAATGGGCCAGCCCCGCCGCCGCCAGGCGGTCGCGCAGCAGCTGCACCGTGACCCCCAGCCGCTGTTCACGTTCGCTGCGCTTGGTGGCTACCTGCTGCTGGATCTCGCGGAAGGCCTCCGGCTCGAGGATCTTGAAGGCCAGATCCTCCAGTTCCCACTTGAAGCGGCCGATGCCGAGCCGGTTGGCCAGGGGGGCGTAGATGTCGCGCGTCTCGCGGGCGATGCGCTGCTGCTTCTCGGCCTTGAGGGCGCTGAGGGTGCGCATGTTGTGCAGGCGATCCGCCAGTTTCACCAGCACCACGCGGATGTCGCTGGCCATCGCCAGGAACATCCGCCGCAGATTCTCCGCCTGGGCCTCGGTCTTGTTGGTGAAGTGGATGCCACCCAGCTTGGTCACGCCCTCCACCAGGGCCCGCACCTCAGCGCCGAAATGGTCCTCGATGTCCTCAGGGGTGACCTGGGTGTCTTCCACCACGTCGTGCAGGAAGCCGGCGGCGATCACCGCGGCGCTGGCGCCGATGTCGCGCAGCAGATCGGCCACCGCGATCGGATGAATGATGTAGGGCTCACCGCTGGCGCGAAACTGGCCGTCGTGCAGCTGAAAGGCGAAATCAAAGGCGGAGGCCAGCAGCGCCTCGGTGTCGGTGGGGCAGCTTTCGCCGGCGCCGGGAGGCACGTGGCGCATGCACTCCTGCAGCCAACCCGGCATGGGTACGCCGTAGTCGGACGGGTCGTGGATTGGGCGGCGTCGCTCAACCGGTGAGGAGGAAGGCGTCACAACACCGGCGTCCGGGTTGTTCGCCGCCAGGACGTCCAGGGAAAGACTGGGTGTCGGGCCGGGAGTGCCGGCGCCTTCGCTCTGGAGGAGGGTTTCGGACGCCGTGGCAGCAGCGTTCCCGACCTCATCAAGGCTGACGGCAGGATCGGGAACGGTGCGCAGCATGGGCCCTACATCTAGGACCAGCCTAGTGCCAGGGGGGGGGGAGCGCCAAAGGCCCGCTCATTTCTGCCGACGCCGCAGTTTGCGGGCGTAGCCGAAGAAGGCCGCTGCTCCGAGGACTGGCACAGGGCCGGGCGCAGATTGCACAGGACCGGGCTCATTTTGCACAGTGCCAATAAGCTGGAAGGGAATGCCCTTGAAGTTACTTCCATCAACGAAATTGGCGTACGTGCTGGTCGAGGAGTCAAACTGAATGGCGTTCCCAGTGCTAACGGCTGCCCCAGACGGGGTCAGAGGAGGCGTGAAAACAAAGCCCGTGCTTGATGTGAGCGCGTATTGAAGCCAGTATTGGCCAGCAGTCAGAACGGTCTGGAACGACGTCGTTGAAAGCTGGAGTCGGCGCTGGGTGTTGGTTGGCGTGGTGGAAGATGCGCGATAGATATTCAGAAAAGATGCCGAGGTCTGGACGTTGTTGGTGAGATTGCCGAAAGCGACGACACCTCCTGAGCGGGGATCTCCCCGAAAGATTTGAACTCGAGCTCCGGTGATCGTGACCGTGGCCGCGTTGGTGGTGTAGCCGAGTAGGTTGGCGCCGGTGAGATTCCATGTCTGTCCTGCAGGCACCGTGAAATCATCTAATACGCTGAAATTGTTTGCCGGGTTTGGGCTGATGCCTATAGTTTCGTCAGGAGCTGTAAGCGCTGAAAGGTCAAACCCCCCAGACCCGCCTCCTGGATTGCTGACAACGCCATAGGGGGCCTGGAGGCTGCCCAAACTTTCAGCATTGTCATAAAGGGTCTGGGCTAATGCTTTGCCTGGGCAGGCAATGATGGTCAGCCCGGGAACCGCAGCTGCGGTCAAAAGGGCAAGCTTCTCGCGATGTTGAGAAACGCTCAGCATGAACTTTCTTAATGCTTTGCAAATTAATGTTTAGCTTTTGTAGGGGTGGGGCTCGCTGTGGCCGCTTTCTCGGTTGGCTCCGCCGCAACCAGGCCTCCTCTGGGCAAGTCGATCCCGCGGATGCAGCCTGGTGTGCCCACCGTCTGTTGTTTGGTCGTGACCGTGCCCGACACTGTCTTCCCGTCGCCCGACCCGGGAGCCTCTGCTGGCGTGAGTGAGCCCGTGCTGCAGCTCGGCGGCCTGCAGGTCCGCTACCCCGGCGCCAGCCAGCCCACCCTCGATGGCCTCGACCTCCGCCTCCGCCCCGGCGAACGCCTGGCCCTGGTGGGACCCTCCGGCTGCGGCAAGAGCACGGTGGCGCGCACGGCTCTGCAGCTGCTGCCGCCCGGAAGCCTCTGCAGCGGTGAGCTGCGGCTCGCCGGTCGCGATCCGCGCCAGCTCAGCCGCGCCGCCCTGCGGCAACTGCGGGGCGAGGCGGTTGGTCTGGTGTTCCAGGACCCGATGACCCGCCTCAACCCCCTGCTGACGATCGGTGAGCACCTGCGCGACACCCTCGCCGCCCACCACGACGGCGTTGTGTCGGCCGGTGCCGGCGGCTCGGCCCGCGGCGGGAGGTCCAGCGCAGGCACCAGCGCCGCCCGCCAACGGCGGCAGCGGGTCGAAGAGCTGCTGCAACGGGTGGGTATCGATCCGAGCCGCTACGGCAGCTATCCCCATGAGTTCAGCGGCGGCATGCGCCAGCGGCTGGCGATCGCCCTGGCCCTGGCCCTGAGCCCGCCCCTGGTGATCGCCGATGAACCCACGACCAGCCTCGATGTGGCGGTGGCCAACCAGGTGATGGCGGAGCTGTCCGGCCTCTGCGCCGAGGCCGGCAGCGCCCTGCTGCTGATCAGCCACGATCTGGCCATGGCCGGCCGCTGGTGCGAGCGGATCGCCGTGCTCGATCAGGGCCGGCTGGTGGAGGAGGCCCCCAGCCACACCCTGCTCACCGCCCCCGCCTCGCCCCTGGCCCAGCGTCTGGTGGCGGCGGCCCGGCGGCGCGAGGGTGGCGTGGCAGCGCCGCCGCCGCCGCGACCGCCGCTGCTGGAGATCCAGGAGCTGCGCAGCTGGCACCCCCTGCCCTCCGCCCCCTGGAACCCCCGCTGGCTACGGGCGGTCGATGGCGTCAGCCTCACCCTCCATGAAGGGGAGACCGTGGGGGTGGTGGGGGCCTCGGGCTGCGGCAAGAGCAGCCTCTGCCGTGCCCTGATGGGCCTGGCGCCGGTGCGTGGCGGCAGCGTGCGGCTCCAGGGCCAGGACCTGCGGCTCCTCAAGGGCGCCGAGCTGCGCCGCGCCCGCCGCCGCATCCAGATGGTGTTTCAGGATCCGTTGGCCTGCCTCAATCCTCAGATGGCCGTGGGCGAGGCGGTGGCTGATCCGCTGCTGATCCACGGCCTGGCCCGCCGCTCTGAGGCCCGTCAACGGGCCCGCGCCCAGCTGGCGGCCGTGGGGCTGGAACCGCCGGAGGACTTCGAGCGGCGCCTGCCCCGTCAGCTCTCGGGGGGGCAGCAGCAGCGGGTGGCGATCGCCCGCGCCCTGATCCTCGAGCCGAAGCTGCTGCTCTGCGATGAAAGCGTGAGCATGCTCGACGCCGAGGTGCAGGCCGAGGTGCTGGAGTTGCTGCGCGATCTGCAGGGCCGGCTGGGGCTGGGGATGGTGTTCGTCACCCACGACCTGAGCGTGGCCAGCGGCTTCTGCCACCGGGTGATCGTGCTGGAGGGGGGGCGGATCGTCGAGGAGGGACCTGGCGAAGCGCTGCTGCGTCAGCCCCGCGCCGGGATCACCAGGACCCTGGTGGAGGCCTGTCCGCGGCTGCCGGCTGTGGCCTGAGGCTGCTGGTCTGGTACGAGCGCCGGGTCAGCACGAAGGAGGTGATGGTCCAGGCCAGGCCGCTGATCAGGCCGATCACTGGCGAAGGCAACCCCAGACGTTGCAACAGCGCCCCCAGGGCCACGCTCAGGCCCAGGCAGAGCAGCTGGATGGCGACGTATCGCAGCAGCAGGCCGCCCGAGAACGGCACCCGAAAGCTGACGCGGGCATGGAGCACGGCATTGACCAGCAGCGAAACTCCCCCGGCGATGGCGATCGCCGGGGCGGCCTGCTGGGCCGTGACCTGCAGAACCAGCAGATACAGGCTCAGGTAGAGCAGCTCTCCGAAGCCTCCGACCAGCAGGAAACGGAACAGGGTGGAGTGGCGCAGCCGGGCCAGCCCGGTGGGCTTGGCCGGCTGCCGCTCAGCGGTGGGAGGCGGAGAGGACATCCACAGAGTTAAGGGCTTCGACGGTACGCACAGACGACTGGGGCTTGCCGCTGACGGTGAGCAGGATGCGACCCACGTACTCGCCGATCAGGCCGAGAATCAGCGACTGGAGGCCTCCGAACAGCAGAATGGCCGAGATGATCGAAAGCCATCCTGGTGCGCTTTGGGTTTGACGGTATGCCGTCGCCCAGAGCACGATCACCAGCAACATTCCCAGGATCGCCAGGGTGACACCCAGCAGCGAGACGATCCGGAGTGGCATCACCGAGAAGCTGGTGAAGATATTCAGCCACAATCGGATCAGGCGGCGCAGGTTGTAGCCGCTTTCCCCTTCCTGGCGGCAATCATGCTGAACCTTCAGGCTGATGATTGAGCGGGTGTACTGGGAGAGCAGGCCATCGATGTAGGGATAGGGCCCTTGATACTCCGCCACCTTGCGGGCGACGGGGCCGCTGACGCAGCGGAAGCTGCTGAGGTAGAGCCGGTTCGGCAGATCCAGCAGGCTGTTGGCGGTGCGGTTGGCGAAACGGCTGCCGATGTTGCGCCAGCCTGCGTGCTGCTTGGTGCGGTAATCGCCGTAGACCACATCGCAGTGGCTGTGTTGGGCCTCCCGCCATAACCGCAACCCCTCCTCCGGAGGGTTTTGAAGGTCATCGTCAATGTTGAGCACGTAGTCGCCGCGGCTGTGGCGATAGCCGGTGAGCACGGCGTTGTGTTCGCCGTAGTTGCGTCCGTGGCAGACCAGCAGGCCGTGCAGCGGGCTGCTTCGCAGCCGCTGGCGCAGGCAGTCGACCGTGTCGTCGGGGCTGCCGTCGTCGACGAAGATCACCTCCCAGTCGTCTCCGATCTGCAGCCCCTCCAGGCGGCTGACCAGCTCGCCCACACTGCTGCGGCTGCGGTAGAGGGGGATCACCAGCGAAAGGGCGGGCTTCATGCGGCCTGCTGGGGGGGGAGCGGGGCGGACCAGGGGGCTGGAGCCGCGTCGCTGAGGAGCTCGCGCAGGGGCAGGGCCACCGATTCAACGCTGGATCGCTTCAGATAGGGATGGAGCGGCAGGGTCAGGATCTCGGCCAGACGCCGCTCTGTTTCGGGCAGGGCGGGCTGGGGGCCGAACCGCTCGACCACATAGGGGTGCTGGTGGCAGCCCAGGGCGTAGTGGAGGGCGAGGGGCAGGCCCCGGCGCTTCCCATCCACCAGCAGCCGCTCCCGGTCGGCCGGATCGAGCCGCACCACATGCAGGTGGTAGCTGTGCTGCCAATCAGCGCCATCACCGGGCAGGGTGAGCGGCAGCTGGGCCAGCAGCTCGCCATACCAGGCGGCCACCTGGCGACGCTGGGCGATCTGCTCCGCCAGGTCGGCCAGCTTGCCGAGGAGCACCCAGGCCTGGAGTTCGTCGAGGCGACTGTTGACCCCGAACTGCACGGCCTGGCGTTGGTCGTCCCAGCCGTAGAAGCGGCTGCGGCGTGCCGGCTCGATCGCCTCGGGGCGGTTGACCACGAGGGCGCCGCCATCCCCGAAAGCCGCCAGGTTCTTGGTGGGATAGAAGCTGAAGGCCGCGAAGTGCCCCCAGGTGCCCACGGACCGCTGGCGGTAGAGGGTGCCGCAGGCTTGGGCGCAGTCTTCGATCAGGGCGATGCCATGGCGATCGCAGACCGCCAACAGCGCTTCCAGGTCGCAGGCTTCGCCATAGAGGTGCACAGCGATGGCGGCACGGAAGGGCCCCTGGCCTGAGGCGCTGTCAGCGGCGCTGAGCAGCTGATCGAGATGGGCTGCCGACAGCACCGAACGCCCGGGCTCCAGATCCACGAACACCGGCCGGGCCTCCAGCCTCAGGACGGCGGCGGCCGTTGCATAGGCGGTATGGGAGGGCAGCAGCACCCGATCGCCGGGGGCCACACCCGCAGCGCGCAGAGCCAGTTCCAGGGCATCGGTGCCGTTGGCCACCCCGATCACCTGCTGGGCCTGGGTTCCTGCCCCGAGCCAGGCGGCGAAGGCGGCCTCGAACTGGCGCACCCCATCGCCGAGGATCAATTGCCCCGACCGTCCGATCCTATCGACGGCATCGCCGACAAGGTGGGCATAACGGCGGAGATCCTGTTGGGGGAAATTGAATGGATCGCTCACGCAGGCTTGGTCGGAGGGAAAGGTCGCAAAAGTAGGCTCGACAACATCATAGGTAAGTCGGCAGGAAGCGCTCGTAATAGGCGAGTGTGCGCTCTAGGGATTGACTGAGGCTGCGTAGCGGTCGCCAGCCAGTGGCACTGGCAAAGCGTGTGAAGGAGGAGTAGTAGTCGCCGATGTCGATCTTTTTGCGCTCCTCCGGGTAGGGCATAATCTGTAGATCGCCGGAGCCGTGAAGACGGATCATCAATTGGGCCAGATCGGCTAGGCGGATAACTTCGCTGGAGCCCAGATTGAAAGGAGTTGCCGGTAAATCTCTATTCTCTGCGGCGATCAGCATGGCGTCGACCACATCGTCGACGTCATTGAAATCTCTCAACTGATCGCCGCCCCACACCTCGATCGGACGACCCTCAAGCAGCTGCCGGATCCAGATGCCAACAAAGGTCTGGCGTGCATCGCGGACGCGCATGCGGGGGCCGATGGTGTTGGTGAGCCTGAGGACGCAAGTGCTGAGGCCATAAACTTTCGAGTAAAGAAGATGGTACATCTCTGCCGAAAGTTTATTGATTCCGTTCACGTCCACCGGATCGATCGGATGGTCTTCGTCCACGGGAAGCCGCAGGGGTCTGCCGTAGAGTTGGCGGGTGCTGGCATAAACAAGTCGGACCCCAGGGGAGTTGCGCCGGCAGCATTCGAGTAGCCGAAGCTGGGCCACCACATTGATGGCCAGATCCGTTTCCGGATCATGCATCGAATCGAGGTGGCTGGTTTGGCCGGCCAGGTTGAAGATCAACTCCTGGCCTTCGAGCAGCGCTTCCAGCGAAGAGCAGTCGCGCAGATCGGAAAGATTGATGCGAATGCGATCGGAATAGCCATCCAGATTGAAGCGATGGCCCCCGTACTGTGGCATCAGGCTGTCGAGGACGGTCACCTCCGCTCCCAGGTCGCAGAGGCGCCGGGCCAGATTTGAGCCGATGAAGCCGAGGCCTCCGGTGATCAGAACGCGCCGCTGTTGCCAGACGTCAGAAGGGGCCTGGGTGGGGGCAGCGGTCACACCTGATGGCCGAAACTCCTCTCAGTGTAAATCTTTTTTGCTCTGCAGCGACCGCAGCAGGGTCAGGAACTGGTCTGGCAAGGGAGCGTTGAGCACCAGCCGCTCGCGGCTGATCGGGTGGTCCAGCCCGAGTTGGACGGCGTGCAGGGCCTGGCCCTGCAACGGGATCGGCAGGTGCCGGCAGCGGCTGTAGGTGGGGTCCCCCAGGATCGGATGGCCGCTATGGGCGCAGTGCACCCGAATCTGATGGGTGCGGCCGGTGTCGAGCCGGAAGCGCAACACCGCATAGTCGCCCAGCCTCTCGACCACACGCCAGTGGGTGCACGCATGGCGACCGGAGCCGTCCTGCACCACCGCATACTTCTTGCGATCCACCGGATGGCGGCCGATCGGCGCCACGATCGTGCCCTGGTCCCCCTGGGGCTGGCCGTGCACCACCGCCAGATACTCCCGGCTGGCGATCCGCTTCTGGATCTGCACCTGCAGCTTCACCAGCGCCTCCTGGCTCTTGGCGATGACGATGCAGCCGGTGGTGTCCTTGTCGAGGCGGTGCACGATGCCCGGTCGCATCTCACCCCCGATCCCGGGCAGGTCCGGACAGTGATGGAGCAGGGCGTTGACCAGGGTGCCATCTTTGTTGCCGGGGGCGGGATGGACCGTGAGCCCGGCGGGCTTGTTGATCACGATCAGGTGCTCATCCTCGAACAACACATCCAGCGGAATCGCCTGGGGTATCAGATACGGCAGCGGTTCGGGCGGCGGCATCCAGAGCTGCACCACATCGTTTTGCCGCAAGGGGGTCTTGGCGCGGCCGGTGACCCCATTCACCCGCACATAGCCCGCCTCGATGAACTTCTGGATCCGGGCCCGGCTCTGCTCCGGTCGCTGGGCCACCAGCCAGCGATCCAGGCGCATCGGCAGGGGCTTGGGGTAGGTCAGGGTGAGCAGTTCGCCTTCTCCTTTCCCAAAGGCACAGCCGGTCCCAAAGGTGCAGCCGGGGATCCCATCGGTGCCGTCGGGATCAGGGGGGGGAGCGGACCCAACGGTGTTGCCAGGCTCTGGGGATGCATCCTGGTCGGCTGCCGGCAAACCGCTGGATGGTCTGAGTGCTTCGGCGGAGGCTCCCTGGCCGGCAGCGGGCGAGCGGTGCGGAGGTAGCGGTTGCGGGAAGCGTTCCGCAGCTGCGGAGTCAATCATGGCTTTATTGTAGCTGGGAGCTGCGGTCTGAACGCTCAGCTGGGGCGATGAGCCCGCGATTTCTCCAGCAGCTGCATCCGATTGATTCTGGCTATTGCTATTCGGCTCGCCCCATGCCCAGTCCTGAATGGTCATGGAGCGGCCTCGGTTTCGGTTTCGCCTTCGCGGCCGGTGCTATGGATGCAGCCGGCTAGAATCAACAAAGATTTGTCGCCACCCGTACGGACGTGTCTATCCCCCCGCAGGATGCAGGCCACGAGATCAGAGTAAGTTCGGCTTGAAAGCCTGGCTACAAGCTTTCACTCTAGGTCATCAATCTAGGCCAGAGGTCATGATGCCAAGCTCAGGCAGTTGTGTCGCCAGGGTTCGGTTCGTGCCTCCGCCAAAGAGGCTTGTTTCTCTATCTCGTTTCTGCTTCAGGACAGCCACCATCTCGGCTTGCAGACCAGCAGGCTTGGTGCCGGCTGATGGGCCTCTGTGATCTGCGGCATTGCCTCGGACGATCGCCCGCCCGTCGAGTGCTGAACAGCAGCCGTGCCCCGCCGGCTCAGCGCCCAGGATCCCCGAGGTTGAGATTCGATCCCATCCAGCTGGCCGCTGGTCCATTCCCGCTCCGATTGATCCCCCGATCCTGTCCCCCGATCCTGCCGTGACCCCTCCCTCCTCTCTGGATTCAGGCCCTGAGCGGCCATCGCCGGCGTCCACCGACCCGGACGGCCCCGCTGCGACCCTGCGCCGTCGCCTCACACAGGGCTGCGGACGGCTGCTGCTGCTGCTCTCCACCTCGCTGGTCTGGGTGATGGATACCCTGTTGATGCGGCGGCTGGAGGCCCACCATCAGGTGGCGGGGACCGCCCAGGCCCTGCCGTTGCTGCTGGAGCGGCTGAGCACCCTGGCCTTCATCATCGTGAGCCTGGGCATGGCCCGGGCTCTCTACCGCTCGCGCCATGAACGGCTGTTCTTCTGGACCCTGGGCTATCTGGTGATTGCGATGATGCAGGTGGTCGCCAATGTGGCGTCGATGGTCGTGACCAGCAGTGCGATCAAAGGCGGTGGCCTCACCAATCTGTGGGACGTGGCGGCGGTCTACATGGAGAGTGTGGTCGTGTTCATGTTCATCTATATCTTTCTCGATGTTGTCACGCCTGGGGGGGCCTTCGTCTGGCCTAGCCGCGAGGGTGAATCCCCTCCCGTCCCCCATCTGATCGATTACCTGTTCATCTCGCTCAATGTGAACTCCACCTACGGCCCCACCAGCGAAGTGCTGATCTCAAGGCCCGCCAAGCTGTTCATGGCCCTGCAGGTGTTGCTCGCGATCCTGATGCTCACCGTGCTGATCGCCCGCGCCGTCAGCGCCTGAACCCCTGGCGGCCCTGGAGGCCGCCGCCGGCCTCAGCGATCGGGCAGTTCCAGGGCGATCGGCCCCAGCAGGGAGCGGCGGAAGTCATCGAGCAGGCGCTGGGCCATGCGCAGCCCATCGCCGCTGGTGTGGCGAGCGGCGGCGGCCGCCAGCCAGGCCTCCGCATCCGGAGCTGTCCCGGCACTGCCGCCGGGCCCCACCAGCAGCGGCCTCAGGGGCACGCCGTAGCGCCGCTCCAGCAGCCCCGGCGCCACACCGGCCGCCTCCAGGGGCTCCAGGGCCACCAGCAGCCGCACAAAGGCCAGGGCCACGGCCTCGGTGTCGTAGGCGGCCTGGCCGATGTCGTCGCAAAGGGCCAGCCGCAGCGCCGCCTGCTGGTTGTCGAGCCGGGGCGGCAGCACGCCGGGGGCATCGAGCAGGTCGAGGTCCTGGCCCAGGCGCACCCAGCGCAGGCTGCGGGTGACGCCGGCCTTGCGGGCGCTTTCCACCACCTTCTGGCGCACCAGCCGGTTGATCAGGGCCGACTTGCCCACGTTCGGGAAGCCCAGCATCAGGGCTCGCACGGGCCTGGCCTTCATGCCGCGGCTGGCGCGGCGGGCATTGAGGCCCTCACCGGCGCGGATCGCCGCCTGCTGCAGCTGCTTGACGCCGGTGCCCGCCTTGGCATCGCACCACCAGGGGGTCAGGCCGCGGGCGCGGAACCAGCCATCCCAGGCCAGGCGGGCGGCGGCCGAGACCATGTCGCGGCGGTTGAGCACCAGCAGGTGGGGCTTGGTGCCGATCCAGCGCCGCAGGCGGGGGTGCCCGGTGGCCAGGGGGATGCGGGCGTCCCGCACCTCGATCACCAGGTCCACCTTGGCCAGGTGGTCGGTGAGGGCCTTCTCCGCCTTGGCGATATGGCCGGGGTACCACTGGATCGTCGGTGCCGCCCCGCTGAGGACCGTGACCCCCTCCAGGCGGGCCGCCACGGGTTCGCTGCTCTCCTCCAGGGGGTTGTTGCCTCCCGGCCACGGCCCGCCGTTGGCCTCCACCGCTCCGTTGCTGCCCCCCAGTGGTCCGTCTCCACCCTGCTCCGCTGGATCGACCATCAGGGCACCACCAGCACCGGACAGGGCGCCAGCTGGATCACCCGGGCGGCGGTGCTGGTCTGATCGCTGTCGAGGCTGACGCCGCGGGTGCCGATCACGATCAGGTCGGCGTTGATTTCATCGGCCACATCGCCGATCACGAAGGCCGGCTTGCCCTCCCGCTCGATCACCTCGCAGGCCACCCCAGCCTGGCTGAAGCTGGTTCGGGCCTGATCCAGCAGCTGGGCCACGGCGGCGGGGTCGTGCATGGCGCCATCCTCGGCTTCCACCACCGAGAGCAGCACCAGCCGGCTCTGGTGGCGCTGGGCGACGCGGAGCGCCACGGCGGCGGTCTCCAGGGCCTGGCGGCTCTGATCGATGGCAAACAGAACGGTGTCGAACATGGCAGCCCCACGGCGCTCCCTGTCCTAGCTACGGGCTCCTGGCTGCGGCATCGCGTCGAAGCTGCCGCCGCCGCTGACGGTCTTGACGGCACCCATTTGATGGCCCCCAACGCTGCAGCGGCCCTCGGGGCGGCAGGGGGACGGCCAGCTGCAAGGCCGGAACCAGGTTCCGGGCTGCGGACCCCAGGGGGTTAATCTCGCCGCGCCTCCACCTAACCCATACCGATGGCGAAGCGATCCCTGGCCAGTCTGAGCGCCGATGAACTCCGCGGCAAGCGCGTCCTGGTGCGGGTCGACTTCAACGTGCCCCTCGATGAAGCCGGCGCCATCACCGACGACACCCGCATCCGCGCCGCCCTGCCCACCATCAACGACCTCACGGGCAAAGGCGCCCGCGTGCTGCTGGCGGCCCATTTCGGCCGTCCCAAGGGCCAGGTCAATGAATCGATGCGCCTCACCGCCGTGGCGGCCCGCCTCAGCGAGCTGCTGGGTGTGCCCGTGGCCAAGACCGACAGCTGCATCGGCCCCGACGCCGAGGCCAAGGTGGCGGCCCTAGCCGATGGTGGCGTGGTGCTGCTTGAAAACGTGCGCTTCTTCGCTGAGGAGGAGGCCAACGATCCCGGTTTCGCCGAGAAGCTGGCGGCTCTGGCTGATGTGTATGTCAACGACGCCTTTGGTGCCGCCCACCGCGCCCACGCCTCCACCGAGGGCGTGACCAAGTTCCTGCGCCCCAGCGTGGCCGGCTATCTGATGGAGAAGGAACTGCAGTACCTGCAGGGCGCGATCGATGAGCCCAAGCGCCCGCTGGCGGCGATCGTGGGCGGCTCCAAGGTGAGCAGCAAGATCGGCGTGCTCGAGGCCCTGATCGATAAGTGCGACAAGATTCTTGTTGGCGGTGGCATGATCTTCACCTTCTACAAGGCCCGCGGTCTGGCGGTGGGCAAGAGCCTGGTGGAGGAGGACAGGCTCAATCTGGCCAAGGAGCTTGAGGCCAAGGCTGCTGCCAAGGGTGTGCAGTTCCTGCTGCCCACTGATGTGGTGCTGGCCGACAACTTCGCCCCCGATGCCAACAGCCAGATCGCCAAGATTGAGGCGATTCCCGATGGCTGGATGGGCCTTGATATCGGCCCCGATTCGGTGAAACTGTTCCAGGAGGCCCTGGCCGACTGCCAGACCGTGATCTGGAACGGGCCGATGGGGGTGTTCGAGTTCGAGGCGTTCGCCGCCGGCACCAACGCCATCGCCACCACCCTGGCCGATCTGAGCGCCAAGGGCTGCACCACGATCATCGGCGGCGGTGATTCGGTGGCGGCCGTTGAGAAGGCCGGTCTGGCCGATCGGATGAGTCACATCTCCACCGGTGGTGGCGCCAGCCTCGAGCTGCTCGAAGGCAAGGTTCTGCCCGGCGTCGCCGCCCTCGACGAGGCCTGATCCCTCTCCCCCGGCCTTTGCCCGGGGCCCTCAGGCGCCCCGGGCAAAGGCCACCACGCAGGCGGCGTGCAGCAGCAGGGCCTGCTCCCCGGCCACCGGCCGGCCGTTGAGCAGTCCGACCTGGCATTCCCCCACGCCCCGCTGGGTTCTGCCCTCACCGGTGTCAACGCCATCGGCGGAGGCCTGCCCGGCGTAGAAAAAGACAATGCGGCTGTTGGGCAGCACGTCCACCGAGCCGAAGTTGAGCAGCAGGGCGGTGTTGGGGACCGCGATCCACACCTGCCGCTGGGCCAGTGCTCTGTTGACCGCCGCCGTCAGAGTGGGCACCGGGGCCATGCCCTGGCGTGCCCAGGCTCTCGGCAGGGTGCGATACCAGCCGGCGGGCCAGGGCCGTCCGCGCCAGAAGCTCCCTTGCAGCCAGGCGGGATGGAGTTCGGCGAAGCCGTAGGCGGCGGCTGGGGCCCGGGGCGGACGGGGTGGCGCCGCGGCGGCGGGTCCGGCGGCCAGGGCCGTCAGCAGCAGCAGGGCGGCCAGGGATGGGCGCCGCTGGCCCCGTTGCCGGTCCTTCACGACCGCTGCCGGGCTGATGCTGGCCGAGCGGCCGGCCCGCAGCCCGGAGGAGGTCCACACCATGGCGATGACAGGCAGCAGGGGGGATGGGCCGACTGGGGCGGCAGAGGCAAACGCAGCGCCCAGGTTGCCGTAGCGGATCAGGTTGCCGCAGGCCGGGCTCCGATCGGGTTTCGGAAGGGCTGACCGGTCCGGTGGGTCTGGGGGCCAGCGTTGGCCGGTGGCATTCCCCCCTAGGCTTGGCAACTGATGTCCGCCGCGATCCCGTGCCCCCGGGCCCCGTGTCGTTGCTCTCCCGGTCCAGGATCTCCCGGTTGCGCCGCTCCGCCCCAGGTCTTGCCCTGCTTGTCGGCCTCGGCTGCGGCGGCGCCCTTCCCGCCGGCGCTGTTGAGCTCATCGGTCTGCGCCTGCCGCTGCTCGGCGAGGTGATCACGGCCCGGGTGTCGGAGCTGGGCAGCAACGAGGCGCTCTGGAACGGCGACAGCGACCTGGCGGAGCTGAATCGCGCCACCGAGGGCCGTTTCGCCGACGCGCTTTCGCAGGTGGTCCATCAACCTCTCCCCTTCCAGGACCTGCACGGCAGCGCGATGGCACAGCAGGTCTCGGTGCTGCTCAGCCAGCTGCTCGAGGTCGAGCCTGACAGCGGCGCGTCGACCCAGGGGGCCCCGGTGGCCGCCGCCCTGGCACGGATCAAGGCCGCGGGTCAGCCGCTCACCCTGTTCAACCTGCTCTCCGAGATCCCTGCCCGCAAGGTGATCATCCGACTCGATCTGGCCGAGGCGCGGCTGCAGGCTCTGCAATCCAGCCAGGAGCGGATCGACCGGGCGGTGGACCTTCTTCCGAAGCTGCCCGCGGCGCCGGCCTCGGCCCTGGCCCCGGGGCCGTTCCCGATCCTGACCAGGGTCAGCACCATCACCCTGGACTCCCACCCCGAACCCCTGGAGGTGACGGTGGTGCGGCCCAGGGGAACCCCCACCCTGCCGCCGGTGCTGATCTCCCATGGCCTCTGGGATTCGCCGACCAGCTTCCTGGGCTGGGCGCGCCACCTGGCCAGCCATGGGGCGCCGGTGTTCCTGCCGCGCCATCCCGGCAGTGACATCCAGCAGCAGGCCGAGATGCTGGCCGGCCGGGTACCGCCGCCTTCGCCGCAGGAATTCCTGCGGCGTCCGCGCGATGTGCGGGCCGTGCTCGACGCCCTCGATGCCGGCAGCCTCAGCGGCGGGGAGGGCATCCGGGCCCACAGGGTTGTGATGATCGGTCACTCCTGGGGGGGCACCACCGCCCTGCAGCTGGCCGGCGCCCGCAGCCTGCCCGCCAGCCTCTGGGCGGACTGCGGACGGACCGGCAACCCCAACCGCAACATCAGCTGGGTGCTGCAGTGCAGCTTCCTGCCGGCGGCCACCTCCGCCTCCCTGGCCGATCCCCGAATCGTGCGGGCGGTGGCGGTCAGCCCGCCCCAGGGGCTGGTGTTCGAGCTGGGGGCCCGCGATCTTCAGGTGCCGGTGCTGCTGGTCAGCGGCAGTCGCGACGTGGTGGTGCCCACGGACCCGGAGGCGCTGCTTCCCTTCGGCGCCTACCCCCGCGGCTCCAACCGGCTGGTGGTGGTGGAAGGCGGCAACCACTTCAATCTGCCGGCCGCTGCCGACAGTGACGGCGGTTCGCTGCGGGCCTTGCTGCTCCACTGGGTGCGCGGCAAGACCCTGACCCCGACCACCCACCTGAGCGACCCCCGCGGCATGGCCCTGCATCTGGTGCCCACCATCGCCAGCCAGCCCTGAAGCCGCGCCTCTCCCCAGGGGCGAGCCGCGGCCGGGCTGGAGCTCAGCCAGGCGCCCCTCCGGAGACGCCCAGGGGTGCAGGCGGTGGGGCGATCGGCCGCCAGGCCTGGGGTTGGCGGCCGGTCGGGGCCTGGGGGCGCAGCCGCCGATGCTGGCCGTAGGTCGGTAGAGGGATGCCCAGGCGCTCATAGACCAGGCGCACCGCCTCGCGATGGCGGCCGCGCTGATCATCGAGGGCCTGGCGCTCCTGGCGCAGGCAGGCCCGCAGGGCATCGCCGCTGCCGGCGGCCCCGAGGCAGCGCTGGCCCTGCTGCAGGATCCCGATCCGGGCCTGGTGGTCCTGCACCGCCAGGGCGCGCAGCTCCGGGAAGAGCTTGCGCTGCTGGGTCTCGCTCAGCCGCGGCCCGCCGCCTGCAGCTCCCGATCCGCCCGGCCTGACTCCCCCCGGCCCGGCCGGTGCTGGGCCGCCCTGGGCGTGGGCCGTCCCGCTCAGCAGCCCCACCGCCAGGGCTGCGGCCATTATTGAGCGCCCCAGCCAGCGGGGCGACGCGGCTTGCAGGAGCAGTCGGGCCCTCCGCCGTGGGGAGCGGGGAGCCGGGGCAACGGGCGGATGGATCGGCATCGGAGGACGCGCCGGGCAGGGGACCCCCCAAGCCTGGGCGGCGGATCGGTCTGAGTGATGAACGGCTCAGGGCCTAAGTGTGAGCGGATGTGACCGGCCGTGCAGGGCCACCCCGAAGCCGGCGGCCCCGCGGCGCGGTTCGAGGCCGCCGCCGTGGTCGCGGGCGATCCGCGCGGCGATCGCCAGCCCAAGCCCGCAGTGGCCCTGGTTGGCGCGGGAGGGATCGAGCCGCTGGAACGGCTCCAGGGCCCGTTCCCAGGCATCGGCGGCCAGGCCCGGCCCCCGATCCCAGACCGTGATCACGAACCCCGAGGGCCCCTCGGCGGCCAGCTCCAGGCGCAGGGGTGGCGCCCCATGGGCGAGGGCGTTGTCGATCAGGTTGGCCAGGGCCCTGGCCAGGGTGGTGGGGCGCACCACCCGCTGCAACGGCTCCAGGGCCAGCTCCACCGGGGCCGGATCGGCCAGGCTCGCCAGCTCCGCCACCAGCCCATCGAGGGCCACCGGCACGGGGGGTTCGTCGCCGTCCTGGCCGGCGTAGTGGAGAAACTGGCGGGTGATCCGCTCCAGGGCCTCCAGATCCCGCAGACCCCGCCTGCAGTCCGCCGTCGCCAGACCCGCCGCCGGCGCCAGATCGAGCCGCAGCCGCAGGCGGGTGAGGGGTGAGCGCAGGTCGTGGGCGATGCCAGCCAGCATCGTGGCCTGCTCCCGGCCGCTGCGCTCCAGCCGTTCCAGCATCGCGTTGAAGCGTGCGGTCAGCTGCCGCACCGCCGGGCTGCCCTCCAGGGCCAGGGGCTCCGGGCCGCTGGGTTGCAGGCTTACCCGCCCCACGGCCTGGGAGAGCCGGGCGAGGGGACGCCGCACCTCTTGATTGAGATACAGCAACCCGGAACCCAGGCCGCCGATCCCCAGGGCCAGGGCGAGCAGCAGCGGATCCGGCGGCCAGCCCGGCAGCGGCGTCAGGGGCACGAACAGCCAGGCCTCCTCCAGGGGAGCGTCCAGCGCCACCCACACCCCGCGGGGGGAGCGCAGGGCTGGCCGCACCTGCGGGCAGCGGCCGAGCCTGGGGCAGAGCAAGGTGCGCAGGGCGATGGCCTGGCGCTTCAGGCCGGCATCGACCCCCCTGGCCTCGACCCGTCCGGGATCGCGGCTTGGATCCGGGGGGCCGCCGGAGCCCCGGCCCGCGTCTTCGGGGTTGCGACCCAGGGCCAGGCGCAGCCCACCGATCCCGGCCAGGGTGGTGGGGGTGAGCCGCTCCAGGGCCAGCTCCGCCAGCTCGATCTTGGCGGCGAGTTCGGCGGCGAGGGTCTGCTGGCGCTGGGCCGCCAGCCGCCGGCCCAGAAGCAGCTCCAGCAGCAGCAGGGCCAGGGCCGCCAGCCCCAGGCCCGCCAGGCCGTAGCGCAGAGCCGCGAGCCCCCTCGGATCCGCCCGCCCTGGCTCAGTGCCCATGGGGCCGGCCATCGGGCACGAACACATAGCCGTAACCCCAGACCGTCTGCAGGTAGCGGGGGCGGGAGGGATCGGGCTCGATCAGCCGCCGCAGCCGCGACACCTGCACATCCATGCTGCGGCCATCGGTGGCGCTGTCGGGACCGCGGGCCAGGGCGATCAGCCGCTCCCGCGACAGGGGCCGGTGCGGGTGGGCCGCGAAGGCCGCCAGCAGGGCGTATTCGCCGCTGGTGATCGGCAGCGGCGCCCCGCTGCGTTCCAGCAGGCGGCGCTGCCGATCGAGCCGGCAGTCCCCGAAGATCAGCGGTTCGGCCCCGGGTTCGGGCGCGCCGGGCGGACCAGGACGATGGCGCCGCAGCACCGCCTCGATCCGGGCGGTGAGCTCACGGGGCAGGAAGGGTTTGGCGAGGTAGTCGTCGGCTCCCTGCTCCAGGCCGATGATCCGATCCACCCCATCGGCCCGGGCCGAGAGCAGCAGCACCGGCAGGTCGTCGCCGCCGTCCCGCAGGCGGCGCAACAGGCTGAGGCCATCGCTGCCGGGCAGCATCAGGTCGAGCACGAGCAGATCGGGACGCTCGCCGCCGAGCCGTCCCTCCAGCCGCGCCAGCAGCTGCTCCCCATCGGCCAGGGTGCGCACCCGGTAGCCCTGCTCCCCGAGGTAGCTGGCGAGCATGGTGCGCAGCTCGGGATCGTCGTCGACGACCCAGATGCGGGGCGACCGGACCACCGGCTCAGGGGTCGAGGGCGCGGCGATCGGCCACCACCCTGACCCGCTTGGTGGCGGTGATGATGGCGCGGGGGTGAACCAGCAGCAGGGCCCAGGTCTGCAGCCCGGTGCTGAGCGGTGCCCGCACCGTCTTGAACAGGCCGCCGCCACCGAGGGCGTCGAGTTCCGGGGAGGGGCTGGCCATCGCCGCCACCTGGGCGGGGCTGATCGCGGCGATGCCTCCGGCCAGCAGGGCGCCATTGAGCGGTTCGTCCACGATCAGGTCCACGTCGTAGCGCTGGCCGGTGAGCACCGCATCGGGGGCCTGGAGCACCACCGGCACGGTCTTCTCACCGCTGCGCAGCAGGGAGGTCTCGCTGAGCACGTCTTCGCCGACGAGATGGCGACCATCGCTCTCGAGGGTGAGGATCTGCTGGGCGTCAAGGCGGTAGGTGGAGCCATCCTGGATCCGGCTGCCGCTGGTGGCGATCGCCACGGTGGGCTGGCCATTGCGCAGCGGCGGGCCGGCCTTCACCTGCCAGCTCAGATCGGGGAAGCTCTGGCGCAGCAGCTGGCGACGCTGGCGCAGCTGGGCGGGGTCGAGGCCTGGGCCGGCGCGCAGCAGGGCCGCCAGGGGGGCGTCGTCGGGGGCGTTGAGTGCCTTCTCCAGGGCCTGCAACTGGGCCGGGGAGGGCGGCACGGCCCGGGCGGGGGTGTTGAGGTCCACCCCGAGCCCGGTGCAGAGGGCCCCGATCAGCAGCAGGGGAAGCGAACGGGGGCGGGGCATCGGCCGGGTGGAGGGTGGCTTGGGGTGGCTTTTAAGTTAGGCGCGCCGCCTGCCCCCGCCCATGCCAACGCTCCTGATCGCCGCCAGCGGCACGGGCGGCCATCTTTTCCCCGCCCTGGCGGTGGCGGAGGCCTTGCCACCGGGCTGGCAGGTGCATTGGCTGGGCGTGCCGGATCGTCTGGAGACCAGCCTGGTGCCCAGCCGCTTCCCGCTGCACACGGTGCGGGCGGGGGGCCTGCAGGGCAGGGGGCTGCGCAAGCTGGTCGATCTGAGCCAGCTGTTGCTGGCGGCACGGCCGGCGCGCCGACTGATCCGGCGGGAGGGGGTCGATGTGGTGTTCAGCAGTGGCGGCTATATCGCCGCCCCGGCCATCCTGGCGGCCCGAGCCTGCGGCGTGCCGGTGGTGCTGCACGAAAGCAACGCCCTGCCGGGAAAGGTCACCCGCCTGCTGGGTCGTTTCTGCACCCATGTGGCGGTGGGTTTCCAGGAGGCGGCCGAGCGGCTGCCCCACTGCCGGCCCCTGCTGACCGGCACCCCGGTGCGGCAGGCCTTCCTGGAGCCGGCGCCCCTGCCTGACTGGGTGCCGCCGGGGACCGGGCCCCTGGTGTTGGTGATGGGCGGCAGCCAGGGGGCGGTGGGCCTCAACCGGATGGTGCGACCGCTGTTGCCGCGGCTGGTGGCGGCCGGTTGCCGGGTGGTGCACCTCACCGGCAGCAACGACCCGGAGGCGGGCCGCGACCACTCCGCCGCGGTGGTGGAGCGCCCCTTCTCCGATGAGCTGCCGGGCCTCCTCCAGCATGCCGATCTGGCGATCAGCCGCGCCGGTGCCGGCAGCCTCAGCGAGCTGGCGGTGTGCCGCACCCCGACGATCCTGGTGCCCTATCCGGCCGCCGCCGAACACCACCAGGATGTCAACGCCACCGCCGCCGCCGCCTCGGGGGGCGCCGTGATCGTGTGGCAGCACGGGCCGGAGGGCGGGGCCCTGGAGGAGGCGGTGTGGCGGCTGCTGGGGCCTCGGCTGCGGGGCGCCACGGGGGAGGCCGATCCCCTCAACGCCATGGCCGCCGGGATGGATGCGCTGGCGGTGCGGGATGCGGACCGGCGACTGGCCGAGCTGATCAGTTCCCTGGCGCGATCCCGGCGGAAGCTTCCCGCCCCAACCCCCTGAGCAGACGGCGGTTGCCGGCCCGATCCAGCAGGGCGATCCGCAGCCAGCTCTCCCCCAGCCCCTCGAAGGAGCGGCAATCCCGCACCAGGATGCGGTGGCGGCTTTCCAGGGCCTGGCGCAGGGGCTCCAGTGAGGCCAGTCCGCGGCGGGGGTCGGAGCGGACCAACAGGAAATTGGCGGCAGAGGGGAGCGGCTCGATCCCCTGCAGCTGCCGCAGCCCCGCGGCCAGCCAGGGGCCCTCGCCCGCCACCCACCCCTGCACCCTCGCCAGCCAACCCTCCAGGGCGCGGCGATCGCTGAGCAGGGTCTGTCCCGCCAGGGCCGCCAGGCCGTTGACGGGCCAGGGATCGCGCCAGGCGGCCCAGCGGGCGAGGCGCTCGGGGGCGGCCAGGGCGTAGCCGAGCCGCAGGCCGGCGATGGCGAACAGCTTGGTGAGGCTGCGCACCACCACCAGGTTGGGGTGGTGGCGGAGCAGGGGCACCAGCGACTGGGCCTCGCCGCCCGGCAGCAGGGGCAGGAAGGCCTCATCCACCACCACCAGCACGAAGCGGGCCAGCAGGGGCTCCAGGGAGGCGCGGCTCCAGAGCTGGCCGGTGGGGTTGTGGGGGTTGGTGATCCAGAGGGCCCCGGCCGGTTCGGCGCCCGCTGGGTCGGCACCGGTCGCGGCGGAGGGGCTGGCGCTGGGCTGGGGGAAGGGGAAGGCTTGGGGGAAGGTCTCCGGCCAGTCCAGCGGCAGGGGCAGGGGGCGCCAGGGGGCGTCCCAGCAGGCCAGGGCGCGGCGGTAATCGGCGAAGCCCGGGCTGGGCAGCAGGCTGACGCCGGCAGCGGCGGCATCGCGACCGATCCAGGTGAACAGCTCGGCGGCCCCATTGCCGGGCAGCACGGCGGCGGGATCCAGGCCGTGGTGGGCGGCGATGGCGCCGCGCAGGGCGGTGTAGTCGCGGTCGGGGTAATCGCGCAGGGCGGAGACCGCCTCGCCGCCGGCCAGGGCGCGGCCCAGCCGGCGCCGCAGGCTGGCGGGCGCCGGGAACGGCACCAGGGAGGCGCTGGCCTCGAGCAGCTGATCAGGGCGGCAGCCCAGGCGGCGGGCGATGGCGATCCGGTTGCCGCCGTGGGGGGCGATGGCCCCGTCGGCGCCGTGCGCCGCGTACCCGGCCATCGCGGGGCGCTGCAGGGGGGTCCACAGCTACCACGCGAGCTGGGCACCTGCTGGGCGGTGGATGGCGTCACGGCCCCGTCCCAATCCCTGCGGGGCGTCTGGAAATCAGCCAGCCTGGGGCGACCTACGCCGTAACCCCGGTGGCGCTTGCCGCGCTCCAACCCGTGATCCAGTCCGTCGGCGCCGTGCTGCTGGGCAAGGAGCATCAGGTGAAGCTCGCCCTGGCCTGTCTGCTGGCCCGCGGCCACCTGCTGATCGAGGACCTGCCTGGGGTGGGCAAGACCACCCTCGCCGAGGCCCTGGCCCGCAGCTTCTCGCTGGCGTTCAAGCGGGTGAGTTTCACCAGCGATCTGCTGCCTGCCGATCTCACCGGCCTGAATGTGTTCGATCCGGCCGGCCTGCAGTTTCACTTCCAGCCGGGCCCGCTGTTCAGCCAGGTGCTGCTCGCCGATGAGATCAACCGCGCCAGCCCCCGCAGCCAGAGCGCCCTGCTGGAGGCGATGGCGGCGGGTCGCGTCAGCGTCGATGGCACCAGCCATCCGCTGCCCGAACCCTTCCTGGTGATCGCCACCCAGAACGGCCTCGACCAGGGCGGCACCAACGCCCTGCCCGAATCCCAGCTCGACCGCTTCCTGATGCGCCTCAGCCTCGGCTTCCCGACCCGGCGGGCGGAGCGGGCGCTGCTGGAGGGGGCGGCCCTGCGCCCCGAGGCGATCAGCCACTGCCTCAGCCCCGCCGACCTGCTGGCCTGGCAGCGCCAGTGCGAACGCCAGCATTGCGGTTCGGCCCTGCTCGACTATGTGCTCGACCTGCTGGCGGCCAGCCGCGCCGCCGGCGGTGACGGCCTGCCGCTGTCGCCGCGGGCGGGCCTGGCGCTGGTGGCGGCGGCCCGGGCCTGGTCGCTGCTGGAGGGTCGCGATCATGTCACCCCCGACGATGTGCAGGCGGTGCTGGAACCGGTGTGCGAGCACCGCCTCGATGGCGGCCGTCAGGACCGCCGCGGCCAGCGCTCCGCCGCGCTCCGGGCTGCGGTCAGCCCGCTGCGCTGATGGCCCGCCCCACCCCGACCGCCCCCTGCCGCCCCCGCCAGGGCCTGCGCCGAGGCAGGTGGCGGCCATGAATCTCGGCCGGCTCCAGCGGGGGCAGACCCTCAAGCTGGGATTGCGCAACCTCTACATCGTTCCCACCCGCTTCGGCGCCCTCTGGCTGGCGGGGATGGCGCTGCTGCAGGTGGTGGCGATCCAGCTGCAGAGCAATGGCCCGCTGCTGCTCAGTTTCCTGATGCTGGGTCTGTTCCTGCTGGCGCTGCACCTCACCCACGCCAACCTGCAGGGGCTGGAGCTGCGCGGCGCGGTGCCGCCACCGGCGTTCGTGGGTGAGGCGGCGCCCTATCCGCTGGAGATCCACTGCCCGGAGCGCTGCGACGGCCTGCGGCTGCGCTTCGGGGCGGGGGAGGCCGATGGCCCCCGCAGCCTGGGGCCTGGCAGGCACCGGCTGGTGGTGAGCTGGTGGCCGGAGCGGCGGGGGCGCCAGCCGCCGGGGCGTCTGGTGCTCTCCACCACGGCGCCCCTGGGGCTGTTCGTCTGCTGGAGCCGCTGGGAGCCGCCCCAGCCCCAGCTGATCCTGCCGGCGCCGTTGCGGGGGCCTGTGGGGTCGCTGGTGGCGGAGGAGCGGCCGGAGGCGATGGCCGCCGGTCCGCCCGAGGGCGCCGCTGGCGGCAGCCTCTGGCATGACCTGCGGCCCCACCGACCGGAGGATGGGCCGGCCCGGCTGGCCTGGAAGCTGCTGGCCCAGGGCCGGGGCGCCCATGCCAAGTGCTTCGGCGACCCCCGGGCCACGGAGGTCCTGCTCAGCGCCGCCGCCGGCGTTCCCCTGGAGCGGGCCCTGCGGCACCTCTGCGAGGCGATCCTGCGGCTCCATGCCGAGGGGGCCAGCTATGGGCTGGCCCTGGCTGGCCGGAGGATTGAGGTGGGCAGCGGCCGGGACCACCGCGACCGCTGCCTGGAGCTGCTGGCCCTGGCGCCGGAGGCCGCCGAGGCGGCGGAGGGTCCATGAAAACGGCCGGGCGGCTGCAGGGGTTGGCGCTGGTCCTGCTGGCGCTGGGGCTGCCGGGCCTGCAACCGGGTTTTCTGCTCAGCTGGCTGGCGGTGGGGCTGGTGGTGCTGGCGGGCCTGAAGCTGCGGGAGGCGCGCCGGATCGAGGAACGGCGCCTGGTGGCCCTGCTGCAGCTGGTCTGCGCCGGCCTGCTGGCGGCCCTCCAGCCCGACCTCGCCCCGAGCCTGCTGCAGCTGCTCAGCGTGGTGGTGGCCCTGGCGGCGCTGCTGGCGCTGGAGAGCGGTGCGGCCCCCGGCTGGAGCCTGCTGCTGCGCCGCAGCCTGAAGGTGATCAGCGCGGCCCTGCCGATGGCCCTGGCCCTGTTTCTGCTGGTGCCGCGGCTGGAGCCCTTCGCCGCCGTCGGTGGCCTCGGCAGCGGCCTGGGGGTGAGCGGCCTCAGCGCCAGCCTGGCGCCGGGTTCGATCGCCGCCCTGGTGAGCAGCGATGCCGCGGCGGCCCGGGTGAGCTTCGCCCGGGGCCGTCGGCCGCCGCTTGGCCAGCGCTACTGGCGGGTGCTGGTGCACGATCGCTTCGATGGTGAGCACTGGACCAGCAGCACCGAAGAGCGGCTGGAGGCCGCCCTGGCCCGGCAGGAGGCGGGGTCTGCCCCCGGCAGCGACCCGCAGGCCGATCCGGACCCCCTGGCCGATCCGGCCCTGGACCCCCGAACGATCGGCGCGATCAGCCGATCGGATGCCGGCGGCGAGGCTCTCGCCAACGTCGGCTCCGCCGGACCGCCCCTGGAGCTCTGGCTGAGCGAGCCGAGCGCCTTGCGGGCGGTGCCCTGGAGCGGCGCCGGCCGCCCCCTGGGCCGGCAGCTGCACCGCGATCGTGAGGGGGTGCTGCGCCATGGCGGTTCGCCGGGCCAGCGGCGGTTGTATGGGATCGCAGCGGCTCCCGGCGCCGGGCCCGCTGCTGGGGCCTGGTGGCTGCAGCCTCCGGGTCCCTTCGACCAGCAGCTGCCCTGGGGGGCCAATCCGCGACTGGAGGCCCTGGCGGCGGACTGGGCCCGGCGCGGGCCGGCGCCGGCCCGGCTGGCGGCGGCGGAGGCCTGGTTCCGCTCCCAGCCGTTCCGCTACAGCCAGCGCCCCGGCACTTTGCCGGCCCAGGCGCCGCTGGATGCCTTCCTGTTTGAGCGGCGCCTGGGTTTTTGCGGCCATTACGCCAGCGCCTTCACCACCTTGATGCGGGCCGCGGGGGTCCCGGCCCGGGTGGTGAGCGGCTACCGGGGCGGCATCTGGGTGGAGCCCCTGGGCGGGCCGCCCTACCTCGACCTGCGCCAGAGCGATGCCCATGCCTGGAGCGAGGTGTGGCTGGAGGGTGAGGGCTGGCGCCGGGTCGATCCCACCGCCTGGGTGGCGGATGCTGGGGGGGCCGGCGCTGGCGAACGGCAACGGGGGCCTGCCACCTGGCTGGTGCGGCAGTGGTGGGGGCTGGATCTGGCCTGGGGGCGCTGGTGGCTGGGGTTCGACCGCGGCAGCCAGCAGGCACTGCTGGGCCGGTTGCTGGGGGAGCGGCGTGAGCTGGTGGGGGTGGTGGTGCTCGGGGCCCTGGCCCTGGGGTTGGCCGCTGGCCTGGCGGGTCTGCGCTGGCTGGGGGGCCTGGCGGCGGTGGAGCCGGTGGCCGGGGGCGCGCCGCGGCGGGAGCTGGAGCGGAGCCTGGCGCTGCTGGCCCGCCATGGGCTGGAGCCAAGGCCGGGGGAGACCCTGCCGCGCTTCGCTGAGCGGCTGGTCCTGGTCGATGCCGAGCTGGCGGCTGCGGTGGCGGCGCTGGTGGGGCCGTACCAGCGCTGGCGCTATGGCCCGGGATCTGGCCCCGGCCCGGAAGGCACAGCTCCTGGCCCCGAGCACGGCGCCGAAGGTCGGGCCGCCCGTGCTGCGCAACGGCGGGCTGAGCGCCATCTGCTGATCGAGCTGCGGCGACAACGGCGCCGCCTGCAGACGGTGCTGGTTCGCCGCCGCTCGCAGCCTGCCGGGGCCCGGCAGGCCTCTGGATGACCAGGGCGCCGCCAACCCTGGGGCCGGCCGCCCCCCTGCAGCGGCCGCGGCCGCTCCGGGGTTACAACGGGGCCACCGCCGCCGCCTGCGCCGATGGCCCCCCGTGCCGTGAATCCCGCCGGTCGCTGCACGGCCAGAGGCGCCGCCGCCCTGGCGGCCCTGCTGCTGGCGGGGCCGGGGGCGACGCCGGCCCTGGCCACCCCCGGCGACGACCTGCTGCGCCTGCTGGAGCGCCGCTCCTGCCCCGGCTGCCAGCTGCAGGATGCGGATCTGGTCCATGCCGACCTGCGGGATGGGGACCTGCGCCGGGCCCGGCTGCAGCGGGCCAACCTCAGCCAGGCCCGGCTCGATGGCGCCCAGCTGCAGGGTGCCGACCTGCGCTTCACCAGCCTGCAGGGGGCATCCCTGCGCGGCGCCGACCTGCGCGGTGCCCAGCTGGAGGGCACCGATCTGCGCCACAGCGACCTCAGCGCCGCCCTGCTGGATCCCGGGGCCCTGGCCCGCAGCCACTGGGACCAGGCGATCGGCATCGCCCCGGGCCAGTTCGGCTACGCCGACCTCCACAACGCCGCCGTGCGCGCCGCCAACGCCGGCCGTTTCCCGGAGGCGGAGGGGTTGTTCGGGGAGGCGCTGCTGCTGCAGCCGGAGGCGGCCGTGAGCTGGGTGGGGCGGGGCATCAGCCGCAGCGAGCAGGGCAAGCTGGAGCTGGCGGCCCAGGACCTCAACCGCGCCGCCGTGTTGCTGGAGCAGGGGGGGGAGCGGGCCGAGGCCCGGGAGCTGCGCCAGGTCGCGGCGACCCTGGCCAAACCGGAGGCCCGGCCGCGGGGCGGCAACGGCCTCGGCGGCCAGCTGCTCAACGGAGCCGCCGCCATGGCCACGACCCTGGCGCCCCTGGCGCTGAAGTTTCTGGTGCCGCTGGCCTTCTGAACGGCGCTTGGCGGGGCGGTCGTCCTGTCCTTGGGACTCCGCTGGGGCTGCCGCAAGACCTGCCATCGGATTCGCGGCCTGGTTAGGGCAGGGAATCAGGTGTGGGCGATTGAGATCAGCACCATCTTGATGCGGAAAAGGTTGCTCGGTTTGGTGGCGACTGGGGCTCTCTTTGACAGATCTCTTTGACGGCTCTCTTTGGCAACTCACTTTGACAGCTAACTTTGACAGCTCACTTTGCCAACGCATTTTCAGCGCTGTCTGATGACTTGCGGCGGCTTGGCACATAACGGCGATTCGTTTGCATGAATAATCGCGTTGCCAAGCAACCGAGGTGCTGTGCTCGTGCGTGCAGCTTGAAAGAGTTGGCCTGAGATCCAACAGCATTGGCAAGGTTGCGGTCAAGCCGGTGGCCTGGAGCCCCAGCTCCCGCACGGCCCTGGCCGAGGCGAGCACCCCACGCTGGGCGGGCGCTGCGTGGCGGTGCTGGACGGGCGCAATCGCTCAGCGACTCAACCCAGCAAAAGACCCACCCGGTGCGGGTGGGTCTGAGGCGAAGGGACGGGGCGCGAGATTCGCGGCAGGAACCTCAGCAACCCATGCGCTTGGGCGAAGCGGCCTGAATGCGGACCCGCAGCCGGCGGCTCACACCGAAGCCCGTCATGGCGCCGATGAGAGGGAGAGGAGCCGGCACGGAGCTGGTGGGAGCAGGAGGCTGGAGCTGGGCCAGGGCATAACTTGTAGTGTCTTCTGGATATGTAGAGAGACCGGATGAAACATAGGGGAGAGTAGGAGGGTCAATGACTTGAAAGGAGCCGGCAACTAAATTAGCCCCATCATATTCTCCGATTCCATAAGCGAAAATAGGGCCCATCCTCCCACCCGCCCCCGGCATGCCTAGCCCATTATAAACAAGACTGGCAAACGTAATTGACAGAGGGGCGTTGCCGAACCATGGCTGGGTCGAAAGAGTTGTCAGCAGGTCATTGTAGCTTCCAACAACAGTCGTCATGTTGTAATGACTCCCGTCCACTTCAACAACCAGTGCTCGGGCATCACCGCCGTGGAGGGCCAGACCGATGCCAGCGCAAGCAAGGCCGGCAGCGATACCGTTTCTCAAAGAGACCTTCGCCATGAAAAGGGTGCGGAACTAGGGCGCTAACTTGTCGAATTTTCCGCTTGGCGGGGGGGGGGCGTGGCCAGTCCCTCATGCGGCCACTTCTGCGCCGGCTCGGCCGTCCCCCTCCGGCCGCCGCCAGCGCCCGTGGCCTTGGCCATCAGCGAGCGGAAAGCTCGGAATCGATCGCGGTTGGTGGGGCAGCGCTCGAGCGGATGGCGGTCGGTAAGCAGAGCGCCTCGATTGGAGAGAGCAGCTGCCTGCCTCTGCCTCTGCGGCAGGGTCCTGCAGCTCCTGGCGATCGAAACCCAGCTGCCAAGGGGGTGCAGCCGGGGGCGGGGGCGCGGCGGTGTTGGCGGCAGAGAAGGCGATGACATCGCTTCTGACTCGCCCGGATCGGGATCGGCAGCGACAGGCTCACCGGGCATGGCGAGGAGACATTGAGGCCACATTCCGGCTGCGACCGCCTCATCCAGGGAGCGCGATGCACATCGCCGTCCGTGAGCTGAAGGATCGGCTCTCCGAGCTGCTGAGATGTGCCGAAGCCGGGGAAGAGATCGTGGTCACCGCCCATGGCAAGCCGGTGGCACGGCTGGGACCGATCGAGCGGCCCACCGCCGCGGATCCGGTGGAGGCCCTGCGGCGCCTGCGCAGCCAGAGCTGGCTGCGGGCCGGCGATGGCGAGTCGATCCGCGCCGTGGCGGAGCCGGTTCCTGCGGCCCCGGCAGGGGAGCCCCTGTTGAGCGACCTGCTGCTCGCGGTGCGACGGTGATCGTTGACCTCGATACCTCGGCCCTGGCCAAGCTGTTCACCAGCGAGCCAGGTTCAGGAAGCGTCGCCGAAGCTTTGGGCTCCGCTGTTGCGGTGGCGACCCACCGGATCGCCTACGTGGACATGCACGCCACCTTCGGGCGGGCCCTGCGGATGGGCCGGATCGAGGCGGCCTCGCTGGAGAGGCGTCTGCGGGAGTTCGAAGACCGCCGGAGTGCATTGGATGTGGTCGAGGCCACGGATGCGCTGATCCGCCGAGCCGCAGGCCTGGCCGTCCAGTACGGCACCCACCTCAAATCAGCGTTCAGAGGAGCGACTGTGATGGGTGCGTTAGCGATAACATTCTAGGCTAATCGCAAAATCGTGAAGCGTGAATTGCCGGTGTCAACGCTTGCAAAACCAGGCGTTAATTTGCCAATAGCATCACATGCGGTTGGTCCCTCCAGCCCCATGCCTGCAGGCGTCTGGCCAATAAAAATGATCCGGATGCTAAATTGCCAGCTACACCAAAGCCTTGGCTAAGCAGATCCTGGAAAGCCCTACCGATCCACGCGACAATCCCCCTGTGATCGCAGGATTGACCGGGGCTCATCGGTGTCAACCAGCTCGGCCACCGCTCTTCCGGCCACAATTCCGGCACTGCAGCGCTGTTGCGCGTCTGCTCGCATAGGCAGGTGGGCGCTGCCGGGCTCCGGGTTTTGCTCTCACTCCGCTTCCTTCTTCTGCGGCAAACAGGCCTGCGATTTGACCCATGACGACCGGCACCGCCACACTTGCTGCCTTGCGCTCCGGCCAGCTGAAGGGGATCACGCGGCTCGATCTTGGCTGTGATCTACAGGAATTCCCACGGGAGATTTTCTCATTGGCTGACAGCCTTGAAGTGCTTAATCTTTCGGGCAACTCATTATCGACGCTGCCGGATGACCTGTCGCGGCTGAGCAAGTTGCGGGTGTTGTTCTGCTCGGAGAATCGCTTTACCGAGCTTCCCGAGGTGCTGGCCTCGTGTGTTCAGCTTGAGATGGTGGGGTTTAAATCCAACAGCATCCGCGAGGTTGTGGCGGCTGCCATTTCGCCTGGGTTGCGCTGGTTGATCCTCACGGATAATCAGATTTCGGCGCTTCCCGACTCAATCGGCAACTGTGCGCGCCTGCAGAAACTGATGTTGGCCGGCAATCAACTGGCCGAGTTGCCGGAGACGATGCGCGGCTGCGCTGGGCTTGAACTGCTGCGCATTTCGGCCAACCGGTTTCAGTCTTTGCCGGAGTGGCTGCTGCAATTGCCCCGGTTGACCTGGTTGGCGTTTGGCGGGAATCCAGTTTCAGCGGCGCCTCGCCTCCCCAGTCCGGCTGTGCCCCGGCTGCAGTGGGCGGATCTGGTGTTGGGTGAAAAACTCGGCGAAGGCGCCTCGGGCGTGATCCACAAAGCTCACTGGCAGCCGTCGTCGCAGGAGGCCGGGCAGCCCGTGGCGGTGAAACTGTTCAAGGGGGCGGTCACCAGTGACGGGTTTCCTTCAGAAGAAATGGCGGCCTGTCTGGCGGCGGGTGATCACGCTCACTTGATCGGGGTCATTGGTGTGCTCACCGGCCACCCGGCCGGCACCAGCGGCTTGGTGATGCCGTGGGTCGACCCGGGCTTTCGCACCCTGGCCAGCCCGCCCACGCTGGCGTCCTGCACGAGGGACATCTATGGGGACGGCCAATGGTTCTCCCTGCCCCTGGTGCTGGATCTGGCGACGGGCTTGGCGGCTGTCGGCGAGCACCTCCATGCCCGTGGCATTTCGCACGGGGATTTCTATGCGCACAACGTCCTTTATCGCCCCGAAGGCGGCTGCTTTTTGGGAGACTTCGGAGCGGCCTCTTTTTACCCGCCCCAGGCCAATGGCGGCGCCAATCCGTTTGAGGCGCTGGAGGTGCGCGCCTTCGGCTGTTTGCTTGGCGAATTACTGGAGCGCCGTCAACCCGAACAGGACGACCGCTTCCCGTCGTTACAAGCGCTGCAACTGCGCTGCATGGCGCCAGTGGCCGCGAGCCGGCCCCGCTTCACCGAACTGGTCGCAACGTTGCAATCTTTGCGGCAATGAGTCTGTGCTTCAGTCTGAGCCGTTTTCGCATGATCCTGGCCCTTACCAATCATTCGAGGCGGCCAAGTGATGGTGAGCGATAAAAAGATCACTGGATTGCCAAAAGCTTGATCATCTCCCCATCTCACCACGAGGAAAAAGGGGCGCCGCCTGGATCTCTGCCCTCGTGTTCAATCGGGGGCCGATGGGCATCATCAGTCCAACCGGCTCGTTGTAGCAACCGCGACAGGTGGACCCGGGTTCGTTCGCCGCTGTTCGCGATGGCCGCTATTTCATGAGGGCAGATGCGTTAGGGAGACTCTGGAAAACCGGATCGATCCACGCGACAATTCCCTTGTGATCGCAGGGGATGACTGAGCGCATGGCCGGGAAGCAGCTCGGATTCGGTGACTACGAGCAGAGCACAGCCAGGAAACGCACAAAGAGGGAGCGATTTCTGGCTCAGATGGAGGCGGTCGTTCCCTGGAAGGCACTGATCGATCTGATCGAGCCCTGCTACCCCAAGACCGGCTCCAAAGGCGGACGTCCTCCCTACCCGTTGGAGACGA
>JBIKKX010000043.1:0-23891 GCA_044360135.1 Cyanobium sp.
GGGAAACGGGCCTGCCCACCCCTTGCAACGTCAGCCGTGGAGCCGATCGCCTGAGGTGCGGACGCTCAGCCCGGCTACGCCGGGCTGAGGCCCTGTGGATTTACACCACTCGCTGGGACGCCAGCCTCCTCCCCCACCTCAAACGCCACAACCCGCTGGCTGCAAGCCACCACAATCTCCCCCCACCGCTCCCTGCTGACCCCCAGCCGCGCGGGTAGTTCTCCAACAGGAGCCCCCAACCTCAGCAATTTCTGTCCCCGGGCATGCAGCTCCCGCCAGCTCGCTGGCACCTTGATTAGGAAGCCCTTATCGCGCAGGTAGTGGTAGACCTCCCCGTTGGCATAGGTGCGGGCGTAGGGCCGGAACGATCCCCGCTCGGGTGAGAAGCGGCGAGCCGCCTGCAGGATGCCGATCATCGCGATCTGCTCCAGATCGTCCCTGGGGTGGCCGGTACGCCGCGAGATGTTGGCCGCCACGGTCTGCGCGATATCGCGGTGCTGCAGAGCCAGGGCATTCGCAGCGGAATGGGGATTCACCGGCCGGTGCCGCCGAGGCCGGCTGGGATAGGCGATCACCAGCTGCACGGCGTGCTGCGTCGCTGGTGGCCTCGCTGGCTGGGGAGTAAGGCGGCGCTTCGGCATACAGGTCGCCACCACCCGCGGATGCAGCGGCAGATCCAACTGCCCGGAAGGGGCCTGCTGGGGGAACCGAGAGTCGATGCAGCGCAACACGCGGGCCATCGTCAGCGTGAGAAGACCATTGGCAGCGGTGCCGAGCTGTGGCCCCGCCCGAGCCAGTACTGCGCCTCGATCCACAGCACCCCCTGGCAGAAGGCATCCACCTGGTCGTCGATCCCTCCCCGCGGAGAGAAAGCCAGCAGCTCCTCGATCAGGGACTCAGATCGGCGGTGGAAGCGCACCTGCCCTGCTTCCACCAACGGGGCAACGGCATGGGCGCGCGAGGCCTTGCTGCCCTTGGGCGGGATGGCGATCAGCCCCGGCACCTGGCGCTTGAGCAGCTGGCAGACGGCCGGGCCGTTGGCGGCGTCCCCTTCAGCGCAAAGATCTGCTCGGCCTGGTGCCGCCGGCGATCGGAGATCAGCTCCTGAACCATGCGCTCACGCGCAAGGTTGAGGTAGCGGTGCACCGTGAGGCTGTTGGTCACCCCCCAGCTGGAACCAGCGTTCTCCAGGATCTGCACCATCGGCAGCCGTTGCACGATCCACAGCTGGGCCTGCGCCACCCGCCGCTCGATTTCGAGGCGACTGGGCCTCGGGACCGGGTTGGCCTTGCGCTGTTGCCTGGGTGGGTTGCCCGGTCCCACCGGCCGGCTGGGGTCCACGCCTTGGGGGGCGCCGATCGGGTTGCCGTCGTCGTCCTCGGCGCTGGCGGCGGCGCGCAGCAGATCGATCGCATCGGCCGGCGCAGGGTGGGGAGGCGGGCTGCGCAGGGGCCTCCGGCTGCGGCCATGGCGACGCTCAGCCATCAGCGCCCCCGGCGGTGGCGATCGCCCAGTGCAACAGGGCCAGGGCATCGGCCTCGTTGTCGTCCACCGGGGAGTGGCCCAGGGCGCGGATCGCCGTGATCACCGCCTCCTTGCTGGCGTTGCCTTTGCCGGTGATGAAGCGCTTGATCGTCCCGACCGGCACGCCCTGATAGGGGATGCGGTGGTGCTCGCAGAAGGAGCCGAGCTGGCCGAGGAAGCCGCCGTAGGCATGGGCAGCGTCCACACCGGCATGGCGCCGCACCTCCTCGAAGACCACCTGATCAATCGCCAGGGCGGTGGAAGGGGCAGACGCCTGGATCAACTCTGTGAGCCAGCGGTGGAAGCGCAGAAAGCGCATGCCGCCCCCCTCAAAGCGCTGCGGCCGGAAGGGCTGGCTGCCGCTGCAGATGCGGCCGCCGCGTTCCCGGAGGGCCCAGCCGGTGCAGGTGCCCGAATCCAGCGCCAGCAGCGCCGTGCCCGCCCCCGAGCCGGATTGGCCAGGCACCGAAGCCGGGATGCTGGGGAGCGGGGCCGGGCTGATCATCAGGCCGACGGAAGCTTGATCGTCCAGAACGGCCGGCCATGGCGACGGACAGCGGTGCCGTTCCCCTCGGCGCTCTTGTGGGCGAGCTTGAGCTGCTGCTCCAGGGCCAGCACCGGCTCGGGGTAGGTGAACTGCACCCGCCCGGGGCTCCAGGAGAAGGCGGTGTCGTTGACGTGGAAGGGATCTGCTCGCGGATGCCGGCTCCTGCAGCACCAACACCATCAAGGCCTGCGAACTGCGTCACCTGGATGCCACCAGCCACCAGCCACCAGCCACACGGCAAGCGGCCCAGACCCTCGCGAGGCCCCGCACCACGGGACCTCGATGCCCGAGGCCGAATCAAGGCTGCCCGTGGGCTGGACCGTTTCTTCACGTTGCACAGGGCGGCCTTGAACACCGCCTGAGGCGGGGGAAGCAGGAGCCAATGGCAGCCAACAGCCAGCCACGGCCCCGCCCAATCCACTCAGTCAGATCTCCAACCCTTGGAGCCATCACCGGGCTCTCCTGCCCCACCCTTGGACAATCCCGCTACCGCCGCTACGGTCAGTGCCGCCCGCGGCTGCCGCCGTGCTCACCGGTCTTCGCCTCGAGAACATTGCCCTGATCGAGCGGCTGGAGCTGGTCTTCGAGCCGGGCTTCACCGTGCTCACCGGCGAGACCGGAGCCGGCAAGTCGATCCTGCTCGACGCCCTCGATGCCCTGCTCGGTGGTGTCAGCGGCGCCCAGGCTGGTCGCCTGCTGCGGCGCGGCGCCGAGCGCGGCCAGATCGAGGCCAGCTTCTCGCTCACCCCGCCCCTGCGCGACTGGCTGGCGGCCCAGGAGCTGGAGGCCGATGAGGAGCTGCTGCTCAGCCGCGAGTGGCGGCTGCAGGAGGGCCGGCTGGGCAGCCGCCAGCGCCTTAACGGCGTGGCCGTGAACCGCAGCCAGATCCAGGAGCTCCGCCCCCTGCTGCTCGATCTCACCGTTCAGGGCCAGACCCAGCAGCTGGCCCGCCCCGGTCAGCAGCGGCGCTGGCTGGACCGCTTTGCCGGGGAGAGCCAGCCGTCCCTGCTGCTGGCCGTTTCTGCCGCCTGGCGCGCCTGGCGGCAGGCGGCGGCGGCCTTGGAGGAGGCCCGCTCCAGCTGGCAGCGGCTGTTGCAGGAGCGGGAGCGCCAGGAGCAGCTGCTGGAGGACCTCGAGGCGGCCGGCCTGGAGGTCCCCGATGAGCGGGAGCGGCTGCAGGCGGAGGAAAACCGCCTCGCCCACGGGGTGCGTCTGCAGGAAGGGGTGATGACCCTGCTGGCACGGCTGGTGGAGGGGGCCGAGGAGGCTCCGGCTGTGCTCGATCACCTGGCGGCCTGCGAGGCGGAGCTGGCCCAGATGCAGCAGGTCGATCCGGCTGCCGCCGCCCTGGCTGACCGTTGCAGAGACGCCCTGGTGCAGGTGCAGGACCTGGCCCGGGATCTCGACCGCTACGGCACCTCCCTGGAGAGTGATCCCGACAGCCTGGCCCAGCTGCAGGAGCGCATCAGCCAGCTCAAGGCCCTGGAGCGCCGCCATGGCCTCGACCTGGCGGCCCTGATCGCCTGGCGCGATCAGCTGCGCGAGCAGCTGGCCCCCGGTGGTGCCGAGGCCAGCCTGGCGGCCCTGGAGGCGGCCGAGGCGGAGGCTCGCAGCGCCCGCGACCAGGCCAATGCTCGCCTCAGTGCCGCCCGCCGTGGCGCCGCCGAGCGGCTTGAGCAGCAGTTGATGGAGGCCCTGCGGCCGATGGGCCTGGCCAATGTGCGTTTCGCGGTGGCGATCAGCGCCGCGGCTGCCGCTGAGGAGGGCGCCGACGCTGTGCAGTTCCTGTTTTCGGCCAACCCCGGCCAGCCCCTGGCGCCGCTGGCGGAGGTGGCTTCCGGCGGCGAGATGAGCCGCTTCCTGCTGGCCCTCAAGACCTGCCTGGCCGCCGCCGATCCCGATGTCACCCTGCTGTTCGATGAGATCGACAGCGGCGTCAGCGGCCGGGTGAGCGGGGCGATGGCGGCGCTGCTGCGGCAGCTGGCGGCCCGGCGACAGGTTTTCTGCGTCACCCACCAGCCCCTGGTCGCCGCCGCCGCCGACCACCATTTCCGGGTCAGCAAGGCGGTCGAGGCCGGCCAGACCCTGACGCGAGTGTCCCGGCTGCGGGACACTCAGCAGCGCCAGGCGGAACTGGCCGAACTGGCGGGTGGCGATTCCGGCGAGGCGTTCAGCTATGCCGCCAGCCTGCTCGATCTCCAGGCCCGGGAGGCGACCGCCGCCCCGGTCGCGGTGGCCCCGCCTGCGCCCGCCAACCCCAGGCCCCGCCGGCCCGCCGCCTGAGCCCCCTGGCGCCAGGGCCGGGTGCCATCGCCAGGAGCCAGCCCCATTGGCCTCACGCGCAAAACAACACCCGCCTGGCTCCAGCCCCGGGCTGTTCCTAGCCTGGCTTCAGAACCGTTTCCCAGCGATGTCCGTCCGTCCCCTGCTCTCCCTGCTCGCCCTGCTCAGCCTGGTGGCTGGCTGGGCCGGGTCCGCCGGCGCCTGTGAAAAGCACCTCCAGGGCCACCAGAACAGCAGCGCCACCCAGGGTGAAGTGAGCGATCGCTGAGGGCGCTGCCTCGCCGTGGCGTCCTCCCGGGTCCAGGTCGATGGGCTCACCAACGGGTTCGGTGGCGTGAAACGACCCGCCTAGACTCATCGGCCGTCAGAGCTTCCCATGCCCCGCGCCAGCGCCGGCTCCCGAACCGCACGGGTGGTCGCAAGCCCTGCCGAAGATCCGCTTGACATCCAGGACCAGCGGCTCTCCCCCTCCGAAGCCGCCACCCGCGCCCTCAGCGGCGGCAGCCTGGAGGATGTGATCCGGGTGCGCGGCGCCCGCCAGCACAATCTCCGCAACGTCGACCTGACGATCCCCCGCAACCGCCTGGTGGTGTTCACCGGGGTGAGCGGCAGCGGCAAGAGCTCCCTGGCCTTCGACACGATCTTTGCCGAGGGTCAACGCCGCTACGTCGAGAGCCTCTCGGCCTACGCGCGCCAGTTCCTCGGCCAGGTCGACAAGCCCGATGTGGACGCGATCGAGGGCCTCTCGCCGGCGATCTCGATCGATCAGAAATCAACCAGCCACAACCCGCGCTCCACCGTGGGCACGGTGACCGAGATCCAGGACTACCTGCGCCTGCTGTTCGGCCGCGCCGGCGAACCCCACTGCCCCCAGTGCGACCGCTCGATCCGGCCCCAGACCATCGATGAGATGGTGGACCAGATCCTCACCCTGCCGGAAGGCACCCGTTACCAGCTCCTGGCGCCGGTGGTGCGGGGCAAGAAGGGCACCCACGTCAAGCTGCTCAGCGGACTGGTGGCCGAGGGGTTCGCCCGGGTGCGGATCAATGGCGAGGTGCGTGAGCTGGCCGACAACATCGAGCTCGACAAGAACCACGCCCACAACATCGAGGTGGTGGTCGATCGCCTGGTGGCCCGCGAGGGTGTGCAGGAGCGGCTCACCGATTCCCTGCGCACCGCCCTCAAGCGCGGCGAGGGCCTGGCCCTGGTGGAGGTGGTGCCGAAGAGTGGGGAGGAGCTGCCTGAGGGCATCGAGCGCGAGCGCCTCTATTCCGAGAACTTCGCCTGCCCGGTGCATGGCGCCGTGATCGAGGAACTCTCTCCGCGCCTGTTCTCCTTCAACAGCCCCTATGGCGCCTGTGCCGACTGCCACGGCATCGGCTTCCTGCGGCGCTTCACCAGCGAGCGGGTGGTGCCCGATCCCTCCCTGCCGGTCTACGCCGCCGTGGCGCCCTGGAGCGAGAAGGACAACAGCTACTACTTTTCCCTCCTCTATTCGGTGGGTGAGGCCTTCGGCTTCGAGCTCAAGACCCCCTGGAACCAGCTCAGCGCCGAACAGCAGGAGGTGCTGCTCAACGGCAGCACTGAGCCGATCGCCATCCAGGCCGACAGCCGCTACCGCAAAAGCCAGACCTTCATGCGGCCGTTCGAGGGGATCCTGCCGATCCTGGAGCGCCAGCTCCGCGATGCCGGCGGTGAGGCGGTGCGCCAGAAACTGGAGAAGTTTCAGGAGCTGGTGCCCTGCGCCACCTGTCGTGGTCTGCGGCTGCGGCCCGAGGCCCTGGCGGTGCGGGTCGGTCCCTACGGCATCCATGAGCTCACCGCCGTGAGCGTGGCCGACACCCTGCAGCGGATCGAGGCCCTGATGGGGGTGGGGGCGAGCGCCGCCGCCGGACCGCTGCTCACCCCACGCCAGATCCAGATCGGTGAGCTGGTGCTGCGCGAGATCCGGATGCGCCTGCGTTTCCTGCTGGATGTGGGCCTTGATTACCTCAGCCTCGATCGGCCTGCCATGACCCTCTCCGGCGGTGAGGCCCAACGGATCCGCCTGGCCACCCAGATCGGTGCCGGACTGACCGGGGTGCTGTATGTGCTGGATGAGCCGAGCATCGGCCTGCACCAGCGCGACAACGACCGCTTGCTGGCCACCCTGCTGAAGCTGCGCGATCTGGGCAACACCCTGATCGTGGTTGAACACGACGAAGACACGATCCGTGCCGCCGACCACATCGTGGACATCGGCCCCGGCGCCGGGGTTCACGGCGGCCGGATCGTGGCCGAGGGGGGGATCACCGATCTGCTGGCGGCGGAGCACTCCCTGACCGGCGCCTACCTCAGCGGCCGCCGTTCGATTCCCACCCCCGCCGAGCGTCGCGATGCCGGCAGTCGCCGTCTCACCATGGTGGGCTGCAACCGCAACAACCTCCAGAACCTCAGCGTCGAGATCCCCCTCGGCCGGCTCGTCTGCGTGACCGGGGTGAGCGGCAGCGGCAAGAGCACCCTGGTCAATGAGCTGCTGCACCCGGCCCTGGAGCACAAGCTCGGCCTGAAGGTGCCCTTCCCCACGGGCCTGGAGGAGCTGCGGGGGATCAAGGCGGTCGACAAGGTGATCGTGATCGACCAGAGCCCGATCGGTCGCACGCCTCGCTCCAACCCGGCCACCTACACCGGCGCCTTCGATCCGATCCGCCAGGTGTTCGCGGCCACGGTCGAGGCCAAGGCCCGCGGCTACCAGGTGGGTCAGTTCAGCTTCAACGTCAAGGGTGGGCGCTGCGAAGCCTGCGGCGGCCAGGGCGTCAATGTGATTGAGATGAACTTCCTGCCGGATGTTTATGTGCAGTGTGAGGTTTGCAAGGGGGCCCGCTACAACCGCGAGACCCTCCAGGTGACCTACCGGGGCCACACCATCGCCGATGTTTTGGAGATGACGGTGGAGCAGGCCGCCGAGGAGTTCAGCGCCATCCCCCAGGCGGCTGACCGGCTCCGCACCCTGGTGGATGTGGGACTGGGATACATCAAGCTAGGCCAGAGTGCCCCCACCCTGTCCGGCGGCGAGGCCCAACGGGTGAAGCTGGCCACCGAACTCTCCAAGCGCGCCACCGGCAAGACCCTCTACCTGATCGATGAACCCACCACCGGCCTCAGCTTCTATGACGTGCACAAGCTGATGGAGGTGATGCAGCGGCTGGTGGATAAGGGCAATTCGATTCTGGTGATCGAGCACAACCTCGATGTGATTCGTTGCGCCGACTGGATCATCGATCTGGGCCCCGAGGGTGGCGATAAGGGCGGTGAGATCGTGGTAACGGGCACACCAGAAGACGTGGCTGAGCACCCCACAAGCCACACCGGCCTCTACCTGCGGCGGGTACTCCAGCAACATCCGCCGCAAACGCTGGCCGCCTGAGGATCGCCGCTGCGGCCCTCAGGGAGGTGGTTCACCGTTGCCGCTGGGATGGTGGCTGTTGGAATCGGGCATCCAGTAGCTGAGGTCGTTTTCCCAGTACTCCCGCCCTGGCAGCCGCCTGGTGCTTAGGCGGGTGTTGGCCATGGCGCTGAGCAGGCGGGTCATCTCGAGGGGCGAGAGATCGGTGCGGATGTCCTGGCCAGCGATCTGCAGCAGCGCCGGCAACCGGGCCAGGGTGGCCGGCTGGGCCAGCTTTCCAAAGACCTGGTTGATCACCATGCGCTGCCGCTGCATGCGGCCCAGATCGCCTTCCTCATCGTGGCGGAAGCGCAGGAAGCCTTCCAGCTCCTTGCCCTTGAGCACCTGGGGGCCCGGATAGAGATCGATCAGCAGCCCCTGGCTGTTATCGACATAGAACATCCGCTTCGGCACATCCACCTCCACACCGCCCAGGGCATCAGCCACCTTGGCGACGGCATCGAGATTGACCTTGAAGTGACGGGCTACCGGGAAGCCCAGCAGACGGCTGGCTTCCTCCTTGACGGCCGCCGGCCCCAGTTCGCCGTAGAGGGCATTGGCCTTGACCACCCCGAGTCGAGGCGATTCGACGTAGGTATCGCGGGGCAGCTGGGTGATCGTGGTGATGCCCTTGTCGATCTGCACGGCGAACATCACATCGGTGTTGCCGCCCACCACATCACTGCCCAGCACCAACACCGGCGCCTGCTTCCAGCCAAGAGTCTGGAGCCGCTCAGGCAGCGACTGAAGCACCGCCAGCAGGGGCGAAACCGATAGGGGTGGATTCTGGCCAAGCAGCACACCGAGCCCGAGGCCGATGGCGAAGCTGGCCAGGGTCCGGGAGCTGCGACGCCGGGGTGCCGGACCGCCCGGCCGTCGATTCACCGGGCTGGAAGGGGTGGGGATGCCGCCGGTCGGGCTATCGCTCCAGATCTCTCCGCCCTCGGTGTTGGGGAGGGACGCGCTGGTTTCGCTGCGTTGGGCCCCGCCCCGAAGCTTTCGGCTGCCGCGTAGACGCCGCTGGCGGTAGAGGGGCTCAGGGGGTGAAGGGGCCTGGCTCATGGCAGCAGGTGCTCGGCGAACCTTACGGCCTCCGCGCCGTTCCCACCAGGGTCCCGCGGACCGTTTCGCGATCGTGCAGGGTGATGGAGGCGGCGGCCCGGTCGGCCCGGTCCCTGGCTTCGGCTTCGCTGGAGCCCCGCGCCAGGGCCACCCCCATGCGCCGCTGGGGCCGGGCCTCGGGTTTGCCGAACAGCAGCACCTGGGTGTCGGGGATCGCCAGGGCGGCTTCCAGGCCGGCATAGGCCGGTGCGGCCAGGTTTTCCGAAGCCAGGATCACGCGGCTGGCGGCGGGGCCGGTGGAGCGGATCTCAGGGATCGGCAGGCCGAGCACGGCCCGCAGATGGAGCTCGAATTCCGAGAGGTTCTGGCCGGCCAGGGTCACCAGGCCGGTGTCGTGGGGGCGGGGCGAGAGTTCCGAGAAGACCACCTCCGGATCGGCCGGATCGCCGCAGAGGAAGACCTCCACCCCGAACAGGCCGGCGCCGCCCAGGGCATCGGTCACAGCCCGGGCCATGGCCTGGGCTTCCCGCAGCTGCCGTTCGCCCAGGGCCGCCGGTTGCCAGCTGCACTGGTAGTCGCCCCGCTCCTGGATGTGGCCGATCGGCGGGCAGAACAGGGTGGGGCCCTGCCACGGCTTGACGGTGAGCAGGGTGATCTCCAGCTCAAAGCGCAGGAACTCCTCCACGATCACCCGTGTGCCGCTGCCCCGGGCGCCGGCCTGGGCTGCCTCCCAGGCGGCGGCGATGCCCTCCGGACCGCGCACCACGCTCTGGCCCTTGCCGGAGGAGCTCATCACCGGCTTGACGACCACGGGCCAGCCCAGGGGCGCCGCCGCCGTTGCCAGGTCTGCGGCGGTTTCGGCATAGGCGAAGCGGGCGGTGCGCAGGCCGAGGGGGCCGGCCGCCAGGTCGCGGATGCGGTCGCGGTTCATCGTCACCGCCGTGGCGCGGGCGGTGGGGATCACGGTGATCCCCTCGGCCTCCAGGTCCGCCAGGGCATCGACCGCCAGGGCCTCGATCTCAGGGATCACCAGGTCGGGGCGGTGGCGGCGGACCACCGCCCGCAGGGCTTCCGGATCGGTCATCGCCACCACTTCCGCCACCTGGGCCACCGCCATCGCCGGGGCGTCGGCGTAGCGGTCGACGGCGATCACCCGGCAGCCCAGCCGCTGGGCGGCGATCGCCACTTCCTTGCCCAGCTCGCCGCTGCCGAGCAGCATCAGGGTGCGGGGCAGGGTCGGCGCCGGGGTTTCTGGCGTCGCGGCTGCGGAGGGGGGGGTGGAAGCCGGGGTGGAAGCCATCGGATCGGCCGCTTGGGTTCCCAGATCCTGGCCGCCCGCCTGACGCCGGGCACCATCGCAGCTCGGTCTGATCCGGGGTTCGACAAGGCATCGCCCTGTCCCCCCGCCATCGTTCCGATCCCAGACGCTGGCGCCGCTGCCGCCCCAGTCCGCCCTCCCCTAACTTGACCCGATCCGGCGCCACCCTTGGCGGCGTCCCATCCCCGTTCCGAGCCCGGCCTGCCGATGCCCGTCGCTGCCCTTTCCGCACTGCCGGCGACCCTGCTGCCGGCCCTGTCGCTGCCCCTGGCCCTGACCACCGCCGCCGATGCGGCCCTGCCCTTCGGGCTCACCCTGGCGGATCTGCAGCGCTGGACCCTGATCTACCTGGCCCTTTCCTCCCTCGCCTTCGTGGGGGTGTGGGTGGTGGGCTTCCTGCGCCGCTGAACCCTGGCGCCCGCTCGTGCTGCCGTTGGGCAGACCGTTGGACTGTCGCTTGAGCCGTCTTTTGCTTGAGCAGGCCAGGGCGGGCCAAAGAACGTCAGTTGAGGAGCGTCAGCTGGCGCACCGGCGGCTCCTCGCTGATGAAGCCGTAGGCCTCGAACACCGCCGGGTCGGCGTGGTTGATGTGGGGACCATCGGCCTGGAGCTCCAGCCAGAACCCTTCAGCCGCCATGCGCCGCAGCAGCGCGGCGGCCTCTTCGAAGCGGGCGGCCATGGCGTCGAGGCTGGCGCAGTCCGCCGTCAGGCCCGTGTCCTTCCAGGTGAAGTAGGCCATGGCGAACCACCCGCGGTAGACACCTCAGTTTAGGAAGGCCACTGGCGGCCCCCAGGACCGGGCCCCACCCGACCCTTCAGGGCCGCAGCAGCAGCCCGAGCAGCACCAGAGCCAGACTGGTGCCCCACAGCCCCAGCACCACCCCCTGCTCGCTGATGCCGCCCAGCTCGAAGTGGTGGTGCAGGGGGGCCATCCGGAACAGGCGCCGGCCCTTGCCGTCCGGGCCCTTGGTGGCCTTGTACACCCAGACCTGAAGGATCACCGAGACCGACTCCGCCAGGAACACCCCGCCCATCAGCAGCAGTGGCCAGAGGCTGTCGCTGAGCAAAGCCACGGCGCTGAGGGCGGCGCCCATGGCCAGGGAACCGGTGTCGCCCATGAACACCCGCGCCGGATGGCGGTTCTGGCTGAGGAAGCCGAGCCAGCAGCCGGCCATCGCGGCGCAGAAGGCCGCCAGGGAGGGATCGCCGCCGTGGCCGCGCAGCATCAGCTGCAGCGCCATGCCGGTGAACACGATCGCGCCGCAGCCGGCCGCCAGGCCATCGAGGCCATCGGTGAGGTTGGTGGCGTTGCTTTCGGCCAGGAACACGAACAGCCCCAGGGGCCAGATCAGCAGCCCGAGGGGCAGCAGCCAGCCGAAGGGCAGGGAGACGGCGGCCGGATCGGCCCCGTTCAGCCAGCCGCCGAGGCCGGCCCAGAGCAGGAACAGCAGGGCCGCGCCGGCCTGGAGCAGCAGCTTGCCCCGGGGGGTGAGGCCGGTGTTGGTGCGTTTGGTCAGGCTGCGCCAGTCGTCGATGGCGCCGATCGCCAGGTAAGCCAGGCTCACCGCCGCCACCGCCAGCAACCGCGGATCGCCTGGGCTGGTCAGGCCGCCGACCAGCACCCCCACGGGCACCACCAGCAGGCCGCCCATGGTGGGGGTGCCCGCCTTGCTGTGGTGGGCCTGGGGACCCTCCTCCCGGATCACCTGCCCGAGCTTGAGGCTGCGCAGCTTCGGCACCCCCCAGCGGGCCACGGCGGCGCTCACCAGGGCCGCCACCACCAGGGGCACGGTCAGGGCGGAGTTGGCCACCAGCCAGTCGCTGGCCAGGCAGGCCAGAAGAATCAGCATCCCGAGCAGGGCTGCCGGGAACCTGCCGTCGTCGCGGGTCATCGCGGGGTCTGCAGTGGCGGAGTCGGGATTCAGTCCTCCCAGTCCTCCTCCACCTGCTCGTCGGGCTGGTTGTAGTCCTCCTTCTCGCCCATCAGCGCGGAGAGCTCCTCCTCCTCCACCGTGCTCACCTCGGTGCCGGCGGATTCTTCATCGGCCACCAGGCGGCCGCTGGCCTCAAGCAGGCTGAGCAGGTCGGGTTCCTCCCGCAGGGGCAGCACCGGCGCCGGCTCATCGCGGCGGTAGCGGGTGAGGGAGGGATTGATCGTGTCGAGGATGCTCATGCCGGGGCAGGGGGTACGTCCGGAGGAATGGACCGATTCCAGGGGGTCTGGATCCCGGCCCGCAGGCCCCACGGGGGCACCGCTCCAGGGCTCTGGTCAAGAGCTCCGAACAAGCGATCCTCCAACCTAGCAATCCTCAGACGCGTTGCCCATGTCCGGTTCCGATGCCGCCAAGGTCCGCTCCCTGGCTCTGCTCTGGGGCCTGGCCCTGCTGGTCAGCGCTGCCCTGGCGCTGGCCGGCCGCCGTTGGAGCGATCCCCTCACCCCCCACGCCCCGGTGGTCTGGGCCCTGTTGCTGCTGCCGCCCCTGGCCACGGGCCTCTGGCTGCTGCGGAACTGGTCCGTGCCGGCAACCGGCGAAAGGGGAGAATCGGAGGCATCCACCCAGGAGCAGCAGCGATGACGGCGACGGCACAGGACGGGGCCCCCCGGGCCCGCAAAGTGGTGCTCGCCTACTCCGGCGGTGTCGATACCAGCGTCTGCATTCCCTATCTCCGCCAGGAGTGGGGCGTGGAGGAGGTGATCACCTTCGCCGCCGACCTTGGCCAAGGTGACGAACTCGAGCCGATCCGTCTCAAGGCCCTGGCGGCCGGGGCCAGCCAGTCGCTGGTGGGGGATCTGATCGAACCCTTCATCACCGAATTCGCGTTCCCCGCCATCCGCGCCAACGCCCTCTACGAGGGCCGCTATCCCCTCTCCACCGCCCTGGCCCGGCCCCTGATCGCCCGCCGTCTGGTGGAGGTGGCCCGGGAGGTAGGTGCCGATGCCGTGGCCCACGGCTGCACCGGCAAGGGCAACGACCAGGTGCGCTTCGATGTGGCGATCGGCGCCCTCGCTCCCGAACTGACGGTGCTTGCCCCGGCCCGGGAGTGGGGCATGAGCCGGGAGGAGACCATCGCCTACGGCGAACGCTGCGGCATTCCGGCGCCGGTGAGCAAGGCGTCTCCTTACTCGATCGATCTCAACCTCCTCGGCCGCAGCATCGAGGCCGGCGAGCTGGAGGATCCGGCCGTGGCACCCCCCGAGGAGGTGTACGCCATGACCCGTTCGATCGAGGCGGCGCCGGCCGAACCCCAGCTGGTGGAGATCGCCTTCGAGGCCGGCAATCCGGTGGCGATCGATGGCGAGCGGCTCGATCCGGTGGCCCTGATCCGCCGAGCCAATGCCCTGGCCGGCCTGCATGGTTTCGGCCGGATCGACATGATCGAGAACCGGGTGGTGGGGATCAAGAGCCGTGAGATCTACGAAACCCCCGGTCTGCTGCTGCTGATCCGCGCCCACCAGGAACTGGAGAGCCTCACCCTCGCCGCCGAGGTGCAGCGGGTCAAGCGGCAGCTGGAGACCACCTGGGCCGAGCTCGTCTACCAGGGGCTCTGGTTCGGGCCGCTCAAGGAGGCGATCGACGCCTTCCTCGATCGCACCCAGACCACCGTCAACGGCAGCGTCCGCGTTCGCCTGCACCGCGGCAACGCCACCGTGGTCGGGCGCAGCAGCGCCAGCGACAGCCTCTACGTGGACAGCATGGCCACCTACGGCAGCGATGATCGCTTCGATCACCGCGCCGCCGAGGGCTTCATCTACGTCTGGGGTCTGCCAACCCGGCTCTGGTCAGCCCGGCATCGCTGAGCCTGCGGAGCCTCCGGGCCCCCTGCGCTCACCACTGGTCGCGCTGGAGCCGCCCTCCTGCTGTTCCAGCCGCAGGGCGCTGCCAAGGCTGCCTGGCGGCAGTAGGCCATGGAGCCGTTGCAGCGGCACCTCCGCTGCCCCCGGGCCCAGGGCACGCAGCTGGGCGCGGAGGTCGCGGTTATCGGCCTCCAGCCGGCGCCGCTCCTCAAGCACCGCCACCAGGCGCTGCTGGAACTTGCGCTCGAAGATCGCTGGCAGTTCCTCCAGCAGCTCTTCCAGGGCCGCCACCTCCTCTTGCACCTCCGCCAGCTCCCGCTCCAGCCGTCGGTTGGCGGCGGCCAGGGCTGGATCCGTTGCGGGCTGGTCCCGGCCGGGGGGTGACAGGGGGTCGGGCAGCGGTGGCACCAGCTGAAGGGTGCGGGAGGGGGGCCTGGCAGCGGCGCCGCTGGGCCTGGGCAGTGGCTCGTTCCTGGCCAGTGAAGCGGGCTCGCCGGAACCAGCGGGGTCCGGGTCGGCCATGGGCTGCCCGGACGCGCCGTCGCTGGTCGTCATCGGTGGCTGCCCATCGTGTCGGCAGGACTGTAGGGGAGTTGAACGGGTGCGTCCGTTCGACGACGACGTCGTCGTCGGCGTCGTTGCCCCGCCCAGGTCCCGCTCTGCTGCAGCGGGATGGCCGGAATCAGCCCGCCGGTGCGGCCTCGGTGGCGGTGGCCGCCGCCGGCTCGCTGCTGGTCACGGGCATGGTGCGGGGGGCGGGCATCGGCCCGTCCTGCTTGACGGTGAGGTACCGGATCACGTCCTCGGAGAGGCGCATCGCCCGCTCCAGGGGGGCCACATGCTGGCCGTCGCCGTTGTGGTTGATCTGCACGTAGATGCCTTCGCGGTGCTTGGCGATCGGGTAGGCGAGGCGACGCTTGCCGCGCATCTGGTTGTCGAGCACTTCGCCGCCGGCTTCGATCACCAGATCGCGGTACTTATTGACATGGCTCTCGACCTCCTCTTCCGGGATGTCCGGGCGGAGGATGTACATGGTCTCGTAGTAAGGCTGCGTCATGGTCGCCTGGATGGTGGGGGCAGCGGCTGCCGGGCCGGGGGCCCGCCAGCGACGGACCCGCCAACCTATCGCAACGGCTCTCCCCATTCCCCCGCCGCGGATCGGCAACGGGCCGGCCTGGTGCCGCGGTGCTGTCGGGCGGGCTGGCCTCAGAACAGCTGCATCCGCACCGCCTCGGAGACGGTCGGGATGTCGGCGTCCTTGCCGCGCAGGTTCTGGACCACGGCGAATCCGACCAACAGCAGCGCCCCCAGGAAGACGGTGTTCTGCAGGGTGCGCACCAGGAAGCCGAGGCTGCCGCTGAGCGGGGCCAGCAGGATGCTGAACGCCAGGCTGAGCAGCACCAGCACGATGTCGATCAGGATCGCCTGCAGCACGTTGAAGCGGATCGGGTAGGGCACCCGCGGATTGCGGACCACCGCCAGGAACAGCACCAGAAACAGCACCAGGCTCCCGAAGGGAACGAGCTCCTGCAGCTGCAGCACCGGCAGGGCCGGCAGGGTGAGCCAACGCAGCCAGGGCAGGGGTCCGAACAGGCCCTGGCCGAAGGGGATGGCGTCGCTCCAGGGCAGCAGGTAGGCCAGGGCCGCCAGCAGGCGCTGCCAGATCGGGGAATCCTGCATGGGAACTCGGGGGCGCCGGCGGCGGTTCAGGACTCCAGGCTAGGGGCCCTCAAGCTGCTGCAGTGCTGCCTGGCGCATCACCGCCACCGGCACCTGGTCGTGGCCGCTCCACAGGGCCAGGGCGGCGGCGCCCTGGCGCACCAGCATCTCCAGGCCGTCGAAGACCTGGCAGCCCTGGCGGCTGGCCGCCGCCAGCAGGGCGGTGGGCCGCGGCGTGTAGATCAGGTCATAGACGCTGGCTTCCGGTCGCAGCCGCTCCAGGGCGGCGGGCCCGAGCGGGCAGCGCCCCGCCGCGCCGGGGTCGTGGGGGCTGGCCATGCCCACGGGGGTGGTGTTGATCACCAGATCGGCACTGGCCAGGGCCTCCTCCAGGGCGTCCACCTCCACCCCGCCCCCCCAGGCGATCGGTTGCAGCTGGGGCATCCAGCCGTGGCAGCCCTCGACCAGGGCTCCCAGGCGCTCCGGATCCCGGCCTGCCACCTGCACCGTCCCGAATCCGAGCATCTCCAGGCCCGCCAGCACCGCCAGGGCGCTGCCGCCGCAGCCCAGCACCAGGGCCCGCCGGCCCCGCCAGGGCCGCTCACGCAGCGGCGCCAGGAAGCCCTCCACATCGGTGTTGGTGCCCAGCCAGCCCCCCTCCGGACGCCGCACCAGGGTGTTGACCGCCCCCAGCCGGCGAGCCAGGGGGCAGAGCTCGGCCGCCAGGGTGGCGGCGGCCCGCTTGTGGGGCAGGGTCACGTTCAGCCCGCGGCAGTCGAGGGCCTCCAGGGCCCGCAGGGCCCCGGCCAGCTCGGCGGCGGCCACCGGCAGGGCCAGGTACACCCAGTCGAGGCCAAGGGACTGCAGGGCCGCGTTGTGCATCGCCGGTGAGAGGGAGTGGCGCACCGGGTCCCCCAGCACCCCCACTAGGGCGGTGCGGCCGGAGATCGGAGCTGGAGGGGCGCTCGGCATGGGTCGACAGGGTCGGCGGCGGGCCCGCAGCCGGCGTCAGAGGGCGGCCCGGGGCATGGGCAAACCGTAGGCGGGCACTGGCTTATGGCCGTTCTGATCCGCCGCGGCGGTTCGGGAACCACGCCTCGCCGGCAGGGAGGACTGCTGCTGAAGATGCTCTCAGTCCGCTTTCATCCACTCTCAGGAGGTGGGAATCCATGGGAAAGGTCGTCGGTATTGACCTCGGCACCACGAACAGCTGCGTCGCCGTGATGGAGGGTGGCAAGCCCACGGTGATCGCCAACGCCGAAGGGTTCCGCACCACCCCCTCCGTGGTGGCTTACACCAAGAACCAGGACAAGCTGGTGGGTCAGATCGCCAAACGCCAGGCGGTGATGAACCCTGAGAATACTTTTTATTCGGTCAAGCGCTTCATCGGCCGCCGTGTCGATGAGGTCAATGAGGAGTCGAAGGAGGTCAGCTACTCGGTCGAGAAGGCCGGGGCCAACGTCAAAATCAAGTCGCCGGTGCTCAACAAGCAGTTCGCCCCCGAGGAGATCTCGGCCGAGGTGCTGCGCAAGCTCGCCGAGGATGCTGGCAAATACCTCGGGGAAACGGTCACACAGGCGGTGATCACCGTTCCGGCCTACTTCAACGACTCCCAGCGCCAGGCCACCAAGGATGCCGGCAAGATCGCCGGCCTGGAGGTGCTGCGGATCATCAACGAGCCCACCGCTGCGGCGCTGGCCTACGGCCTCGATAAAAAGAGCAACGAGCGCATCCTGGTGTTCGATCTGGGCGGCGGCACCTTCGACGTCTCGGTGCTGGAGGTGGGCGATGGGGTGTTCGAGGTGCTTTCCACCTCCGGGGACACCCACCTGGGCGGCGACGATTTCGACAAGGTGATCGTCGACCACCTGGCCGACAGCTTCAAGGCCAATGAGGGCATTGACCTGCGCGCCGACAAGCAGGCGCTGCAGCGCCTGACCGAAGCCGCTGAGAAAGCCAAGATCGAGCTCTCCAGCGCCTCCCAGAGTGAGATCAACCTGCCCTTCATCACCGCCACACCGGAGGGTCCTAAGCATCTCGATCTCACCCTCACCCGGGCCAAGTTCGAGGAGCTGGCCAGCAAACTGATCGACCGCTGCCGGGTGCCGGTGGAGCAGGCGCTCAAGGACGCCAAGCTCTCCACCAGCGAGCTCGATGAAGTGGTGATGGTGGGTGGCTCCACCCGCATCCCGGCCGTGCTGGAGCTGGTCAAGCGGATCACTGGCAAGGATCCCAACCAAACGGTGAACCCCGATGAGGTGGTGGCCGTTGGTGCCGCGATTCAGGGCGGTGTGCTCGCCGGTGAGGTGAAGGACATCCTGCTGCTCGATGTCACCCCCCTCTCCCTGGGCGTGGAGACCCTCGGCGGCGTGATGACCAAGATGATCACCCGCAACACCACCATCCCCACCAAAAAGACCGAGACCTACTCCACGGCTGTCGACGGCCAGACCAACGTCGAGATCCACGTGCTCCAGGGTGAGCGCGAGATGGCGGGCGACAACAAGTCGCTCGGCACCTTCCGTCTCGACGGCATTCCCCCCTCTCCCCGTGGCGTTCCCCAGATCGAAGTCACCTTCGACATCGATGCCAACGGTATTCTCAGCGTCACCGCCAAGGACAAGGGCAGCGGCAAGGAGCAGAGCATCTCGATCACCGGCGCCTCCACCCTCAGCGACAATGAGGTGGATCGGATGGTGAAGGATGCCGAGGCCAACGCCGCCGTCGACAAAGAGAAGCGCGAGAAGATCGACCTGAAGAACCAAGCGGAAACCCTGATCTACCAGGCTGAAAAGCAGCTCGGTGAGCTCGGCGACAAGGTGGGTGCCGACGACAAGGCCAAGGTGGAAGGTTTCACGGCCGACCTCAAGGCCGCCGTTGAGCGCGATGACACCGACGCGATCAAGTCCAGTCTTGAGCAGCTGCAACAGGCGCTTTACGCCGCCGGTGCCTCCGTGTACCAGCAGGCCGGTGCGGCTGGAGCCGCTGCTGATGGCGCCCCGGGCAGCAATGGCAGCGGTGGCAACGGTGCCGGAGCCGCCTCCAGCGACGATGTGATCGACGCTGAGTTCACGGAGAGCAAGTAAAACGGAGCGCAACCACGCCAAGCTTCTCTGAAGTCAACCAGCCCCCGCAAGGGGGCTTTTTGATTACTGAGTATCAAAACGACGGGGCTGATGCCACGCAGGCCAAAACGATCTGGGCGCTCTGCACGATCGGGTGCGGCAGAGATCTTGATCTGGCGAGAGCCTCGAGCTGCTAAACCTCGTCCTCACTGAGAACCAGTGGAGACATCAGGCGAGCAAGTGCCAAGGGGCACTTCGAAGTCACATCTCGAATTCTAGCTGTGATTTCCGGGATGGCGCATTGGCGAGATATTGAAGAGATCAATGCCAGCAAGAAGAAAGGTTAGAAGGGTAGCAATTTGTGCTGGCAATAAATTCTTTGACCAACTGAATCTGGCCAGGCCACATTGCATCAAATTTGTTTTTGATTACGGGACTTCCCAGCAGGAGCATTTCGTAGGGCTGGTTGTAAATAGCGTTATAATTGATGGCGTTGTTATGGCTTTGCATAGCCTCATGGCCTTTGCAATAAGCGGAATATTTAAATCCGTAGGACTCAAGAAGCTTTGTCAACTGAGTTTCGTAGCTAACCACAGCAGTTAGCAGTTCAGTTTGATCACTAACAGAGCACCAAAAAGACTGGAATGCACTGGAGCTCACGACAGATCTATTGAATACTGTGAAGAAAGATTGGATGTGCCGAGGAATTGTTTGACCGGCCAGCTGTTGAGCTTCGGGACGATCCGAATTGATGAGTTGAGGGAAAATAGATAGGCCCCAAAAATCACAATCCTCATTTTCCATGGCTGCAAAGACATGACTCCAAGGAATGAAGGGACCAAGACAGCTCGAATTTGCAAGAATTACCTCGTCATAATCAGCTAGAGTCTCATATCCTATCTCAGCGATTGCATCACGCCATGCGCCAAAATCGTAGCCAGAATTGTTTCTGATGATCAGCTTTGAGCACAGGCTTTCAACCTGTTGCAATTGATCTTCGGCGATGGGTGAGTTGCTGACAATAATAAATGTATCGACAAAAGTCGATAATGTCATCATGTAATGCAAGGCATCGGGTCCGATTGAGACGGAGCCAGAGTAGCTTACATAAATACACAGACGTCGGTTTGAAAGCTTTGGAACCGATGATAGATCATGCTTCAGAGAGGTTTGATAGCTGTACTGATTGCATCCGGCGACATAGGGCCATAGCCGTTCAATGACATGCTCGAGACGATAGTCAATTTCATATCTCTCCTCAGCAAAGTCTTGATAGGACAAATTCATATTGAAAAGCGGCTTGATCGCATTCACGCGTGCCCAAAAGAAACTTCCTGCTGGGAAGTATGGCGATGATGGTAGGGCTGGGATGGCACTACGTTGGCCGACAACCTGATCAAGAAATTCTTGACACCATTCCTTTTGATCATCCCCTCCCCAGGTCATATGTGCCTTCAAAGGAGGGTAGACTGGAGGGCTGACGAGGCCTAATTGGCGATCATTCTGAAACTCATTAATGATATAATTAACATAGTCAACAGATCCGAGACAATGCTCAAGTAAATACTCTCGCCATAAATGTCCCCACCAGACCGAGTCAGAGCGTTTGCCATGAATATGCAATAACAGGTCATACTGATCAATAACGTCAGCCAGTTCAATGATGAACGGACCGATGTCTCTTCCGATATTGGGAACGAGGATGATATGAAGCTTGTCAATTCTTGATAGCGTGCTGAACAGTTTTCGAACCAGGGACTCTGTCCGAGGATTGGTGATGGTTACGAAAACATCAAAGGAACTTGCTATGTTGGCGAGATAGGTGCAAATTTGATCAAGTGAGTCAGCATAGTACAAGTGAATATGCACCGCAATTCTAAGCTGGACAGGAGATGAGAAGCTGTCGTTAACTACTGATTGGGATGGGGTTGAATGAGCTGCTGCGATCATCGGCCTTGTCTCGAACGGCAATGATGTCATCGCACGAGATAAGGCATTGATGTTTGCGAATCCAAAGCGCTCATCCGGCTCAAGATAGGTTCCTTCAGCCCATTCATTCCATGCATTTATGAAAATAAACCGTTCGTTAACAGGGTGATTCTCAATCGTGTATTGCCAAATGTGTCTACACCAGTCAAAGAAATCCTGAGTGCTGTAGTTCATCCAAACAGAAAATCCATCGTTGCGGCGGGCTGAGTTATCCCATCCCATCATTGCCGTACGGAATATCGGATAATCGAGCGAATCGGCGATTGAGAGACCACTGGTGATACTATGAACCAACGCTTTGTAGTCATAGAGATGGAAATCTGAAACTTGGGGATTTAAATGATCGCCATCAATCTTTCTAAGTGCCCCGACTTGACGAGGTGGAAACTCAACAAAACGGTCCACATAGGGGATATCAATATTTTGGAATGCGACATCATAAACAGCCCATACACTAATTTCACCAATACCATGTTGGAGGCACCATTCTCGCCATGATGCAATTATCTTCTCGGGATTTGGGATGTCGAGAAGCTTATAAATCATCAAGATCGGTTTGCCGTTGAAGCGTATGTAACGAGGATCGGCGAAAAACTTTGCTACATCGACAATAAACTCGAGTTCCCAGCCTGGATGATAGTCTTGACCAATCAGGATGTGATGATCTAAGCCATCCCATCGCCGTGTCCAGTGCTCATTGGCCCAGCAGACGAGGTATTCGATCGCGATGTGAGGGTTATTAAACAGATTCTCGACTGGTGTTTCCAGAAGTCTTTTGCCTGAGAACCAATAGTAATAGAAGCAAAAAGCGTCAACATTCGCTTGTTTGGCAAGCTTCGCTTGAGTTTCTAACGTTGTAACTTGGCTGAGATCGTAATAGCCTGTAGAGGAATGTGGTATGCGTGGCTGGTAATGCCCATCGAAACGAGCTGTCGACTTGCGAGTGTTGGTCCATTCAGTAAATCCTTCTCCCCACCACAAGTCGTTTTCAGGTATGCGATGAAACTGTGGCAGATAAAATGCAATGACTTTTACATAGGTATCTTTGATTTTACGTTGTTCGAACGACTCAAAAAAAGCTCCATAGACCAAGCGCTTGCCTTTGATATTGCAGGAATCGCCGGTCAGCTCAGATATCAAGCTATTCTTTAGATCCTGAACGTATTTACGAAGGGTTACTGGATAGTCCTCATGCTTGAGGATCTCGCCGCACAAGTGTAGGGCTTCCTCGTTTTTCGATTCTTTGAGCGCCTTATGCAGATCGGAGATGCGTGCCATGACTGTAAATCAAACAGAGAGAGAGGTTTGTTTCTCGATGATGCAACCAATTTCCGACTTCAGCGGAAATACACTCACTCGTAAGTTGCTGGGAAGAACTCCAAACGCAATGCAGTTGTCTAGGCTAATCTTGAGGGTTTTGGGTGTAAAGTACCAACAGTGGACATCAACGTAGCTGTTTGCATTGAATTCATGCAACGCTGCCTGCATCCCGGGCACGGCATGATCAACAAGCTTTTCAAAAGGATTGCTGTGGGGAAGTTGAGTGAAGTCAATTGTAAAGAGTCTGTGTTCAAAAACGCTTTTTAATGTAGGCTTAACACGCCTTTCGAAGTGGGCTGCCAATACGTCTGCCAAGGAAGATGGAGTCATATAGCAGTCAAAGCAGAAGCGGTGATCTGGCACGATAAAGAAATATTTACCATCATTTTCCAGCAGATCCAGAACGTTGAGGATGTGTCCGACAAGGCTAGGCTGATGTTCAACCACATGAGACGAGAAGACAGCGTCAAATCTGGCGCCAGAGGTGTTGATGCCACCGTCTTTATAAATGTAATCAATATTGGGAACGCTGTCCGTCGCACCGCCGATGGCTTGAGCGCGTTCAATGAGCTGCTCAGTTGAGAGCAAATCGGCATACTTGATGCTGCCGTCATTGCATTTGAAGGCGGGATTGAAGAATGGCCCAATCTCAAGTAGTCGACTCACATTTGTGTCAATGAGGCTGAGGAAGCTTTTGCGCGAATCAACCGTGGAAGCCAGAATGGGCCTGTCTAGGCCTTGATGAATCCAGTGGTGAAGGAGTGAATTGAGATCCATACCGATCTCGTGATCTGCGATATTGCCCGCTTTCATCAGGTTTGTCACGTAGATATCAGCATTAAAATCTAGGCCAGGGCTGCTTTTGTAGCTGGTTGTTGTCATGGTTGAAAGGGGGGTTGATGTGATCATGAGTGGCCAAGTCTTTAGTCAAAGCGAGTGCGTCGCTTGGCTGGAGCTAGGCTCGGCAAGAAAACTGTCCTAATTATAAAGCCTCTGCTCCCGGCCTTTTTGAAGTCCCTCTCAACCGGGCTGGTCCGGTTGTCGAGCCAGTGGCGTGATGCGTGGAAGGCCCTCCTTGTCCTTAGGGTTGTCCTTGGGCCATCTGCGCGCGTTACCACGCCTGCTGTTGTGCTAGGCGGATGTTGTTTGGAGGTTGTGACGGGGCAGTCGCGTCCCTCAGTGCAGGATGCTGCTGATTGCTTGCGATCCTAAGAGGTCATGGCTCGCTGGTCGCGATCGTGCAAACGGGCTAACGGAACCCCCAGATGCAGATCGTGCTGCTGGACACCAATTTGGGCAAATCGCATCGGAATGCTGCCTCCGGTTGCTGGTGGCCCAGCTAGACGTGGCAGGCATTGCAAGCCTGCTCACTGATTGGATTGCGGCCCAATTTGGTGGATCCGATTGCTCTCGACACCTTGTTGTGCGATGGCAAGAGGCTGCGGGACTCAATTAGGCAAGCCCGAATTGCGTGAGTAGGGTCAAGCCTTCCGCAGATGCAGGATTGAAGCTGCCTGCGGAGGTCTGCCATCCCCAGTTGGAATCAAGGATCCAGGTGTGAAGGAAATTGGAGGTGTTGTTGCGCCAGAGAAGCTGGTTGACAGCGCCGAAGGAGTCGGCGGCGAGGACCTGCCATTCGGTGCTGATGTTGCCGATATTGACACCCCAGGGTGAAGTGATTTCCTGGCGGATACCGGCGCCGTTCTCGATGAAGGCCTTGCCATCGGAGCGCTGGAGAAGCTTGGTGTTTCCCTGGGCCTCGAGGGTTGTGAAGGGAGAGCCGATGATCGAATCGCCGTTGAAATCGCTCTCAAAGGCTGCTTCCAGACGGAAGCCTTCGCTGGAATTGGGATCAATCAGTCCGCTGGAGCTGATCCAGCGCCAGTTGGTGTCAACCGACCAGG
>JBIKKX010000012.1:0-84178 GCA_044360135.1 Cyanobium sp.
TGGTGTTGATGCCGTTGATCGTTTCAGCGGCAAGCATCTGCCAGGTTTCTGAGGAAGCACCGGCGGTGACGGACCAAGGAGCGGTGACCTGTTGGCGGATGGGTCCAACGGCCACGAACGCGAGGCCGTCGCTGCGGCGCAGGAGCGTGGCGTTGCCGTTGGCGTCGAGGGTTGTAAAGGGCGAGCCGATGATCGAATCGCCGTTGAAATCGCTCTCAAAGGCTGCTTCCAGACGGAAGCCTTCGCTGGAATTGGGATCAATCAGTCCGCTGGAGCTGATCCAGCGCCAGTTGGTGTCAACCGACCAGGTGTGGAGAGAGGAGGAGGGATTGTGGCGCCAGAGGATGGTGTTGATGCCGTTGATCGTTTCAGCGGCAAGCATCTGCCAGGTTTCTGAGGAAGCACCGGCGGTGACGGACCAAGGAGCGGTGACCTGTTGGCGGATGGGTCCAACGGCCACGAACGCGAGGCCATCGCTGCGGCGTAGGAGTGTGGCGTTGCCTTTGTTTTCAATTGTGCTGTCGTCGTTGATAATCATGGCAGTCGCAACGGCCGCTGTGCCTATTGTATAGCCCACTCCCGGTGCGATGCTGAGAATGACGGATTCGTCAGCTTCGGTGGAGGGATCTGGGGTGGGATCAATCGTGACAGTGGTTGTGCTGGCTCCCTCAAGGAAGGTCACAAAACCACTCGTCGTCGTGAAGTTGTCGGGTTGTGCGTAATCGCCCAGGAACGAGTTTGCAGTACCGCCAATATTAACGTTGACTGTGAGTGTGCTGGTTGTCCCCCCTGTGCGGCTGAAGGTATAGATCAGGTTGGCGTTGCCATCTTCCGTGACGCCGGCTGCTGGAGGGACCGCCAAGGTGATGATCGGCAGGATCGGGGCACTATTCGTCAATGACAGCGGCAGCGTGAATGTGTTGTTGTCCTCATTCGTCTCCCCCTGAGAGAATGAGGAATCTGTGCGAAGAATTAGATAATACTGTCCGGCAGTGCTGATGCTTGGGATTGAGACTGTTTTGCTGAGCGTGTAGCTGCTCCCAGCTGCCAGCGGCGAGAGATGAGCCGTGCTGAAGGACGAGACGAAAGTGTCGCTGTCGTCGTAGCTTGAGTCGGTTGAGAGATAGATGTTATCCCACCAATCGCTGTTGGCTGTTGCAAGGCCGTTGTTCTTGACGGTTCATGATATATTGATGTTGCTGCCAACGCTGGCGGTAGCGAGTGCTGATGCCGAGGTGATCAGGAGATCAAGATCGTAGAGTTCGATGCTGATGGGCAGGGAGAATGTGTTGTTTGATTCGTTGACCTCTGATTGATAGAAGTACTCATTCGCATTGAAAATCAGGTAGTATAGGCCACCGGTGCTGACGCTTGGTAAAGAGACGGTTTCGCTTAGTGTGTAGCTGCTCCCTGCTGCCAGCGGCAAGAAATCATTGGCACTAAAGTTCCCTATGAAGGCGTCCTCGTAATCGTAGCTTGCATCGGTTGACAGATAGATGCTGTCCCACCAATCGCTACTGGTCGTCACAAGGCCGTTATTCTGGACGGTCCACGATAGAGTGATCTTGCCGTCAATGCTGGTGGTAGCGGGTGCTGAAGCCGAAGTGATCAGCAGATCAGGGCCGTTTAGATCGATGCCGATGGGAAGAGAGAAGGTGTTATTCGATTCGCTTGTTTCAGGCTGCTCGACATAAATATCTGTGCGAACAATCAGGTAATACTGGCCAGCGATGCTAACGCTTGGGGCTGAGATGTTCGTCGTCTGAGTGTAGCTGCTCCCTGTCGCTAGCGGTGGGAATTGATGCGCACCGAATAACCTGACAACAATGTCGCCGGAATCCCAGGTCGAATCGCTTGATAGATAGATGCCATCCCACCAATGATAACCGGCTGTCACAAGTCCGTTGTTTTTGACAGTACAAGAGAGATTGATGTTGTCGCCAACGCTTGCAGCCGCGGGTGCCGAGGCGGTGATGATCTGTAGATCAGGCCCGTTGCTATCGTAGGTGATTGGAATGGAATATGTGTTATTTGCTTCGTTGGTCTCTGCTTGATTAAACTCGTCGTCTGAACGGATGATGAAATAGTATAGACCGGAGGCGCTTGCGCTTGGAGCCGAGAAGGCCAGATCTCGAAATCTGCTGCTTCCGGCAGTCAGCGTCGAATTCGTTTCTCCCTCGCGATCGGGCCAGAAGTCGGTTATGTAGATGTCATCAGCGTCATAGGTGCTGTCGATAGATAAATAAATGGCGTCACTCCATTCGGAGACGGTCTCCCCAGGTCCATTGTTCTTGGTTGTCCAGGATAATCTAATTAGGCTGCCGATGCTTGTTGATGAAGGTGCGGTTGCTGCAATCACCTGTAGGTCTGCTGGCTCGACCAAGCGAGTGCGCAGGGTGAACGATCCAGTCTCCCCTTGGTAATAGGTGGTTGCCCGGGCCAAATAGCTGATTCCGGGAGCCGGCAGAAAGGAGAGCAGCGAATTGGTTCCCGCTCCAGCATCATCATCTTGTGCGACGATGACACCGCTGTTTGCATCGACGATCTGCAGATAGGCGTCAAAGCTTGCTTCCAGGGATACCTCGATTGCCTTTCCTGGGATTATGCCTGTTATCTCATAGTCTTCATTGCGCCGGTTCTGGCGATCTGGATTAAGCGAGTCAGAGCTGTCTAGACTGCCGCTGGCGCCTCCGTTCTCTGCGGCAATGGATCTATAAATTGGCAGCGGTAGGTGCATGGCATTTGACGCGGGTATGATTCAGACTATCGTACACTCTTATGGTTACCTCGAAAAAATGTTCTTTACGGCCCGACGAGACCGATGCAGGCCAGGCCTTGCAAAGGGTTTGGTGGACCTCCTCTGTGAGGATCGCGATTTTTCGAGGTGCCCTTATGCCAGAAGTCTCAAGGGGTTGATCCAATTAAACTTGGCCTGTTCACCAAGCGAAAGCTGGTCTGGGAGACGAGTCTTCCCCATCCTCTGGCCATGGATGTGGTGTGGCCGCGGTATCGCTTCATGCCCAGCGCGCTTTGCCGCCCGGATTCGCCAGCTCGTTCAGCGCCGACACGGGCCGCCGAATCTCTGGCTTGGGTCCTCTGTTCTGGGCATGGAGAGGTTGGTTGTCTTGCTGCTGCTCCACTCCTTAGGAACTGTTTGCAGTTGTTGCTGATCGGATCGCTCTCGGCAGGACCTTCCGGAAGAGCGCCCTCATCGTCAGCACGGAAGCCCATTGGCTCTGTGCCGTTCAGCCGGGCCCAACAGACTCTGTCGTCGTTGGCCTCAGGGCTTCACCGCCGTCAGCGCCTCGCGGGCCCGGGTCAGCACCGGCCCGGGCAGCGTGATGTAGCCCAGCTTGGGCGCCTCCGCCTGGGCGCCATCGCTGAGGGCATAGCCGAAGGCCTTCTGCAGCGATTCCTGCTTGGCGCCATTGCCGTTCTGGTTGAGCAGCACCCAGGTGAAGGTGACGATCGGGTAGCCGGTGGCGGGGTTGGGATTGCTGCCCGTGAGCTCCGGCCCCAGCTCGATCGAGGCCAGGGCCTGGCTGGCGTTGGCGTTGTCCGGTTTGGCGTAGGTGCCGGCCGCGTTGGCGATAGCCGCCGCCTGCAGCGGTTCCCGCACATAGGACACCTCCACATAGCCCAGGCCACCCTTGCGCTGCTGCAGGGAGGCCGCCACCCCTTCGTTGCCCTTGGCGGCCACGCCCGTGGGCCAGTTCACCGATTTGCCGCTGCCGGGGCCCGCCTTCCAGCTGGGGCTGAAGGCCGCCAGGGAGCTGGTGAAGTTCTTGGTGGTGCCGGAGCCATCGGAGCGGACCACCACCTGGATCGGCTGATCGGCACAACCAACCTCCTTGAAGTTCTTGATCTTGCCCTCGAAGATCCCCACCAGCTGGCCCTGGCTGAGTTTCAATTCGCAGCCCGGCAGGTTGTAGGCCACGGCGATGGCGCTGGCGGTCAGCGGCAGCTGCACCACGCCCCGCTTGGCCTGGGCCACCTCTTCGGCGGTCATCGGTGCGTCGCTGGCGCCGAAATCCACCGTGCCCGCCAGAAACTGCCGCACCCCGGCGCCGGAACCCACCGATTGGTAGTTGACCTGCATCCCCTCCTTGCTGGCCAGTTCGCTGAACCAGCGCTGGTAGATCGGTGCCGGGAAGCTGGCCCCCGCTCCCTGCAGCGGTGGCGTGCCGCCGCCGCAGCCGGCGAGCGCAAGCAGACCGCTGATCCCGAGGGCGCCGGCGAGGGCCCGTTGCTGGCCGGAGGCGCGGAGGTGGGTGAAAGGCAAGGGGAAGGAAGGCGCTATTGGCAGGTTAAGGGTCGGGCTGGGGCGCGGTCCGGGGGCTCTAGCGGTACAAGCCACGAGCCACCACCCCAGCGCTGGTCTGAACCCCCTGGGAGGCCCCGTCATCCGATGGCGCTCTGGAGCTGGTCCCTGCCGATCCGTTCCCCCAGCCATTCCGCCGTGGCCGGCGCCAGCAACACGCCATTGCGGTAGTGACCCGTCGCCACCAGCAGCCCCGGTTCGGGTTCGTTCAGCACAGGTGCCGGTTGGCCGACGGGGCGGACGCGCAGCCCCTGCCACTGGCGCACCACCTTGGCCTGCCGCAACCAGGACGGCGCTTCCCCCCCCAGCGTTCGTAGCTCCGCCAGGGCCTTGGCGCAGTCCCGATCGCCCGGTTCCAGCGTCGCCCCCAGCCAAAGGCGCCGCCCGCTGGCCCCCAGATCAGGACGGGGCAGCAGATTGATGCCCCGCCACACCACCCCCCCCGGCCAGGTCCAGCCGGGCTGGTTCGGCAGCTCCAGCTCCAGGGCCTGGCCCAACACCGGTTCAAGGGGCAACGGGTGGCCGAGGCCTGCCAACAGCGGCTCGCTGCCCAGCCCCAGGGCCAGCACCAGCCAGTCGGCGCTCAGCACCCCGCCGCTGGCTAGCCCCAACCGCCAGCGCCCCGATCCCAGGCTCCCAGTCCATCCAGCCGCCGCTGGTCCCAGCTCCGCTGGCCTCGACCTCGGAGGCCACGACGTTTTCCCCAGGCCATCGGTCTCGTTTCGCGCCAGTGCCACCGCTGCCTCTGCCAGGCAGGTCACCCCCTCTCGGAGCGCTTCCCGTCGCAGGGCCTTCAGCAGCGGACCTGGATCGAGCTGTCCGTCCTCGGGCGACAACAGGCCCCCCAGAGCTGGTTCGGGCAGCTGGGGATGGAACCCTGCCAGTTCGGCCGCCGTGAGCCGGATCAGGGGGATGCCCTGCCGGGCCCGCTCGGCTGCGATCCGAGCCTGCCGCTCCAGATCCTCCGGGCTGGCGGCCAGCAGCAGCACCCCCTGGCGGCGCGGCAGCCGATGGCCGCGCTGCTCCAGCTCCGGGATCCACTCCCGCCAGAGCTGGTGGCTGCGCTGCCGCAACCGCCAGGCCCGGCCACTGCTGCGCTGAAACACCTGCGCCATCAACACCCCAAGGGCGGCCTGGCTGCCCGCCAGCTTGCCCTGGGTGCCGTACGCCTGGGCAGAACTGGCGGGGTGTGGGGCCGGCTCAACGGAGTTCGCTGCTCCGGGTTGCCAGGAGCCGTGCTCACGGGTCCCGACCGGTGCCCCCGGGGCCGGGCCCAGGGCTGGATCGATCAGGGTCACGGTGTGGCCCGCCTGCGCGAGCCGCCAGGACGCCATCAAGCCAATGACGCCGGCACCGACCACCAGCACGGAGCTGGTGGCGGGCGGCGGCGTCATCGGCAGCGTCTGGGATGGGCGGGGAACGATCCGATCAGACCTGCTTGAGGGCCTGCTTCACCGGCTCGGGCAGCACTTGGGCATAGAGGCCGAAACCGCTGGCCACCTTGATGTAGGCCTTGCGCAGGGCCTCGCCATCCTGCAGCCGGGCCGCCTCATCGAGTTCGGCCATCGCCGCCTTCAGCTTGGTGGCCCGCTCCACCGCTTCGGCCCGATCGGCGGGGAGGAGCAGCTTGTTGATGTAAAGCATTTCCCGGCCCACCTCCTGCATCGGTCCATGGATCAGGTTGCGGGTGAAGGTCCAGTCGCGGTCGTTGACCAGGGCGGCGAGGTCGGGCAGGCGGTCGCGGGCTGAGAGGAAGCCCTCGGCCTGCTTGGTGATGGCGCTGATCGCCTCGGGGCTGAGGCTGGCCGGGGCGCTGGCCCGGGCGCCGCTGCAGGCGGTGACCGTGAGGCTGAGCACCAGGGCCAGCAGCAGGGCCGCCAGGCGCCGCAGCGCCCCGACGCCGGTGGCCGGACCCAGGGCTTCGCCCTCGGCGACAGGGTGCTGGGGGAGCAGCCGGATGGTGGCAGCCATGGACGGTTCGGGGTCAGTGCCGCGACTGTACCCAGGACCATTGGAGCCAGGCACTGGCTCGTAGTCCCTTGCAACAGCCGGAGCCGGCCCGGCTGACTGCGCTTCGCCCACCCTGGGGGCCGCTGCGGGCGCCGCCCGCGCCCCGATCCCGGCTCGGGGTTGTGTCAGGGTCCGCGGTCGCGGCGGCGGCGGGCTGACCCGCAGCCCGGCCCTGGCCACAATGCCGGGATGATGAGGCCCCCGGGGGGGCAGGGGCAGGGGGATGGCATCCGCATCGGCGATCCTGCAGCTGATCTGCCCGGACCGGCCCGGATTGGTGAGCGAGCTCTCCGGCTGGGTGGCGGCCAATGGCGGCAACATCCGCCACGCCGATCACCACACCGATGCCGGCGCTGGCCTGTTCCTGAGCCGGATCGAGTGGGGGCTGGACGGCTTCGGCCTGCCGCGGGAGGCGATCGCCCCGGCCACCGCCGCCCTGGCGGCTCGCCTCGGTGGCGAGGGGCAGCTGCACTTCTCCGATGCGCCGCCGCGGGTGGCGATCTTCGTCAGCCGCCAGGACCACTGTCTGGTGGACCTGCTCTGGCGCACCCGCGCCGGCGAGCTGCCGATGGAGGTGGCCCTGGTGGTGAGCAACCATCCCCAGCTGGCCAGCGTCTGCGACACCTTCGGGATCCCCTTCGTCCATCAGCCGATCGCTGCCGACAGCCGCGCCGCCGGTGAGGAGGCCCAGCTCGCCCTGCTCGCCGAGCACCGGATCGCCCTGGTGGTTTTGGCCAAGTACATGCAGGTGTTGAGCCCCGCCTTCCTGGCGCGATTCAGCGCCGTGATCAACATCCACCATTCCTTCCTGCCCGCCTTCCAGGGGGCGCAGCCTTACCACCGGGCCTGGGAGCGGGGCGTCAAGCTGATCGGTGCCACCGCCCATTTCGTGACCGAGGAGCTCGATGGCGGTCCGATCATCGAGCAGGTGACGATGCCGGTCAGCCACCGCGATGAGGTGGAGGACCTGATCCGGATCGGCCGCGACGCCGAGCGCCTGGCCCTGGCCCGGGGACTGCGGCTGGTGTTGCGCCACCAGGTGATGGTCTACCGGGGCCGCACCGCCGTGTTCGCCTGAGCGGCTTGCCGGTTCGGGCTCGCCGCGGTGCCATCGTGAACACCGCCTCGCCGGCACCCCCTGGACCGCTTTCTCCCCCCCCGCAACGCCGTCCTCAACCACCTGGAGGGCCGGCTGCAGGAGCATCGACCGGCCGGCGCCTCGCCGCTGGGCTGGCGCTGTTTCCAGCTGGGCCTGCTGCTGCTCCCCGCCAGCGCTCTGTTCGGGTCGGCCTTCCTGTTCGTTTCCCTGCTGCAGGGCTGCCGCGGCCGCCGCCCGCCGCTTGAGGATCCGCTCAACCGCCTGCTGCTGCTCGTCGCCGCTCTGATGGTGCTGGGTTGCCTGTTTGCCTACAGCGGCTGGCTTGCCTGGGTGGGGCTGGGCAACTGGCTGCCCTTCTTCTGGGGGTTCTGGGGGTTCCAGCCCTACCTCAGCACCCCTGCCGCCCGGCGCCGGGCCGGTTTGATGCTGGTGGCGGCCACGGTGCCGGTGATCCTCACCGGCCTGGGCCAGCTCTGGTGGGGCTGGCATGGGCCGTTTCAGGCCCTCGGCGGGCTGGTGATCTGGCATCTGCATCCCGGCGGCAACCCGGAGGGCCGGCTGGCGGGGTTGTTCGACTACGCCAACATCGCCGGCTCCTGGTTGGTGCTGGTCTGGCCCCTGCTGCTGGCGGCCCTGCTCCAGCCGGCCCTCGACCGCGGCCGGCGGCTGGTGCTGCTGGTGATGGCGGCAGCGCTGGTGGCGGCCGTGTTTCTGACCGATTCCCGCAACGCCTGGGCCGCCCTGGTGCTGGCCCTGCCCCTGGTCTGCGGCCCCCGCTCCTGGCGCTGGTTGCTGCCCCCCTTGCTTGTGGTGTTGTTCGTGGTGGCCGCCGCCAGTGTGGTGGGGGTGCCGGCGGTGCTGCAGGAACCCGCCCGCGGCCTGGTGCCCGAGGCGATCTGGGGCCGCCTCAGCGATCTCCACCACGCCGGTGAGCGGCCCCTGGCGATCACCCGCCTGGCCCAGTGGCAGACCGCCCTCGGCCTGGTGGCGGAGCGCCCCTGGCTGGGCTGGGGCGCCGCCGCCTTCAGCATCATTTACCCGCTGCGCACCGGCCGCTGGCACGGCCATCCCCACAACCTGCCGCTCGATCTGGCCCTCAGCCACGGCCTGCCAGTGGCGCTGCTGGTGGTGGGCTTCGTGGTGCTCCTGCTGCTGCGGGGCCTGGGTCCGGCCCTGCTGCGGGGACGGATCACGGATCGGGCCTGGTGGACCGCGGCCCTGGTGCTCGCCGCCCTGCACGCCACCGACATGCCGCTCTATGACAGCCGCATCAATGTGGCGGGCTGGGTGCTGCTGGCGGGGTTGCGGGGCATCAGCGCCGGTAGGCCGGCGACCCCGGCCCGCTGAGCGGCCCGCTGGCACAGGCCCGCTGGTATCGCCCCGGCGGGCCACCGGGCTGATGGCTTCAGATCTCGCCCATCGGTTCATCCTGCTGACGGGCGCTGTTGAGGAGCCTGGTGCTGCTCCCTGGGGTTCAGAGCCCCGTGCCCTGCAGCGCCTGGCGGTGGTGCTCCCGCAGCAACGTCGGGGCCAGACCCGCCTCCAGGTGCTGCCAGGGCAGGGTTGCCTGGGGATCCCAGCGGCCGTGCACCACCGTCTCCCAGCTGGGCAGGGGCGAATCTCCCCCCGCCGCCAGGGCCTCCCGGTAGGCCCGCTTCCAGCCCCCCAGGCTGCCGAGCTGGCCCCGGGCGGCGGCGATCACCGGCGCCAGGCGGCGGTCGCTGCGGGAGATCAGGGCCTGGATCACGCTCCAGCCATAGCTCTCAGGGCGCAGCTCGATGCCCTTCGGTTTGAGCCGTTTGGCCAGCAGCTGCAGGCGCTTCTCGGCTTCCGGCCGCACCCCTTCCCACTGGAACGGTGTGTGGGCCTTGGGCACGAAGGTGCTGACCCCCAGACTCAGGCGCAGTCCCGGCGTGGCCTTCTTGAGGGCGAGCAGCAACTCAGCGGTGGCCTCCACATCGGCCTCCTCTTCGCTTGGCAGACCGACCATCCCATAGAGCTTCAGCGCACTCAGACCGCCGTCGCGGGCATGGCGGGCGGCGCTGTAGATGGCCTCGGTGTCGAGCTTCTTATTCACCAGCGTTCGCATCCGTTCGCTGCCGCTCTCGATCGCGATCGTCAGCGAGCGGCTGCCGCGGCGGGCCAGGATCCCGGTCAGCTGGGGCGTCACCGTGGCGGCCCGCACCGAGCTGACACTGATGCGGGTGTCGGCGAAGCGCTCCTGATCCAGCCAGCCCAGCAGCTCCTCGAATTGCGGGTGCTGGCTCACCGAGGCGCCCAGCAATCCGAGCCGCCGGGTGGCCCCCAGGCCCGCCTCCACCGCCGGGATCAGGCCGTCGTCGAGGCTGGCGCTGCGGAAGGGCAGGGTCAGGTAGCTGGCCAGGCAGAAGCGGCACAGCTCCGGGCAACTGCGCACCACCTCCACCATGTGGATCGAGGGCCAGGCGGCCTCCGGCGTGATCACGGTGGAGTGGCTGAGGGTGTTGCCGCGCCAGGTCTGGCGACCCACGCTGGCCGCCACACCGGCCTCGATCGGTTCCACGGCCAGGAGCTGCCCCTCCGGCCCGTAGCGGGGGGCGTAGAGGGAGGGCACGTACACCCCTGGCACCTGGGCCAGGCGCCGCAATCGTTCGGATCGCGGCGCCTGGCGGCAGGCCTGCAGGGCGTCGATGAAGGCGGGCAGGAGGAGTTCCCCATCCCCGAGCAGCACCGCATCGAGAAAGGGGGCCAGGGGTTCGGGGTTGGCGGTGAGCACCGGCCCGCCGCCGAAGACGATCGGATCGCCGTCGCCGCGTTGCTCTGCCCAGATCGGGATGCGCCGCTGCTCAAGCAGATCGAGCAGCACCGGGGCATCGAGCTCCCAGCTCAGGGAGAGGCCAAACAGGTCGAGCGGCGGCCTGGAGCGGTCGGCACCGTGGGGTGGATCGCCGCGGTCGGTGAACTGGCGCCGCACGTCCAGATCCGATCGTCGGGCCAGGGTGGCCCAGACCACCTGATACCCGAGGCTGGTGATGCCCACCGGGTAGGTGCTGGGGAAGGCCAGCACCACCCGGAGGGCATCGGCCACCGGAGTGGCGGGCTCGAACAGCAGGGTTTCCTGATCCAGGGGGCGCCGGGGTTCAGGCTCCAGCCTGTCAGGCCCCCGGCGCCGCCGCTGGTTCAGGTCGCCGTCGGTTCAGCTCACTTGGCCAGCAGAGCCGACAGGGGGCCGATCAGGCCGGTGATGGCCGAGCCGGCGTTCGCCGCGGTGGGGGTGGCCCCCTTGGCGAAGGTGCTGAGCACCAGATTGGCGGCCGTGTTGATCACGGGCCACTTATCGCCGGCGATCGGCTGGATGATCGGAGCGGCGGTGTTCCAGAGGGCCTGGAAGCCACCCATGCCGGCGATGGCTTCGGAGAGCTTGCCGGCCTTGACCTGACCTTCGCTGGTCTTGAGCAGATCGAGCACCGGGTTCAGGGCCGGGGCGAGGGCGGCCTGGCCAGTGGCGGTGGCGGCAGTCTTGGCGGCCTCACCGGTGGCGGTGGCGGCGTCCTTGGCGGCTTCGCCGACGCCGGTGGCGGCGTCCTGGGTGGCGGAGCAGCCGGTGAGGGCCAGGGCGGAGGCCGCCATGGCGGCGATCAGGGAGCGACGGATGACGCGGGTGGAACGCATGGTCAGCGTGGCGGTCTTCAGAGTGTTTGTAGGTCGGCTCGCCCGGATGTCCACGGGCGCGGGCGTTCTGTGGGCGTTCTGTAACAGCGGCTACAGGTTGGTGGTGGCTCCGCGCCTCAGCCCGCCAACAAAAAAGGGGGGCCCTGCCCCCCGGTCATGCCGGCCTTGGGCCGGCGCGGTGCTGGTGCCGCTCAGCCGAGCAGGGCCTTGAGGGGGCCGATCAGGCCGGTGAGGGCGGTGAGGGCGTTGTCCTTGGTGGGAGCGGTGTCGCCACCGAAGGTGTTGAGCACGAGCTTGACGCCTTTGTCGATCAGGCCGTAGTTGTCGCCCGCGGCAAGCTTGACGACCGGTGCGGCGGTATCCCACAGGCCTTTGAACTTGGAGATGGTGGTGGTGGCGGCGCCGATGTTGTCGGCCTGCACCTCTTTCTCGGTGGTTTTCAGGACGTTCAGCACCGGCGTCAGCACCTTCTGGAGCTGTTCGTTGCCGGTGACATCGGCGGCGGTCTTGGCGACTTGCACCACCGTGCGGGCGGCATCGCGGGCATCGCTGGAGATGATGCCGGAGCAGGCGGCGAGGTTGGTCATCAGCACCAGGGCCAGGGCCGCCATCGCGAGGCGGCGCAGCGGGGCGAACCAGGGCTGCAGGGATCGGATCAGGGGAGCTGTCATGGGACAGTGAGCGTCGCAAGGGACAACCCGGACCGTAGGCAGAGCCTCCGAAACCGTCAGCCCTCGCTTAGGGCGCTGCCCGATAAGTTCTGCACCAATTGCCGCCCCTTCACCCCCTGTCCCGGCGCGCCATTGACGCGATCCCGGGGTGCTTCGCCAGGGGTGGGCCTGCCCCCCGTGCCCAGCGGCGTTGAGGCAGGACGGGGATCCGGGGCGGCGGCGGCGCAGGGGATTGCTTCACAATGAACAATCCTGTCGTTGCGGCCAGGATGGGTTTTGATCCCCGCCGCTGGCGGTCGTCACCGGGGCCCCGGCCGGTCACGGCGAACATCGACGGCCTGATCGCGGAAAACCAGGCCCTGCGCTGGCAGGTGCAGCAGCTGCGCGAGGAGATCCTGCGGCTGCGCCGGGCGGCCGAGCGCGGTGAATCCTGGCGGTATGGCGGTGGCGCTGGCGCTGGCCAGGGAGCTGGCTCCGCTGCGGCTGCCGAGTCTGCGGCGGAGTCGTCCCCGTCCCCTGGCGCCGCCCCGCGCCAGCGCGGCGGCGCCGCCGCCGGGGCAGCTGCCGGCTCAGGCAGCCGCGGCCAGGCTGGCCAGCGGGTCACCCGCGGCGCAGCCCCGAGTGTCACAGCGGTCCAGGTGGAGCGCTGGGTGGAGGCCATGGCCCGCCACCCGGCCTGGGGGGAGCTGCGCATTGGCCCCCCTGGCGGCCTGCGCGGGTTGGTGGAGGCGCTGCGGGCCCGTGCCTGGAACCCTGGTCTCAGCCTGGAGGACGACCTCGACCGTCGCCAGAGCGGCCTGGGGGCCGACCTGGCCGCCGCCCTGCGGGGTCCCCACAGCCGCGGCCGCTGGGCGGTGCGGGCCGCCTTCGCCCTCTACGGGCCCCAGGCTTTCGACTGGCTCCATGAGGAGCCGCTGCGGGTGGTCGGTGAATTGCGCCGTCTGCTGGAGCGGCTGGAGCCGCGCGCCGCAGGGGCTGCCCCACCGTCCGGCCAGGACCCTCGCCGGCGGCAGGGCACCCGCACCGCCAACCACAGCGGCGCGGAGGCGGAAGGCCGGGCGGCCGGCGGCGGTGAGGGGGCGCGGGGCGCCGGCGGCCCGAGCGGCTCACGGGAATCGGGAGCCGCGCCTGGAGCGGGTGCCCGGGCCGGAGCCCGCCAGGCCCCCGGCGGCGGTTCCCAGGGCCGAGACCAGCGGCAGGCCAGCGGTGGCCGAGAGCCGGCGTGCTCCAGCGATCCCCGCCGCCAGGCCCTGACACTGCTGGGGCTGGAGCCTGGCGCCAGCCTGCAGGTGATCAAGCGCACCTACCGGCAGCTGGCCAAGACCCACCACCCGGATCTGGGCGGTGACGCCGAGGCCTTCCGCCGTCTGGATGCCGCCTACCGGCTGTTGATCGGCTGAGGGCGGCCGCTCAGACCTCCGCTAGCACCTTGGCTTCCTGCTCGGCGCTGACCACCCGGCCGGCATCGCCAAAGCCTTCGATCTGGTCGAAGTTGAGGTAGCGGTAGAGCTCGGCGCCGTAGGGATCGATCTTGGCGGCAGCGATCGCCAGGTAGTCGTCCTTGGAGGGGATGCGGCCCAGCTGGGCGCAGACCGCCGCCAGCTCGGCGCTGCCCAGGTACACCTGGGCGCCATTGCCGAGGCGGTTGTTGAAGTTGCGGGTGCTGGTCGAAAACACCGTGGTGTTGTCCTCCACCCGCGCCTGGTTGCCCATGCAGAGCGAGCAACCCGGCATCTCCATGCGCGAGCCGGCCGCTTCGAAGATCGCGTAGTAGCCCTCCTCCTTCAGCGTCTCCTCATCCATGCGGGTGGGCGGGCAGACCCAGAGGCGGGCGGCGTTGGCGCCCTGGCCGCTGAGCACGTTGGCGGCGGCGCGGTAGTGGCCGATGTTGGTCATGCAGGAGCCGATGAACACCTCATCGATCGGCTTGCCCGCCTCTTCGGAGAGAAGTTTGACGTTGTCTGGATCGTTGGGGCAGGCGAGGATCGGTTCGGTGATCTGATCGAGATCGATGTCGATCACCGCGGCGTACTCGGCGTCGGCGTCGGCCTCCAGCAGCACCGGGTTGGCCAGCCAGGCCTCCATCGCCTTGATCCGGCGGGCCAGGGTGCGGGCATCGCCGTAGCCGCGGGCGATCATGTTCCTGAGCAGGGCCACGTTGCTGCGCAGGTATTCGCTCACCGTCTCCACGCTCAGCTTGATCGTGCTGCCGGCGCAGCTGCGTTCGGCGGTGGCGTCGGTGAGTTCGAAGGCCTGCTCCAGCTTGAGATCGGGCAGCCCCTCGATCTCCATGATCCGGCCGTTGAACACATTCTTCTTGCCCTCCTTGGCCACCGTCAGCAGTCCCTGCTGGATCGCCACGTAGGGGATGGCATTGACCACATCGCGCAGGGTGACACCCGGCTGGAGCGAACCTGTGAACTTCACCAGCACCGATTCGGGCATGTCGAGGGGCATGGCGCCGATGGCGGCGGCGAAGGCCACCAGGCCCGACCCGGCGGGGAAGGAAATGCCCAGGGGGAAGCGGGTGTGGCTGTCGCCGCCGGTGCCCACGGTGTCGGGCAGGAGCATGCGGTTGAGCCAGCTGTGGATGATGCCGTCGCCGGGACGCAGGGCGACGCCGCCGCGGGAGCTGATGAAGTCCGGCAGTTCGGCGTGGGTCTTGAGGTCGACCGGCTTGGGATAGGCGGCGGTGTGGCAGAAGCTCTGCATCACCAGATCGGCGGAGAAGCCCAGGCAGGCCAGCTCCTTCATCTCATCGCGGGTCATCGGCCCGGTGGTGTCCTGGCTGCCGACGGTGGTCATCAATGGCTCGCAGCTGGTGCCGGGGCGCACGCCGGTGAGGCCGCAGGCCTTGCCCACCATCTTCTGGGCCAGGGTGTAACCCTTGCCGGTGTCGGCCGGGGCCACGGGGCGGATGAACAGCTCGGAGGGCGCCAGGCCCAGCTGGGCCCGCACCTTGTCCGTCAGGGAGCGGCCGATCAGCAGGGGGATGCGGCCCCCGGCGCGCACCTCATCGGTGATCGTGCTGGGCTTGAGGCTGAAGCGCGACACGAGCTCGCCGGCGTTCGGTTCGCCGGCGGCGCGCTCGATCGTGCCGGCGTAAGGGCGGATGGTGATCACATCCCCGGTGTTCAGGGCGGTGACGTCGCATTCGATCGGCAGGGCGCCGGAATCCTCGGCGGTGTTGAAGAAGATCGGCGCGATCTTGCCCCCCAGGATCACACCACCGCTGCGCTTGTTGGGCACGTGGGGGATGTCGGTGCCGGTGTGCCAAAGCACCGAATTGATCGCTGATTTGCGCGAGCTGCCGGTGCCCACCACATCGCCCACATAGGCCACCGGGTGGCCCTTGGCCTTGAGAGCGGCGATCTGCTCCAGACCACCGGGCAAGCGGGTCTCCAGCATCGCCATGGCGTGCAGGGGGATGTCTGGACGGGTGGTGGCGTGGGTGGCGGGGGACAGGTCGTCGGTGTTGGTCTCGCCCTCCACCTTGAACACCGTGACCGTGATCTCCGCCGGCAGCTCCGGCCTGGCGGTGAACCATTCGGCGGCGGCCCAGCTGTCGATCACCCGCTGCGCCAAGGGGTTGCTGCCGGCCAGCTCAAAGACGTCGTGGTAGGCGTCGTAAACCAGCAGGGTGCGGCTGAGCCCCGTGGCGGCAGCCCCGGCGATGGCCGCATCAGGGAAGGAGAGCAGGCCGATCAGGGCGCCCACGTTGTAGCCCCCGATCATCGTGGCCAGCAGCCGCACCGCCTCCAGCGGGCTGACCAGGGGGCTGGTGGTTTCGCCCTTGGCGATCGCCGTCAGCCAGCTGGCCTTGACGTAGGCCGCCTCATCCACACCCGGCGGGATCCGTTCGCTGAGCAGCTCCAGCAGGACCAGGTCCTCGCCGGCGGGAGGGGCGGCCAGCAGCTCGGTGAGGGCCTGCGCCTGGGCAGCGCTCAGGGGCAGGGGCGGCACACCCAGGGCGTTGCGCTCGGCGGCGGCGGCGCGGTAGGCCGGCAGCAGCTCGGCGGCGGGGATGGGGGCGGAAGCGGCGTCGGGCATGGAGATGGGGGCGCGGATCCGGCCGCTACAGGGTCGTCAACCCCCATTTTCGACACCGGCCGACCCTCCCTTGGTGACCATCGCTGCAGAAGCACGGCCGGGTCCTGTTCTGCCGCTCAGGGGCAGGTGCTGCGCTGCTGGGCCCGCTGATGCAGCCAGCTCCAAAAGCTGTCGCGCAGGGCCAGGGCCTTGTGCATGCCTGTGGTGAGGTCGCGGCGGCCGGCTTCAGTGGCGGCGTGGTCGATCGCGATCTGGCGCAGCGTGGCCTGGTGCTGGTCGTCCACCGCCGTGTGCAGGGGGAAGAAGACCGTGTCGCGGGGGTGGAGGTGGCCGATCCGCTCGATCGCCCGCATGAAGGGCTGGTACAGGGTTGGCACGATCGATTCGGTGGCCAGGCCGAGGGCGCCGACGGCCTCAGCGGCGCTGCCCTGGCTGATCACCGCGAGCAGCATGTCGCGCCAGCAACTCACTTCGAGATGGTCCTCTTCGTCCGCCTCGGCCGGGCCGGCCACGGCCACCCGGAAGCGGTGGAACAGCTCGGGATGGGGCACGCCGGTGATCCACTCGTCGCGGATGCCGAGCCGGCTCAGGGCCTCAAGTTCTGCCGTGCCGTAAACACCCGATTCCTCGGTCAGGTTGTCCAGCAGGGCCTGGCGGTGGGCAGGGTTGTGGAGGCGGGCGATCAGGGCGGTGAGGTAGCGGGGAAAATGGGCCGAATAGCCTTCGTAATGGCGGGCGAAATCAGCCAGGGCCCAGGCAGGATCGGGGAGGGTTCCGGCGCTGAGGGACTGCAAATAGGGGTGGCGTACGGCGCGGTGCGCCAGGGCGGTGGCCACCATCGCATCGACGGCATCGACGGCCCTCTCGGGATGGGATGGAAGAGGGGGGGACATCGCGGCGCGCGGGGAGGCGAAGGAAGCTGGGGTGCTGTCAGTCTGATCTCTGGCGTGGTGGGGCAGCGTCGCTGATGGCAGGGTTGCCGTTGTGCCATCAGCCTTGACCCTGTCCTCTGTGTTGGCGTTGATCATGGTGGGGAAGCTTTGCATCGGCCTCGCCACCAGAGAGGCCGCAGCTTTTGTGGATCATGGCTGAATGCAGGGGCGATCTCGGGCTGTCGATGCATGGCTGCTTGGCAGTCACCTCCACACCGACCCCAGGAGCGGGGGCCTGGAAGGCTTGCTGGCTGATTCGGAACGGTGTCTGTTCAGACTTTGGGCGGCCTTGATCGATGCGCAGCGCTGGTGGTTGGCGGAGCCTGCGATCAGAGGGATCGGAGCAGGTAGGCGTGCTTGTTCTTTCGCGATGCTTTCGGCCGCTTTGTTGTCGAGATGCTTTGGGGGATCGGGCTGTCATGGTGGTGATCAGATCGGTCATCTTGACGTGCCTTCCTGCGCACGGGCTTTCGTTGACAAGGTTGGATTGCCGAGGCGAATGGCGTCTGCGCTGTGAGAGGTTTTCAGTGATTCGCAGGTGGGCTGCTGTTTGCGTGTAGTCGTTGCCCTGTTTTCTGGTCTGTTTCTGCGTATGTTGTTCCTGTGGTCTTCAGCTGTTCATGGATCCCAGCCTCAGCCATCTCAACAGCCGCGGTGAGGTGCACATGGTCGATGTCGGGGCCAAGGTCCAGTCCGGCCGCGAGGCCCTGGCCGAGGGTTACCTGCTGGTTTCGGCTGAAGCCCTCGCCCTGGTGCGGGATGGTTCCGCCGCCAAGGGCGATGTGCTGGCAGTGGCGCGGGTGGCGGCGATCCAGGCTGCCAAGCGCACCGCTGAGCTGATTCCCCTCTGCCATCCCCTGCCGCTGACGGCGGTGGAGGTGGGAATTGCTGTGGCTCCCCATCCCGTCACCACCGCTCCCGCCTCAGACGGGGCAGCGGCTGGTCGGCCCTTGGACCGCGGTCCCGGCGAGGTGGGCGCCCCGGAGGCCCTGCGCCTGGAGGCCCGGGTGCGCACCACCGCCGCCACGGGGGTTGAGATGGAGGCGCTCACCGCTGTGCAAGTGGGCCTGCTCACCCTCTACGACATGCTCAAATCCGCCGACCGGGCGATGACGATCGGTCCGGTGCGGTTGCTGGAGAAGCACGGCGGCCGTCACGGCAGCTGGCGCCATCCCGGGGCGCCCTTGGCCGAAATCCCGCTGCCGGCCACCGCTGGGACGGTGCCGCCTGGCCAGATGCCAGCGACGCAGGTGCTCCCGCGGCCTGGCAGCCCCGGCCCGGAGGATGCTTCGCCCCATGGTTCGATCGTGGCCCCGCCGTCTGACGGCGGCACCCCGGCGTTGGTTGGGCCGGCCGATGGCTGAACCCTTTCCCCCCGAGGGGCTTCCCCTGGCGGAGGCGCGCCGCCAGGTGCTGGCCGCCCTCACCCCCCTGGGGGGCATCGAACGGCTGCCCCTGGCCGCCTGCCTGGGGCGGGTGAGCGCCGAAGCCTGTCTGGCAGGCGAGGCGGTGCCTGGCTTCCGGGCCGCGATCATGGACGGCTACGCCATCGCCGATCCCCTGGCCCCCACCCCCGGCTCCCGCTGGCGACTGCGGGGCCGGGCCGCCCCCGGAGCCCCCTACCCCGGAGCATTGGCGGCCGGCGAGGCGATCCGCATCCTCACCGGCGCGCCCCTGCCGGACGGGGCCGCCCGGGTGCTGCCCCAGGAGGTGGTGGAGGCGGGCGAGGCCGAGCTGACGCTGGTCGGCGCGGCCGGCGCCAACCCCTGGATCCGGGCCGCCGATGAGGAGGCGGCCCCGGGCCAGGAGCTGCTGGCTGCGGGGGTGCGGCTGGGGCCGGCGGATCTGGGCCGCCTGGCTGGCTGCGGCGTGGCGGCGCTGGCGGTGCGGCCCCGGCCGCGGCTGGGGCTGCTGATCAGCGGCGATGAACTGGTGCCCGCCGGCCAGTCCCGTGGGCCCGGCGCCATCTGGGAAAGCAACGGCACCCTGCTGGAGGCGTTGCTGGCGCGGCTGGGCCATGGCCTGGCGGCGCGGCGGCTGGTGGCGGATCAACCCCAGGCCCTGGCGGCAGCCCTGGAGCAGCTGGCGGCGGACTGCGATCTGGTGGTCAGCACCGGCGGCGTTTCGGCCGGCGATGCCGACTGGATCCGGCCGCTGCTGGCTGAACGGGGCCAGGTGGCCTTCTGGAAGCTGTTCCTCAAGCCCGGCCGGCCCTTCGCCTTCGGGCAGCTGGGGGGCAAGCCGTTCTTCGGTCTGCCCGGCAATCCGGTGGCGGCGGCGATCACAGCCCTGCAGCTGCTCTGGCCGGCGTTGCAGGTCCTTGAGGGGGCCGAACCGGAGCCGTTGCCGCGGCTCAAGGTCCGCCTGGCGGCCCCCCTCAAGCGTGGCGCCGGGCGGCCGGAGCTGGCCCGCGCCCGGCTGCGGGTGGGGGAAGCGGGCGAACTACTGGCGCTGCTCGAGGGCAGCCAGGCCTCCTCCCGGATCGGATCGTTGCAGGGGGCCGACCTGCTGCTCGAGATTCCGGCGGAGCTGGGGGCCCTGGAGGCGGGCACGGAGCTGTGGGCGCAGCTGCTGCGGCTGCCGTTGTTCTGAGGGGGGAGGCTGGGCTGCCTGCTGATCGTTCTGATCAGGGAAGGTCAGGGAGGAAAGGCCTGCCTGGCGGCTGAGCCGTTTCCCGCGCCAGGCCGCCGGGATTGGCCTAACGTGGCTGAGGCGGGTGCATCGACGATCGAGGATCGCGAGCCTGACTTCCTGTGGTCCACGGGTGCCATTCACACAGGCATGCCCACCTCAATCATGAGCCTGGTGATCTACACGGCGCCCTTGCATCTGAAATACGATGGTTTGCTCGGCGGCAAGCTGGATGCCGACATCGTGCTGCCGATGATCAAGCTGCAGGAGCAGGACGGCAGTCCGTTTCCGCCTGGCCTGATGGCGATGCGCGAACTGTTGTTGAAGCGGGCGGATCGCAGTCTGTTCGCCTCCGACGCGGAGGTGGAGCAGCTGGTGGCCTTCAGCGCGGCCATCCCCGCGAACTGCTGCGCTTGCTGAAACTCTGCTGCGAGTACGCCGATGATCGCATCGACGCTGCCGTGGTCGAGAAGGCGATCGGCAAGCTCGCCGCCGAATACCGCTATTTCCTGCAGCCGGATGATTACCAGCTGCTGAAAAGTATTGACACCACAGCCTTCCATTATGGCACCGACCGGCGTGAGCAGGAGCTGCTGCATCGGCTGGCCCTGCTGCAATACAACGATGGCAGCTGGCGCCGCAGCCATCCGGTGGTGCGCACTCTCGATGGCTATCGGCACGCCAGTGGCGAGGCGGGCCGTCCCCAGGCCGGGGCCGCCGTTCCGCCTTCTGCCTGAGCTGGAGCCAGCCCTCAGCCGTGCCCCAGTCGCCATTGGCCATCGAGGAGGCCCGCTACGCCGAGGCGCGAAAGCTGCCGGCCTGCTGCTACGAGGATTTCCTGCGCCTCAGTCGCACCCTGATCCACGGACCCCCGTTTCAATGGCTGCCGGCCTGGCCAGCAACCGGCTGCCGCTCAGCGGCCGGATTGGCGATGTGCCGATGCTGGAGGCGCGGTTGGTGGCCATTGCCCGCACTGCTCCGGTGGTTCATGTGATCGGCCGGCCGGGCTGGTTTGATGCGGCGCGCTGGGAGGCGTTCAACATCCGGCGTGAGCGGTTGGCGGCCCAGGCCCGGGCGCGGCTGGTGTTCTGGCTCGATGCTGAGGCACTGGCGCTGGCCTCCCGCGCCGCCCCCGATCTCTGGGCCTGGCGGGCCGGGGTGTACGTCTTCGCTTCGGCGGCCACGGCGCCGCCAGCCGCGGCGGTCCCTAGCGGATCCCTGGCCCCGTTCACGCCGTTTACGCCCGCCCTGACCGGCTCCGACCCCCGTTCGATGGCGGAAAAGAGCCGCAGGGTGGCGGAGATCAGGACCTGGCTCGCCCAGCACCCGGATGCCCCGGATGAGCTACGGGTGGCGCCCTTGACGGAACTGGGTGACCTGTTGTTCAGCCTTGGTGATCTCGACGCCGCCCTGCACCATTGGCGGGCGGAGCAGCTGCCTGTTTATGAGCGGATCGGAGATGAGCGCGCGAAGGCCATGACCAAGGGGAGGATTGCGGATGTGCTGCAGGCGCGCGGGCAACTGGAGGAGGCGCTGCGGATCCTCCAAAATGATGTGCTGCCTGTGTTCGAACGCCTTGGCGATGGGCTATCCCAGGCGTGGACGCGTCAGAAGATCGCCGAGCTGGAGCGCCAGCGCGGGCAGCCGAATCAGGTGCCGTAGGCAGTCAACCCTCGCTGGCCGTTTCCACCAACGGCGTGTTTCCCAGCACCCAAGCCCCCTGGCCCCGGCTCCATTCGCGCTTCCAGAAGGGGGCGTGATGTTTGAGGGCCTCCAGCAGCTCCTGGCAGCAGCGCTGGGCCGGGCCGCGGCGGTCGGCGGCCACCGCCACCAGCACGATCGCCTCGCCGCAGGGGATGAGGCCCACCCGGTGGCGCACCAGCACCGCCGTTGCCCGATGGCGCCTGGCGCAGCCGGTGGCCAGCTGGCGCAGCTGCGCTTCGGCCATGCCGGGGTAGTGCTCCAGCTCCAGGGCCTCCAGGGGCAGGCCCGCCGCCGTCTGGCCCCGCACCCGGCCGATGAACACCGCCGTGGCCGCCGGGCCTGCGGCGGTGCTCGCTGCCAGCCCCTCCTCCCACCGTTGCAGCTCGGCCCAGGCCTCGAAGCGGTCGGGGTGGAGGCTGAGGCTGAGCTGCGCGGCCGGGTGGTCGGGGGCGGCGGGGACAGGGTTGCCCAAGGGGGCCTTCTCGGGGTGGTGCATCGCTCCTTGCTGACGTCAGCCGCCGCTGATCGGCGGCAGGAAGGCGAGCTCATCGCCATCGGCCAGGGCGGCATCGGCTGCGGCGAATTGCTGGTTGATCGCCACCCGGATCTGCTCGGGAAGCCCCTCTCCCAGCGATGTCGCTGCACCACTCACACCATCCGCTGCGGCTGCTCCGCCCAACGCCTCTCCCGATCCTTCGCCCCCTCCGCCCGCCGCCGGCTCCTGCTCGGCCGCGCCCCCGATGCTGGCCCTCTGCCAGGCCACCGCCAGCCCGAGCTGCCGCCAGAGGGTCAGGGGGGTGGCTCCGGCGGCAGCCTGCACCTGGCGCTCGCTCCAGCCCATCGCCTCCCGCAACCCCGCGAACAACCGCACCCGCAGCGTCAGGGCCCGGGCGGCTCCGGCCGGCGGGGAGGCGGGGGCGACCATCGCAATCCTCGGCGTGGTCACAGTCTGCCGCTGCGGCGGCGCCATCGCCCAGGACCAGCCTTGATGGCCGCTCCCGTTTTCGCCGCCGCCACTCCCGCCTCGCCTGCTGGTTCGCCAGCCTGACCCCGGCGGCCGCGGCGGCGATCGCCATCGCCTGGCTCTATGGCGCCTACAACCTGCTCGCCTCTGCCCTGATGCTGCGGGCCGCAGCCCTGCCGTCCGTCCGGCGGCGTGCTGTGCTGGCGGGCTCCCTGCTCCATGGTGGTCTCGCCGCGGCTCTGGTTGCCGCCCTGCTGGTTCCCTGTCGCCCTGGTCCGCTCTGAGGAGGCCCGGTCGCCCGCCGTGCTCTCTCACCAGAACTCTCACCAGAACCCGCAGCACGTTCGGCACCAAGGCACCGGCCTCGCCCTGCCATCTCCTGCGCTGACAATGGCCCCGTCGCCGCCCCGCCCCCCTTGAGCCTCGCCATCACCCTGCTCACGGTGTCGGACACGCGCACCGCTGCCGATGACGTCTCCGGTGATGCCCTGCAGGCCCGCCTTGAGGCGGCCGGCCATCGCCTGCTGGAGAGGCGGATCGTGCCCGACGACCGCTACCGCATCCGGGCCGAGATCAGCCGCTGGATCGCCGATCCGGCCGTGCAAGTGGTGATCAGCTGCGGCGGCACCGGTCTGACCGGCCGGGATGGCACCCCCGAGGCGGTGGCGCCCCTGCTCGACAAGACGATCGACGGGTTCGGCGAACTGTTCAGGGTGCTCTCCTACGAGACGATCGGCACCAGTACCCTCCAAAGCCGCTGCCTGGCGGGCGTGGCCAATGGCACCTTGATCTTTGTGCTGCCCGGGTCCCGGGACGCGGTGGAAACCGCCTGGGACCGGCTGATCCAGGCCCAGCTCGACGCCTCCACCCGCCCCTGCAACCTGGTGCAGCTGCTGCCCCGCCTGCGGGAAGCCCCTTGAGCCGAGTCGTGCGTCGGCTGCGGATCCTGGCCCGGCGGGAGCGGCGCCGCGGCCGGCGCTACCAGCCCAGCTTCCGGGCCCGCCAGAGCGGGGTCAACGCCCTGTGCGGCGCCCTACCCGCGCCACTGGTTGTGAGGGTCCTGAATCAACGGCCCGGGCTTGCAACCCGCTGCGATCCCCCGGTCCGGCTCGATGGTCTGTTCCCCGTTCATGCTCCGGCTGCTGACCAGGGGCCGCTCAGGCGATCTGCTGAGCCTCTTGCCGCTGCTGGTGGATCGCGCCCAGTCGGGAGCGTTTGAGCTTCAGGCCGATCGGGAGGCGGTGGCCGTGTTTCGCCGTCTGGGCCTTCCTCCCGGAGCGGCCCAACGGTGGGGCATCGCCATACATCAACCCTGACTGGCGGAGCTGGCTGCGCTGAACAAACAGCTGGGCAAACAATGATGGGCCATGTTGTGGCCATGCCGCCTGATCGTGCCTGTTTCCTGCAGCTTGTGTCTCCTGAGTAGTGGGCTAAGTATTGAGAGTTATCGCCGGCTATTGAGGCTTGGTCTGATTGGCCTATCCGGTTGACATGTGGGCTGATGAGCTGTCCGCATCTGAGGTCGAAGCCGTCCAGCCGGAAGTCTCTGTCCGGTTCGGTTGCGCTGGTGTTTTGGTGCGACCAGAGCTGGGGGATTGTTCGTTCTTTACCTCGGAGAATCGACCCATGTCATTTGATGCATTCACGCGGGTTCTATCGCAAGCTGATTCTCGCGGAGACTTCCTGAATCGGGATCAATTCGTGGCGCTATCCGCCTTGGTTGCCGAAGGAAATAAGCGTCTCGATGCGGTGAACCGCATCACCGCCAAGTCCTCCGTGATCATCATCAATGCGGCCCGAGCCCTGTTCGCAGCCCAGCCGCAATTGCTCAATCCAGGCGGCAATGCCTATACATCCAGGCGCAATGCCGCCTGTTTGCGAGATCTTGACATCATCCTGCGTTAGATCACCTATGCCATTTATCTCGGCGATGCCTCTGTGCTCGAGGACCGCTGCCTCAATGGCTTGCGCGAAACCTACCTGGCCCTCGGTGTACCTGGACCCTCTGTGGCGGAGGCGATTCGATTGATGGAGAAGGAAGCGCTGGCCCTGGTTTCCGATCCCGCTGGTATCACCGCTGGTGACTGCTAGGTGTTGATTGGTGAAATCAGCCAATACGTCCAGCGTGCTGCCATGGCTGTTGGCTGATCAGGGCTCCATCCCAGCCAGCCTTCCAGTGCTGTTCAGTCTTGCTTCATCCATTCGCTCTGCTTGTTTCACCATGTCGTCGACACCACTCACGGAAGCTGTCAGCGTGGCCGATAGCCGCGGCGCCTATCTCAGCAATACCGAGCTCAACATTGCCTTTGGACGGTATGAGCGTGCCATCAATGCGATGCTGGCCGCCCAGCAGCTCACTGACAGAAAGGATGCACTGATCGAAGGTGCTGCCCAAGCCGTCTATCTCAAATACCCCTACACCACCACGACCAACGGTCCTCACTATGCCTCAACACCGATCGGCAGGGCCAAATGCAGCCGTGACATTGGTTACTACCTGCGTCTGATCACCTATGCCCTGGTCGCCGGCGGTACCGGTCCCCTCGATGAATACCTGATCAACGGCCTGACCGAAATCAACCGGATCTGGAAGCTCTCCCCCTCCTGGTACATTGAAGCCTTAAGCTATATCAAGGCCAGCCACGGTTTAAACGGCGATCCGGCGACAATTGCGAATAACTATATTGACTATGTCATCAATGCCCTGGTGTAGGCACCTGGCGCCCATGCCCTTGCCGCCGCGGTCGTTTCGCGGCAGATGGGCTGATTGATTTGTTGTTTTCATCCCTGCACTCTCTCCCATGAAAATCCTCTCCCGTTTTCTCTCTTTTGCCGTTTCTATATTGCTAGTTGTTGTTCTTGGCCCCAGGCCTGCCATCGCTGATGGCGTCGGTCTGGAGTCCATGGCTGCGATGCAAGAGATGATGGAATCAGTTCCGATTCAGGGCGGAGCCTTTACGGTTACAAAAAAGCTGAGTATTCCACCGCTACCCAAGCCGATCAGGATTGCTCAGGCCATTGTTTCGCTCTCGCCGGAAACGATGAACCGTGGCCTGGTCAAGAGCATCAAGATAACGGGCCCCAATGGCATCGAGTTTGGCTGCGTCAACCTTAAGGTTGAGCCCGGTGTGGATCTGATTAAATCCTGCGGTGGCCCTGCCCTTCTGGAGTCTGGTCCTACGATTTATGAGGCCAGTGGCATTGACTTTGGCCCCGAGCAGAATGGCACCTTTTCCGTGGATCTGATTCCCTCCTGAGCGCTGCCGGAGCCAGCGTCCATCCGGTGATCAGCCCGGGCTTTGTTGCTTTTCCCTTGGCAACCCCATCCCCAGGCGCTTGCCGTGGGGTGCTGCATTCCCCTCGAGGCTGAATCAGGGGGACCCGCTGGATACCAGAGGTGGTGGACGCCTTGAGCGTCTCCCCCATTCCACCGATCCCATGCTTCCGTTCCGCCGCTCCAGCTTCAGCCTCGCCCTTCTGGCCTATCTCGTTGCCCAAGCTGTCCCCGCCATCGCCGGCACCTATGCCGCCCTGTGTGATGGTCGTCGCCGATGCAATGTGAGCATCAGCGAAGGCCAACTGATCACACCAACCCTCAACCTGACGCGGGAGCGGATCCTCTCCTGGCAACAGGGAGGCAAGGGCACCCAGACCGACATCGGCATGGGAGTGGCCGGCACTGTTCTGTTCGGGTTGCCAGGTCTGATCCTGTTCAACACCAAAACCCATGATTATCAGTATGTCATCCAACATTTCGACGACAGTGGTCGGATCCGGGTCAGCTCGATTGGGTTCCGCAATAATGTTCCAGCCAATCTCTTTTTGGCCGAACTCGTGGGCTTCACTGGTCTTTCGGCTGGGGAGTCCAATAAGTCTGCCCAGGAACTTCTGGCCAAGTTGCGCCTCGCCCAGCAGCAGAGCGAGAAGCCAGCGGTAGCGACCACGTGCTCGCCCAGGCTCCAACCATGGAACTGCAGTTATTCTCGCTATCGTGAGGCCAACCCAAGTGTTGATGCTTGGGCTAAAGCCAACCCCCAGTTGATCCAGGCCGAAAAGGAACGGCTTGGAGCGACTGATTGATGCGTGGGCTTGCCCTGCTCTCGCTCCTTTCCTTCATCGCTTTCGATTCCGCCCAGCTGCTGGTCAGGGGCCGGTGATAGCTTGCTCATCGCTCAGGCCACAATCATCAGATTGCCGATGCTGATCGCACCGAGCTTGATGCTCAAACCGCAGAGCTTATGAAAGGCTGGTGTGCTGAAGCTTTGTGGTGTGGTGCGGTTGGCTTTGCTGGTCAGGGTGGCTGTCACGCGGCTGCCATCGGGGCGCAGACCAACAAGCTTCGTCTGTTGCGATCCGACGATGGCGTTGAGATGGCAGATCTGCAGCGACAGCAGCGTGAATAATCTTCCCTGCTCAGGTTGCATGCTGATCAGTCCCGGCGATCCATAGCAGCTGATGAAGCCATGCTGGAAGGGGCTGCACCAACGGTTGCCGTTGCTGTTGTGAAAGGTCAGTCCCGCCTCGACATAGGGTGACGAGGCTGATGGGCAGCCAGCCGGAAAGTCGCGGTAAAACTGAATGGTTGTCGCCACAGCTTCCAGGTTCCAGATCGTTCCATCGTCGTCGATCCCGTTGCTCACGCCCCCCGGGCCATCCGGTCGGTACAGATAATCGTGCTTCCAAGATTTGAGTCGCACACTGCCATTGACGAATTCCAGCTTCCAATGGTTTCCCTCGCCCCTGTTCCAGGTGGTCACCCCCTCAGGGGCGTTGGCACGGTGCAGGTAATCCCCCTTCCAGGAGCGCAGCAGCAGCGTGCCCTCCGCCCCAGCCTCCGGGGTCCACAGGGCGCCCTTGTCGGCAGCGGCGGTTGTCACGCCTTGAAGGCTGTCGGGCCGGTGCAGGTAATCGCCCTTCCAGGAGCGAAAACGGAGTGAGGGCAGACGCAGCACTTCAGCCAGATTGCTGGCGCTGATCACGGTTTGATCCGGCCCGGCCTGCTGATCGCCCTCGTTGTCAGCGGCCAGTGGCGGACCGAGGGCTTGGGTCGCCACGGTGCCAGGGATCATGGCTGCTGCCTGCCGACGCTCTGGATGGAACGATGGAGCCGCCCCGCCGCGATCCCTGTTCAGCATCGGACTCGGGATTGTTCAGTTGCTGACAGAGTCCTGTTCAGCCGCTGACAGGCCCCGGCCTCAGGTCAGCAGGTTGCGGCGCTGCAGGGGCGTCAACGTGGCAAAACGAAGGCCGGCCTCGCCCTGTTGGAGGGTGCCGTTGCTGCGCAGCTTGTTGATCAGCGTTGAGGTGGTGCCCCGCGACAGGCCGGCGATCAGGGCGATTTCCTGTTGCGCGATCGGCGGTATTGGTTGCAGGGGATCGTTCTCAGGCCCGTTCAGGCAGGCCAGGTCCAACAGGGTCGCGAGCAGGCGGGTGGTGGCGTCCTCATGCATCAGCATCAGCCGATTGCCCAGGGCCGTCAGCCTTTGGGCCTGCAGGCGGGCCAGGACCTGGTTGAAGGCAGGGCTGTTGGCCATGGCCTCCTGCAGGGCCCTGGCGCGCAGTTTGATCAGGGTGCAGGCTGTAATCGACAGCACATCAACGCTGCGAATCGGCTTGGGGGAGATCAGGGAGAGATCGCCAATCATGGCGCCATTTCCCATTAGAGCGATCACGCTTTCTTCGCCCTGCAGATTCAAGCAACGGGCTTTGAGGATGCCCTGCGATACAACAAAGACGTCTTCGCCCCAGTCCGACTGAAACAACAGCTGGTGGTTGGCCGGGATCTGGATCTCGCGGTGCAGCAGCAGCAGCTGCTGTCGGATGTCCGGCTCGAGCTCTTGGAGAAGATTGAATTGGCAGACCATCGGCAGCGGTTCTCGAGGTCAGAAGCGTGGCCAGCGCTCGTGATCACCGAGTGCGTGGGCTTTGGGTGGCTGGCATGACACCAGCTCGTGACCAATCTTAAGAGGGATGCCAGGGCCGCCATGGCCGTTGCGGCCCCGGCGTTCAGGTCGGCAGGGACTGCCGGCCATTGGTTGCCAGGGAAAGGGCCTGTCGTCACGGCCACAAGGTGAGTGACCGGGCGATCAGGTTGCGACCTCTGAGCGATCTCGGGCTTTTGAGCCCAGCGATCGTCCGATACGGGTAGAATTCGAGTACAAGGCGAGGTCTGTGTGATGCCTTCTATTCCAGTTTCGCCATCACTCCTCTCCGTCGGCGGGCGCCATCAACCCACCGATCCCTCCACTCGATGGGGGCCTGACACTCCCGACGCACTGGTTGACTGGGCAGCCACCCTGCTGTCCGAAGAAGCAGCGGCTTGGCAGGGCAGACGCGCAATTGTTTCGCCGCACTCCTTCCTTTCTGAATGATCTGTTCCGACTGCGGCTTCAACAACCAGGCAGCCGCCAGGTTCTGTGGCGGTTGTGGCTCCCCGCTGCTGGTGTCCTCCTCAGCCGAACGTCAGGCCGAACGCCGTGTCCTGAGCGTGATCTTCTGTGACATCGTCGGGGCGACGTCACTTTCCGAACAGATTGATCCGGAGGACTTCCGGGCGCTTTTAAGTGATTATCACACCAGCTGTTTTGAGGTTGTTCGTAACTTTGACGGCTTCCTCGCCGATTTGATGGGTGATGGCGTCGTCATCTATTTTGGTTATCCCAGGGCCCATGAGGATGATGAAATCCGCTCGGTCCGTTGTGCGCTGGCTTTGATCGATGCGGTCGATGCGCTTGCCGCCCGCTTGCACCATCCTCTTGAGGTCAGGATCGGGGTCCATCGCGGCCGCGTCGTGGTCGGGGCCCTCGGAGGCGCTGGTGGGGTGCAGTCGCTGGCGATCGGCGAGACCCCCAATCTGGCCGCCCGCCTGCAGGGGGAGGCCCGTCCGGGCGAGGTCGTGGTCTCCGACTCCCTCTGGCGTCTGGTATCGCGCGATTTCCATGGCGAATCGCTCGGGGCTCGCCGGCTGAAGGGGATTCAGCGACCGGTGGAGATTTATCGCATTCTCGCCTATCGCCCTGAGTCCCGTTACAAGGGGGCCGCGGCCACATTCATCGGTCGTCGCCGCGAACTCGACGCGGTCCAAGTCCGTTGGCTGGAGGTGCAGTCAGGCCAGTCTCGGGCGCTGCTGATTCGGGGCGAGCCAGGCATTGGCAAGAGCCGCCTGATCCAGCAGATCTTCACTCATCTCGTCGACCCTAATACGACGGTTATGGAGGCTTTTTGCAGCCCCTTCAGCATTGATACTCCCTATTTCCCCATCGCTCAACTCTTGCGCGGCCGCCTTCGCCTTGATGGCATGGAGCCGGCGCAGCAACTGGAGTGCTTGCGCACAAGGGTGGCTGATCTCGGTTTGCCACAGCAGGAGGCCTTGCCCCTGTTCGCCCTGTTGCTTTCTCTCCAGATCGATGCTCACGACTGGCCAGTCCTGCGCGAACTCTCCATGGCCCGTCAGCGGCAGCGCACCCTGGACCTGCTGTTTCAAGGTCTCCAAGCCCTGGCGGCGGAATCCCCCGTGCTGTTGGTGATTGAAGATCTGCATTGGGCCGATCCCTCCACGATTGAACTGCTTGATCAGCTGCTCAGCACCCAGACCTCCGGCCGTTTCCTGGTCATCCTTTCGGCGCGACTCGAATTCCGTTCCCGTTGGATAGAGCATCCCCATGTCGATGGCATTTTGCTCGATGCCCTCGAGGCCCCAGATGCCGAATCCCTGATCCGCGATGTGGCCTCTGACAAGGCGATGCCTCCGGAGCTTGTCCGTCAGATCTGTTTGCGTTCCGATGGCAACCCCCTGTTCCTCGAGGAGATCACCCTTACGGTGATCTCCTCCCCCTCCGTGGTGGAGCGTGACAAGACCTGGGAGTTGGTTCAGCCCTTTTCCGCTGACGTGGTTCCCGCCTCGATGGAGGCGGCTCTGATGGCCCGTCTCGATCAGCTTGGAGAGGCCAAGGATCTGTTGCAGATTGGTGCCACCCTGGGGCGCGAGTTTAGCCTCGATCTGCTGACGGCGGTTGTTTCGATTGATCAGGCTAAGGTAGGCGATCTGATGCTGCAGATGGTGGACGAAGGCTTCCTTCGCATCAGTGGAGCGTCGCCACCTGTCTACACCTTCAAGCACGCCCTTGTGCAGGACGTGGCTTACCACTCGCTTCTGCGCAGCACCCGTCAGGAGCACCATGCCCGCATCGCTTCCGTGATGTCGGAGCAGTTCCCGGAGATTCCCAAGCAGCGGCCCGAACTGTTAGCCCATCACCTCTCCGGTGCTGGCCACTATGCCGAAGCCGCCCTGCAGTGGCAGGCCGCAGGTCAGTTCGCCGCCGAACGCAGCGCCGTGAATGAGGCGGTGGAGCACCTGAATCGGGGTCTGGTCGATCTCGATCAGCTGCCGCAGGTGGAAGCACGTTGGCAATCAGAACTCGCCCTGCATACCGCCCTGGCTCCTGTGCAGATGGCCGCCTTTGGCTGGGCTTCACCCCTGGTCGAGACCACCTGTCTCCGGGCGATTGACCTGGCGGCAAGGCTTGGAGCGGACGACTACCGTTTCGCCCCGCTCTGGGGGCTGTGGGCGAATCAGTTTGTTTCCGGCCGCCTCGCCGATGCCATCAAGAGTGCCCGCGATGTTCTGGCGTTGGCCTCCAGTAGTGGAGCATTTGCTTATGGGGTGCCGGCTCGCCACGCCATGGCTTACACCAGCTATTACCGGGGTGAATATGACACCGCGATTCAGCATGCTGATGATGGGTTAGTTTTGTTCGATCGAGATGTTGAGCTCCAGCTCTGTCGCAATTTTCAGCTGGCGCCAACCATCAACATCATGACTGCCCGGGCCTCGTCCCTCTGGATGTTGGGTCGACAGCGTGAGGGGATCGAGGGGATGGAGCAGATGCTTGCCTTGGCCCGTTCGCTGGATCATCCGCCAACGCTGGCGGCGGCCCTCGCATTCATGTGCTTTTTCAGTTATTATGATCGTGATTGGCACCGCATGTTGGCCACGGCTCTGGAGGTGTATAGCCTCTCGATCAGCGAGGGTTTCGCGATGTGGCAGGCCTGCGCTTTGATGTATCGCTCCCAGGCCTTGCTCGCCCTCGATCCCGCCCAGGCTGATGCCTCCCAGGTGATCGAGTCCGCTGTGTTGTTCCGGCAGACAGGGTCTCTCGTCACCGATGCTTCCATCACTTGCATCATCACCTCAGCCCTGCTCCATCTGGGCCAGATCGAGCAGGCTCTCGCGGAGACGGTCTCCGGCCTCAACACAGTCCAGCGGGGTGAGGTCCGGGTGATGGCGCCTGAGATTCTGCGCCTGCGGGGGGATGTGTATGGGGCCCATGGCCAGTGGCACGAAGCCGATCTGGCCTATCAGGATGCCGTCCGGGCTGCCCGGGATCAGAAGGCTCTCTCCCTTGAACTTCGCGCGCTTACCTCCTGGCTCCGCCACCGCTCCAGGGCGCAGGCCTCCACCTCCGCCATTCAGGCTGAGTTGTGCCAGCTCCTCGATCAGCTGCAGGCCGAGACCTCTCGCCCTGATTTGACGGCCGCCAGGGAGCTGCTCGCCGAGCTGTTGTCATGATCCTGAACTGCGCCGATGGCAGCCGATTGGAGTGGGCGATTGCGGCTCCAGTCAGCCCAGACTTCATTCCAGGCTCAGGCCAGCCGATCCCTATCACCATCGCGGTCACGCCCCACCGTCCCGCCCATGTGCTGACTCTGGAATACCGTGTGGATGGCGGTCCGATCCAGGCGGTACAGGCCCTGCCCCAGCCAGCTGAGCTGGATACGGCGACCCGTGCCTTTGTGGCCGTTCTGCCTGGCGGATTGCGTGGTGTTGTTGATTGTCTGCCTGTTTTGCTCCTGGCTGGCCAGCCGGTCTCCCCATCCCTCGCCACCGCCTCCGCGGCCAGTCAGCAGCTGCACCTTGGCGATTCTTCCTCCCTTGATCCCGTTTCCATCAGTCCCGGGCCATCGCTGCCGCTGTCCTCGCCCGAACCTCGCCCGCGCTGGGCCTGGACCCCCCAGTTCCTGGGGGCGTTGACGGCTCGGGTCCGCAAGGAGTTGGTGGGTCCAACCCCCGATGGCCTCAGGATCAACTGGCATGTTGTCACCGGCAGCTTTGTCGGTCCCGGCCTGGAAGCCAGCATCTGCGACGGGGCCACCGACTGGATGCGCATTCGTCCGGACGGTATCGCGATCGTTGATGTCAAGGCCTCATTCAAGACGAGCGACGGCACGATCATCGATGGCTTTTATGGCGGCATGTTTGATCTTGGCCCGGATGGCTTTCAGCGTGCTCTCGAGGACCGCTTCGATCCCCTGCCTCCCGTTGTCGTGACTCCCACCTACAGCACCGCTGCTCCCGAACTGGCCTGGTTGAACCGCTGCCAGTGCATCGGCATCGGCCGGGTCGATATGCACGCCCTGGAGGTGTCCTTTGATGTCTATCGTTTCGATGTTGGCGATCGCTTGCCCGGCGCTGGGCTGGCCTGATCTGAACCCTGTCCCTTCGGAACGGCTGAGCTGGTGCAGGTGGTGATGCCCTGTGGATGGGTGCCGGGGGGGTGATCCAGTGCCGATCGCCAAGAGTTGATCACGAGACTGCGAGGAACAGCCAACGCATCCAGGTGAGCGTGGCGTCTTGCCTGGCTCCGTTGTCGATGGCGTACCACGTGCGTGACACGCCATCCTTGACTTTCTGTAGCTCTTTTCAGCTGAGCGCCTGCCTTCAGGGATTACCTGCTAGCATGGTTTTAGGCGCTTTAAGCCCTCTAGGTCGGCTGGCCTTTGGGGTTTTCTCCCTTCCGGTTTGTCTTTAATCCCTGCTGCCTGAGGCAGGTCTCGACCCGTTCGGTTCACCATGAACGACCCAAGCCTTCCGCTCCATTCCGGTGCTTCTCTCCCATGCTCGCCCGTGCCTTGGGGGCAGGCCCAGTGGGACAGGGTGCGCCAGGTGGTGGCAGCTGAGGCCGCAAGGTCAAGGCTGGCGGCCAGCTTCCTCCCTTTGCATGGGCCTCTCTCCTCTGACAGCGATTTTGTCCGCCGTGATCTGATCGGCACCTATCCCAGCCCCTCAGCCTCCCCTTCAGGGTCTGGCCTCGACCAGCGCCGACTGGAGATCGATGACACCAGCACCATTCGGCTCTGGACTCTGCAGGCCAACCTCTACCTGCGCGGCCCCCAGCTGGCCGATCCCGAATTGACCAGCGTGCTGGCCCTGTTCCGCAGGGCCGCCAATGTGTTGGCTCGCCTGGAAGACACCGTCGTTTTCAACGGTATTCCGATGTTTGGCGATGACAGCTGCCAGGCCGCGCAACAGCTGGAACTCCTGCCACCCATCTGGGAGATCCTCGGACGCCGCCGTGACGATCCCAGCCGCCAAATGATTGGCCTGCTTCCCGATTCTCCGCAGCACAGCCCTGGCTACGACCCGCCGCTCGTTGGCGATCCAGGCGTCGCCAGCATCTCTTACCGCCAGTGGCAGCAGGTGCCCAGGCCCGTGGGTCATGTGCCGGGATCCCAGGCTTATTACGCGGCCCTCGGCTCCACCTTGGTCGGTGAGATTTCCCAGGTCATCGGTCGGCTTGAGGCCAATGGCCACTATGGCCCCTTTTCCCTTGTGCTCGGCCAGCACCTCTTCGAGGCGCTGCAGACCCCCAATGCTTCGTCTCTCGTGCTTCCCCAGGATCGGGTGATCCCATTCCTGGGTGCTGGCGGCACGCTTTTACGTTCCACCACCCTGCCGGACGATCAGGGCGTGATTGTGGCCCTGGGGGGTGACCCGGTTGACCTGGTGATCGCCAAGGATCTCAGTGTCGACTTCCTCCAGATCACCCCGGATCCCACCTTTGTGTTTCGTCTGCACGAGCGGATCGTGCTGCGGATCATGACCCCTGGCGCGATCTATGGCCTGAAGCTTCACCCGCACCCAGGCCCAGATCCCGTCACGGCCAAGCGAGCATCGCGATCCCGCGCCACCGCTCCATGACCGCCCGGGTCGTGATCCTCGGCGGCGGTGTCGCCGGCATGAGCGCCGCCCAGGAGTTGATCGAACGCGGCTACGAGGTGGTCGTGCTAGAGCGCCGCGCCATTGCCGGTGGCAAGGCCCGCAGCGTCCCTGTCACGGATCCTGGTGGCGGTCACGGCGGCCATGAGCTCCAGGACACGGGGATCAGCTCCCTGAACCATCACCTGCCGGGTGAACACGGCTTCCGCTTTTTCCCGGGGTTCTACCGCCATGTGGTGGACACCATGGCCCGCATTCCCTGCCGTGATGGTCGCAGCGTCGCTGACCATCTGGTGCCCACCAGCCGCTGCTCGATCACCCAATATGGCAAACCGGTTTTTGATTTTCCGGCTATCTTCCCCGGCTCAGCTGATGATCTGGTTGCTGTTTTTCGTGCCTTACTGCAGTCAGTCGGGCCGATCACTGAACTCAGTGTAGACGATCTGGCCCAATTCGGCGCCCGCATCTGGCAGATCCTCACCTCCTGCAGCGAACGACGGCTCGCCGAGTATGAATCCCTGGGATGGTGGCAGTTCATTGGTGCTGAGCATCGCTCACCGGCGTATCAGAAGTTTCTGGCCACCGGCATCACCCGCTCCTTGGTGGCGGCAAAGGCGCGCACCGCAAGCACCCGCACGATCGGCGACATTTTTGTGCAGCTGCTGATCCCCCTGCTCGAACCCTGGGGAGGTGCGACCGACCGGGTCTTGGATGGTCCTACCAATCTGGTCTGGATTGATCCCTGGCTCGAGTACCTGCGGGCCCGCGGTGTCCACTATATATACGAAGCCGAAGTTGTGGGCATTGAGGTCAATGACAAGGGTGTATCTGGAGTTGTTGTCGATCAGCATGGTGGCCGCCAGATCGTGCGCGGTGATTATTATCTCGCCGCCTTGCCGATCGAACGGATCGCGCCGCTGCTCACCCCCGCCCTGGTGGCGCTGGATCCCGGTCTGGGCCATTTGCAGGGCCTTGCCGCCAATGTGGAGTGGATGAATGGGGTGCAGTACTACCTGACCTCTGAGCTGCCCGCTCCGCGGGGGCATGTGATTCATATCGATACCGAATGGGCCCTCACCAGCATCTCCCAGCTGCCCTTCTGGCCGGAATTGCCCCGCGATTTTTTCGGCACCAGCGAGCTGCGCACCGTGTTGTCGGTCGACATCTCCGACTGGACAATGCCCGGCGCCGATGGCCGCCCGGCCATGCGCTGCTCCCGCCAGGAGGTGGCCCGGGAGGCCTGGCGCCAGTTGAAGCTCTCCCTCAACCGGCCTGGTGAGGAGCTGCTGCGGGACCAGGACCTCCATTCCTGGTTTCTCGACTCCGACATCGCCCCCGATCCCCTGCGGCCCGGTTACCTCAGCAATGCCGAGCCGCTGCTGGTCAACCTGGTCAACACCTGGGCCTTGCGCCCGGAAGCGATCACGGCGATTCCCAACCTTTTCCTCGCCTCCGATTACGTCCGCACCCACACGGATCTGGCCACCATGGAGGGGGCCAATGAGGCCGCTCGACGGGCTGTCAACGGCATCCTCGAGGCCACAGCCCACGCCGGCCCCCGCTGCCAGATCTGGCCGTTGCATGAGCCGGAGCTGTTTCGCCCGCTGCGCGAGACCGATGCCCTTCGCTTCCGCGCCGGGTTGCCCTGGGATTGCCGGTCGATGGAGCTGGTGTTGCCCGCCCTGCGACAGGCTTCACCGCTGCTGGATCAGGTGGCCGATCGGCTGCAGGCGATCGAGCCCTACCTGCCCCCCGATCCCGATGGATCCCATGGCAGCTTCGCGGCCACGGCCGCGGGCCTCTCGGCCGCCAGCCCAGCCTTTGCTGCTCCCGGTTCTGCGGCGCCCGCGGACCTCGACGTCGGACCTGAGGGGTTTCTGGAGCGCCTCAGCTGGTATGCCGATCAGGTGTCCGCCACCCTTCAATCCGGCGTGCCCGAGCGCGAACCCCGCCGCCACCTCTACGACCCGATCCGCGGCTTCCTGGCCCGTGCTGGCAAGGGCCTACGGCCGGCCCTCTGCCTGGCCACGACCCGAGCTCTGGGCGGCGACGGCCGGGACGCCCTGGCGGCGGCGGCCGGGATTGAGATGCTGCACAACGCCTTTCTGGTTCACGACGATATCGAGGACGAAAGTGATAGCCGTCGCGGTGCCCCGACCCTGCACCGTATCCATGGCCTCCCGCTGGCGGTCAATGCCGGAGATGCCATGAATGCTCTGGCGATGGGCTTGTTTCGCCGCAGCTCGGAACGGGGCAGTCCGCTCGTGCTGCCCAGGCTGTTGGACGAGGTGGATCACATGCTGCTCGAGAGCCTGGAGGGGCAGGCGATGGAGCTGGGTTGGCTGCACGACAACACTCTCGAGCTGGGGCCCGACGATTACCTGCGCCTGGTCTTGAAGAAGACGGCCTGGTATAGCTTCATCCATCCACTTCGGATCGGTGCCCTGATCGCCAACCCGGCTGATCAAAACCTCGATCGCTTCGATCGTTTTGGCTATTTCCTGGGTCTGGCCTTCCAGATCTGTGATGATGTGCTCAATCTCCGCGGCCATCTCGCCAGCTATGGCAAGGAGATTGATGGTGATCTCTGGGAGGGCAAGCGCACCCTGATCCTCTGCCATGCCCTCGCCACGGTCGGTGCCAGTGACCGCGCCTGGATCGCCTCCTTCCTGGGCCGCTCCCGCCAGCGACGGTTGCCCAGGGAGGTCTGGCGGCTGCACCAGCTGCTGGAGGGCAGCGGCAGCATCGATTGGGCGATGCAGGCGGCCGAATCCTTCACCCGCGCGGCGATCGCTTCGTTTGAGGGCTCAGCCTTCGCCGGCGTTCCGCAGGGTCCCGATCTGGCCTGGTTGCGGTCCTGCATCGACTATCTGGTGCAACGGGATCGCTGAGTGCTGCTGGGCTGAGTGCCGCCGGCCCGTTCAGCCCCCCAGGTAGGCCATCTCGGCTCGCCGCAGCGCTGGTTCGATCGCCCCCTCCGCACCGGTGGCCGATCGCTCCTCGCTCCAGCGGTCGTGGCGCCCACTCCAGAGGGAGGCGAGGGCGTCCTGCAGATCCCGCGGATCGGTCCTGGCGTTGAGCCAGGGGCGCAGGTCCAGGCCCCGCTCCGCACTGGCGAACAGGCAGGTGTAGGCGATGCCATCGGCGCTGACCCGCAGCCGATTGCAGTCGCCGCAGAAGGGGGCGCTGACCGAGGCCACCAGGGCCAGGTGGCCGCCGCCATCGCGGTAGCGATAGCGCTGGGCGGTGCCGTGGTTGAGTCGGCCCAGGGGTTCGAGGGGCCAGCGCGCCTGGATCCGCTCCAGCATCACCGCCGCCGGCAGCACCTGCTCGGGTTGCCAGCCGTTGCGGTTGCCCACATCCATGAACTCGATCAGCCGCAGCTCCACCCCCCGCTCCCGCGCCAGGGCGGCCAGGGGTAGGAGCTGCTCCTCGTTGCGCCCGCGTTGGATCACGGCATTGAGCTTCAGCGCGCCCCGCTCCGGATCGAAGCCGGCGGCCCGGGCATGGTCGAGGGCCTCCAGCACCTTCTCCAGGGCCCGGGCCCCGGCCGCCGGATCGGCCAGCCCCGCCATCGCGGCCACGCTCGCCCCATCGCTGCCATCGAGGCTGAGGGTGAGGCGATCCAGTCCCGCCGCCCGCAGGGCCAGGGCCCGCTCGCGGCTGAGCAGGGTGCCATTGCTGGTGAGGGCGATCTCGCGCAGGGCGGCGGTGGGAGGGTCCTGGTGCTGGGCCTGTTCGCCCCGGTGGCGAGCGGCGGCGGCGGCGATCAGGGCCTCCAGGCCCGGGTGCAGCAGGGGTTCGCCGCCGGTGAGCCGCAGGCTGCTCGCCCCCAGCGCCACCGCCGCGGCGATCAGCCGCAGCCGCTGGTCCTGGTCGAGCAGCCCCGGCGGCTCGTGGCCATCGGGCAGGCAGTAGGGGCAGGCCAGGTTGCAGCGGGCCGTGAGCGACAGGCGCAACACCCCCAGGGGGCGGCCAAGGCGATCGCGGGGCTGGCTGGGCTCCATGGCCGCGACCCTAGGCGTCTCCGCGGTGCGTTGATCCGGGGGGGGGGCGCTGCCTGCCGGCGCTGGCCCGCCTCGACCCCACGTCCTCCGCCCATCGGCCGGCTGTCGTCCGGTCGCGCCTTGGTGCTGCCTACAGTCCCGTTCCAGTTCCAGCCCCAGCCGCGTCCCCCCCCGTGACCCTGGATCGCCTTGAGGCCGGCATCCGCCACCGCCAGCCAGCGCTGCAGCCGCCGGCCGAGCGCTGTGGCTGGGCGCCCCCGAGCAGCCTGGTGGCTGACGGGGCCACTGAAGGGGGGGATCGGCAAGCTGAGGGAGCGGCCGATGGGGGGTCCCATGGGGCTGCCGCCAGCCCCGGTGCCGCTGTCCCTGCGCCCCCCGCGGCCAACGGCAGCAACGGCCCAGGCGCCGCCAGCGCGCCAACCCCAGCCCCTGATCTGCCGATCCACTACCAGCACCACGATCCAGCCCATGGGATCGCCTTCCAGGTGCAGCGGCTTGGCTTCGAGGGCCTGCAGGTGCTCGATCCCCGGCTGGTGCGGATCGCGCCGGGGGCCAGCAATGAGCGGCATCGCCACGCCCATGAATCGCTGTTTGTGGTGCTGGAGGGCCGGGCTGAGATCCACGTCGGTGAGGCGGTGCTGCAGCTTGGGCCGGGTGGCGTGGCCTACGTGCCCCGCTGGCTGGTGCACCAGAGCCGCAACCTCTGCTCCGAGCGGGAGCTGTTGCTGTTGGCGATCACCGATTTCGGCCTCACCGGCGCGGTGCTGGGCGATTACGACCGCCAGACGCGGCTGCGCTTCGCCGGTCGCGATGCCTTCGCGGCGGCTGAGGGTCAGGAGGCTGCCCTGGAGGTTGCTCCGCCTGGGCCCATCGAACCAGCGCCGCCCCGGCGACCGCTGCAGGGGCGGACCGAGCCAGGGCCTGAGGCTTGGCCCGCTGCGCCGGGGCTGGTGCCGCTGACGCCGCCCCGGCGACCGCTGCAGGGGCTCGGCTCCAGCCTGGGGCGCCGGATCTCCGGCCGCCTGCGGCGCCTGTGGCCCAGCGCCTGGTGCTGAGCAGGGCGGAGGGACCCAGGGACCCAGGGGCCAGGGACCCAGGGGTCCAGGGGCTGCACGGCCTGGCTGCGCCAGGTTCAGCAGGATCTGGCGGCCCCTGGCCGGCGCCTGGGCGTTGGTTGCTCTGGCCGGCGGCCGTTCCGGCAGGCTCCCTTCAGGCCGGCTGGCTGCCTACCGGCGGGGGGGCGCCCGGCGGGGCCGCGCCCGGCAGCTGCTCGGGTCGGTTGACATTGCGCAGGGCGGGGGCCGGCAGCGACAAGGGTTGCCAGCGCTCCCCCGCCAGCCAGCGCTGCAGGCTGCGCTCCCCCGCCGCCAGGCTGGCGCTGAGTCGCTCCAGGCGGGCGGGGCAGGGGGGATAGAGGCCGAGCAGGGGCTGCAGCCTGGTGCCGTCGTGGCTCAGCACGATCGCTGGCGCCTCAGGCGCCAGGGCCCCCCGGGGCCTGGCGAGCGCCGGGCCGGTGCCGGTCGCCTCGGAGGCCGCCAGCAGGGCGCGCAGGCAGGCGGGATCGAGCCAGGGCATGTCGACCGGACAGAGCAGCAGCCGCTCCCCCGGGTGGGTGCGCAGCAACCGCTCCAGGCCCCGCAGCGGCCCTTCCCAGGGGGGCGGTTCCGCCAGGGCCAGCAGGGGCGCGCTGGCGTCGATGCTGCCGGCCGCCGCCAGCTGGCGGGCCAGGGCCAGGTGGGCCGGGTGGCGGCTGAGCAGGGTGATCGGCGCCTGCAGCGAGGCCAGCAGCAGCAGGCTGCGCTCCAGCCAGGTGCCGCCGTCCGGATGGGGCAACAGGGCCTTGTCGCGGCCCATGCGACGGCTGGAGCCACCGCTGAGCAGGCAGCAGCGCAGGGGCGGCAGCCCGGTGCGGGCAGGCGTTCCGGGGGCGGGATGTAGCAACGGCTGCCAGAGAGGCCCCGTCGCCTGCATAGGGTCCTCCCGATTCCCCTGCTCCGCTGACGCCATGGCCGTGTCCGCTCTGACCTCCACCCTGTTGGCCGCCAAGCGCCAGGTCGGGCTCAGCTTCGCGGATCTGGGCGCCCGCCTCGGGGTGGATGAGGTGTGGATCGCCAGCCTGATCCACGGCCAGGCCACGGCCAGCGCAGAGGAGGCCCGCAGCCTGCTGGCCGCCCTGGCCCTCGAGGCCAGCCCGGAGGCGCCGGCGCTGCTGGCGGGCCTCACCACCTATCCGGTGAAGGGCGCCCTCGATCCGGTGATCCCGACCGATCCGCTGCTGTATCGCTTCTACGAAATTCTGCAGGTCTATGGCCTGCCGCTCAAGGATGTGATCCAGGAGAAGTTTGGCGATGGCATCATGTCGGCGATCGATTTCACCCTCACTGTTGACAAGATCGAGGACCCCAAGGGCGATCGCGTCAAGGTGACGATGAACGGCAAGTTCTTGCCCTATCGCAAGTGGTGAACTGGGGCTCTCCCTAGGGCTGGTCCGGCGGCGCTGGCCCTGTGGCCTCAGGCGTTGAGCAGACGCTCCAGCGTCACGAAGCGGTAGCCCCGTTGCCGCAGGGCCGGCACCACCTGCCGGAGCAGGGCCAGGGTTGCCGGCAGGGTGTCCGGCCGGTCATGCAACACCAGGATCGCGCCCGGATGGGCGTTGTGGAGCACGAACCACCGCATCCAGTCCAAGGGTGGGTGGAAGGTGTCCCAGGGGAAGATCGATCCCAGCACCAGCCGATAGCCCCGTTCGTGGAGGCTGGCCAGCATGGAGGCGCGAAACCAGCCACCGCCGGGCCGGAACCAGCGCAGCGCCAGCCTGTGGGGGGCGGCGGCGCGCCGCAGCTGGTCGGCCGCCTGATCAAAGGCCTGGCCGAATCGGGTGGGGCCAAGACAGGCCGAGGGGCTGTCGCGGTCCATGTGGTGGCCGATGCCATGGCCGTCGGCGAGGGCCTGGGGCAGGAAGTCGGGCGGCCCCTGGGCCAGGTGGCCGCTGATCACAAACAGGATGGCGGGCAGCTCCAGCTCCCGCAACAGGGCCAGCAGGGCCATGCTGCCGGTCGACGCCTGGCCGAAGGCTTCCGGGCTGGGGCCGTCGTCGATCGTGAGGGCCAGCTCGCGGCGCCGGCCGTCGCCGCAGAAGATCACCTCCGGAAACAGGGGCTGGAGCAGGTGCCGCACCACCAGCGAGGGCCATAGCGCCACCAGTAGCCCCATCGCCAGCAGCAGCAGGATCAGGTTGCCGCCCCCCGGCCGTGCCAGCCCCAGCCAGCGGCCCCCTCAGCCATCGCCCTGCTGGTCGGGCTGGGGAGCGATCAAGGCGAGGAAGGCTTGCAATCGCTGGCGGTTGGCGGCGCTGGGCTCGAGCTGGACTCGGGCGGAAAGCACAGCTGATCGACGCAAGAGATCAAGTGCCGCGTCTTGGCGTTTTCTTGCCTGAGCTGCTCGGTCTCTCTCTCGATTTGCTTGGTTTCTCTCTCGATTTGCTCGATATCTTTCTCGATCAGCTTCGTGCGCTGCTCGATCTCGCGCACGGGTCGCCAGTTGAGCGTCGCGCCCAAGTGGCGCGCTGTATGACACATCTCAGATAAAAATGACCGCCACCGAGGCAAGGATGCAGGGGATGCCCCACTGCTGCTGGATGGCGATGCGGTAGCCGGCGAGGGTGAGGTGGTCATAGGAGGAAAAGAGGGCGATCAGGCCCAGCACCAGGCCGCCCGTGGCTTGGAGGGCGGCCAGGCGATCCAGCCCCGGCCAGGGGCGCGGCGGCGGATGTAAGTCTGGCGGAAGCGGCGGGTTTTCGCTGTCGCGGGCGGGGTTGGCTGGTGTGGTGGGGGGTGGCGGATCGGCTGAATTGGCTGGTGGCACGGTGCAGCGCTGAATGCGGGCCGGGAGCCGCAAGGGGGCCCCCCAGACCAGTGCCACCCCCTGGCATGGTTGCTGCGGCAGCAGGTACGAGCTGTCGGCGGGATGGGGCGGCCAGCGAGGAGCCTGCCCCCGAGCGCCAGGTGGCGCCCAGGCGCCGCCCGCCCTGGAGCGACGGCCTGGGTTCAGACGCGGCTGCCATGCCGATCACGGCCCTCGCTGCCTGGGGGAAGCCCTTTGATGGCGAGGGTCATGGCGAGGGCCAACGACCGTCCACGAGAAACTGCTCACGGGCGAACTGGGCCGAGAGGCCACCACCAAAGCAAACGGCCGTCACCCCCTCGGCGCTGATCTCCAGGGTCCAATCCTGGAGATCGAATGGCGTGCTGCAGAAGGCGTAGGGAGTCAGCACCCCCACGACGGCAGCGGTCTGGGGCGAGCGGGCCGACGCGGTCTCGAAGGCCTGCACCCGGCGATCGCGCATGGCGTCGCCGCAGCGTTGGCTGGCGCCATAACTGGAGGGATCGCGGATCTCGGCCAGCGCCCCAGGGCTGAGGTGCTGTTGCAGCACAAGGCCCCGTTCGGTGCCGATCTCCACCGCAAAGGCGGTCTGCTGGCGCTGAAGCCGGGCCCCCGAAGGCAATGGTGAGCCTTCCAGCTGCCGCAGTGCATGGAAGGCCCGTTCGGCCAGGGCGGTGTCCAGGGAACGTGCGCCATAAAAGAGGTGGCGCTGATGCACCCGCCCGAAGCGCGAGCCACTCTGCAGGGGCGGATAGCGAAACGGGGTGAGCAGCAGGCGATGGGAGGGCAGGGCTCGCCCCTCCGCCGCCTCCGGCCAGTCGCTGGGCATGGGCGGCTTGACGGCCTCGATCAACTGCTCCAGCCGCGCCTGTTCCTGCAGACCGTCCACCAGGTCGGCGGTACCGCTCTGGCCCTGGCGGTCGGTGATTCGATGGACAGCTCCGCTCAAGGGGGTCAACGGAACCGCGCTGCAATCAGCCGCGGAGGGCATCGAGGTAGTTGGCAACGCGGTTGAGGCCTTCGATGCGTGCCAGCAGCAACCGCGGCGGTTGCTCGCCGAGGTGGTGGTTGGGCTGGGCGATCCAGTGGCGCATCAGGCTTTGATCCCCGCCATAGAGGGCATGAAGGCTGCGGTACACACGCAGCAACAACAGCGCCAGCTCGCCTTCCTTGGTCTTGGGATCCAGGCCGCTGCGGTCGATGGTGGTGCGGTGCTTGCCGACCACCGCGCTCAGTTCGTCGCGGCTGAGGCCCAGCACCTGGGCGGCCCGACCGCAGGCCTCGGCCACCAGCTGGGCATCGGTTTTGGTGAGCGGCTCCCGGGAGAGCGGAGCCATGGCAGGCGGCATCCGAACGCCTTCCAGTGCAGATGCTCGGATCATGGGCTGGATTGTGCAGTTGCGCAAGGTGCCCGTGGTCTGCGGAGGCAGGGCTCGGCCTTGATTCGGCTGGGCTCCGGCCTGCCCGGCTGGCTGCCTGCCGCAGCGATGGCTGCCCGTCTGCTGCCCGCCTGGTTGCCGCGGCGCTGCCACAATGCGCTGCAACCAGACGGCAACAACGCGGCGTGTCCCAGCCAGCTCCCGAGCGCCGGCATGTGTTCATCAGCTATAGCCATGCCGATCGCATCTGGGTGGAGCGGCTGCAGCGGATGATGGCGCCGCTGCTGCGCGCCACGGGCCAGGAGTTGCGGCTCTGGGACGACAGCCAGATCGCAGCCGGCAGCCAGTGGCGACCCGCGATCAAAGCGGCACTGGCGGAGGCAAAGGTGGCGCTGCTGCTCGTCAGCGATGCGTTCCTGGCCTCGGAGTTTGTGATCAACGAGGAGTTGCCCGCCCTGCTGGCGGCGGCGGAAGCGGAGGGGGTGCCGATTCTGTGGGCGAGTGTGGCTCCGTGTCATGTGGAGGTCACCGAGATCTACCACTACCAGGCGGTGCTCTCGCCGAGTCGCCACCTCAAGGCGATGGACGAGGTGGAGTGGGCGGAGGCGCTGAAAACGATCAGCCTGGCGATCCGCAAGGCGGCCCTGGCTGGGGTGAAGCCTGCGGCTCCGCAGGATGTGGTGGCGCCGCCAGGGCCGGGACGACCCCAGGGGCCCTCAGCAGCGGAGGCCTCAGCGACCGAAGCCGCTGCGGAGTCCGTTCCCCCACCGCCAGCTGCGCCGGGGGCCCGGCAGCCCCTGGCTGTGCGGAGGGTGGAGAGCGCCCGGTTGGTGCGCAGCGGCGGCGGCTGGCAGGTGGAACGGCGGGAGGTGGAGGTGCGTGGCTGCCTGGTGGAGCTGGGAGATGGGGTGAGCCTGCCGTTGATTGATGTGCCCGCGGGTGAGCTGGTGATGGGGTCACCAGGGGATGAACCGGATCGCGATAGCGCTGAAGGCCCGATGCATCGGGTGCGGCTGGAGGGCTTTCTGATCGGGCAGACGCCGATCACCCAGGCCCAGTGGCGGGCAGTGGCGCGGCAGGTGCCACCGCTGGGACAGCGCTGGGAGCGTGAGCTGGCGTTGAACCCTTCCAATTTCACGGGCCAGCCGGACAGCGATCAGCGGCCGGTGGAGCGTGTGAGCTGGCACGACGCCATGGAGTTCTGCAGGCGCCTGAGCGCCCTGAGCGGTGATGCCTACAAGCTGCCGAGCGAAGCCCAGTGGGAATACGCGTGCCGGGCCGGGAGCCCCACCCCGTTTGCGTTTGGGGAGACGATCACCACGGAGCTGGCCAATTACGACGGGAACACCAGCTATGCCAATGGCCCCAAGGGTGAGTATCGGCAGCAGACCACCCCGGTGGGGATGTTTGCTGCCAATGCTTGGGGCCTGCAGGACATGCACGGCAATGTGTGGGAATGGTGCCTGGATCATTGGCATGGCAGCTATGAAGGTGCACCTTTTGGTGGCAGCGCCTGGGTGAGCGGAGGGGGACCAAGTCGGCTGCTGCGCGGCGGCTCCTGGTTCTACTTCCCCGGGTACTGCCGCTCGGCCTACCGCTCCCTCGACCAGCCCGGCGATGCCGACCGCGGCGTCGGTTTTCGTGTGGTCTGCCTCCCCCAGGGCCCTTCCCTTAACCCTTAATCCCTTAATCCCTTAACACTTGGCTGTTTCTTAACACTGGCTGTTGGGTTGCGGCTGTTAGGGGTTGGGCCAGGTTGTTGGGGGTTTGGTCGGGCTGTTGGGGGAATGGGCCAGGCTGTTGGCGGCCGAGCTGAAGGCCCGGCTTCCGGGCTGTTCCCCCCGTGGCGCCGTAGGCGCCTCGCGGTATCGGGCGCGGTGTGAGGTGGGTGAGGCGCCTGCCCTGGCGTCGCCAGCTGCCTCCGGCGGCCTGTCCCTCGCCGGCCGCCCCTCAGCCAGGGGTCGCGAGTGGCCCAGCCGCAGCGCCGGCTCCCCGCCCGGCTGCCGAACCCCGGCCGCTGGTGCCCCAGCCAGCGGCCCCCTCAGCCATCGCCCAGCTGGTCGGGCTGGGGGGCGATCAAGGCGAGGAAGGCTTGCAATCGCTGGCGGTTGGCGGCGTTGGGTTCGAGCTGGACTCGGGCGGAAAGCACAGCTGATCGACGCAAGAGATCAAGTGCCGCGTCTTGGCGTTCAGCAGTTTCAGCTTGGCGTTCTCTTGCCTCAGCTGCTCGGTCTCTCTCTTGATCTGCTCGGTCTCTCTCTTGATCTGCTCGGTCTCTTTCTTGATCTGCTCGGTTTCTCTCTCGATTTGCTCGATATCTTTCTCGGCTTGCTCGTCTTCTCTCTCGTCTTCTCTCTCGATTTGCCTGATCTCGTTCTCGATCTGCTGTTGCTTTTGCAGCTCGCGCAAGATTTCGATCTCGATTTCTCTCGTACGCTGCTCGATGAGCTTCGTGCGCTGCTCGATCTCGCGCACGGGTCGCCAGTTGAGCATCGACAAAAATGACCGCCACCGAGGCAAGGATGCAGGGGATGCCCCACTGCTGGTGGATGGCGAAGCGGTAGCCGGCGAGGGTGAGGTGGTCATAGGAGGAGAAGAGGGCGATCAGGCCCAGCACCAGGCCGCCCGTGGCCTGGAGGACGGCCAGGCGATCCAGCCCCGGCCAGGGGCGCGGCGGCGGATGTAAGTCTGGCGGAAGCGAAGGGTCTTCGCTGTCGCCGGCTGGGTTGGCTGGTGTGGCGGGGGGTGGCGGATCGGCTGGATTGGCTGGTGGCACGGTGCAGCGCTGAATGCGGGCCGGGAGCCGCAAGGGGGCCCCCCAGACCAGTGCCACCCCCTGGCATGGATGCTGCGGCGGAAGGTAGGAGTCCCGGGTCAGCCCCGGCCTTCCAGCCGTTGCAGGTCTGCCACAATGCGGCGCAACGAGACGGCGACAACGCGGCGTGCCCCAGCCTGGTCCCGAACGCCGGCATGTGTTCATCAGCTACAGCCATGCCGATCGCGTCTGGGTGGAGCGCATTCGCCAGGTGATGGCACCGTTGCTCTGGCAGCAGGGCAATGCCCTCCAGCTCTGGGACGACAGCCAGATCCAACCGGGCGATCGCTGGCTGGAGGAAATCGAAGCGGCGTTGGCCAGCGCCCGGGTGGCCTTGCTGCTGGTGAGCGCTGAATTTCTGGCCTCCAAGTTTGTGATGGGTCAGGAGGTGCCGGCCCTGCTCCGCGCCGCCGAATCTGAAGGGGTGAGGGTGCTCTGGGTTCCCCTGAGCGCCAGCCTGGTGCGGCACACCGCGATCCACGCCTATCAGGCGGTGCTGCCGCCGGAGCAGACCCTTGATGCGATGGAGCCCCACCAGCAGCGCTTGGCGTTGGTTCGCATCGCCGAGGCGGTGCACCAGGCCCTGGAGCAGGCGGACGCGCAGGCCCAGCGGCAGGAGCTGGAGTGGCGCCAGGAGCAACAGCGGCAGGAGCGGCAGGCGAGCGCCGCCGCGCAGCGCCAGCAGGCTGAGGAGGCGGCCCGGCAACGGGAGAAGGAGCAGCAGGCGGCCCGGGCTGCCGAGCGCCAACGGCGGCAACAGGATCAACAGCAGGCCGCGGCTGAGCGCCAACGGCTCCTGGAGGCCCGCGCTGAACAGCGTCGCCGGCTGATAGACAACGCGACGCGGCGGCTGAGGGCTTGGCAAGGCAACCTGCAGGGCTCGCTGAGCCGCCGCCAGGTGTTGGTTGCGGGCGTTGGGCTGCCGTTGGCGGGGATTGCCGCCAGCCAATTCGCCCAGCGACTTGGGACACCAGCCGCCAATCGGCAGGAGCCGCCCACCCCCACCCCGCGGACAAGGCCCCCCGCCGCCCTGCAGGGCCCGCAACCGCTCCGCTTGAGCCAGGGCTGGTTGGAGGGGGAGGCCAAGGGCTGGCCGGTGCGGCGCCGTCCGATTGAGGTGCAGGCCTACAGCGAAATCCTGGCGACCGGGGTGGCGCTCAGGCTGATCGCCATCAGAGCCGGCGATTTGTTGATGGGTTCTCCGGCCCATGAGCCGGAGCGAGAAGGCAATGAGGGCCCCCAGCATCGGGTGACGCTGGGGGCGTTTCTGCTGGGGCAAACGGCGATCACCCAGGCCCAGTGGCGGGATGTGGCCAGCTGGCCGCCTGCGGGGCGGGCTCTCAACGCTGATCCGTCTGAGTTCAAGGGAGCGGACCGGCCGGTGGAGCGGGTGAGCTGGGACGACGCCATCGAGTTCTGCCGCCGCCTCAGCCGAGACACTGGCCGCACCTACACTCTTCCCAGCGAAGCCCAGTGGGAATACGCCTGCCGGGCCGGAACGACCACCCCGTTTGCTTTTGGGAAAACGATCACCACGGAGCTGGCCAATTACGACGGGAATTACAGCTATGCCAATGGCCCCAAGGGTGAGTATCGGCAGCAGACCACCCCGGTGGGGATGTTCCCCGCTAATGCCTGGGGCCTGCAGGACATGCACGGCAATGTGTATGAATGGTGCCTCGATCATTGGCATGACAGCTATGAAGGAGCGCCTGTTGATGGCAGCGCCTGGGTGAGCGGAGGAGATCAAGATCGACGGCTGCTGCGCGGCGGCTCCTGGCTCAGCCTCCCCAGGGACTGCCGCTCGGCCTACCGCGCCCGCGTCCGGCCCGGCCTTGCCATCGGCAACGTCGGTTTTCGTGTGGTCTGCCTCCCCCAGGGCCCTTCCCTTAACCCTTAATCCCTTAATCCCTTAACACTTGGCTGTTTCTTAACCCTGGCTGTTGGGTTGCGGCTGTTAGGGATTTGGCGGGCTGTTGGCGGTTTGGTCGGGCTGTTGGCGGTTGGGCTGAAGGCCTGGCTTCCGGGCTGTTTCCCCCATGGTGCCGCAGGCGCCTCGCGGTATCGGGCGCGGTGTGAGGTGGGTGAGGCGCCTGCCCTGGCGTCGCCAGCTGCCTCCGGCGGCCTTTCCCCGCCCATGGGTTGCGATTGCCCCAGCCGGCCACCCCCTCAGCCATCGCCCTGCTGGTCGGGCTGGGGGGCGATCAAGGCGAGGAAGGCTTGCAATCGCTGGCGGTTGGTGGCGCTGGGTTCGAGCTGGACTCGGGCGGAAAGCACAGCTGATCGACGCAGGAGATCAAGTGCCGCGTCTTGGCGTTTTCTTGCCTGAGCTGCTCGGTTTCTCTCTCGATTAGCTCGATATCTTTCTCGATCAGCCTCGTGCGCTGCTCGATCTCGTGCACGGGTCGCCAGTTCAGCATCGATAAAAACTGTCGCCACCGAGGCAAGGATGCAGGGGATGCCCCACTGCTGCTGGATGGCGATGCGGTAGCCGGCGAGGGTGAGGTGGTCATAGGAGGAAAAGAGGGCGATCAGGCCCAGCACCAGGCCGCCCGTGGCTTGGAGGGCGGCCAGGCGATCCAGCCCCGGCCAGGGGCGCGGCGGCGGATGTAAGTCTGGCGGAAGCGGCGGGTTTTCGCTGTCGCGGGCGGGGTTGGCTGGTGTGGTGGGGGGTGGCGGATTGGCTGAATTGGCTGGTGGCACGGTGCAGCGCTGAATGCGGGCCGGGAGCCGCAAGGGGGCCCCCCAGACCAGTGCCACCCCCTGGCGCGGTTGCTGCGGCGGGAGGTAGGAGCCCTTGCTGGGCCGGCGGCGGTGCAGCTCTGCCTTGCTGGCGCCAACGCACTGACGAAGCGGAGAGGTCTCGCCCCCCTCACCCCAGCTCCGCCAACCGCTATCGAGCCAGTTCCGCCTGAGCCTCCGCTTCCGCCAGGTTGGCCCGGCAGTCGGCCACCACCTCCGGCGGGGCCTTGCCGGCGGCGTTGGGGTTGGCGAGGCGGCCGGCCAGGGCCCGTGGGGGGCGTTGCCTACGGTGGCCAGGCTGACCATCGCAGCAACGCAGCCCCAGCCCATGGACCAGGCCACCCACAACCGGATCGTGAGTTTCCTGTGGGGCATCGCCGACGACGTGCTGCGCGATCTGTTCAAACGGGGCAAGTATCCGGATGTGATCCTGCCGATGTGCGTGCTGCGGCGGCTGGATGCGGTGCTGGAGCCCAGCAAGGCCAAGGTGCTGGAGACAAAGGCCCGCCTGGATGCGGCGGAGATCAAGGAGCAGGCGGGGGCGTTATGCAAGGCAGCGGGTCAGGCTTTTTACAACATCTCGCCCTTTGTGCTGCGCGATCTCACCAGCCGGGGCAGCGAACAAAAACTAAGGGCCGATTTCGAGGCCTATCTGGAGGGATTTTCAGAGAATGTGCAAGATATCATGGAGAATTTCAAATTCCGCAATCATATTCCTACGCTTTCACGCTCCGATTCCCTCGGCACGCTGATCAGCAAGTTCCTCGACCCGCAGGTGGATCTGAGCCCGGCGGCGCTCGACAACCACGCCATGGGCACGGTGTTCGAGGAGCTGGTGCGCCGCTTCAATGAGGAGAACAACGAGGAAGCGGGTGAGCACTGGACACCGCGCGATGCCGTGCGGTTGATGACCACATTGATGTTCCGCCCGATTGCCGCCTTGGTGAAGAGCGGCACCTACCTGCTTTACGACGACGCCTGCGGCACTGGCGGCATGCTCACCGTGGCGGACGAAACCCTGCGCGAGCTGGCGGCGGCCTTCGGGCAGGAGGTGGTGACCCGCCTCCATGGCCAGGAGATCAACCCGGAAACCTACGCGGTCTGCAAGGCCGACATGCTGCTCAAAGGGGAGGGCGAACACGCCGACAGGATCATGGGTGGCGCCGAATGGTCGACGTTGTCGCACGATGCCTTTGCGGGGATGGTGTTTGATTTCATGCTCTCCAACCCGCCCTATGGCAAGAGCTGGAAGAAGGATCTGGAGGTGATGGGCGGCAAGAAAGACATGAAAGATCCGCGCTTCCAGGTGACTCACCGCGGCGAGGTTCTGTCGCTGGTGACGCGCTCCAGCGACGGCCAGATGCTGTTCCTGGCCAACATGGCCAGCAAGATGAATCACGAGTCACCCCTGGGCAGCCGCATCGCCCAGGTGCATAACGGCTCCTCGTTGTTCACCGGCGACGCCGGCTCGGGCGAGAGCAACATCCGCCGCTGGCTGTTTGAGAACGACTGGGTGGAGGCGATCGTGGCCCTGCCCCTGAACCTCTTCTACAACACCGGCATTGCCACCTATGTGTGGCTGCTGAGCAACCGCAAAACGCCCGAACGCCAGGGCAAGGTGCAGCTGATCGATGCCAGCGGCTGGTTCGAGCCCTTGCGCAAGAACCAGGGCAAAAAGAACTGCATCATGGGCCCGGCCGATATCGAGCGGGTGATGGCGGCCTATGACGCGATGGAGGAGAGCGAGCACGCCAAGGTGTTTGCCAATGAGGCCTTCGGCTATTGGAAGGTGAGCGTGGAGCGGCCGTTGCGCCTGCACAGCCGCATCACCCAGGCGGCGATTGAGGCGCTGCGCACCGCCTCGGGCGACCGGGAGATTCGTGAAACGTTCTGGGACGACTACGGCGATGCGCTGCTGAATAACTTCGCCAGCCTGAGGCCGGAGCTGGAGCAGCGGTTGCGGGAATGGAGCTCAAGCGATGACGCCGCTGAGGACAACGACGAGGGCGCTGACGACGAGGGCGACGAAAAGCCCAGCGGCAAGGGCGGCATCCCCGAAAAACGCCGCAAGAAGCTGCTGGATCCGGCCACCTGGCAGCGCGATGCCCAGCTGGCGGCGGCGGCCGAGGCGCTGCGGGAGCTGTTCGGCGAGGAGCTGTTCGACGACCACAACCATTTCCGCAGCGAGGTGCAGAACGCCCTCAAACTGCAGGGCCTCAAGCTCAGCTCCCCAGACCTGAAGTTGCTGCTCAAGCAGGTGAGCTGGCGGGAGGAGAGCGCGCCGCCGGTGATCGCCAAGCTGCACAAGGGCGGCCGGGTGGCGGCCGATCCCCTGCGCGGCCTGTTCCCGCAGGAGCTCGGCGGCAAGGCCTGCGTGGTGGAGTACGAACCCGATACCGACCTGCGCGACAGCGAGCAGATCCCCCTGCTGGAGGAGGGCGGCATCGAGGCCTTTCTGCAGCGCGAAGTGCTGCCCTACACGCCCGATGCCTGGTTCAACCCCGAGGCCACCAAGGTGGGCTACGAGGTGAGCTTCACCCGCCACTTCTACAAACCCAAGCCCCTGCGCACCCTGGCCGAGATCGCCGCCGACATCCGCGCCATCGAAGCGGAAGCCGAGGGCCTGCTCGATGGGCTGCTGGTGGGGGCGGGGTGAGGGGTGCCTTATGCAACGCTGCGTTCACCATGGCCCCGCCAGGTCTCCATACGCAACGCTGCGTTTAACATGGAGGCCTGTGGCGCCCATGCGCAAGGCTGAGCGATGTATGGAGCTGCTGGATCTGGCGCCTGGCTGGCTGGATGGCGAAGGGCTACCGCCTTCCCGCAAGCTGCTGGAGCTGGTGGGGGAGTGGCTGGAGCAGCATCAGCGCAAGGATGGGCTGCAGCCCAGGCTCTATCCCACACCCGAGGGAAGTGTTGAAGCGGAGTGGCGGATCGGCAGGCTGGATCTGTCAATCGAGTTCGATCCCAGCAGCTCCGCAGCCGAGTGGCATGCGTTGGATCTAGACCAAGGCACGGTGGACGAACAACGGGTCGCGCTTGAGGACGAGCCAGGCATGCAGGCGCTTGCCATCAAACTGCAGAGGGTGTTGGAGTGCTTTGATCAGATCTGTGAGGCATAAGGAGACCCGCAGATGATCGAGGATCTGAAGCCTTATCCGCAGTACAAGGATTCGGGGCTGCCGTGGCTGGGGCAGGTGCCGGCGCATTGGACAGTCTTACGAATCAAGACCGTGCTTCAAGAAACAGATCGCCGCTCACGGGAGGGCACAGAGACTTTGCTCTCACTTACTCGGATCCGCGGGCTAATTCCTCACCGAGATATGACCAAAAAGATGCACGGGGCAAAGACCCTTGTTGGATACAAGAAATATCGCGCTGGCCAGCTTGTGATGAATCGCATGCAGGCCTGGAGCGGCATGTTTGGAGCAAACGAAAATAATGGACTCGTAAGCCCGGATTATGCAGTATTCGATGTGCTCGGCAAGCATTCTGTTCAATTTATATTAGAGCGCATCAAATCACCCGATCTTGTGGGACAGTTCGCGCTAGAATCAAAGGGGATTGGATCAGGGTTTAATCGGCTCTACACCGACCGTTTCGGGCAAATTGCAATATCCCTACCCCCTCCCAGCGAACAGGCCGCCATCGCCCGCTTCCTCGCCTGGGCCACCAACCGCCTGGACCGCGCCATCGGAGCCAAGCGCCGCATCATCGCCCTGCTGCAGGAGCAGAAACAGGCCATCATCCAGCGCGCCGTGACGCGAGGGCTGGATCCCTCCGTGCCGCTCAAGGATTCGGGGATTCCCTGGCTGGGGGAGATTCCGGAGCATTGGGAGGTGCGCAGAGCAAAGTACTTGTTCCGTGAGATTGACGATCGCTCGGCTCGGGGCGGCGAAGAACTGCTATCTGTGTCGCATATGACAGGCGTCACACCTCGCAGCCAGAAAAACATCACCATGTTCAAAGCCGCTTCATATGCGGGACACAAGCTATGCCAACCAGGCGATCTGGTGATCAACACAATGTGGGCTTGGATGGGCGCGCTCGGCACCTCTTCTTATCCCGGAATCATTAGCCCAGCGTATGCTGTCTATCGCCCACGGCAAATGACTGACATCATTGACACCTATATCGACTTCCTTCTGCGCAGCACGCCTTATATAGCGAACATAATCTGTCAATCGACGGGACTCCACACTTCTCGGCTCCGCTTATACCCCGAGGCATTCTTTCGTCTTCCAATCATCCTGCCTCCCCGCGAAGAACAGCTACTAATAGTTGACAAGCTCAAGGGAGATACAGCGGACTTGAACACTGCCATCTCCCGCCTCGAAAGTGAAATCACCCTTCTCCGCGAATACCGCACCCGCCTGATTGCCGATGTGGTGACGGGCAAGCTGGATGTGCGTGAGGTGGCGAAGGGGTTGCCGGAGGAGGAGCTGCAGGATCAGCTGGATGCTTCGGCGGGGTACGATGCAGACGAAGCCGAGGACGATGCCGAATCCGATCTGATCGATACAGCTGAAGACTGACATGACAGCCAATGCCAGCATCCCCTTCATTCAGCGGATCGAACTGAACAATCTGCTCTCGTTTGGGTCAAACGACAACGGGCTAGATCTGCTGCCGCTCAATGTACTGATCGGTCCCAACGGATCTGGCAAGTCGAATTTCATCGAGGCCATTGCCTTAATGCGGGCAGCCCCACGCGATTACCAGGATGTGGTGCGGCGTGGTGGTGGTGTGAGGGAATGGCTGTGGAAGGGTGCTCCAGAAGCCAATGGCCACATGGCCTGGGTGGTGGCAAATCCTGTGGGATCTCAACCAATCCGCCATGACTTGGCGTTTCAGGCGGTTGGCCAGAATTTCGGGTTGGTGCAGGAGATTGTACAAAGCAGCCAGAACAACGATTGCCAGGAATCCTCCGATATCTTTTATCGCTACGCCCAAGGCCAACCGATCATCCGAGCGCAAGGGAGGAGCGGCCAAATAGATCGTGTGCTGGATCCAATCAGCCTGGATCTGGATCGCTCAATCCTGGCCCAACGCCGCGATCCAGACAACTACCCCGAGCTTGCAGGTTTGGCCAGCAATTACGAACGCATTCGCATCTACAGAGAATGGACGTTTGGCCGCAAGGCCATCTTCCGCGAACCCCAGAAGGCTGATCTACCCAATGATGTTCTGGCTGAAGATTTCGCCAACCTAGGCCTTTTCCTCAACCGCCTCAAGACCCGCCATCCAGCCGCCGCACGCGCCATCCTTGAAGGCCTGAGCGACCTCTATGACGGGCTTACGGAGTTCAACGTGCTGATCGAAGGCGGCACGGTGCAGGTGTTCTTCACAGAGGGAGAGTTCGTGATCCCAGCCACCCGCCTTTCCGACGGCACCCTGCGCTACCTCTGCCTCTTGGCCATCCTCTGTGATCCCAATCCACCACCCTTGGTCTGCATTGAGGAGCCGGAACTGGGCCTGCACCCTGATGTGCTGCCGAAGTTGGCGGATCACCTTTTGGCGGCCTCACGGCGCACACAACTAATCGTCACCACGCACTCGGATGTGCTGGTGGACGCGATGAGCGACCAGCCCGAATCGGTTGTGGTCTGCGAAAAGCATGATGGCGCCACGTCCATGACACGCTTGGCAGCTGATGATCTGCAGGCATGGCTGAAGAAGTATCGCCTGGGTGAGTTGTGGTTCCGGGGAGAGCTGGGGGGAACTCGCTGGTGAGTGCCCATCTCTACCTCGAAGGCGGCGGCAACTCCAAGGAGGAGAAGATCCGTTGCCGTGAAGCCTTTGCCAGCCTGCTCAAAAGCCAGGGCTACCGTGGGCGCATGCCGAGGCTCACAGCCTGCGGTGGCCGTGGCGCCGCCTTCGACGACTTCAAGACCGCTCACGCCACCGCAAAACAAGGCCATTACGTTGGCCTGCTGATCGACAGTGAAGATCCACTGGCCATGCCCACAGAACAGCTGCAACAACGAACCTGGGAGCATCTCCGGCAACGAGATGAATGGGTACAGCCCAACGGTGCCACCGATGATCAGGTGCTGTTCATGACCACCTGCATGGAGACCTGGATCGCGGCTGATCGAGAAACCCTGCGGGCACACTACGGGCAAGGCCTCAACGAAAACCAACTCCCACCAACCACGCAACTTGAATCACGTCACCGACACACTGTTCAAGATGCATTGCAGAACGCCACATCAGCCTGCTCAAACGCCTATCGAAAAGGCAAACGATCGTATGAAGTCCTGGGCAAACTAAAGCCAGCCGTGTTGGCAGCCCTGCTCCCCAGCTTCGCTCGGGCCATGGCCATTCTTGAACAGAAGCTTGAGGCCTTGCCCATTGCCGTCACCAATACTGCCGAACAGCCTGAGATGACGCCAGCCAGGGCAGGCCTGATTTTTATGATGCAACACCATCTCGCCGATCCCCTTCATGTCTCCATATCGATCGGCAAAATCCACAAGCTCTTATATTTTATGCAAGAAGCCCAAGAGCCGCTCGGACTTCGATACATCAAAACGCCGAGTGGACCGTACGCCGATAACCTCCATGACCTAGTCCAAGCCATGGATGGTCACTTTATTGCGGGCTACGATGCGAGCGTGAATAATCCAGGAACACTGCTGACGGTTCTTGAGGGTGCTGAACAGCAAGCCATCCAATTCCTAGCCCAGCACCCTGCCACCCAAATGCGTTGCCAAAAAGTCTGCGATCTCATGTCTGGCTTTGAGAGCCCCTTCGGCCTAGACCTGCTGGCCCCCGTCCACTGGCTGCAAACGCGAGAGCAACCCGGATCCATCGACGAGCTGGTGCAGATCAGCCGATCCTGGACCCCCCCGATGCAACGCTTTACAGCTGACGAGATCCAGCGAGCCAGCACCGTTCTGGCCCAGCAGGGGTGGGTACAACCACTCACTTGACGGGGACATGATGGCGTTAGTCTCTGACGCCAACTCCGGCTTCTGGCGAACACCGCGACTGCTGAGGAAGGCCCCCCCGGCAGAGGTCTGCCTTTGGTCAATCATGGCTGAAGCCCGGCCTTACCAAAGCAGTTACCAATGGTCTTACCAAAGCCCAGCCGCCAGATCCCACACCCCGCCTGGCTTCTCCCATTGTTAGCCCCCATCCCCCAAACTGGTCTCAGGCCCCCGATTCCCCCGGCCCCATGCCCACCGACACCAGCGAGCAGGGCCTGGAAGCGCTGATCACCCGCGCCATGACCGGGCGCACCCACCTGCTGGAGCCGCCCCATCAGCCCACCCCCGCTGCCGTGCCCGTGAGTGGCGGCACCGGTTGGTTGCTGGGGGATCCGCGCCACTACGATTGCAGCTTCTGCCTCGATCTGGTGCAGCTGCAGGGCTTTCTGGAAGCCACCCAGCCCACCGTGGCCGAAGCCGTGCAGATCAGCGTTGATGGGCCCACACGCAGGCCATTCCTTACCCGCCTGGAGAAGCAGATCGGCCAGCGCGGTGTGGTGGAGGTGCTGCGCAAGGGCATCCGCCATGGCCCCCACGAGATTCAGCTCTTCTACGGCACCCCCTCCCCGGGCAATTCCCGCGCCGAAGAGCTGTTCACCCAGAACCGCTTCAGCCTCACTCGCCAGCTCGCCTACAGCAGCGAGCAGAGCCGCCGCGCCCTTGATCTGGCCTTGTTCGTGAACGGCCTGCCGGTGGCCACGTTTGAGCTCAAGAACAATCTCACCTGCCAGAACGTCCGTCATGCCATTGCGCAATACAAGACGGATCGCGATCCCCGCGAGCCCCTGTTTGCCTTCGCCCGCTGCCTGGTGCACTTCGCCGTGGATGAACAGGAGGTGAGCTTCTGCACCCACCTCAAGGGCAAGGAATCCGACTTTCTGCCGTTCAACAAGGGCAACTGCGGCGGCTCCGGCAACCCTCCCAACCCCAGCGGCCTGGCCACCTCCTACCTCTGGGAGCGGATCCTCACCCCCGCCAGCCTCACCGACATCCTGGAGAACTACGCCCAGGTGGTGCAAAAGAAGCATCCCCGCAGCGGCCGCAAAACCTACAAGCAGATCTTTCCTCGCTACCACCAGCTTGATGTGGTGCGCTCGCTGCTGGCCGATGTGGCCGCCCATGGCGCCGGCCGTTGCTACCTGGCCCAGCATTCAGCCGGCAGCGGCAAAAGCAATTCGATCGCCTGGCTGACACACCAGGTTGGCGATGTGACCCACAACGGCGAGCGGGTGTTTGACACCGTGATCGTGGTCACCGACCGGCGCAACCTCGATGAGCAGCTGCGCGGCAACATCCTTGATTTCATGCAGGTGGGGGCCACCGTGGGGGCCGTCACCGGCCGTGGCAGCTCCAAGACCCAGCAGCTGCGCCAGTTTTTGGAGGCCGGCAAGAAGATCATCATCTGCACCCTGCAGACCTTCCCCGAACTCAGCCGTCAGCTCGACAACGCACCGCCTGGACGGCGCTATGCGGTGATCATCGACGAAGCCCACTCCAGCCAGGGCAGCAAGGCCTCCGCCGCCCTCAATCAATCGCTGGCCGATGGCAGCCAGCCGTTGGACGAAGGCACCGACATCGAAGATTTCGTGAACCAGGTGATCGAGGAGAGGTTGCGCAGCCGCCGCTTGCTGCGTAATGCCAGTTATTTCGCCTTCACCGCCACCGCCAAGGCCAAGACGCTGGAACTGTTCGGTACACCCCTGCCGCCCGATGGCGAGGGCAAGACCGGCCGGCGGCCGTTTCATGTGTACACCATGAAGCAGGCGATCGAAGAGAAGTTCATTCTCGATGTCTTGCAGTACTACATGCCAGTCAGCAGTTACTACCGGCTGGCCAAAACGATCGAGGCCGATCCACTGTTCGACAGCAAGCGGGCCCGCGCCAAGCTGCGGCGCTATGTGGAAAGCCACGACACCGCCATTCGCAGCAAGGCCGAGATCATGGTGGATCATTTCCTCGACGACGTGCTGCCACTGCGGGAGATGAAGGGAGAGGCCCGGGCGATCGTGGTGACCGGCGGCATCGAGCGGGCCGTGCAGTATTTCCATGCGGTGCATGCCTATCTGCGCGAGCGTCGTAGCCTCTATCTGCCGATCGTGGCCTTCTCCGGCGAGCACGACTTCGGCGAGGGCCATGTGAGCGAAGCCTCCCTCAATGGCTTCCCCAGCAGCGAGATCACCAGCCGCATTCAGGAGGATCCCTATCGCTTCCTGATCTGCGCCGATAAGTTCCAGACCGGCTACGACGAGCCGCTGTTGCAGGCGATGTACGTGGACAAGGCCTTGGGCGGCATCCAGGCGGTGCAGACCCTCTCGCGGCTGAATCGCGCCGCTCCTGGCAAGAAGCGGGTGTTTGTGCTCGATTTCCAGGACAATGCCTCCGCCGTGGAAGCCGCCTTCGCCGACTACTACAAAACCACCCTACTCAGCCAAGAAACCGACCCCAACAAGCTCCACGACCTGCGCGATGACCTCGACAGCCTGGGCGTTTACACATTGCCGCAGGTGGAGGAGTTCGTGGCCTTGTTTCTCAGCAGCAGCGATCGTGAGGCGCTGCAGCCGATCCTCAATCACTGCCGCCAGATCTACAGCGATCAGCTCAACGAAGACGACCAGGTGGCCTTCAAAGGCAAGGCCAAGTCTTTCGTGCGCAGCTACGACTTCCTGGCCACAATCCTGCCCTTCGCCAATCCCGCATGGGAGAAGCTCTCGATCTTCCTCACCCTGCTGGTGCGCGCCCTGCCCGCCCCCGAAGAAGACGATCTCACCAAGGGCATGCTGGAGCTGATCGACCTCGACAGCTATCGGATCGACAGAAAGCCTCAACAGTCCATTCCGTTGCCGGATGACGACGCCACCCTTGATCCGGCGCCGGTTTCAGGCGGTGGCCTCAAGCCCGAGCCGGAGCTGGATCCCCTGTCGGTGATCGTCACCAATTTCAACGAGCAGTATGGCACCAGCTTCAACGATGAAGACCGCATCCGCCGCCTGATTCGCGACGAGATCGCCCCGCAGGTGGCCCAGGATCAGCGCTACCGCAACGCCCGCGCCAACACGCCCAACACCGCCGGGATCGAGCTCGAAGCTGCCCTGAATCGTGCGGTGGATCCGCTGTTCCTGGATCAGACGGAATTCTACAAGCAGTTCAAGGATAATGACTTGTTTCGCAATTTTGTGCGGGAGTCTGTGAAGAGATTGATCACCAACAACCCTGGCGAATCAGCCTAAGCCCCGCGGCAAGGGCCATTCCTGCCAACCTCAGCGATACACGCTGTCGTGATCACCCACCGCGATCGGGATGATTCGGTTGTCGTTGATCAGACATTCAATCGTGATCCGATAGGAGAGGTTGATCGATACGGAATGAAGCCCTTTGAGCTTGCCTTGCAGGGGGTGCAGACGCAGGGATGGGTGAAAGGGATTGGCCTCCAGCAGCAGCAGCACCTTGCGGTAGCTGGGCTGGAGTTCCGGGTGGCGCTTCAGGAAGCGGGCCGCCCGACGATTGTAGCTGTCCGTGAAGATCAGCTGCCAGCTTTTCATTCGGGGGCGGCTTCAGGCTCCGCCACCAGGGATTCCAAGCGGGAGAGATGGGCGTCCACAGATTCCTGCAGCCAGCGGCCTTCCGCCAGATCGGCCCGGCTGCCCTGCAGGGCGAGGTCGAGCTCGCACTCCCGCAAGCGATGAAACTCTGCCAGATCCATCACCACATAACGGAGCTGGCCGCGCACACTCAGTCCCACCTCCTGCTCGTGCTCCAGCGCCTCGCTGATGGCACCGATGCCACGGGTCTTCAACTCGTTCGCGGAGATGGCCTGCATCGTGCGCCGAACCACTCTGTTCAGAGTACGTGTAATCGCATGATCTGTCGAGTGCTGGCAGCTGGTGGGCGCCATGGAGCCGCGTCACTGCTGTCGCATTGGGGCTGGCTTCGGCGTGAACGAGCTGGGCGCCCCAACGGCGCGGCGCCGGCGGCGCCCTCCCGCAACAGCCAACAGCCTCATACCAACAGCCGCAAACCAACAATCGAACAGCCGAACAGCCGAACAGCCGAACAGCCAGGGTCAAGAAACAGCCAAGTGTTAAGGGATTGAGGGATTAAGGGTTAAGGGAAGGGCCCTGGGGGAGGCAGACCACACGAAAACCGACGAAGTTGTAGGCATCGTCGGGCTGGATGTGGTTGCGGTAGGCCGAGCGGCAGTACCTGGGGGCGTGGTCCCAGGAGCCGCCGCGCAGCAGCCGACTTTGCCGCCCTTCGCTCACCCATGTGCTGCCATCAACAGGCGCTCCTTCATAGCTGTCATGCCAACGATCCAGGCACCATTCCCACACATTGCCGTGCATGTCCTGCAGGCCCCAGGCATTGGCGGCAAACATCCCCACAGGGGTGGTCTGCCGCCGATACTCACCCTTGGGGCCATTGGCATAGCTGGAAGTCCCGCGGTAGTTCGCCAGCTCCGTGGTGATTGTCTCCCCAAAGGCAAACGGAGTGGCGCTCCCGGCCCGGCAGGCGTACTCCCACTGGGCCTCACTGGGCAGGGTGATGGCAAGTCCGCTGCGCTGACTGAGCCGGCGGCAGAACTCCATCGCCTGCTCCCAGCTCACCCGCTCCACCGGCCGGCGGGCCCCTTTGAAGCCAGAGGGGTCGGCCTCGAGATCCAGCTCCAGCTTGGGCCAGCGCGCCACCACGCCCCACTGCGCCTGGGTCACCGGGGTCTGGCCGAGCAGGAAGCCTTCAAGCCGCACCCTGTGTTGGGGTCCTTCAGTGGCACAGCGCACGGGTTCTGTCGCTGGCGAGCCCATCAGGAAATCGCCCGCCGGAATCTGGATCAGCCGCAGGCTCTCGCCCTCCCCCAGATCAACGTCGCCGGCATCAACCCGTACCTCCTGGCGGTCCACCTGCCAGAGCCAGAAGGTGCGCCGCAGGCTGGCGGTGGTCACCGTCAGGGGGCGCAAGGCCAGGGTTGGGGGATTGGCTCCGGCAGCTGGGGTCGAGCCTGGAGGAGCGCCAGCCGCCGGCGTGATCGGGATGGCGGGCGCTGCGGGCGGAGCGGAGACGGGAGCCGGGTTCCCCTCAGGAGCGGAAACGGGAGCCGGAGTCCCCCCACCAGCAGAGGCGGAGGGTCCCTTGTCCCCCTGCTGGGCACCGGCCCCCTGCTGGACACCCGCCTTCTGCCGCATGCCAGCCATCTCCCGGCTGCCCCGCGGGCCGGGGGTGGGGGAGGGCGACTCCTGGTCTTTCGCACCTCCCTCCAGCTCAGATCCCGCAAACGGATTGCGCCCCAGCGGCGGCTTGGGGTAGCGCGGCGCCCCGTGCAGCTCCCGCAGCAGCTCCTCCAGCCGCTCTTCGAACAGCCCGTCGTCGCGGAAATCCAGCCAGAGGCGCTGGCCCAGGAAGCCCGGCACCAGGGGCTCGCCGGTGTGGTCGCGCACGATCGGCACGAACTTGATCGTGTCGGTGGCGCGGGCCACGTGGCCCGTCACGATCATGCCCTCGTAGCCGGCGCCTCCCTTGCGCTCCTCCGCCTTGGCCACGTAGTTGGCCGTGCACACCATCAGCACCCGGTCGGCGTCGCGGATGCCGAGATCCATGAAGCGCACCACATCGGCGCCGTAGGGAAGGTCCCACTGATCCAGGGTCACCTCCACGCCGCCCTGCCGCAGCCGCTCCGCCAGCAGGCGCACCCAGGTCCTGTGGGCCTCGGAATCGTGGGAATAGGAGAGGAACACCCGCGGGGTCACGCCGGCCGGATTGCCATCAGAAGAGCCATTGTGCTGCAGCAGGACTTGCGCCCGGCACCGCAGAGGCAACGCTCACCTCACCACAGGCCCGGCTGCAGCGGGCCATCGCTGGCGGCAGAGCTGGCGGCCTGGCCTGGGCCATCTCCCCGGGCCGCTTTGCTGGTTCCTGTCGGCTTCACCTCCGGCACCGCTTCCGGCACCACCTCCTTCGGCACCAGGCTCCAGAAGCCGTATTTGCGGCCGTGGTCGCGGCGCAAGCGGGCCACGTAGGCGCTGTGGGCCTCCAAGTCGCCCCAATCCTTGATCCTGCGGGCCAGGAGATGGCAGGTGTGGAGATGGCGGGCGGCGTGGGAATAGCGCTTGGAGCGCGCCCTGAGCAGGCTGAAATCGACCATCGCCCGCAGGCAGCGGCTGGCCGCGAGCGGGTGATGCTTCTCCAGCAATTCCGCCAGCGGCACCCACAACGCATACAAGTCGCCATTCAGCGGCTTCGGTGTCGCCAGCACCAGCCGGGCCGCCCGGCGCGGTTCGGGCCAGTGCAGCAGAAACCACAGCGCCTCCAGCAGGTCGTCGTGCTCGGCCACCAGATCGAGGGCCCGCTCCTCGGCCGCCGCGTCTTCAAATGCCGGCAGACGCTTCAGGTAATCGCGCAGGTGGCGGCGCGAGAGTTCCATCAGGGCGAAGTCCCAGCGTTGGGCCTGCGCCTCGTCCTGGCGACCGAGGGCCTCCAGGGCCGCCAAACGCGCATCACACCAGTTCTCGGCACCGGCGCGGCGTTTGGCCAGGCCCGGGTCAGCCCCCTGCAACAGCGCCAGCGCCTCCTCGGCTCGCCCAGCTGGTGTGAGTCGCTGCGCCACCCTGGCCGCGATCACCGGCACCGTGAGCGCTCCGGGGGTGTGATCGCGGTATTCCGCCAGATAGGCCTCGGCATCGCCCAGGGCATCGGCGATGTCGAGCATGGCGATGCGCACGATCAGGTCGCGGTGGGTTTTGGCGTGCTCGTTGTTGGTCTCGCGGGCTCGCAGAGCCTCCAGCCGCTGGCGCAGGTGGGCCAGGCCCTGGGGCCCCAGCGCCGGCGCCAGATCCCGCAGGATCGGATCGAACTGGCCGTAGCCGTTGCTCACGATCGCGGCGTACACCTGATCGGCCAGCTCCTTGGGATCCCCTGGAGCCTTCAGGGCCACCTGGCCGAGGGCGGCGCAGCTCTGCTGGAAGAAGTCGCGCACCTCGGCGTCGCTGTCGTCGCAGCGCTCGATCAGGCCCTCCGCCAGGGCAAGCAGATCCCACAGCAGCTCCACCGCCCGCGCCGGATCGTGCTCGGCGATCGGACCGCTGATCGCCTGGCGCTGCCGCTCCAGATCCTTCAGCAGCGCATCCCGCTGGTGGTCGTCGAGAAAGCTGCCGGAGCGCTCGATCGTGGCCAGCCGTTTGCGCACTTCGCGGGCGATCTCCGCCGGCCCCTTCTGCTCCGCCAGGGCCAGGCGCAGCAGCCGCTTGGCCCCGGCATCGCCCGCGCTCAGGGTGAGCAGCAGCTCCGCCAGCCGGGCGGCCCCCAGGGCTTCCAGATTCTTGGCATTGAGGCTGGAGGAGCCGGCCATGTCCGCGGGGGATCCAGGCGCTGATCATCACCCCGGATCCAGCCAGGGCTCCCGCCACAATGACGCGATGAATCGCTCCGCCGACTGGCTTCAGCAGGCCCGCGCCGATCTGGAGGTTGCGGCCGTGAACGCCATCGCTGCTGCGCTGGCCTGAGCCCGAGCTGGTCCTACGCCAGGTGAGGGAGCGGGCAGCGACCTCGATCTGCTGCTGATTGATGCCCACGCCGTTGGTCCCCAGCATCAGCGCCTGTTGGCCTGGCCATTGGCGGAGCTGTTGGCCAGCGGTGCTGCCATGGCCATCACTTTGGCCCGCGACAGTTGGCCCGCGATAGCCGCTGGTTGTGGAGCCTCCCAGAGCGTTCCGATCACGAACCATCGCTTGGCTGGGGCGTGATGCCGATCTGGAGACCAGGCCCCTGACCCCTCAGCCCAGATCCGCCAACCGCTGGCGGGCCAACTCCGCCTGGGCCTCGGCTTCAGTGAGATTCGCCCGGCACTCGGCCACCACCTCCGGCGGGGCCTTGTCGGCGAAGTTCGGGTTGGCGAGGCGGCCGGAGAGTCCCTTGATCTCCTTCTCGGCCTTGGCGAGGTCCTTCTCCAGGCGGCCACGCAGTGCTTGAACATCTGCTTCAGACACTTCCATGTAGACCTGCGAAGTACCGCCGATCCCAACGAGCGACGTAAAATCTGCTGGTCCAGAAAGGACGACCAGGTTGTCGGTTTTCACCGAAGACTTGAAGTCCTCAGCAGCAGAACTCAAAACTTCTCGAGTCTCCTCGCTCTCAGTAGAAATTCCTACCCGACTAATTCTTTCCGCGGGCTTCATGCCTCTCAACGCACGAAGGTTGCGTGTTATGCGGATCAGATTAAACAAGTTATCAAAGTCGGCTTCCAGCCTGTCGTGGAGCGCGCTGGAGTCGGCGGCCGGCCAGGCCTGCAGCGCCAGGAACGCGCCCGCCGGCGCACCCGTGAGCCCATGCCAAAGCTCCTCCGTGAGATGGGGCATCAACGGGTGCAGCATCACCAGTAGCTCGCTCAGCACTTTGGCCAGCACCTGGCGCGCCGTGCGCTGATCGGCCAGGGCGGTCGCTCGGGCCTCGCCCTCGAGATCGGCGGGCACCTGCAGGCGCCGCTTGATCCGCTCCACATACCAGTCGCACACCTCATTCCAGGCGAATTCGTAAAGCCCCTTGGCGGCTTCGCCGAGGGCATAGCTCTCGTAGCGCTCGGCGGTTTCACGGTTCACCCGGGCCAGGCGCGAGAGGATCCAGCGGTCGGTGGGCTGCAGGGGCCGGCCCTCGTGCTCCAGCTCCGCCGCGATCGGCGCACCGAGCGAGGCCGGTGTCTCGCCGCCCAGGTTCATCAACGCAAACCGGGTCGCATTCCAGAGCTTGTTGGCGAAGTTGCGGGCTGCCTCCACCGTGGCCGAGGTGTCGGAGTTGCGGTCGTAGTCGAGGCGGATGTCCTGGCCGGCGCCGGCCACCTCGCGCACCAGAGCAAACCGCAACGCATCGGCGCCGTAGCGCTCGATCAGCAGCAGCGGATCGATGCCGTTGCCGGCCGATTTGCTCATCTTGCGGTTGTTTTCATCGCGCACCAGGCCGTGGATGTAGACATCCCGGAACGGCATCCAGCTGTCGCGGCCGCCGCTGGGCACCTCGCCCTCCTGCAGGAAGGCGCCGGCCAGCATCGTCATCCGGGCCACCCAGAAGAAGATGATGTCGAAGCCGGTCACCAACACGCTGGTGGGATACCAGCTGGCCAGATCGGCGGGTTCGCCGGCCCCCTCGCCGGGCCAGCCGAGGGTGGAGAAGGGCCAGAGACCGCTGGAGAACCAGGTGTCGAGCACATCCGGGTCCTGCTCCAGCTGCAGGGTCCGCCCGGCCGCCTGGGCCGCCGCGCCGAACTGCGCTTCCGCCTTCGCCCGGGCCTCATCCTCGTTGCGGGCCACCACATAGGGCGTGGCCTCGTTGATCAGGCCGCCGGTCTCGCTGACCACAAACCAGGCGGGGATGCGGTGGCCCCACCAGAGCTGGCGGCTGATGCACCAGTCGCGGATGTCGGTGAGCCAGTCGCGGTAGACCTTGCTCCAACGCTCCGGCACAAAGCGCGGCTCGCCCCGCTCCAGGGCGTCGCGGCAGCGGGCCGCCAGCGGTTCGGTGCGCACGAACCATTGGGTGGAAAGCAGCGGCTCCACCGGCACCTTGCCCCGATCCGAAAACGGCACGCTGTGGCGGTGCGGTTCCGTTTTCACCAGCAGCCCCTCGGCCTCCATCGCTTCCACCACCGCCTTGCGCGCCTCGAAGCGATCCAGCCCGGCGAAGCGGCCAGCGGCTTCGTTCATCGTGCCGTCCTTGGCCATCACCGTGATCTGGGGCAGGCCGTGGCGTTGGCCGATCGCGAAATCGTTGGGATCGTGGGCGGGGGTGACCTTCACGCAGCCGGTGCCGAAGGCCGGATCCACGTGCGCGTCGGCCACGATCGGGATGCGACGGCCCACCAGGGGCAGTTCGATCGTGCGGCCCACCAGCGCCGCATAGCGCGGATCGCCGGGGTTCACCGCCACGGCGGTGTCGCCGAGCATGGTCTCGGGGCGGGTGGTGGCGACCACCAGGTGGTCGATGGCGGGCTCAGCTGCCGGACCGCCCGCTGCAGCGCCCTGCTCCGGCAGCGGCGTGAGCGGATAGCGCAGGTGCCAGAGCTGGCCCTCCACCTCCTTCATCTCCACCTCCAGGTCGCTGACCGCCGAACCGGAGGCGGGGCACCAATTGACCAGGTATTCGCCCCGGTACACCAGCCCCTGCTCGTGGAGGCGCACAAAGGCCTCCACCACCGCCTTGTTCAGGCCCGGATCGAGGGTGAAGCGCTCCCGCTGCCAGTCCACCGAATAGCCGAGGCGCCGCAGCTGGCCCACGATCGTGCCGCCGCTCTCCGCCTTCCAGGCCCAGGCGCGCTCCAGGAAAGCGTCGCGGCCCAGGTCGTCCTTGCTGCCGCCCTCGGCCTTGAGCTGCTTCTCCAGGATCGTCTGCACCGCGATCGAGGCGTGGTCGGTGCCGGGCAGGCAGAGCACGTTCTTGCTGCGCAACCGCTGGAAGCGGACGATCGTGTCGATCAGGGCCGTGTTGAAGGCGTGGCCCATGTGCAGGCTGCCGGTCACGTTCGGCGGCGGGATCACCACGGAGAAGCCAGTGTCCCGGGGACCGGGCTCGGGATGGAAGGCGCCGCTCGCCTCCCAGGCCTGCTGCCAGCGGGCCTCGGTCCCGGCCGGGTCGTAGGTCTTGGGGAGGGCGTCCTGGCCCGCGGGGTTGGGGGCGGAGCTGGCGGGCTCGGGCACGGCGGGGGCAAGGGGCTGGGGTGAACCCATCGTCTCAAAGGGGCGCCTCCAGGGCCCGCTGCCGATGGGCCCTGGACCCAGCGGCAGCCCCCTGGCACCGGGCAGCGCAGACCGATCGCATTGCCACTGCCGGCCCGATCGGGAGATGGGGCGACGCCGATCGCATCACACACAACAAAGGGTGAGGATTCAAGCATCGGCAAGCCAAAGAAGAAAATGGCTTTCTAGGCTTATCGATCTCGGCATCTTCTTCGATGATAGGTTTAACTCTTGATGGCCAACATTCGCTGCGCAAGCGAGGATCTGCCCGCCTTCTGGCCAGCGCGGCTCTTCTGGCCGGCCTCGCCGTCGCCCCCGCCGCCAGCCAGGCGATGCCTCGCTATCAGCGCCAGGTCGTTGTCACCGATCTGCTCAACCCCCGCGGCCTCAGCCTCGACAGCGCCGGTCGGGTGCTGGTAAGCGAAGGCGGAGCCGGTGGCAGCAGCTGCGATGTGGAAGGGGCCCCTCCCGGTCCGCCCGCGGCCCTGCGCTGCTGGGGCACCAGCGGTGCCCTGGGCCGCTACGACCCCGCCAGCGGCAGTTACAGCCGGCTCTGGAGCAATCTCGAGTCGATCGCCCGCGGTCCCGGCGCCCTCTCGCCGGTGGCCGGCCTCCAGGATGTGGCCTTCAGCGGCGACGGCCGCCTGCTCGGGATCTTCGGATTCCGGGGCAACCCCGCCACCCGCCCGGCCGGCACCAGCCAGTTCGCCCGCCTGGTGCAGTTCGACTACACATCCCCGGGCTCGGCACCACTGGCCCTGGCCGACCTGGGGGCCTTCGAGGCGGCCAACCCCAGCCATGGGGCCCCCTTCACCAATCCCTTCGCCCTCGTCTGGTCCGCCGGCAACGCCTACATCACCGAAGCCGGCTCCAACCGCCTGCTCAAGGTGGCCGACGCCACCCCCTCCCAGGTGGAGCTGCTCGAGAACGTCCCCCTGGTCGCCTCCACCACACCAGCGGCCGAGGGCGTGCCCACCGGCCTGACGGTCGACCCGCTCGGCAGCCTCTATTTCACCCAGCTGCCCGGTAACCCGTTCCAGCCGGGCAGCGCCTCCATCTTCCGCTCCGACGGCAGCGCCGGCAACGCCAGCACCATCACCGGTGGCTTCACCAACGCCATGGATCTTTCCCTCGGCGCCGATGGCTGGCTCTACCTGGTGCAGTGGGCGGAAACCTTCACCAGTCCGGTCGGAACCGGCAGCCTCTGGCGCTATAACCCACTCACCAACGAGCGCCAGCAGCTGGTCACCGGCCTCGACCAGCCCACCGGGGTGCTGGCGATGGCCGATGGCAGCATCTATGTGGCCGCCGGCGGCAGCACCACCAGCGGCTCACTGCTGCATTTCACGGTGCAGACACCCGGCCCGCTGCCCCTGGCCGGTGCGGCGATGGCCTGGCGCCTGTCCCGCAGCCTGCGGCGACGCCAACGCCACGGCAGAAACGCCACCCGCTAGACGGCGCTGCCTCAGCCCCCGCGCACCTGGGCTTGCTCCAGATGCGCGGGAGGTGGCCCGGGGGCTGCCCACAGCGAGGCAAGAAAACTGGCGAGATTGCACGCGATCACTACGATCAGATCGCGTTCCGCTGCCGATCCTTGGGAGCTGCCTGGCCTATCCCGCCAGACCTTTGCCCTGGGGGACTATTTCGTGCAACGGGGATTCCGGGTCTCCATGCCCTTGCTGTTCGGTGCGTGGTCGAGTTCGAGGGCAAGCAACACTCCACCTTGGTTTATGACTACGACCAGACCAATCCCTTCCGGCGAGACATCCGCAGCGGCCAGTGGCTGGATGCCCGCGATCTGGTCTGCCAGTTTCTGCGCCATCAGATGGCAGTGTCCTGAACGGGACGACCCGGCTGGCTCAAGCCGAACAGGGAGCGGCGGATGGTCACGATGTCAACGATGATTGCGAATCCGCTCGCCCCTGCTCTGATGGTCACAATGGGAATCCCCCATTAGGGATGGGATGCACTGTGGCCAGATCGACCGACAATTCGCCAGACCAACCCCGGACCAGGAGTCAACGCAAGCCAGAGCGCCAGGCACCAGATCGCCAACCCGCCGCAGAGCCCCAGGCCAATCAGAGCCAAGCAGACCGGTTTGACCCGAAGGCTCTCGATGCCATGGTGGTCCCCTTGCCATTGCAGGACATCCTCGATAGCACCGAGGAAAGCGAGGTGCATGATGTGATCATTGGCCTGAATCTTGATCACGTTGAGGGTAGGGAGGCGGCGCGCAAGAAGGTGACTGCAGAGCTGGAGAAGATAGCCGGTAGCCAGGGCGATACTGCCAACAGTTGCTCAGCGTGGTTTAGGGCCGTCGCCACGGTCCCTCCACAGTCTCGATCCAAGCCTGACGCTGCACCGCATGGGCCACAGCTTCGGAAGACGGTCGCTGGCAGCCTGTTTGCTTGAAGGGGCTGGGGATGGCACCCTGGCTGTCCAAACGCTGGCGCTCAGCTGACTGGCCGTGCATCATCGAGACACGTCCCGTGCACCCAGCGATCAATCAGAACCCATGACCTATTTCCGACCCAGCCTCACCGACCACTTCAGTTCCGAAGGACCCAAGCGTATCCTCGCCCTGGATGGGGGAGGGGTGCGTGGCATTCTCAGCCTTGGCTTTTTGGCGGAGATCGAGGACTTGCTGCGTCGCCGCCATGGCAACAGCCCCGACTTTCGACTCTGTCACTACTTTGATCTGATCGCCGGTACCTCCACAGGGTCGATCATTGCGGCCCTGCTGGCCCAGGGCAACACGGTGCAGACCGTGATCGATCTTTATCTCAAGCTGGCCGGCGAGGTTTTCGCTCCCCGCTGGTGGGAATTTCGCTATGGCCTGCTTCGGCCCCGCTATCAACCCGAGAAGCTGGAGCGGTTCCTGCAAGAGATCCTGGGCTCCGATTGTCGAATCGGCGATCCCGACAAGCTCAAAACAGGCCTGCTGGTGATGTGTAAACGTATCGACACCGGCAGCCCGTGGCCGATCAGCAACAACCCCCAGGGTTGCTACTTCCAGCCAAATCCCCAAAAGCCGGAGATCATCGCCAATAAAGACTACGAACTCTGGAAAATTGTGCGCGCCTCCACCGCTGCCCCAACCTTCTTCAAGCCGCAGAGGGTGGAGATCGCCAGACCCCAGACTCCCATGCAGAAGCCCAAGGATGCCTTGTTCATGGATGGTGGCGTCAGCCCGCACAACAATCCTGCCCTGCAGGCCTACCTGCTGGCGACCTTGGATGGCTTCAGGTTGCGCTGGCATGCGGGCAAGGATCAGCTGCTGATCATTTCCGTGGGCACCGGGCGCCTTCCTACCGATCGCACCCTCAGCCCGATCGCCGCTGAGCAGGGGATCACCGCCCTGCAGAGCCTGATGGATGACTGCGGCTCGATGGTGGAGAGCCTGATGCAAGGTATGGGGCATTGCTTGAGCATCCCGCGAATCATCGACCCCGAGCTTGGCGCGCTGAGCCCCCATGAACTCACGACCGCTGAACGGTTCAGCTATGCCCGCTATGACGTGAAGCTTTACCGCGATAAAGACAATCCTCCCCGCGATGGCCAGGACGACACGCCCTGCATCGACCAGGCCTGCCTCGATGACGCCCTGCTCATGCAGATGCAGAAAATGGACAATGCCAAACCTGTTAAGCCGTTGCTGCAGCTCGGCCGAACAGCCGCGATCGCAAAGGTGAAAGACAATCACTTCCCTGCCTGCTTTGACCTTCCCGCTGCCAACCCCAGCGTCGCATCGCAGCCCGCGCCAGTTGCATCAGCAAGCCCCAACACCATGGAAGGCTGCCGTATCTATCGCCAAAGGGAAGGCAAGCAGGTCATCGCCATCCGCCTCAATCTTGATCTGGACGCGTTCCGCTTTCGCAAGTGGGGCGGGTTGCAGACGGCAAAGCGTGGCGACTGGCTGATTGAGCGCGATGGTGAAGCCTATACCGTGGATGGCGATGTCTTCGCTCGAACCTACCGTCAGGTTGGTCCCGCAACCTACATCAAGCAGTCCAACGTATGGGCGAAACCGGCTGAGCGTGATGGTGCGATCAAGACGCAGGAAGGTGAGACCCACTACCGTCAAGGCGACTATCTGGTCTGGAACGATGAGGCGGGCCTGGATGGGTATGCGATCAGCAAAGCCAAGTTTGAAACCCTTTATCAGTTGATCGGCGATGACTAGCAACGCCTGGCCAGGCTTTTGTGGCTCTATCGCAGGTTGGAACCTGCCAACTTGAGGACGACTCGCTTCGCCTTGTCTCGCCTGGGCTGGAGAAAAGCGGTGCATCATTGATGCATGACCGCCAGGAGCATCCATTCAGCGCCGATCAGGGGTGGAAGCCTGTCCCGGCCCGCCTCAGGGCGGTTTCGGCGACCACCGCCAGGCGCTGATGAAAGGCCGTCGTCAGATGGGCCCAGCGATCCCACCAGAGCTGGCGGCCCCGCCCGGCGCCGCCCGCACGGCCACGGCCAACGACACCGCCCACCGCATCTCCACCCACACCGTCAACGACGGCACCGGTGGGGGTGAGCTCCAGGACCGGCCGCTCGATCTCGTCGAACCCGAACGCCTGCGGATCGGCCCGTAGCGCCAGGAACAGGCCATGGAAATCGGGCTGCACCACCTGCAGCTGTCGTCGCTCCGCCAGCTCCTTCAGGGAGGCCTGCAGGGCGGCGTTCTGTTGGGCGATCAGGCCATTGAGACCCCGCCGCTCGGCCTCCCCCAGCCCCGGCAGCTGGATCGGGCTGAATCCCCAGGGCAGCTCGCTGGGCACCAGAAAGCGCCGCAGGCCGGCCGCCGCCAGCTGCTCCACGGCGTCGAGCAGATGGCGGTTGACGGCCGCCGCAACGGCGGCGGAGGGAGGGGCATCGAGGTAGTCATTGGCCCCGGCCCGCAGCACCGCCAGCGAGTGCGGCGGCCCGGGGTCGCCCGCGGCGAGGAAGGCCTCCACCTGGGCCAGCAGATTGGGCATGCCCTTCGCGGAGAGGCCACGACCGGAGCGGGCACCGCCGTAGGCGTGGTTGTGGCCCCCCGCCAGGGAATGAACCAGCGCTGGCAGCCCCAGGGCCGCGGCCAGATGCTCTACCCAGACCGGGCCGTCACAGCGGCGCCCCTGCCAGTGGGGCGGGCAGGGAAAGGCCGAGTCACCGCGCAGGGCATAGGCGTTGCCCGTATCCGCGAGGCTGTCGCCGAAGACCAGCAGGGCCCCGATCGGGGACGGGCCACCCCCGGCAGCGGCGTCTTCGGCGCGATCGAGGTGAGCCGTGGCCGAGGGTTGGGGCACAGGGCGTGGATGGGAGGGGAAAGGCTAGGGAGTCCTGCGCCGCTGGCGTCCGTCGGCGGCAAGGCCGTTGGGGGCCACCGGGGCGCTGTCCGGTCCTGGCCCCTCGCGGCACCGGCGGCCTTGGCTGCCAGCCTGGGGCAGCGCCAGCCAACGGTCGATGCCCAACGCCTCCGGCCTCGAATTCCTGCCCCCCCGCCTCGATCAACGGGTGCTGGCCATCGCCCGCCGGTTGCTGCCGCTGTGGTTGCGCAGCCATGGCCTGCGACGCCTGGAGGTGGAGGGCCTCGCCCGCCTGCAGGAGGCGATGGACGACTTCCAGGGCGGCCGCTGCCGCCTGCTGCTCGCCTTCCGGCACCCCAGCCTCGACGACCCGGCGGTGATGGCCCACCTGCTCTGGCGCGACCTGGCCCGGGCCGGCCGCCCCCTGGGCCGCCGCAACGGGAACGGGCGCCGCTTCCGCCCCCATCCCCACGCCCAGTTCCTCTACGACCGCGGCATTCCCCTCTGGGCCGGCGCCCGGATCGGCTGGCTGCTCGCCCATCTGGGGGGGTGCTCGATCCAGCGGGGTGGCCTCGACCTGCCGGCCCTGCGCACCGCCCGGGCCCTGCTGCTCGATGGACCCCACCCCTTCGCGGTGGCGCCGGAGGGCGCCACCAACGGCCACAACGAGGTGGTCAGCCCCCTGGAGCCCGGGGTGGCCCAGCTGGCCCTCTGGACCGCTGAGGATCTGGCCAAAGCGGGCCGCCCCGAGGCCACCCTGATCCTGCCGGTGGGGTTGCAGTACAGCTTCCTCAGCCCGGTCTGGCCGGCCATCGAGGCCCTGCTCAGCCAGCTGGAGGCCGAGGCGGGCCTGGCCCCCAGCGCCGGCCGCTCCCTCCAGCCGGAGCACCTCTACGGACGGTTGCTGCGCCTGGCCGAGCGGATTCTGGAGCGGATGGAGCGCTACTACCAGCGGCTCCAGCCCCTGGCTGCGGCGCCGCCATCGGTGCGCGGAGCCACCGCCCCCGGCCCGCCGGGCGACGGCGACGGCGACCTCAGCCCACGGCTGGAGCGCTTGCTGGAGACCGCCCTCGGGATGGCCGAGCGGGCCCTGGCCGTGGAGGCCCATGGCAACCGGGGCGAACGCTGCCGGCGCCTGGAGCAGGCCGGCTGGGAGCGGCTCTACCCCGGCCGTGGTGGCCTGTTCGGCCCGGGGGCTGATGCCGCGCCCAGCCCCCTGGAGCGGAGCCTGGCGGAACGCCTGGCCCAGGAGACCGAGCGCAGCCTCTGGCACATGCGCCTGGCCGAATCGTTCGTGGCGGTGAGCGGCCGCTACGTGCGCGACCAGCCCAGCCAGGAGCGCTTCGCCGACACCCTGCTGATTCTCCGGGACACCCTCTGCCGCATCCGCGGCGGGGCGATCGGTGAGCGACCGCGGTTGGGGCCGCGCCGGGCCCTGATCCGCATCGGCGAACCCCTGGTGGCGGCGGACCACCTGGCGGCCTACCGGGCGGACCGTCGTGCTGCGGTGGCCGCCCTCACCGCCGCCCTGCAACAGCAGCTGGAGAGCCTGATTGTGCCCTCGGGCCAGGTTGGCCCCGCCAGCCTTCAGCCGGCCGCCAGCCTCGCCAGGTAGGCCTCACGGCTGCCGGCATTGATCCAGCCGGTGGCGATCGTCTTGGTGTGGCTCTGGCTCACCCGGCCGCGATGGATGTGGGAGAGGCCGGCCGGAAAGATCGCCAGCTTGCCCCGCTCCGCCGGCTCGTGGTGCCCCTGCCAGTGGAACTCGGTGCCCCCTTCGGGAACGTCGTTGCAATAGAGGATCCAGGCCAGCACCCGGCGGATCGGTTCGGTGGCCTCGTCGCTGGTGGTCCAGTCGCAGTGCCAGCGATGGAAGCCCTCGCCGGGGGCGTAGCGCTGCAGGTTGAAGATCGGGTTGACGAACAGCTGTTGCTCAGGGCAGCAGTCGCGCAGCAGGGGCCGTTCCTGCAGGAAGCGCTCCAGGCCGGCACCCACCCCCCGCACGATCACTTCGGCCAGGGCAAAGGCTTCCGGATCGCTGCGGTCGATCGCCACCAGGCTGATGTCGGTGGACACCTTGGCGGGATCCCCCGGGCCGCCGGGCCCGAAGGCAACACCGGGGCGGTGCAGGTCGGCGCGGCGCTCGTAGAAGGCCAGCACCCCGTCGGCCAGGGCGGCGTAACCGGCGTTGCGGTAGGTCCCGATCAGCTCCATGGGCGGGGGGTGCAGGGGGGAAGGGCTGGGGGTCAGGGGAGGGCCGGCTGGAGGTGCCGCGGCAGGGATGGCGTGCAAATGCAGAGGCGGAGGCTCCCCTCTCCCAGGATCGACCAGGGGAGGCCGCGGCATGGGGGCTGCCGGCCATGGTGCTCCGATGCCATGGCGAATGATGGCCAGGACCGGGATGATGGGCGCGTTGCCACGGTTGTCGGTGCTGCACCACTGCCACCACTCTCTGCTGCCCCGCCGTCCGCGCTCCGGGCCGGGGCGGCGGGGGGCGAGCCGGTGGCGGCTGGTGGCTGGGGTGGTGGCGGCCATGATCGGCGGTCTGGGCCTGGCGGGCTGCTCCACCCTGCCCGAGGTGCCCGTGATGCTCACGATCGGCGTCGGAGTCGACCACGACCAGACGATCAACGTCGACCTGCAGCAGGAATTCCGCGATCGGCTGCGGCTGCTGGAGCGCGGCTTCCGCAGGCTCGATCCCCATGTTCACTTCCGCTTCAGCCTCTATCCGGAGGAGGAGTTGATCGGGGTCATGCAACGGCGGAAGCGCTCCGGCCTGGAGCCGGATCTGCTGTTCGTGACCAGCCTGACCGCCCAGAAGCTGCAGCGGGCCGGCGTCACGGTGCCCTACCCGCTGACGCCGGAGCAGCGGCAACGCTTTGACCCGGCGGTCATGCGGATGACGCGGCTGCCGGACGGCGGGCTGAGCGGCCTGCCCGAACTGCAGCAGCTGCAGGTCAGCTGCTTCGATCGCCACCGCCTGCCCCAGGTCCCCACCACGGTGGATGCCCTCCTCAAGGCGAGTGCCAAAGGGGTGCCGGTGGGTCTGGCGCTGGGCAACGGCAACCTCTACTGGACCATGGGCAGCCTGGGGGCGCTGCCGGCCGTGGAACGGCTGTTGCGGGGCGAGCCAGCGGGACCGGCGGAACGCCAGGCGATCGGTCGCTGGCTGGCCTGGCTGGCCGACGCCAGCATCCAGCAGCGGGTGGCGTTCTACGAACGCCAGGATCTGGCGGAGAGCCAGCTGGTGGCCGGGCAGCTGGCCTGGATCCCCTGCCGCAGCACCGCCCTGCCCCGGCTGCGACGGTTGATGGGCAACCGTCTGGGGGTGGCGGCTCTGCCCGATGGCCCCGACGCGATGGCCAGTGCGGTCAACCAGATCCGGGTGCTGGCCCTGGGCAGCACCTCCACCCAGCGGGCCCGCCAGGCCGCTCTCGCCTTCAGCTCCTTCTCCGTCAACCCGATGGTCCAGCGGGCGATCACCCTGGGCTCCTTCACCGTGCTGCCGGTCAACCGCCATGTCTCGATCCCTGTGAGCAGCTCCCGAACCCTGGCCGCCCTGGTCAGGGCCCGGGACCAGGGCCGGCAGAGCGAGCGGCTGTTGCCCCTGCTCAGCTCGGTGGATCCGCGGCCCGCCAGGGTGGAGGCGCTGATCGTGCCCCTGGTGTTCGGGGAGGTGAAGCCTGAGGACGCCACCACCCGCATGATCCGCATCCTGCAGCAGACCCGATGAACGACCTGGTGCCGATCCTGCTGGGTTGGCTGGGCTATCTGGAGCGGCCCCTGGTGGTGCTGCAGCTGGGGATCATCGGCGCCGCCATGCTGACCGCCAGCGTCCTGGTGCACCGCTGGGCCGTGCTGCCGCGGCAGCTGGGCCAAGCGATCGGCCTGGGGTTGCTCGTCCTGGGCTGTCTGCTGCTCGGGCTGCTGGGGCTGCCCTCCGGGCTGGCCACGCTGCTGGGCCTGCTCGCCCTGGGCTGGTTCAGCCTCGACCTGCTGCTGCAGGTGCTGGCCCGTTGGCTGCCGGAGGAGCAGCTGCGCCACCTGGATTCCCACCTGATCCGTCCGGCGTTTCTGGTGATTGCGGCGCTGCTGCTGATCAGCGAGGTCGACAGCCTGGCCAGCCTGTCGGTGATTGACCTCGGGCGGTTTCTGGGGATCTCGGTGACGGTGGGCAAACTGCTCTCCGCCCTGATGGTGATTTATCTGTTGCTGGCGGGCAGCAAGCCGCCGGCATTGGTCCTGGCCTGGCTGGCGCAGCGGATGCTGCGGATCAGCGACAGCAGCCGCCGGGCCCTGGTCCTGATGCTTCGCTACGGGATGGTGGGCCTGGGCCTGCTGCTGGTGGCCGAACACCTGGGGCTCAACACCACCGCGCTGATCGCCGTGGCCGGAGGCCTGTCGGTGGGCCTGGGCTTTGGCATCAAGGAGGTGTTCTCCAACTTTGTCAGCGGGCTGTGGCTGCTGTTCGAAGGTTCGGTGCGGCCCGGTGAGGTGCTGATGATCGACGGCGATGCCTGCGAGGTGCGCCATCTGGGCCTGCGGGCCACCGTGCTCTGGCGCGACCGGGACAACGCTGAGTTGCTGATCCCGAACCAGTCGTTCTTCACCCAGCAGGCCACCTCTTACACCACCAGCGATCGGCTGCGGCGCAGCGAGTTGCTGGTGGATGCCCCCTGCGACCAGGATCCCGCCCGGGTGATCGCCCTGCTGGAGGCCACGGCCCTGGAGGTGGAGGGGGTGCTGAGGCAGCCCGAGCCCCAGGCCCTGATGCTCAGCCGCGGTGAGAAAGCGAACCACTACGCCCTGCGTTACTGGATTGCCCACCCCCTGGAGAATGCGGGCATCGCCAGCAGGGTGCATCAGGCGATCTGGCATGCCTTCGATCGGGAGGGTCTCTAGCGGGCCGATCCCCTGTCGCGGCCCATCGCCCCGGGGTCAGCTGGGCCGCTGCCAGGGGATGGCCAGCAGACCCTCCAGCCGCTGCCACCGCTCGGGCGGCGCCACCAGGTCCACCAGGCCGGCCCGCTCCAGGCTGATGGCGACCAGCTCGGGCTCCGGCAGGGGAACCCCCGGGGCGGCCGGCAGCACCAGCACCTGCCCCTCGGCCGGATCGGCCAGCAGCCTCAGGTCAGGGTCCTCCAGCTCCCGCTCGAAGAAGAGGCGGCGCAGGCGCGCGCTGAGGGCGGGGCCGAGGGCTTCGGCGAAGGCGCGCAGGCCCGCCTCATCGCCCTGGCACCCGCAGTTGAGGGCCAGCCAGATCATCAGCTTGGCCCAGCTGTCCGGGGTCCAGAGGGGCTGGAAGCTGTCGCGATGGCGTCGCACCAGCTCGGTGATCGCGAAATCGAACAGCGCGGCCTGCAGCTTGGAGGGTTCCATGGCGCCATCCTGCCCAGGCGTGGGCAAACTGCAGAGGCAAGCAACTGGTGGAGAGGCCCCGATGGCCCTGGATCTGAACGACCCGGAGCTCGAGTTCAACGACCTGGTGACGGCCTACCAGAGCTGGGTCATGGCGGTGATCAACGACGAGAAGCTCGGCGGCGAGATCCTGCTCAGCGATGAGATCGCCGACGACGCGATCAATGCGATGCGCTTCCTGCCCGACGTGGTCACGAGCGCGATCGAAACCACCCTGGCCCGCGTCTACGACGTCGATCCCGACGAACTCACCGCCCTGCTTTATCCGGAGGATTGAGCGGCGGGGCCCGGCGGCGGGGCCTCAGGAACGCCGAGCGGAGCCGGAGACCTCCGGCTCCGCGCCATCCTCGACCATCCAGCCCTGGTCGAACGCCTCCTGGATGCGGCTCTTGCGAGCCTGGCCACGGCCTGAGCGCACCCGAACCGGCATCAAATCCTGGCCGAAATAATGATTCAGAGCGTGGCCGGAGCGTTGGATCAGCGCCAGGTTCTGGAGCCGCAGCGCCGCCATGCCAAGGGCGACCACCAGGCAGATCAGACTGCTCTGCAGCGTGGTCTGGGTCAGGCCTTCGGCTCGACTGCGGCGCATGGCAATCAGGCGTTCACGCAGCCGGGCCTCTCCGACCTGGAGGGCTTCGGTGAGCTTCTGGCGAATCGTGCCGGCGCTCTCCGAGGGATCGACCTCCACCGACAGGTTGGGGTACTGACGCAGCACCCGCACCACGTCCTGGGGGTTGTTCAGCGGGCTGAGCCGCTCCTGCAGCTGCTTGCCGCCGGAGCGGAAGAAGGCCACCTGGGTGTCGATCTGCCCCTGGAGGGAGCGATCGAACGCGACCGCATCCCGCACCATCAGGGGAATCAACATCAGGTAGCCCACCACAAGGGGCAGCATCAACCGTTGCATCAGGGTGAGCGGCAGATCCTCGGGCCGGCGGCGCAGGCGATTGCCCTGCACATAGATCAGGGCGAGCGACAGCAGCAGCCAGGGGGCGAAACCGGCCAGACCATGGGCCAGGCTCAGCCGTCCGGGGGCCGTGGCGATGCCGGAGGCGCTGAACCCGGCCTTCAGCACGAGGTTGATCACGCCGATCAGCAACAGGCCGTAGCCGGCGATCCGCAGCTGAAACAGGGACAGGGCGCGCATCAAGAGCCTCCAGGGGTCGGTGCGGAAATGTATGGAGTCCCTGCCGCTCCGGCCCCGACCTGCAGCAGCTCCGCCTGCCACTGCCGCAGGGCAGCGGCAGGCCTCCAGCGGATCGCCGCCGCCGGCGTCGCTGGCGAAGGGGCCTCGGGCGGCAGGGGTAAGATCTGGACATCCGGCTGAAGCTGGCTGGCCGCGTGCCTGCCTTGCCGGACCCAGCACCGATCCGCCCCCGTGCTTCCGGGGCGGCCCTCCAGGTTTCACGCCTGTCCCGTGCCAACGCTCCCCGGGCTTCCGGGCGGCAGTGGTGTGACCAGGCGCCCGGTGCACGATCCATATCCGTTGTTCACGATGTCCAACCCATTCCGCCGCGTCGGGGCCCACCCCCGCCCGGCCCCATCGCTCCATGGCGACGCCACGGGATCCGAGCGTTCCAACGCCGCTGGCCCCTGCTGTCCCTACCCGCGGACCGGCGGCACCCCCACCTGGGAGGAGCTGCTCGGCCAACGCTGAGCCGGACCGTGCGGCCGCCGGCGGCGGCCTGGCCTGGTCTTTCGCACGGCAGGGTCTCGCGCCCGGGCTGATCGGCCCCAGGCTCGTGGTTCCACCACCCCGGCGCCAGCCGTGCCCCGCCAGCCCTCACCTGCGGCTCAGACCGCTGTCACCCTGCCGCCCCCCCGGCCCCAAGCCGCCAGCCGGTACCGCCCGCCGGAGCTCCTGCGCGATCTCCGCCTGCTCGATGCCCTCGCTCTCACCGGCAGCAGCGAACAGGCCGGCCGCTGGCTGGCGATCTCCCAGCCCACGGTGAGCCGTCGCTACCGGCGGCTGGCGGCGGATTTCGGACTCGGCCAGCGGTTGCGCCAGGCCCGCTGCAGCCCGCTCGGGGCCTCCCTCAGCCTCAGCCAGCTGCGCCTCGGGGCCCGCTGGCATCGCTTCGAGGCCGGCGTGGCCATGCTGGGCACCGATCCCCTGCATCAGGGCCTGCTCGACGGCCTCCACGGACTCCTGGCCGTCCCCCATCGCTTCCGCCGCTGCCAGGACTGGCTCGCCCTGGTCCAGGCCGGGGTGATCGATGCTGCCCTGGTGAGTTCGCTGGAGCTGGAACTGGAACTGGAACTGGAACCGGACCCGGAACCGGAACCGGTGCCGCAGCCCCCGGCCGGCACCGGCCCGGCCCCCCAGGCGCCGGCACCCGTCCCTGACCCCTGGCCGCCCGTGGCGAAAGCGGTACGGCTGCCCCTTGGTCCGTGGCCCCTGCGGCTGGCCACGGTCGGGGAGGCCAGCACCACCCCGCGCCTGTTGGTGCCTCCGGCCCAGCTCGCACCGGGTCTGCGCACCCTGCTGGCGGGCTGTGCAACGCCGCTGGTCGCCTGCGCACCGGCGGGGTTGCACAGCCTCCACGCCTGGCGCCAGCAGATGGCGGCGGAGGGCCTGGCCGCGCCGATTCCTGAACCCCTGCTCCGGCGGGACCGCGGTCCCCTCGCCGGCCTTCGGCCCCTGGAGCGGGCCAGCAACCTCCAGGAACAGCTCTGGCTGCTGCTCCCCCACGATTGGCCGGCGATCCCGGTGCTGTGCCAGGCGGTGGACGCCCTGCGGCAGCTGGCGATTGCCAGCGCCCCCCTGGGCTGAGGCTGGGCCGGGCGGTCTGCTCAGATGCCTGGGCCGCTGCGGTCGGCTCCTTGGCCTGGTCAGCCCCCGACCGCGGTCGACCCCGGGGCCCGATCGGCTCCGGCAGCGTCCTCGGCAGCGCCGGCGGCGTCCTGGGCCAGCTCAGCTCCAGCCGCCGCCGTCAGGTCGGCCGCTTCGATCCGGTCCGCCAGGGCCAGACAGCGGTCCATCTCCTCCCAGAGCAGGGGTCGGCGGTGGTCAGCCACTGCGTAGGAGCGATGGTGCAGGTCGCGGCCCACGTAGCGGAGGGCATCGCGGATGCGCAGCCAGTCGTCCGGGCTGAAGGGTGGTGGCGCAGGGGTCATGGCGACGGATCGAGGGGCGTGGGGGGTGGATCGGACGCTGGCCGTGGCTAGAGGGAGGTCGGCAGAGCAGGTGAGAGGGCGCAGCAGCGGTGCCGGAGTCAGCCAGGGGCCCGGCAGCGCCTGCGCAGGGCAGCCCGCAACCGCGGTACCGCATCGGCCTGCCCCTGCAGGGCGAAGGCCTCCTGTTCCAGCAGTCGGTTGCCGTGGTGGTAGCGCTGGCTGAGGATGCCGCCGATCTCCTGCTCCACCACCGGCTCGAGCCGCAGCTTCCAGCCGATCGGCGTCAGGGTGCCGCCCGGGCAGCTCTGCACCGCATGCACGGCCTCATGCAGAAAGGTGGTGCGGCCAATGCCCAGATCAAAGGCGATCGGCGCCAGCCAGAGGCTGCGGCTGGCCGGCACGTACTGCCCATAGGCCCCGGGCACCGGCGGCGGCCCCAACCGCAGCCGGAAGCCATGGCTCTGCAGATCGGCGGCCAGGGGCCGCAGGTCCGGGGACAGCAGGGCCAGAAGCCGGGGATCGACGGCCGCCGCGGTGCGGGTCGCGGTGCGGGCCGGTGGGCTGGCCGGGGGCCGGGCCGGTGGAGCGGTGGCCAGCGAGGTTGGCGTCAGCGTTCCAGCCAGCGGGAGCTGGGGGGGCGGGGCGGGCGCCGCAGGGGGCCAGAGCACGGGGGCAAGCGGGGGCGGCCGTCCCAGCCTGGCCACAGGGCCCGACCCGCGCCTCAGACGCCGGTGAGATTGATGCGGTAGAGCACCTCCTCAAGGGCCTCGGCGGCCCGCACCCCCGCCCAGCGGGGCGGATTGGCGGGGCTGCAGCAGGGGGGAACCGGCGCCAGCACCGTGCTCGGCCGGGCATGGCAGAACTGCACGACGCTGTGGCGTTCGCCGCTCACCCCCGGCGGGGCCACCACCCGGTGCCAGCCGGCCGGAATGGTGCCGTTGCTGAGCCGCTCCAGCATCAGGCCGGTGTTCAGGATCACGCGGCCGTCCGGCGGGGCGGCCGGCACCCAGGCGCCGTTCACCGCCACCTCCAGGCCGGCGGCGGTGGCCCGCGGCAGGGCCGTGATCAGGTTGATGTCGGCGTGGGGGGCGGCCCAGAGATGGCCGGCGGCGGGGGCGGTCGCCATCGGCGGGTAGCGCAGGGCCCGGCTGAGGGTGGGGGCGTCCTGCACGATCTCCTCGAAGAAGCCTTCGGCGCAGCCCATCGCCAGGGCCACCACCCGCAGGAAGCGGCGCTGCAGATCGGCGAGGCTGGCGTGAAAGCGGTTGAGCACCGGCGTGATCCCCGGCACCAGCGCCTCGGGCAGCAGGGGCTCCGGGTAGAGCAGCGGATAGCGGCGCCGCAGCGGATGCTCGGGCGGCAGCGGCGCGGACCAATTGAGCATCTCCTTCCAATCGGCCTGGTCGGAGCCGGCGGCGGTCTCCACGAGCAGCCCGGTGTAGCCGCTCTGGCCCTGGCTGCCGCTGGCGATGCAGCGGGCCTTGCTGGCGGGATCCAGGGCGAAGAAGCGCTGCAGCAGGCCGTAGGCGCTGTCGAGCAGATCGGCCGGCAGGTCGCTGCTGGTGTACACGAAACCGGTGGCCAGGCTGCGCCGCACCCCATCGACCACCGCGGCCCGGGCCCCGTCTGCGCCCCGCTCAAAGGCCAGCAGGTCGACATCGAGGATGGCCGGTTCGTCCATGGAGCCCGCAGCGGCAACGCCCTGATCCTGGGCCGGGCACCGACCGCTGGCCAGAACCGGCGGCGCCATCCAGCATGGGGTGCACCGAGGCCGGACGATGCTGCCGCGCATCCTGCACCCCGAGGAATTGCAGGGGTACCGCTTCAGCGGCAAGGACCACTGCCGCCTGGCCATCCTGCGCGAGGGCGACGGGGCCTCCAGCACGGTGTTTCTCGAGGTGCACGATCCCTGCGACCGGGTGCCCCCCCACAGCCATCACCACGCCGCCGAATTCTTCTTCGTGCTGCGCGGTGAGGTGATCTTCCATATCGACGACCAGGCGATCTGCGCCCGTGGCGGCGATTTCCTTGCCGTGCCGGAGGACGCCAGGCACGACCTGGAGAATCCCGGGCCGGAGCGGTTGTATCTGCTGACGGTGCTCAGCACCGATGAGGGATTTGCCGAAAGCCTGCGCCGGGGCATCCCCACCCCCCTCGACGCGGAGGATTTGGCGGTGCTGCGCAGCCTCTGAGCTCAGCTGGGAAGGGGGACAAGCAAGATTTTTCTGAGCAGGCGAGCGGCCACGGCTGCAGGGCTGGTGAGCAGCCGTCTGCAGCCGCGGCTCGCCATGGCTGTGATGCCTCGGAGGGCCGCGAGGAGGTTTCCGCAAGGGTCCCGCCGGCCCCTTGGGGCGAGGGACGCTCAGGGATGGCGCTGGATCCCCAGGGCCTGGGCGCCGTAGTGGCGGGTCATGTCTGACTGCAAAGACCATGCATTGAGCAGGGTCTTGGCGAGGCGGCGCAGCTCGGCGATGTCGTCGCAGCTGTCGATCGCCCGCGACTGGGACTCCAGCAGGAACTGGCGGGTGAGGGCAAGGTCGCCCATGACAACGAAGGCATCTTTGTGAAACGTTACAAAGCCCGGCCGGTGGTCGTGGTGGCGGCAAGCCGTACCAGGGGCGGTTGGCTCGTGGCAGCGGCCCCCGGGCATCAGGGCCCTGCGGGCCAGAGCAGTCAGGAGCCTGCGGACAGGTGCCGCAGCGGGGAGACCTCCACCGCCACCGGGCGATTCAAGGCCTGGGCTTGCGGTTGGCCATGCCTCTGGAATGGAGCCTGGCGCTCACGGCGCTGAGCATCAAGATGCCGCTGTCTCTCAATCGCGATGTCCGCGTGAATGTCGGCAATGATTTCGCCGGTGCAGCAGTTGACGCAGCGGCTGATGCGTGGGCTGTAGAAGCGGCGCACCGCCCGCCGCAGATGGCAATAGGCCGTGATCATCTCGCGATCGATGTGTTGGATCGTCAGTCGCCTTTCCGTGCTGATGCCATGGGCATCGGTGTATTCGATCAGATAATCGGGTAAAAGTGAATCAAGCTCGGCTGTCTCCTGCCCATCGCGGCGTCCATCGCGGGGCTGATGGATGAGCCTGTCGAACAATTGATGCGGCACTGGCGGGGGAGGCGGTGGGGGCCGTAGCGCTGGCGGACAGGGCGGCAGTGTTGGTTGTTGGGGCGGTAGGCATTCTTCTTGCCCGTCGCTTGGCAAGTCCTGCCGGCGGCTGTATGCTTCAGCTGTAGCGATTGGAGGCCAATTTGCCCTGGCATCGGCCTGGCTGGATGGCCTGGCAAGACCTGCTTCTCGAATCACGGAATAGAGCATCAAGATCATCAACAGAATCAAGATGAAGCTCATGGCTGCTGCGGCGAGGATCGTGCGCGTCTGGCCAGTGCTGCCGAGCCCGCTGGGCTGGCAGCGGCTGGCAACGGCGGGGGGGAGGCCTGGCTCCCAGGGTTCCCAGGGGCGGACAAGCAGGCGCTGCAGGATGCTGAGGCCTGCTGATGCGGCGATCACGCTTCTGGCTCGCTCAATCCGCCGTCACCGACTAGGGGCGAAGTGTCAGAAAGCCACTGCGTTCTGGAGGTGAGCAGCAACCGTAGCCTGAATCTTGTCCCCAAGCTCTTGGCGAGCCCATTCCTCAGAAATCACTTCCGTCTGCTGAATGACAAGATCAATCGCGGCGGCCTCCAGGGCCGCCTAAAAGTCTGTCCCGATAGCCCTTGGCGAGGCTGTCAGCATTGGGTTCGCTCGGCGGGTCTCAGTGCCCCCAATGCCCGATACTCGTTCTGCCGCAGTCGATCAGCCCGCACCGGA
>JBIKKX010000032.1:0-39459 GCA_044360135.1 Cyanobium sp.
GACGCTCCCAAAGCAAAAGACCCACTGCAGTGCAGAGGGTCTCAAGCTCTATTGGGACATCGCGGGAACCCTTGGGAATCCCCGTTTTGAGCCCTGAAACGGAGAGGGTGGGATTCGAACCCACGGAGGCTTTCACCTCGCCGGTTTTCAAGACCGGAGCCATCAACCACTCGACCACCTCTCCCTGGCTTCGGCACCCGTAGGGGCCTTGGCACGGGACCCATGATCTCATGAATCGTTGGCGGGTGGCAGGCCCTGGTGGCGCTGGCTGCGGGGTTCGAGCTGGTTGGGGATCCCCTTGCAACCCCCGGGCAGGGTGCTGCGGGAGCGGTTGCCACTCCAGCAGGCCAGGTAGTGGTGGGTCTGGGCATCAAGCCGCTGGCAGCCGCTGAAGTTGGCGTTCTCGACCACCGCCCCACTGCCGCCGCCGCTGTGCAGGTCGGTCGGCAGGTCGGGCCGACGCGGTGTGGCGGTCTGGGCGCGGCCGTAAAAGAAGCGCGTCCCCTCAAGCTTCGCTTGCTCCAGGTTGGCGCCGGCCAGATTGGTGCCGGCCAGGTTGGCGCCGCTGAGGTCCGAGCCGGCCAGGTCGCAGCCGCGCAGGTCGGCGCCGTTGAAATCCACGCCGCGCAGATCGGTGCCGGAGAGATCCACGCCGCGCAGGATCAGCTGCAGCTGGATCACCGGCACCCCCTGAACCCGATCTTCCTCGTAGTTGCCCTGGCCATCGAGGATGGCCCGGCCCAGGCGCTGGTCACGCCGCAGTGGTGTCAGCAGACGGGCGTGGGAGAGGAAGCGCAGCACCCGCGAACGGCCTTCTTTGTCGATGCTGCCGAACACCGCCGCCAGCCGACCTTCCGCCAGCATCCGCTCCAGGGGCCAGTCCTCCAGCATCCCCTCCTCGTCGCTGATCAGATCGGAGATGCCCTGGATGAAGCTGTCGATCGTCTGCGCCTGGGTGATGCGGTTCTGCTGGGTGGTGAGCCGCTGTTCGATCAACACCTGCCGCCAGGCGATCGCCACCGCCACCAACGCCACCAGGATCTGGCCGAAGGCACCGATCACGCCCTCCCCCAGGGCGCCGATCGCTTCCCAGTCGTGGTTGCGGTAGTAGGCCACGTAGGTGTCGAGCCAGCCCATGGCCAGGGGCAGGGCGAGCAGGCCGAGCACCAGGCCGAAAATCGCCAGCAGCCGGGCGGTGGGTGCCTCATCGATGCTGTCCGCCAGCAGCCGCCACAGATCCGGCAGCAGCTCGCCCAGGCAGAGGGCCACCAGCGCCAGCCCGGCTGCGGTGGTGAGCAGAGGCCAGTGGCCGATCAACCCCAGCAGGGTGAGGGCGGCGGCGAGCAGCATCCGCAGCGAGGCCGAGCGTTTGAGGCGACTCAGGGCATTGCTGGCCCGGAACGGGGGGACTGGCGCGCCGGCCGGCAGCGCCGCGGCCAGGCCGGTGTCGGCGCTGGGGCTGAGCAGCCCGGGGGGTGGTGGCGTGGAACTGCTCATCCGATCGGCGCGGTCTGGAAATAGAAGCCGGCGGCCAGAATCACATAGGCGGCCAGCAGCAGCACCCCCTCAAGCCAGTCGGAGCGTCCATCGAGGCTGGCCAGGTTGCTTACCACCACCGCCGTGGCGATCGCCACCAGTTCGAAGGGATTGAAACTCAGATCGAGCGGATGGCCAAGGGCCGGACCCAGCAGGATCAGCAGGGGCACCACCAGCAGGGCCACCAGCAGCGTCGAACCGAGGGCCACCGAAACCGCCAGATCCATCTTGTTGCGGCGTGCCATCCCGACCGCCGTGATGTATTCCGCCACGCCGCCCAGCAGGGGTAGCAGCACGATGCCGCTGAACAGGGGGTTGAGACCGAGCGATCGGGTCACCGTTTCCACCACCCCCACGAACAGCTCCGAGGCGATCGCGATGCCGGCGGTGGCTCCGACCAGCACCGCCAGCCAGGGCAGGATCGGCGTCCGGTGGGCGGCGGTGTCGGCGGCGACCGCCACCGTGCCAGCGGCGGCGGCTGCGCCTGCGCCTGCGGCTCTGTCCTCCTCGCCGTCCTCCAGTTCCAGTTCAACCTCCGCCACGTCGTAGAGGGTGCGGTGGGTGCGCAGCGAGAACAGCAGCGTCAGGCCATAGACCAGCAGCAGCAGCCATGCCACAAACACCGAGAAGGCCTCGTTGCCCGCCGTGCTGCTGCCGGGCGCCAGGCTGCTGAGGCTGGGGATCAGGATCGCCAGCACCGCCAGGGTCATCGCCGAGCCATTCACCCTGGCCACCACCGGCTGAAAGGTCTGCTCCCGCCGGCCGATGCCCCCCACCAGCATCGAGAGGCCCAGGGCAAGCAGCAGGTTGGCCATCACCGTGCCGGTGATGCTGGCCTTGACGATGTCTCCGAGCCCGGCCTTGAGGGCGGTGATGGCAATGATCAGCTCGGTGGCATTGCCGAACAGCGCATTGAGCAGGGCCCCGATCGAGGGACCCAGCGCGATCGAGAGCTCCTCGGTGGCGGTGCTCAGCCACACCGCCAAGGGGATGATTGCCAGGGCGGAGCAAAGGAACACGGCCCCGTCTCCCCAGCCGAACCGTTCGGCCGCCAGGCAGAGCGGCAGAAAGGCCAGCAGTGCCAGGGCGATCCGTTGGCGGGTTTTCATCAAACAGTCCCGGCGCGGAGGGCAGTCGGCAGGCCCCCATTGTGAGCCTGCCGGGCCGGGTTGGCCGCCTCAGCCCGCAGGTGCCGAAAGGGGCAGCAGGCACTTGTCGGAGTCGCAGCCCGCCGGGCCGGCCTCCATCGTCTCGCCGCTGTCGTAGCGGCGCAGGGCCTCGAAGAAATCGGCGGTGCGACGGCGCTCGACCACCTCGGCGCGGAGACGCTCGTAGGTGGCCTTGTCGATCGGTTCAAACGGCAGCCGCGGGAAGGTGGCGTTGGCGTCGAAGCGCGCCAGCAGGGCGGCTGAGATGTAGCCCTCACCGGTGGCGATGGCCTGGTGGATGGCGTCAGCCACGGCCTCGATCTCGTGCTCGCGGAACTCGACCGTGGCGGAGGTGTTGTGGGCCGTGTAGTGCTTCTGCACCTGCATGTAGAAATCGAACTGGGCCAGGGCCGAGAAATTGTTGATCTCGACCGCATCGGCGCCCGGCAGGTTGGCCCAGCTCACCTCGGTGGGGATCTCCACCAGCCACTCGCTGCAGCGGGGGTCGAAGGGATCATCGAGCAACCGCCCCTGCCCATCCTTATCGCTCTGGCTGGGCACGATCGTGTAGCCGAAGTCCATGCAGGCCAGGGCGACCGGATCGTTCTTACGGAAGGTGATGCGGCGGATGAAGCGCTGGGCCTTGGGTGGATGCCAACCCGGTGAGGCACCGGTCAGCAGGCTCTTGGTGCCGGCCGGTTGCACGGTGGTGCAGCGGTTGGGGCGGCGCAGGCCGTGGCGATCGCAGTAGTCCCAGACCGCCTGGTTGACGATCGCCTTCCAGCGGCTCAGGTACTCGGCCTCCCTGGCCTTGAAGGCGCGGCCTTCCTCGCTGTCGGGGCGGCCCGCCTCCCACCAGCGCAGCCAGGGGGTACCGAAGGCGTGCACGAAGAAGTCGAACAGGCCGGTGAAGCTCACCCCCACGATCGGATCCCAGGCCCGGCTCTGGCGGTAGCGCTCCACCTCGAAGCGGTGGTTGAGCAGGCAGGCCACGGCCAGGGCTCCGGCCCGGAACGCATCCTCCTGGGCCTGCAGATCGAGGGGATCGATCTGGTTGAGATGGATTTCGGCCAGGTTGCAGTGGAAGTCAGCGCCGAGGATCTCGCCGCAGGGGTTGAGGCCGTAGCGGCCGAGCCGGTGTTCGAGTTCGTCGGCCTCGATGCCCGGATGGTGCAGCTGCAGCCAACGGCCCGCCTCCTCGCGGCCCTGGTCGCAGTAGATGCCCACGAACTCGTCGCGGAGCTCGGGGGTGGTCAGCAGATCGGCGTTGGAGCGGGCGATCGCCTCAGGGGCGAACTGGATGGCGCCCTCGCCGCTGTGGAACTGCTTGGTCACCGCCTCCAGCACCGTCTCGCGGCTGGGGCGGCTGTGGAAGACACGGGTGTGGTTGGCCATCCGCAGGGCATCGCGCTCCGGATCGATCCGCCAGTTGCCGGCGCTGTCCTGCTGCCAGAGGTTGTCCTTGGCGCTGGCCGCCGCCAGGTCGTCGGCCGCGAACTGGCGCATGCCAGCGCTGCGGCGGATGTTGCCCGCCACGATCGTGACCGCCGCTTCGTCGATTAGCAGGCAGCATTCCACGGACGTGAGGCGCCGACCGATCGCCTTGGCCAGGATCTGGGCCACCCGGCCATAAAGATCGCCCAGCTTGACCGGATTGGCCATGCCGCCGAAGCCCTTGAGGCTTTCCCCCACCGGCCGCACGTCGGAGAGATCGACGCTGATGTGCACGTCACCGTCGAAGCGCTCGTCGCTGCAGAACTCCAGCAGCAGGCGATAGCTCTCCACCCAGCCGGCCCTGGTGTCCCCCACCCGCACCGCCACGCGGTTGCCCTCGATCGTGTGGGTGGTGAGCTCCTGGCGCAGGGGGGCCGGGGTGATGCCGATCGGGCTGACGGCATCGATCACCAGCCGATTGCGCACCACCGGCAGTCGCGCGATCAGATGGGGTTCGATGATGGCGCCGGTGCCGCAGCCCATCATCGCCAGGTCCATCATCAGGGCGAAGGCCTCCCAATCCACCAGGTTGGTGGAGGTGCAGTTGTAAGCCCCGGAGAAGTTTTCCTGGCGTTCGATCCACGGGGTGCCGCCGATCCACAGCCAGCGGCCCGAGGGCAGGGCCTTCTGCTGGCGCTGCATGCGGCGCAGTAGCGCCACCTCCTCCGGATCGAGGCCGCCCAGGCGTCGCAGACCCTCCAGATTGCGCTCCGCCACCTGCTCCCAGCTCTCGCGGCCGGCATCGGTGCGGCGGGAATAGGTGCGGTAAAAAACGGGATTGGCCGCCGGTGCGGTGGCGGGAAACACGCCTTCGCCCCCCACGGCCACGCCGCCGGCACCGCTCTGCAGGCCAGCGGAGTCAGGGGGCTGGACCGCGGCGTCGCCAGGGTCCAGCAGGGAGGGATCGGGCCGCAAATCAGGCCTGGAGGGGGAGAGGGTCACGTAAGAGCTGACCTGAATGGACCGAACCCTAACGCCATCGGTGGTGTGGTCAAGCGAGCCGGGGCACCAGTGGCGGTGGTGACTGGGATCGGGGCGGCGGCGGCGATGATCCAGTCGTGGTTCTGGGCTGGAGGCGGCGATGCAGCGGATCTGCGAGCCCGAACTGATGGACGAACCGATCCAGGCCCTGGCCTATGCCATGGCCGATTTCGGCCGCTCCGATCAGGCCTTCTGCGACTGGGTGCTGCGCCTGCTGGCGGAGCGGCCGCCGCTGGCCCCTGGCCAGCCGCTACGGGTGGTGGACCTGGGCTGTGGCCCCGGCAACATCAGCTTCCGGCTCGCCGATGCCCTGCCGACTGCGGCGCTGCTGGGGCTCGACGGTGCAGCGGCGATGCTGGCCCTGGCGGTGGCCCGGCAGCGGCTGGAGCCCCGGCGCTGGCCCTGGCTCCGTTTTGCCCAGGCCACCCTGCCGCTTGGATCCGGGGTCGGCTCCGCCCCATGGCGCTCAGCCCGCTGGGATGCCCTCGCGGCAGCGCCGCCGCTGGAGCCATCGCCGGCAGCGCCTCCAGCGGCCGGCCGTTCGGCCGGCGACAGGGCCATCGCCGCCTCCAGCTCCGTGAGCACCATGGCTCTCAATGTCCCGGTTCTGAAGGCGCCGGCAGAAGGGATTGGGGCTGCGCTCCTGGAGGCTCCGGCCCCCGAAGCTCCGGCCCGCGAGACTCCGGCCCGCGAAGCCCCGGCCCGAGGCCACGGGGAGCGTGCCGCCGATCCCTATCCCCCCTTCCAACTGCTGGTGAGCAACAGCCTGCTGCACCATCTCCACGACCCGGCCGTGCTCTGGAGCAGCCTGCGGCAGCTGGCCGCCCCCGGCGCCCTGGTGGTGGTGCGGGATCTGCGCCGCCCCGCCGATGGCGCCGCCCTGCGGGCCCTGGTGGCGCGCCATGGGGCCGGCGCTCCGGCGGTGCTGCGCCGCGACTTCGCCCATTCCCTGCGGGCCGCCTTCCGGCCGGAGGAGGTGCGGCAGCAGCTGGCGGCGGCGGGTCTGGAGCGGCTTGAGGTGCGGCCCTGGCAGGACCGCTACCTCGACATCTGGGGCACCATGCCCTGAACGCGAGGGGTGCCAGCGGTCGCCATCCCGAGGTCGCGGCCCCGCTGGGACGGCGATTGCACGGCTGTTGCATGGAGATGGCATGGCGACGCGGTGCGCGTGGATCGGTCCACTGCGATCGGCGCCACTGCTCTCTGGCCGGCGTGGCGACCACCCTGGAGGCTTGCCGAGCCGTCCGGGCTCGCGCCTTGGCTGGCAGGCTGGAGCGATGAGCTCCGAATCCCCTGCGATCGAGGGCGCGCCCGTCTCCGGCGCCGCCGTCACCGACAACGCGGCTGGTCCAGGCCTAGCCTCGAACGGCCCCCCTGCCGTCAGCGCCTCCGACCCCTCAGAGCCGGCCAGCGCAGCCCTGGCGGAGGCCGTGGCCCGACGCCGCAACTTCGCGATCATCTCCCACCCGGACGCCGGCAAGACCACCCTCACCGAGAAGCTGCTCCTTTATGGCGGCGCCATCCAGCAGGCCGGAGCGGTGAAGGCCAAAGGGGAGCAGCGCAAGGTCACCTCCGACTGGATGGAGCTCGAAAAACAGCGCGGCATCTCGATCACCTCCACCGTGCTGCAGTTCGACTACAGCGGCAGCACGATCAATCTGCTCGACACCCCCGGCCACCAGGATTTTTCCGAGGACACCTACCGCACCCTCGCCGCCGCTGATAACGCGGTGATGCTGGAGGACGCCGCCAAGGGCCTCGAACCCCAGACCCGCAAGCTGTTCGAGGTCTGCCGGATGCGGCAGATCCCGATCTTCACGTTCATCAACAAGATGGACCGCCCCGGCCGCGAACCGCTGGAGCTGCTCGATGAGATCGACCAGGAGCTGGGCCTGGCCTGCTGGCCGGTCAACTGGCCGATCGGTGGCGGCGATCGCTTCCGCGGCGTGATCGACCGCCGCAGTCGCCAGCTGATCCTGTTCGATCGCGCCGAACGCGGCCGCCAGGCCGCCGAAATCACCCTCAGCGTTGAGGAGGCCCGTCGGCGGGGCGCCGTGGAGGAGGAGCTGCTGGCCACGGCCCTGGAGGAGCTGGAGCTGCTGGATGGCGCCGGCGAAGAGCTTGACCTCGAGCGGGTCCATGCCGGCGAGCTGAGCCCGGTGTTCTTCGGCTCGGCGATGACCAACTTCGGGGTGAGGCCCTTCCTCGATGCCTTCCTCGATCTGGCCCAGCGCCCCACCGCCCGCAGCAGCCGCCAGGGGCCGATCGATCCGCTGCGGCCTGAATTCAGTGGCTTCGTGTTCAAGCTCCAGGCCAACATGGATCCCCGCCACCGCGACCGCGTCGCCTTTGTGCGGGTCTGCAGCGGCCGGTTTGAGAAGGACATGTCCGTGCAGCACGCCCGCAGCGGCCGCACCCTGCGGCTGTCGCGGCCCCAGAAGCTGTTCGGCCAGGACCGGGAGGTGGTGGAGGACGCCTACCCCGGCGATGTGATCGGCCTCAACAACCCCGGCATGTTCGCGATCGGCGACACCCTTTATCTGGGCCCCAAGGTCGAATTCGAGGGGATTCCCTGCTTCAGCCCTGAGATCTTCGCCTGGTTGCGCAATCCCAATCCCTCCGCCTTCAAGAGCTTCCGCAAGGGCGTCAACGAACTGCGCGAGGAGGGCGCCGTGCAGGTTCTCTATGACACCGATGCCAGCAAGCGCGATCCGATCCTGGCGGCGGTGGGTCAGCTGCAGCTGGAGGTGGTTCAGTACCGCCTCGAAAACGAATACGGCGTCAAGACGCGCCTCGAACCGATGGAGTTCAACGTCGCCCGCTGGGTGAGTGGCGGCTGGTCCGCCCTGGAGGCGGTGGGTCGCATCTTCAACTGTCGCACCGTGCGCGATCCCTGGGATCGGCCGGTGCTGCTGTTCCGTAACGATTGGAACCTGCGCCAGCTGCAGGAGGACCACCCGGAGCTGGAGCTGTCCGCCGTGGCGCCGGTGGTGAGCGGTGTCGAGCCGATCGCCCTCTGACAACCGCAGGATCGGGGAAGCGGCGGCCATCGCTACCGCGGTCGCAGCTGGCGCTCGACAGAATGAACGCAATAAAACGTGATCCTCACGAACGGTTGCCCGCAATGTCGACAGCCGCCCTGGTCCCCCAGCCCGCACCCCAGCCCCTCTGGCTGGTGCGTCCCCGCAGTGACGGAGGCAGTGACTACGTCAGTTTCTGCCTCTGCCACGATCAGATCGAAATCCGAGAAGGGTCCCACCTCCCTCCCCAGATGCCCCTGCTCAAACGCCGCCGCCGCCTCGGCCCCGCCGAAGCTGAGGCGTGCCGACGCTCGCTCCAGCAGGAGGCAGGATTCCGTCACAGTGAGCCTCTCTTCTGAGCCGCTCTGTCTACGCTCCATCCCGTGACAGCTGTCCATGAACCCAGGCCCGCCCACACCCACCGACCCACCCGCGGGTTCCTCCGGCGCCAGTGATCCCTATGCCCTGCTGGGGGTTGCGATCGATGCTCCCTTCGATGCGATCCAGGCCGCCCGGAACGCACGCATTGACGCGGTTGCTGACGATCCCCTCGCCCGCTCCCGCTTCGAGGCCGCCTACGACGCCATCCTGATGGACCGCCTCAAGGAGCGGCAGCAAGGCAAGGTCAGCAGTGCGGCCCGTAGCGCCTCCCAGCGGGAGCAGGCCAGCCCTCCCCCCGCCAGACCGGTGTTGCCCGCCCTGCCGAGCCTCCCCCAGCTTCCGGCCGGCCGCCTGGGCGAGCGCTCCCTGGCCCTGCCGCAGTTGAGCCTTGCCGAGGGCCGCGAGCGCTGGTTTCCGCTGATCGTCCACGGCTCGCTGCTGGTGCTGCTGCTTACCCTTCCCGCCGCCCCGGCCGATCTGCTGCTGGCCCTGGGCACCGCAGCCACCCTGCTCAACCTGCAGCGGCGTCGCAACCGTTTTCTGGCGAATGTGGGGTGGGCTTTCGCCCTGTTGATCACCGGCCTGCTGCTGGGCGCCCTGCTCCAGTCCGTGCTGCCAGCCCTGTCCTTGCCTGGCCTGCCATTTCTGCCCCTGGCGATTGAGGCCATTCCGGCCCTGCTGCTCCTGCTGGTCGGCGCCCTGGTTCTGGCCTGATCCCCGGCAACCACACTCCGGTTGGAGAGGCCTCCGCACCCTGCTGGGGCCCATATCTTTATGGCCCCCACCCAGCGGCCCCTCCGAGCCGGCTGGGTGGGCTCTGCCAGCGGCCGGCTTTCAGATCGCCGTGCCCACCACCTTGCCCACCAGGGCGGTGATCAGCAGGGCCAGGGCTCCCCAGAGCAGCATCCGCAGCGTGCCCCGCAGTGGTGCTGCCCCACCGGCCCTGGCCGCCAGGCCCCCCAGCAGGGCCAGGGTGATCAGGGCCGCCAGGCTGGTGGCACCTCCCACCTTTCCCTCCGGACTGACCACGATCGCGGCAATCGGCACCAGGGCTCCAAGGCTGAAGCTCAGGGCTGAGGCCAGGGCCGCCTGCAGCGGCCGGGCCCGAAGCGTGTCGCTGAGGCCCAGTTCATCGCGGGCGTGGGCGCTGAGGGCATCGTGGCGGGTCAGCTGCTCAGCCACCCGTTGGGCGGTGTCGGGGTCGAGGCCGCGGTTGCGATAAATCTCGGCCAGCTCCGCCAGCTCTCCGGCGGGATCGATCGCCAGCTCGCGCCGCTCCCGGGCCAGGTCCGCCTGCTCCGTATCCGCCTGCGACTGCACCGACACAAACTCCCCCGCCGCCATCGAGGCGGCGCCGGCAGCCGTGGCCGCCAAGGCGGTGAGCAGGATCTGGGGGCGTGGGGCACCGGAGGCGGCAATCCCTGCCACCAGGCTGGCCACCGAGATCGTGCCGTCGTTGGCGCCGAGCACCACCGCCCGCAGCCAACCGATGCGTTGGCTGTTGTGGCGTTCCCCGTGGTGGGGGCCGCCACGGGGAGCGACGCGACGGCCGCTGGCCTGGGGGCTGCCGCCGGCCCCAGGGGTCTGGTGCTCGCTGCTGCTGGCCATCGGCTGAAGGCACACGACCCTCAGCTTGGCGAAGGACGGCGGTCAGACCGGGTCGAATGTGGCGATCAGCTCGCGCAATTCCTCCGCGGCCACCCGATAACGGCTGCTGCAGAAGTGGCAGACCAGCTCCGCCTCACCCTCCTCCGCCAACATCGATCCGAGCTCATCGCGTCCGAGCAGCCGCAGGGCGTCGACGCTGCGGCTGCGGCTGCAGCGACAGTGGAAGCGCAGCGGCTGGCGGGCTTCGGCCGCCTGCAGGGGGATCGGATCAAGGTCCGGGAAGATGTCCTCCAGCAGGGTGTGGAGCCGGTCGGCGTGGCTGGCCAACCGCGCCGCGAAGCCGCTGATCTCCCGGCAGCGCTCCTCCAGAAGGGCCACCAGTGCCGGCTCCCGCGCTGCCTTGGGCAGCACCTGCACCAGCACCCCACCGGCACACCGCACCCCATCGCTGCCGATCTCCTCACCCACGAACAGGGCCGAGGGGGTCTGCTCCGAATGGAGCAGATAGGAGGCCACGTCTTCGCCGATGCCGCCGCTCACCAGTTCGACGGTGCTGCTGAACGGCTCCCCTTCGCCGATGTCGCGCACCACGTGCAGGTAGCCGGTGCCGGTGGCGCGGCGGAAATCGAACTGGGGAACGCCGCTGTCCTCATCGACCAGATCCAGCTCCAGCCCCGGATCACCCACATAGCCCCGCACCGTGCCATCGCGGCCGGCATCGACCATCAGACCGCGCAGGGGTCCATCGGAGCGGATCCGCAGGTTCACCCGCCCATGGGCCACCTTCATCGAGCTGGCCAGCAGCAGGCCCGCCGTCATCGCCCGGCCCAGCAGGGCGGTGGTGAGGAAGGAGAGCTGGTGGCGGTGCTGAGCTTCGCGGCAACAGTCGGTGGTGGTCACCGCCACCATTCGGATGCCGCCCCCGGCGGCGGTGGCCCGCAGCAGTTGATCCGCCATCAGGCCCTTCCGTCTGGCGGCATCGTAGGCAGCGCTCTCGGGGCAGGGATGGCCAGGGGCTGCAGCACGCCGCTCTCCAATCGCCAGCCCGCATCGACCACGCCCCGGAACAATTCCGGCTCGTGGGTCACCACCAGCAGGGCCCGATCCCGGGCCAGGTCGGCCAGCAGCTGCAGCACCTCGTCCCGCACGGTCCAGTCGAGGCCGGCGGTGGGTTCATCAAGCAACAGCACCCTGGGATCGCGCAACAGCTGCACGGCCAGGGCCAGGCGCCGCTGTTGGCCGCCGCTGAGCCGCTCCGGCCGCTGCGACAGGGCCAGGCCATCGAGACCCACCTGAGCCAGAACCGTCTCCATGGCTTCGCCGCTCACCCGTCGGCGGCCGAGCCGCAGCTCCTGAGCCACGCTCAGGCCCAGGAAGTGGCGCTCCGGGAACTGAAAGACAAGACCGCACAGCCAACGACGCTGGCGGTTGTCGAGGACCTCGCCGTTCCAGAGAACCTGGCCAGCATCGGGATCGGCCAGGCCACCGATCAGCTCCAGCAGGGTGCTCTTGCCCGAGCCGCTGCGGCCTGCCACCAGCCGCGGTTCGCCCAGGGCCAGCTCCAGGCTGACGCCCCGCAGCACCGGCTCGCGGGCAGTGGCGGGGTGGTAGTGGAGGTCGCGGATCTCGAGCATCGCTCCAGCATGCCCACCGGCGGCTGCCGGCCAGCGGCGGCACCGGCCGCGTGGTTGCATGAAGACGCCTCTTCCACCGCCGTCCCCGTCCGCCATGGAGGTCCGTTTCCGCGAGATCGATCCCTTCAACTGCTGGATTTGGCTGCGCTTCGCCGACCCGCCCGGCAACGGCGAGCGGGGTTACGTGGAGACCGCCTTCGACAGCTGGTTCTTCCTCGCCAAGTTGGGCGGTTTCAACGCCGAAAACCTCCAGGCCCATGAAGCGGGCGCCGATCTGAGCTGGCTTCCCTACGACGACGAGGCGGCGGAGCGGGCCCTGCCGGCCCTGATGCACAACATGGCCCAGCTTGAATACAGGGACGACTGGGCCCGCTGCTGGGTGGATCTGGGCACCAGCGACGCCCTGGCCCTCGATGTGCTGATCAACACCCTGGCCCGCCTCAACCGCGATGTGGTGGAGATCGCCGAGCTGGTGATCGGCGGCCTGCAGGAGGACTGGCCCGTGGAGGAGGACCCGGACAGTCCGTTCCGCTCCGGCGACGATTGATCAGCCGTGGCCTTGATCAGCCGTGGAAGTGATCCGCCGTGGAATCGGCCATGACAGCGGCCCTGGACTGGTCCTGGGTGTTGGCAGGCGACGCTGACCATGGCCCGTGAACGTCGCCGCCTGCTGATCCCAGCAACACGGCTCGCCCAGACGGCGTCGGGGACGGACCCCCAGGCAGCCGGCGCCCTGCTGACCCTGGACCCGGCGGAGCGCCACTACCTGCAGCGGGTGCTGCGCCAGCGGCAGGGCGATCAGGTGGCCCTGGTCGATGGTCGGGGCGGGCTATGGACGGCACGGTTGGAGGAGGGGGCGCTGCTGCGGCTGGAGCAACCCCTCGCTGCTCCGTTGCGCCGCGACCCCGCCCCCTCGCCCCCTCTGGAGCTGGCCCTGGCCCTGCCCCGCCGCGATGTGGAGCTGGTGTGGCGGATGGCCACCGAGCTGGGGATCGACCGGTTCCGTCCCCTGCGGGCGGCGCGCTGTGTGGTGGCGGGTCAGCCGCCGCTGGAGCGGTGGAACAGCGTGATCACCGAGGCCTGCGAGCAATGCGAGCGGCTCTGGCGGCCGGAACTCCACGATCCTGTGGAAGCCCTGCCCTGGCTGGCCGCGGCTCCGGCCCAGGCCAGCGGGTACCCGGGCATTGGCTTCCAGAGCTTGCGCCACCCGAGCGGCGGACCGCAGGACGGAGTGGCGCAGGGCGGCGAGGCGCAGGACGGGACGCCGCAGGACGGCCGGCCCCCGGTCGCGCCTTCGCCGACACCTTGCCGGCTGTTCGCCACCACCAGGGATGGGGCACTGCCCTCCCTGGCGTCGGTCTTGGCTGACCAGCAACCCCATGGCGCCGCCCTGACCGTGGCGATCGGCCCGGAGGGGGGATGGAGTGATGAGGAGCAGACCGCGGCCCTGGCCGCAGGCTGGCGGGCCGTGAGCCTGGGTCCGCTGATCCTGCGCAGCGGCACCGCCGCGGTGGCGGCGGCGACGCTGTTGGCCACCTGGCGGCAGGGAGCTGTCCCCTAGCAGGGGCGGCCCCCCAGGGGGGGCCAGACGGATGGACCCTGAATCGGGCCGATCAGGATTTGAGGTAGGAGCGGGCGATCTCCCGGAAGCCGGCCAGGTTGGCCCCGCCGCGGCGGCGGCGCGGGGTGTTGGCGCCTCCAGGCACCAGGCATTCGGCGGCGAAGGTGGCCAGGCTCGGTGCCGGCCGGTTGGCCTGGGCCGCTGCCAGCTCGGCGGCGATCGCCTCGGCGGTGGTCAGGCTGGCGGCGGCCTGGGCGACGGCTGAGCCGGCGACGGGCTCCGCCGGGGCGGCCTTGGCGGCGGCAGCCGCTGCTGGCGCGCTGGGAGCCGGGCTCGGGGCCGGTGCCGCCTTGGCGGCCTTGGCCGGGGCTGGCTGGACGGGGGCCACCGGGGCCACCGGAGCCACCGTGGCCGGTTCCGCCGCCTTGTCGCCGCTGTCGCCGCTGAGGTCGAGGAAGAACTTGGGCTTGAAGAACATCGGGACGGCCAGGATCCGGCTCCGCGATTATCCGTTGTCGGCCCTGTCCGCGATGGCGGCACTTAGATCAGTGCAACAGTTGCCGCGTCTCCTTCCGTTCCTGCCGCTCACCGCTGCGCCGCTCCCGCCATGCCTCTGCTGCCCCCCCAGGACCTCAACCACTGGCTGCTGGCCCTGGCGCTCAACGGCCTGCTGATCGCTCTGGCCCAGCGGGCACCGCTGCTGACAGCGGCGGGCTGGATCCATGCCGGCATTCTCGGCACCCTGCTCTGGGGCTCCCTGGGCTGGCGCGGCTGGCTGGCGGTGGTCGCCTATCTGGCGCTCGGATCCCTGGTGACCCGTCTGGGGATGAAGGAGAAAAGCGCCCGCGGCCTGGCGGAGGGGCGCGGTGGCCGCCGCGGTCCCGAAAACGTGTGGGGCTCGGCGCTGGTCGGTTGCGGCCTCGCCCTGCTCGCCCCCCACGTCAGCCCCGCCGCCCTCGGGCCTCTGCTGCTGGCCTTCGCCGCCAGTTTCAGCGCCAAGCTGGCCGACACCTTCGGCAGCGAGATCGGCAAGCGCTGGGGGCGCCGCACCGTGCTGATCACCAGCCTGCGGCCGGTCCCGCCCGGCACCGAGGGGGCGGTGAGCCTGGAGGGCACCGCCGCCAGCCTCGCCGGTGCCCTGCTGATGGCCCTGGTGCTGTGGGGCCTTGGCCTCCTCCGCGGCCCCGCCGACCTGGCCGTGGTGGTGGCCGCCGGCATGGCGGCCACCTTGCTGGAGAGCCTGGTGGGGGCGACCCTGCAGCGCCGCTGGGCCTGGCTCAGCAATGAGCTGGTCAATGGGCTGCAGACCCTTCTGGCGGCGCTGCTGGCCCTGCTCCTGGTGCGGCTGATGCCGGGCTGAGGCTGCCGCTGGCCCGCCAGGCGATGGCGGCGCGGCGCAGGCAGGCCAGGGTGGCATCACAGCGGCGTTGGGCCATCCGGGGATGGATGCCAAGCCGCTGGCCCAGTTCCACCCAGGTGCAGCCCTGATCCAGCCGTCCCTCGATCAGATCCCGCCGTTGCGGATCCAGACCCGCCAGCTGCTCCCGCAGCCAGCGCCGCATCGCCCCCTGTGGAGTGGCATCCTGCGGCACGGCCGCGGCCTCCGGATCGCGGCCCTCGCCGACCTCGGCCGCCTCCAGGCTGCGGGGGTCGGCCAGCAGGTCCTGCAGGCAGGTCGCCCCTGCGTCGGCCCCGGGGTCGACCGGTGCTTCGAGGCTGCGGGGCCGGCTGATCGCCCCGAGGGTTTCCACCTCCAGCAGCTGCTCCTCGGCGCAGGCCAGCTGTCGCGCCAGGCTGCGGCGGTCGAGGGGGGCCTGGCCCCGCTGACGGCGCCGCTCCTGAAGCTGGGCGGCCCGTTGGCGCAGTTCCCAGAGCTGGCGCGGGATCCGCACCGGTGCCTGGCGATCGCGCAGCTCCTGGAGCAGGGCCCCGCGCATGTAGGGCACGGCGAAGCTGCTGAAGCTGACCCGCCGCTGCGGATCGAAGGCCTCCACGGCCCGGATCAGGCCCAGGCTGGCCACCTGCACCAGGTCGTCGTAGTTGCCCCGTTGCGGCTGCGGCAGGCGGGCTGCGACGCTGCGGGCCAGGGGCAGATTGGCGGTGACCAGGGCGTTGCGCCAGCGCAGGCGGCTGCTGAGGTCCTGATGGCGCTCCAGCTGCCGCAACAGACGGGCGTTGCGCTCGCGGGGGATCTCGGCGGCGGGTCGGGTGACGGTGCGAACCATCTCGGGATCGGGGAACACCCTTCCAGGCTGAAAACAGCGGCCAGGGCTCTGGATCCCCTGGTGGCAGGATCGACGTTCACCCGATCGGGTGAAGGTCTCGGCTGCCCTCAGGCCCTAGGTCTGCGTTCGCCATGGCCCGGTGGCGGGGCTTGAACGCCCGGGGGGAAGCCCAGGGAGATGTTCAGAGGGGAGTCAGCTGGAGGGCCCGCTCCAGGCCCGCCCAACGCAGCAGCGCCGGCCACTGCCTCACCCGCTCGTAGATCAGGGCATGGCCCGCTTCGTTGAGGTGAAGACCGTCGCTGCATAGCAACCGCAGCCAGTGCCGCTCGGCCAGCATCGTGTCGAGGAGCGGCAGAAACGGCACATCCACCTCCTGGCACGCCTCCTGCAGCAGGGCCTCATAACGCCGCACCGCGGGCAGGTCGTACCAGAGCACGCCGGCGAAGGGCATGGCCTCGGCATCGACCGGGGTGAGGCCCAGCACGAAGGTAGGGGCCAGGCTGCGGGCCAGCGGCAACAGCTGCTGCAGCCCGTGCAGGAAGCCCTCGGGGGCCAGCTGGTGGCGCCCATCGGGGCGGCCGACCCGGGCGCTGTCATTGAGGCCGATCCCCAGCAGGATCCCCTGGGGCAACTGGCGGCGCAGCTCCCCCCGGCATTGGACCTCAGCCGGCAGTCGGGCCGCGAGGCGCTCAAGCCCATCACCGCGCACGCCCAGGTTGTAGACCACAGGGGCGGCGGGGGTGTCCATCCAGTGGCGCCGCAGCCGTTCGCACCAGCCCCCCTGGTCGCCATCCCCCCACCCGAACACGCCGCTGTCCCCCAACACGATCAGCTTGGGGGGGATCGGTTCGGCCATCGGCGGGCGGGGGCTCAGAGGCTTGCCTGGAAGCGACGCAACCGCTCCAGACCATCGTTCAAGGTGGCGTCGGCTGCGGCGCAGGAGAGGCGGATGCAGCGGTCATCGCCGAAGGCGACGCCAGGCACCAGGGCCAGGCCCTGCTCGTCGAGCAGACGGTTGCAGAGGGTCATCGAGTCGAGCCCCCAGGCGCTGGCATCGGGGAAGGCATAGAAGGCACCTTCCGGGGGGAGCAGGGCCAGGCCAGGGATCGTGGCCAGGCCGTCGCTGAGCAGCAGGCGGCGGCGATTGAACTCCGCCGCCATCGCCAGCACGCAGTCGCGCGGGGCCGTGATCGCCGCCAGGGCGCCGTACTGGGCGAAGGTGCAGACGTTGCTGGTGCTCTGGCTCTGCAGGGCGCTGGCGGCGGCGATCACCTCGCGGGCGCCGGCCAGCCAGCCCACCCGCCAGCCGGTCATCGCCCAGCCCTTGGCGAAGCCGTTGACGATGAAGATGCGTTCGGCCAGATCCGGGGCCACGGCCGCCAGGCTGTGGTGGCTGTGGCCGGGTGCCAGCAGGAATTCGTAGATCTCATCGCAGACCACCAGCAGCTGCGGATGGCGGCGCAGCAGCGAAGCGATCGCCTCCAGCTCCTCCCGGCCCAGCACCATGCCGGTGGGGTTGGAGGGGCTGTTGAGCACCAGCAGGCGGCTGGCGGGGGTGATGGCGGCCTCCAGGGCGGCCGGATCGAAGCGAAAGCCGCTGGCGGCGGTGCTGGGGATGATCTGAACGCTGGCGCCGGCCAGTTGGGCGATTTCCGGGTAGCTCAGCCAGTAGGGCGCCGGCAGAAGCACCGCATCACCGGGGTTGAGCAGCACCTGAAACAGGTTGTAGAGGGCCTGCTTGCCGCCGTTGGTCACCAGCACCTGGTCGCTGCTGGTCGGGACCCCGTTCTCCTCGCTGAGCTTGGCCGCGATCGCCTGGCGCAGGGCCGGCTCCCCGGCGACCGGGCCGTAGCGGGTGTGGCCGGCCGCCAGCGCGTCGCTGGCGGCCTGGCGGATGAAGGGGGGCGTGTCGAAGTCGGGCTCGCCGGCCGAAAGGCTGACCACATCCTTGCCCTCGCTGCGCAGCTGGCGGGCTTTGGCGGTGATCGCCAGGGTGAGGGAGGGCTGAAGCGCTCCGGCCCGGGCCGACAGCGTGATCGGGGCCGGCATCGACGTGGGCACGGATCTTGCTCAGCGGCCATCCTGCCCCATGCCAGTCCCGATCCGGGGCTGTTCGCGCCGCTCGTTGCAAGTCGAACGCTGCAAGTTGGCCGATGTTGGCCTGCCGAGGCACGGGGCCCCGCCGGCCCGCTGTGGGTCCTGCCGCCCGCCATAGGTCCCGCCGGCCCGCCTCGGGTTCGGCCACCTGCGGCGGCTGCGCCCTCTCCTGCCGCAGCTCTCCAGGCCCCGACAGCCAGCGCGCCCCCCTTCCGCAGCAGCCCCACAGCCCCGACGCGGCGGAGCCGGGTCCCGGGTGGCAGGCCGCCGCCAACCTTGCTAGGCATGGGACTGCGCCCCGGGCCAAGCCGATGTCCCTGCAGCAACTCGAAGCCTTCCTCAGCTGGGCGGAGGATGAACCCGGCGTGCAGGAGCCCCTGGCGCTCGCCCCCGATGCGGCGGCCGTGGCCGCCATCGCCCGGGCGGCGGGGTTCGAGGTCAGCGGTGATGACCTGCTGCTGGCGACGGGTGAACCGGCCGAGGTGCTGCGGATGGTGGAGATCGTCAGCCTGGCGGTGGAGCCGCCGCGGGGCGAACTCGAAGCCTTTCTGCAGCAGGTGGAGTGCGATGCCGATCTGCAGCGGGTGCTCGCTTCCGCCCCCGATGCCGAGGGTGTGGCGGCCGTGGCCAGGATCGCCGGGTATCAGGTGAGCGCCGCCGACATCTGGGAGGCCAGCGACGAGACACCGGAGGCCCTGGTGGAGCCTGAGCTCGTCCTGGAGCTCTGGACGGAGGTCGGCGATGGGGCCGCTGCTGCCCCGGCGGCGACGGCCGATGGGCAGAACAGGGGCGATCGGGGTGCCGCACCGGGCCCTGGGCAGGGTGTGGCGGCAGGTCCTGGCGAGTCCAGCGACCGGCCGACCGCCGAGGCGCCCCCCGCAGCGGGGGCCGATACGGAAGCGGAGATTGGGGCGCCGCCCCAGGCCCCGGTGGCGTCAGCCGCGGCACCGATGCCGGTGGCTCCGCCGCCTCCAGCCTCGACCCCAGCGCCATCCCGCAAACTGGACGATCCCTGGCGCAACCCCGATCCGGCCGCCTGAGCCGAGCCGGCGACCGTTCCCCGCGCCACGACCGGCAGCCCATGCCCCAGCCCCCCGCCGCCGACGGCCCGTCCTCCCAGCCAGCGTCGGCAGACCTGGGTCCTGGCAGCTCCAGCCCCAGCCACCCCGATCCGGCCCTGGCAACCCTGGCGGCCGAGTGCGCCGCCTGCCGCCGCTGCAGCCTGGCGACGACACGCCAACAGGTGGTGGTGGCTCGGGGCAATCCGACAGCGCGGTTGCTGCTGATCGGCGAGGCCCCCGGGGCCCAGGAGGATGCCCAGGGGCTGCCCTTCGTGGGCAAGGCCGGCCAGCTGCTCGATCGCATGCTCGCCAGCGTGGGCCTGGATAGCGAGCGCGACGCCTACATCTGCAATGTGATCAAATGCCGCCCGCCCGATAACCGCAAGCCCAGCCCCGACGAGATGGCCGCCTGCCGCCCCTTCCTGCTGCAGCAGATCGCCCTGGTGGATGCGCCGCTGATCCTGCTGACTGGCGCCACCGCCCTGGAGGGGGTGCTGGGGATTCGGGGGGGAATTACCAAACTGCGGGGCCAGTGGCGCTCGGGGGAGGGCGAAGGGCTGGCGGGCCGCTGGCTGATGCCGATCTTTCACCCCTCCTATCTGCTGCGCAACGCCTCCAAGGAGCAAGGGAGTCCTAAGTGGCACACCTGGCAGGACCTCAAGGAGGTGCGGCGGCGGTTGGATGGGCTTGCAGCGGGCGCCGCTCCCCAGATCGGGCAGGCTTGATCCACGATCGGCCGAGCGGGGCCCTGAGCCCCTGCTCCGCTCGATCCTCAATCCAGCCTTCGTCAACCGCTAGCACCGCAGCTGCAGCTCAGCGAGCAGGGAGGTTGGGCTGCGGCGCCGCTGGGCCAGGCCAGCGAAGCCAAGGGCCAGGGCGAGGCTGGCGAATAGGGCAAGGGGGCCTGCCGCGCACCAGGCAGGCAGGGGGCGACAGGCGACAGGGCAGGCGGGATTGATCAGCACGGGGTGCCGAGGAGCGGTGCGGCAGCCAGGCAACAAAAAGGCCCCACAACGGTGGGGCCAGGGGTGAAGAAGAGAAACTCCACCGAGGGTCGATCCGGAAGGCGGTGCAGCCAGCGGATCAACTCCGGCGTGCACCGTTCAGGCCGCAGGAAGCGAACCGCTCAGACGACGGCGCAGGCGGCGGCTGGTCTGGAAGGCAGCGGCTGCGCCGAGCAGGGGCAGCGGGCCGGGGGTAGCGGTGGACGGCCCGGCGGGCGAGAGAGTAGATGACAAAATCATTCCATCTGCCCCCGGAAAGCTGGTACCAGAAACATTCAATGCCAAAAAACCCGTAGTAATGTTCTGACTTAAGTGTACCTCTTCGGCTCCAATATTAAAACCAATATAGTCAAAAAATCCGTCAGGATTGACGATGAAGAAGTGCCTTCCCAGCGAAACTGATTTGCATCGCCACCTATCAGGCTTGTAATGCTATAAGGAATTCCGTCACGAGTGTAGCTGCCAGAAATTCCAGTAATTTGATAGGTCGTGCCGACTGTTGGAACCGCATCTGCAGTGGTGAACGTACCCGAGCCGGATTGGCCGGCTATATCGGTTGTAAAAGTCCAATTCCAGGTGGTCACAGCCAAGGCATTGCTGGGAGCCAAGGCAACGCCGAGGGTGATGGTCGCTGCGCAAGTCTTTGCAACAGCTTTGGCGGCTTTAACAGACAACGGCATCAAATCAGGTTGTTTAACGCGGGTCATCAAAAGGGATGCAGCGCTGACCTTGGGGGGGATGACGCTTTTGCAATTGGCCTGGATCCGGAGTGGAGGTAGCCGTGATGCTGGTATGGATTGGATCGTGCCAGGCCAGCATTGGGTTCCAGGCCTGCGAAGCTGCGCCCCTGCCGCCATCGGCTGGTGCCAGTCCTTGGCGATGGGCTGGGCTGATCAACCGCGATTCGCTGACTCAGCGATCAGCCACCGCTCTGTCCGCCAATGGCGGGTCGGGTGTGTATCCGGGACTACAGGGCTTCCCGGTGCCATCGCCGGTGGTTGATGCTGATGCAGCCGGTTGGTGCCTTCTCCGCCAGTGGCCTGATCGTGTTGCTCCACCAGGGCCAGCTCCGCCGGCGCCCTGCGCCAGAGGGCATGGCATGCCAGCTCGTGTCGAGCAGATCACCAGAGGTGCGACGGCGGGCCGCCCGACCTCTCCAGCCATCCCGCCCATCTGGCCGGTTTCGGGGAGCGTTGACCATGGCGTTGCTGCTGGAACGAGTGCCTGGCTGGCCCTGCTCAGTCGCAACGCCACCCACCTCCGCTGGGCTCCGGAGTCGTTCCGCCGCCTGCGCCGCGATTGTTCAGCAGCCGCCGGTCTGAGATCACCGATAAGCCGCTGTTGCACAGCTCCGAAAGCGATGTCCCCATCGATCGGCGCCAATCGATCGGCGCCAAGGTCGCCAGGCTGCTCCGCTGACCCGCCCCTGACGTGCTGGTCGCCATGACTTAGCTTAGCCGCTAGCCTGGACTAAGCCCGCTACGAGCCCGGCCATGCAGGTCAATCTCCACGACGCCAAGACCCACCTCTCGCGCTATGTGGATCAGGCCCTGGCCGGAGAAGAGGTGGTGATCGCCCGCGCCGGCAAGCCGCTGGTGCGGCTGGTGCCGCTCGAGACCCAGGTGGCGCCTCGCCGAGGGGGCTTCCTCAAAGGTGAGGCCGTCATCACCGCCGATCTCAAGGCCGACTTCGCGGCGGAGATCGAGGAGATGTTCTATGGCGACTGAGCCTGACGGGGTTCTGGTGGACACCCACCTGCTGCTCTGGTGGGCTGTGATGCCTGAGCGCCTGCCTGAGGCAGCCCGGACCCGAATCGAGCGTTCTGATCAGCCCTTGCTGTTCAGCGTTGTGAGCATCTGGGAAGTGGCGATCAAGGCCTCCCTGGGGCGTGACGATTTTCAGGTGAGCCCACCCGCCCTGCGGATGGGTCTGCTGCAGGAGGGATTCCGGGAACTGCCGATCCAGACCGATCACGTGCTGGCCGTGCAGCATCTCCCTTTCATTCATCGTGACCCCTTTGACCGCTTGCTGGTGGCCCAGGCTGCCCGCGAGCGGCTGACCCTGCTTACCGCCGATCGCACCCTGCTGGGCTATGGCGACGGGGTGCAGTGGGTGGGGTGATTGAGGATCGTCAAGGTCTACAACCAAGGTCAACAACCATGGCCCACAACCTTGGTCGTGAGCACCGGCAGCCCTGCCTGTTCCCTGGGGCTGCCGCTCACCCCAGCGCCCGCAGCTCCGCCACCAGGGCCTGAAGAAAGCCATGGGCTCGCGCACATCCACAACCCAGTAGTTGGCGATCCTGGCCTGCTGATAAAGCCTCAGTTTCGTGTCGAGGTCATAGGCCAGGCTGGCATCAGCCACCTCAACCACCAACAGCGTGTCCGCGGCGGTGGGGTGGGCGTCCAGCCAGACATCGGCGCGGGCCGCCACCACGGCCAGATCGGGCTCGGGCTCCTGATGCTCCCCCAGATCGAGCGGCGCTTCGATGCGCAGTTCATGGCCCGGCACCCCCGGCGATGTTTGCCCCGCAGCGTTGACGGCGCCTGGAGCTCAGCGGCGGGCAGAATCACCTCCATGGACCTCCACGCCGACCTCAGCCAGCGCGCCGTTCTCGACACCAACGCCTTGGAGTGGACGCCATCGCCGATGGCGGGGGTGGAGCGACGCCTGCTCGATCGTCGCGGCGGTGAGGTTGCCCGGGCCACGTCGATCGTGCGCTACGCCCCAGGCAGCCGCTTTGAACGCCACGTTCACGGCGGCGGCGAGGAAATCCTGGTGCTGGAAGGCACCTTTTCGGATGACCATGGCGACTATCCCGCCGGCACCTACCTGCGCCATCCGGCCGGCAGCAGCCATGCCCCGTTCAGCGAGCAGGGCTGCACGATCCTGGTCAAGCTGCAGCAGATGCACCCGGATGACCAGCAGCGGCTGATGATCGACACCACCAGGGCGACGTGGTTGCCAGGGTTGGTGCGCGGGCTGGAGGTGCTGCCATTGCATGCCTTTGGCTCGGAGCATGTGGCCCTGGTGCGCTGGGCCCCGGGAACGGTGTTTCAGCCCCATGGCCATCCCGGCGGCGAAGAGATTCTGGTGTTGGAGGGTGTCTTCCAGGACGAACACGGCAGCTATCCGGCCGGCAGCTGGCTGCGCAATCCGCCCGGCAGCGTGCACCGGCCCTGGAGTGAGCCAGGCTGCACGATCTGGGTCAAGACCGGCCACCTGCCCGGCCCCTGATCCCGATCCTGCGGCAGCGGCTGGAGTCGGCGGAGGGGGCTTGGATTCAGGCATCGTCCGTGGGGGCGGAGAGAACTGGAAGCAGGCTCCAGGACGCCGCGGGCCGCGGTTGACAACAAAACGATGCAGTTGGTGCATCGAATTGCTGCCTTGAGGGTGGTGAACCTGCTGCGCGAGGGGCGGAACTGCTGTAAAACAGAGCCACGTGAAGCCTTGCGGCATCAAACGGAGGGACCCTTGCTGCGGATCGCTAAGCGCCGGAGCCTTGCCGACAAGCACCACCACGCCAGTCGGCTGCATCAGCCGCCTTGGGTCTGCCCGGAACGAGACAAGGTCAGCTCAGGGTCGTTGGCCCTGACGGGACAGCACTGATGGACGTCTTCTCCTTCCGCGACAGGGTCGTCGAGGACTACGGGCAGTTCAGCAGGAGCTTCACGCAGATCAAGGCGCCTGACCTGCGGGACTTCGTCGATGGCCGTTATGGCGATGAAGAGTATTGGCCATCGCCGTTAATCCAGCTCAATCCCAGCTTTGTGGGAGGGGGAAGCATCAGCGAACTGGTGGAGCAGGGCCTGCTGGATCCCGAATGCCGCCAGATCTTCCGGTGGGGCAAGAGTCCAGGCCCCGAAGAAGGGTCTGGTCAGGAGCTGCAGCTGCACCTCCACCAGTTGGAGGCCTTGAAGATCGTGCTGGCGGGCGAGTGCGCGATCCTCACCACCGGCACCAGCTCCGGCAAGTCGATCAGCTACATCCTGCCGATGGTGCAACGCATCATCGAGGCTCGCCAGGCTGGTAATACCAGGAAGCGCATTCGGGCGATCGTCATCTACCCGATGAACGCTCTTTGCAACAGCCAGTTCAAAGAGCTGGAGAAGTATCTCTGCTACGGCTATTCCAAGGGCGGCGAGAAGGTCACCTTCGCTCGCTATACGGGCCAGGAGGAAAAAGAGGAACGGGAGAAGATTCAGAACAATCCTCCCGACATCCTGCTCACGAATTACGTGATGCTGGAGTACATCCTCACCAGGCAGAACCCTCTCGATCAGCAGGTGATCCGAGCCGCTCAGGGCTTGGAGTTCTTGGTGCTGGATGAGCTGCATACCTATCGGGGTCGTCAGGGCGCCGACGTAGCGATGCTGGTGCGCCGGGTGAGGCAGCGCCTCAGCCCCGACAACTCATTGATCTGTATCGGCACCTCGGCCACGATGGCTAGTGAGGGCAGCGCCGAGGATCGCAACGCTGTCGTCGCTTCGATTGCCAGCAAGTTGTTTGGGACCCAGATCCCTGCCAGCAATGTTGTCACCGAGACGCTGGAGCGCGTCACCGAAGGAGAACTCCCCCGCCCTGAGGAGCTTCGCCGGGCCTTGGAGGAATGCGCGGTTGGGGATGCTCCGATCTGGTCAGCCGAGCAGCTTCGCCGCCATCCTCTGGCGCGCTGGGTCGAACTGAGGCTGGGGCTCAGACGCGAGGACGATCGAGCCGATGGCAAGTGGGTGAGCTCCAATCCCTTGCCGTTCCGGGAGGCGGCAGATGAACTGGCAGATCTGAGCGGACTGGACCCGCAGCAAGCGCGCCAGGGCCTGCGTGCGTTTCTGCTGGGGGCCTACCAGGTGGAGCTGGCACCGAATCGGCGCTTCTTTGCCTTCCGCCTGCACCAGTTCGTCTCGGCAGGTGGTGACATCTACTGCACGCTGGAGCAGCCGGGATCGCGCCATCCAAACCTCAAGGGCCAGATCTTCCGGCCCGGCAGCAACCGTGAAGCCCTGCTGTTCGCTCTGGTGTTCTGCCGCAGCTGCGGGCAGGAGTTCCATCCTGTGTGGGCCCACCTGGAGAGCAAGCGTCCAGCCAAGCTGGAGCCCCGCGATTTCAGTGATCAGAGCAGCCAGAAGAAGGACAAGCAGGTGCTGCCTGGCTACTTCATGCCGGACGCGGCAGGGGGCTACTCGATCGACGACCCAGAGCAAGCCAACTATCCCGATGGCTGGCTCGAACCAGGAAAGGACGGAACCCTGACCCTGAGGCAGCACTATCGCCAGGCAGCGCCGGTGCCCTGCCGCTTCCGGCCCGATGGCCAGGCCAGCCCAGAGGGCCTGGCTGGCTGGTTCTTGGCGGGCAGCTTCCGCTTCTGCCCCAGCTGTGGGGTCGAGCACAACGTGCGCGGCAGCGAGTTCCGAAAGCTATCCGGGCTCAGCTCTGAAGGCCGCAGCTCGGCCACCACCACACTCAGCCTGTCGGTGCTGCGCCAGCTGCTCGACTTCCCGTCGGAGGAATTGCCCGACAACGCCCGCAAGCTGCTGGCGTTCAGTGATAACCGACAGGACGCTTCGCTCCAGGCTGGTCATTTCAACGATTTCATGCGGGTGCTGCAGCTGCGCTCCGGCCTGGTGGCCGCGTTGCAGGCGCAGCCGGAGCGCGAGCTCAGCCTAGAGACCCTGGCCCTGGAAACGGAAAAAGCGCTGCGACTGGAGGCTGACGACTTCATCCAGCAGAAGGATGTCGTCCCGGATGCCGAGGGCAGGTTCCGCAAGGCTTTGCGCGAAGTTCTGGAATACCGCCTGGTCGTTGACCTGAGGCGGGGGTGGCGGCTCACCAACCCGAACCTCGAGCAGCTGCAGCTGCTCGAGATCGACTACCCGGATCTGATCCGGTGCGTCGAGGATCAGGAGCGGTGGTCGGATCAGCATCCTCTGCTGGCCCTGTGCACCCCGCTGGAGCGGTACCTGATCTGCCACCGGCTGCTTGAGGAACTGCGCGAGCGCCTGGCCATCGAAACCAATGTGCTGTTCGCGGAAGAGTTCGAGCGGCGCCGCAGGGCCTCGGCGGAGCTGGAGGACGTCTGGGCGATCGGGTCCGACGAGAAGGGTGAGCTCGCCCGCAGCGTGGTGTTTGAGACGGTGCCCCGCGACGCCCGCGGCAAGGAATTCCGAGGTCTGGAAGGTCTGTCGCTACGGGGCGAGTTTGGTCGCTGGCTGAAGGCACGGGAACGCTGGCCGTCCCAGGAGGATCTGCACAGCACCCTCAAGTGGGATGAGGATCTCTACACCACGATCACGCAAGGACTGGTGACGGTTCTGGCCCGTTATCACCTGGTGAAGGGAGTAGAGCTGCGCTTGAGCCGCCGTAGCAGTGGTGAGCGCAAGACAGGTTGGCGGCTGAGTAGCAGTGCCCTCCGCTGGACCCTGACCTCACCCGATGCTGAACCAGTTGATGAGTATCAGGCCGAACTGTGGAAACGGCGTCCAAAATCGGGCCGGCGGGGTCCTGTGAATGCTTATTTCCGCCACCTCTACAGCGATCTGGCCAGTGTGCTGAGCGAGCATGGGAAACCCTATCTGCAGACCCTGGTGGCACGTGAGCACACCGCCCAGGTCGACCCGAACGAACGCGAAGACCGTGAGGAAGCCTTCCGGGAAGCGCAGCTTCGCCTTCTTTACTGCTCCCCCACCATGGAACTCGGGGTGGACATCTCCTCCCTGAATACCGTCTACATGCGGAACGTGCCGCCCACGCCGGCGAACTACGCGCAGCGCAGCGGCCGTGCGGGCCGCAGTGGTCAGCCCGCCCTGGTGCTCACCTATTGCGGTGCGACATCACCCCATGATCAGTACTTCTTCTCGGCGCCTTCCCGCATGGTGTCGGGGGCCGTGAGTGCACCAACGTTGGAGATGGGGAATGAGGAGCTGCTGATCGCCCACTTCCGGGCCCTGTGGTTGGCCGCCACAGGCAAGGCACTGCCCAGCAGGGTGAAGGAGCTGGTGGAGCTGAACTCCGAGGCCAAGCCGGTGATCGGGGAGATTGCGGAGGCCTTGGATGATCCGGAAGCGCGGGAGTATGCCTTGAGGAAATGCAAGGCGATTGTTGACGATCTGAAGCGTCATCAGTGGTTAGGGCAGAGCCCACCGCCCTGGCTGACGGACAGTTGGCTGGAGGGACTGATCAGCGGTACGGGCCGGGATTTCGACCGCTCTCTCAACCGTTGGCGCGGGCTGCTCGATGCGGTCACCAGCCAGTTGACCCAGGCCAGCAAAGACATGGTCAATTACGCCCTACCCCAGCGCGACAAGAAGACAGCTGAGCAACGGCAGCGCTCAGCCTTATTGCAACGAGATCTGTTGCTGGCTGAACGAAGTGGGCCCCAAGGCAGTGGCGGCGACTTCAGCACCTACCGCTATCTGGCCAGTCAGGGCTTTATGCCCGGCTACAACTTCCCGCGGCTCCCTTTGATTGCCTTCATTCCCGGTAGCCGCGAGCAGGTAAATGGCGGCACCTACATCAGCCGGCCTCGATTTGTGGGGATCAGTGAATTTGGCCCTCACTCTTTGATTTACCACGAAGGCAATACCTACAAGGTGAGCGGTGCGATCCTCAACCTGCAAGAGCAGGTGGGCACTGCCAGCAAAACGCTGGCGACGCGAGAGGCTCGCATTTGTGGTGCCTGCGGTCACGCCCATCTCGGCGAGGATGCGACACTGGAGCTCTGCAGCCATTGCGGCACGGCTCTTAAGAAGTACCCCGACGGCACGGCTTTCGAGATTCCCGCCCTCTATCAGATTGAACAGGTCACCACCAAGCGTGCTGAGCGGATCACTTCAGACGACGAGGAGAGGCAGCGGCTGGGCTACGAGTTGCTCACCACCTACGAGTTCCCGAAGGAGAACGGCCAGGTGCGGGTGGCGTCCGCTGAGGTGAGCGTGGCTGGCCAACCGCTTCTGACCTTGAGTTATGGGGCCGCCACCACGATCAGCCGCATCAATCTCGGCCGCCGCCAGCGCAAGGAACCCGGCAACATCGGATTCCCGATCCATCCGAGCAAGGGCAGCTGGGGCAAGGAGTCGGATCTGGCAACCGGCGCCGATGAGGACGACGAGGGTGATGGCGATCAGGGCTATGTGAAGATCACGCCCTATGTGCAAGACCGCAAGAACGCTCTGCTCCTGCGTTTTCACAGTGCCTGGGAACCGCGGGTTCTGATCACCGTGCGCCATGCCCTCAAACGCGGCATCGAGGTGGCCTTCCAGCTCGATCCGAGCGAGATCGCCGCCGAGCTGATGCCGAATGAAGCCAAGGCCACAGCACTGTTGATCTATGAAGCCGCCGAAGGAGGAGCCGGTGTGCTCAGTCGGCTGGTGGAGAGTCCAACAGCCCTGCAGATGGTCGGGCGCACGGCACTGGAGGTCTGTCACTGGCGCTGGGAGGGGGCGTTGCCGCAGCAGCAAGCCGATCTGGTCGACGACGATGATCAGTGCGAAGCTGGCTGTTACCGCTGCCTGCTCAGCTACAACAACCAGCGCGATCACGAGCAGATTGATCGCCGGCTGGCCTCGCTCAAGCAGTTTCTCCTGGATCTCTCCCGCAGCGATGTGGTGGCGCAGGGCGGTGATGGCGGTCGCGGGGAGTTGATGGAGAAGCTGCTGCCCCTTAGCCAGAGCGGGCTGGAGCGGCTTTGGCTGCGCACGGTGCAGGAACGGGGTTACCTGCTGCCGGATAAGGCCCAGTCCGCAGTGGTCGATCACTACGTGGTTCCTGATTTCACCTACTCCGATGCCTGGTGCCTGGTGTTTGTCGATGGCCCGCACCATAAGCAACCGCTCCAGCAGCAGCTCGATGCGGGCAAACGCCAGGCGCTCGATGAGGCCGGCTACAACGTGATCGTCTTTGGTGATGATCCGCGCGAATGGGATGCGGTGTTCACCGAGTTCCGCTGGTTGTTCGGCGATGGCCATGCCGATCCAACGGCCCCTCCCCCTGCACCACAGCCGGTGGCTGAGCAGCCACCGGCTGACCAGGGAGGCCGTGAACTGGCCGACCTCGCACAGCAGCTCGCCGATGTGTTGGCGCAGCATGGCGATCTCCTGGGAGGCGGCCGCAGCGGAGAGCAACCATGACCACCACCTCCTCTCACGCTGAAACACAGCACCGGCCAGGCGCGATCGTGCGAGCCCGCGGCCGCGAATGGGTGGTGCTGCCCAATCCAGCGCCCCGCACCCTCAAGCTCCGCCCCCTGGGAGGTGGAGACCAGCAGATCGCCACCCTGTTCCTCCCCCTGGAGGGTCACGACGTGGCCCCGGCCACCTTCCCCTGGCCGGACCCCAGCCAGAGCGGTTCGCAGAGTTCGGCGCTGCTGCTGCGCGATGCCCTGCTGCTCAAGTTGCGTGCCGGGGCGGGACCATTCCGCAGCCTGGGCAACCTGGCCCTCAATCCCCGCGCCTATCAGCTGGTGCCGCTGCTGATGGCGCTCAAGCAGAGCGTCACCCGGGTGCTGATCGCCGATGAGGTGGGCCTCGGCAAAACGGTGGAGGCCCTGCTGATTGCCCGCGAGCTGCTCGATCGCGGCGAGATCCGCACGATCACGGTGATCTGCCCGCCCCATCTGTGCGAGAAGTGGCGCTCCGACATGGCGCACCAGTTCCACCTGACGGCGGAGGTGGTGCGGCCCGGCACGATCGGCCGGCTCAGCAAGGATCTGCCCGTCGGACACTCCCTGTTCGAGGCCTACCCCTTCACGGTGGTGAGCCTCGACACGATCAAGCGTGACGACTACCGCGATGGCTTCATCCGCGGCTGCGGTGATTTCGTGATCGTTGATGAAGCCCACAGCTGCACCAGCGGCAAAGGCCGGGGTCGGCACCAGCGTTATGAGCTGCTGCGCGGTCTGGCCAGCCGCGGCGATCGCCATCTGGTGCTGCTCACCGCCACGCCCCACAGCGGCGACAGCGAAGGCTTCAACCACCTGCTCGGATTGCTGCATCCGAAGTTCGAGGCACTCGGCACCTTGCCCGATGGGCCGCAGCGCGATGCACTCCGAGAGGAGCTGGGCAGCCATTTCGTGCAGCGGCGCCGTCAGGACATCAGGGCGGAATGGGGCAGCGAAGGGGCCGACTTCCCGGATCGGGAAACCCGCGAAGCCACCTACGAGCTCACAGGCGAATGGGGAGCGCTGTTCCACGACGTGCTGGAGTACGCCCGGGCTTTGGTGAAGCGCAGCGCTGGCCAGAGCCGGCTGCGGCAACGGATGAGCTGGTGGGCGGCCCTGGCGTTGCTGCGGTGCATCAGCAGCAGCCCAGCGGCAGCGGCGGCCTCGTTGCGAACCAAGCTAGCGGGGCTGTCGGGGGAAGGCGACAGCGGCCTGAGCGAGGAGCAGCAGCTGAGCGAGCTCGAAGCCCTTGCCAGCCAGGGGGTGCTCGACGGGCTCGATGAGGAGATGAGCGAAGAGGAGGCTGCACCGGGCGGTGACCTGGCGATCGAGGCCGATCGCCAGCAGCTGGAGGACATGATCCGCCGGGCGGAGTCTCTGCGCGGTCCAGCCCAGGACCCGAAGCTGCGACAGTTGATCCGGCAGGTGCAGGGATTGCTGGCGGAGGGCTTCCGGCCGGTGATTTTCTGCCGCTTCCGGCCGACCGCCCACTACCTGGCGGAGCAGCTCAGCGAAGCCCTGCCCAAGCGCTCGGTGGTGATTCGTGCCGTCACCGGTGAGCTACCGCCGGAGGAGCGGGTGGAGCGCATCGCCGAACTGGAAGCCGAGGCGTTTGCGGGGGAGAAGCCCAAAACGCCAGTGCTGGTGGCCACCGATTGCCTCTCAGAAGGGATCGACCTGCAACGCAGCTTCGATGCGGTGGTGCACTACGACCTCTGCTGGAACCCGACCCGCCATGAACAACGAGAGGGACGGGTGGATCGCTTTGCCCAGCCCAAGCCGGTGGTGAGGGCCCTGATGCTGCATGGGGCCTGCAAGGACCCGACCCGCCGAAACCCGGTGGATGCAAGGGTGCTGACGGTGATCCTCAACAAGGAGAAGCTGATCCGCAAGGAGCTGGGGGTGAGCGTGCCGGTGCCTGGCGACATGAACTCGATCACCCAGGCGGTGCTGGCCGATGTGCTCGGGGAATCCGTGCAGCAGCTGGGGCTGAATCTGGGCCTCGTGAGCGCTGCGGGGATGCCACCCGTGATCGCGATGGCCGGCTGGGAAGCGACGCTCGATCAGCAATGGCAGAGCGCCAAGGAGAACGCCCGCCAGACCCAGACGATCTTTGCTCAAAGGCGTCTCAAGCCGGAGGAGGTGCTGCCGGAATGGCGCAAGAGCCAGGAAGCCCTGGGAGATCAGAAGGCGGTCACCCGGTTGCTCGTGGAGGCCTGCACCAGGCTGCGGCTGCCCCTACCGAGCGCCGAGAACGGCAGCTGGCGATTCGACCTGGCGGAGATTCCTCCGGAGCGACGGGCTCTGCGGGAACGGTTAGAGGCCCAGGGTCTGGAAGGCGTGGTGAGCGGTGCCACCGCCTTGCCCTGCCGTGATGGCGCCAAGCTGTTGACGCGCTCTCACCCCTTGGTGGTGGAGCTGGCTGAATTTGTGGCAGAGCGGGCGTTGAGCGGCGAGGAGCCGGAGCTGGCGGCCCGCGGAGCGGTGGTGCGCACCCGTGCGGTGACTCGCCGCACCACGGTGTTGCTGCTGAGGCTCCGCCACCAGATCCAGCAGGAACGGCGCACCGAGAGCGGGTACAGCCTGATGCCACCGTTGCTGGTGGAGGAGTGCCTCACGGTGGTGCGTAACGGTGAGCAGCTCGAGGTGCTGCGCGAGGCGGAGGCTCTGGCATTGATGCAGGCTGAACCTGCCGGCAATGTGCAGGGACCCCAGCGGCAGATGGAGCTGGAGCGGGCCCTCGCCGGCCTTTCAGAGCTGGAGGCGCCGCTGCGGCTGCTGGCCAAGGATCGTGCCGCCCTGGCGGAGGAGGATCACCGCACCGTGCGCAAGGCGGCGGTGGGCACGGGTGGGGCCCTGTTGATGCGCTTCCGCTGTGAGCCGAGCCTGCCGGTGGATGTGATCGGCCTGTTCGTGCTGCTGCCGGCACCGCAGCTGTGAACGGCCTCCTAGCCTGACACCAAGACCGGTCGCGATGACGATGACCACCACGATCCAGCTCGACCCCGAGATCGAAGACCGCCTGGAGCAGCTAGCCCTGGCCACTGGACGCAGCAAGGATTTCTACGTGAAGGAGCTGGTCCGCCAGGGCATGGACGAGCTCGAAGATGCCTATCTGGGCGCCCTCGAATCCGAGCGCGTGCGCCGTGGTGAATCCAGCACCCGACCACTGGATGCCGTGATGCAGGACCTTGGCTTGGACCGTTAAACTCTCAAGCGGGGCGGAGCGTCAGCTGCGCAAGCTCGATCTCTCTACAGCCAAGCGGCTGGCTACTTTTTTGCAGCGTCTTGTAACAGAAACCAACGATCCCCGTGACCGAGGCAAAGCGCTCACGGGTCCTCTGGCTGGCTTGTGGCGCTATCGCGTCGGCGACTATCGCCTGATCTGTGAACTGGTTGACGAGCGCTTGGTGGTGCTGGTGGTGCGATTGGGCCACCGCAGCCAGATCTATGCCTCAAGGCCCTCGCGAAGATCTGGGTCATGATCGAAGCCATCCGCCAGATCCATCGCAAAAAAGGATGCCTTGTTGGAGCAGATCCCAGCACAGCACGTCTAACCTGGCCCCTGGACAGATTGGGTGGACATCGTGATGGCGGACACCATGCCAGCGATTAAAGAGGGCGGCAGCCCAAGTGGAGAGGCCCTCCTCCAGACGCTGGGGGGATTCCGTGCCGAGTTCATTGCGCTTGTGGAGCAGCACCAGGCCCAGAAGTTGCCGCTCCAGGACAGGGAAGCGCTGTGATGGATCGGCGGCAAACCGGTCGCCGGATTCTGACCGTGCCGCGCCCTTGACCCCATGCCCCGCCGCCGCAGCGCCACCCTGCAGTTCAACGCCATCCGGCTGGTGGGTGGGTTGGTGCCGGCGTCGTTGATCGAGCAGATCGCCCGCCAGGAGGCACCGGGCCAGAAGGCCAGCGACTACGGCTTGCCCAAGAACCTGCGGATCCAGGTGGCCGTGGACCAGGCCTGGAGCCGTGCCCGGGCGCTGTGGCAGGAAGCCAGGGAACTCAGCAGCCGTGGCGAGGAAGCACCATGGCGGGTGTGGTTCAGCTCCCGCCTGCTGCGGGAGGTGTTCGGCTGGGAGGATCTCGAAAGTTGTGAACCACGCCGGATCGAAGAGGCGCTGTACCCGATCAGCCATCAAGGCTTTGGCGGCAAGGTGCCGGTGCTGCTCACGCCTGTGGAGACCGGGCTGCTCGATCAGGGCAGCAAAACCTATGGGCAGGACGGTCGCCGCCGCTCCCCTCACAGCTGCCTGCAGGAGTGCCTCAACGCTGATGACAGCAGCGACTGGGGTGTGCTCTGCAATGGCACCACGCTCCGCCTGTTGCACGACAACCCAGCCCTGGTGAAGCCGGCCTATGTGCAGGTGGAGCTGGGGGGCATCCTCGATGGGGGGCTGTTTGATGAATTCGCGGTGCTGTGGCTGCTGGTGCATGCCAGCCGCTTCGCGCCCGATGGCGAGGGTCACTGCCGACTGGACGCCTGGCTGGAGCTGGGCCAGCAGAGCGGCGAGCGTGCGCTGAACCGTTTGCGCGATGGCGTGCAGAGCGCCCTCGAAGAACTGGGGGAAGGGTTTCTCAGGCACCCGGACCCGGCCAACCGGGAGTTGGTTCGTCGGCTGGAGTCAGGCGAGCTGAGCACCATGGACTTCTTCCGGCAGCTGCTGCGCCTGGTGTACAGGCTGCTTTTGCTTTGCTCTGCGGAAGACCGCAATCTGCTGTTCCCGCCAGGGGTGCCCTTTCAGATCCAGCAGGTGTACCGCGAGGGCTACAGCCTTTCGCGCCTGCGCGACCTGGCGATTCGCAGCGGTGCCCAGGAGCACCAGCACAGCGACCTGTGGAAGGTGCAGGTGCTGATGTTCCGCGAGCTGGAAAAAGAAGCAGGATCAGAGCTCGGCCTTCCTGCTCTCGGTGGCCTGTTCAACCACGACCGCTGCCCCGATCTCGACTCTGCCCAACTCAGCAATGCCGCGCTTCTGGCGGCGGTTCGCGCCATCGGTTGGTTCTACGACGAACAAAGCCAGAGCCGCACCCGCATCAACTACGCGGCGATGAACACTGAAGAGTTCGGCAGTGTCTACGAGAGCCTGCTGGAGCTCCATCCCCAGATCCGCCCCCAGGGCGGTGCGCTGCGCTTCTCGCTGGGGGGTGTGGCCGGCAGCGAACGCAAGACCAGCGGCAGCTACTACACCCCCGAAGACCTGGTGCGGCTGCTGATCCTCTCGGCCCTACTGCCCGTGATTCGCGAGCGGGTTGGCAGGGCCACCACGATCGAAGAGAAGCGAGATGCTTTGCTGGCGATCCGCGTGCTGGATCCAGCCTGCGGGAGTGGCCATTTCCTGCTGGCGGCGGCGCGGCGGCTGGCCCTGGAACTGGCGCGGATCCTGGCGGGCGACGACGAACCCGGCGAGGAGCTGCGGCGGCAGTGCCTGCGCGAGGTGGTGGCCAAGTGCATCTACGGGGTCGACAAGAACCCGATGGCGGTGGAGTTGTGCAAGGTGGCGCTGTGGATCGAGGCGATCGAACCCGGCAAGCCCCTGGGCTTCCTCGATGCCCACATCCAGTGTGGCGATTCGCTGGTGGGGGTGTTGGATCCCAAGGTGCTGGAGAAAGGAATCCCGGATGGGGCCTACAAACCGCTCACGGGAGATGACAAAAAAGTCTGCGCCAGCCTGAAGAAGAAGAACCAGTCGTTTGCGCTCAAAGGCCAGCGGGATCTGTTCACCCAATCGGCCATGGTGAAGGTGGTGCCGAGCGCCAGCTGCTTTGAAGACATCAAGGAGGATGATCTTCAGGGGGTGCGACGCAAGGAGCAGGCCTATCAGGCCTGGCGGCAGGACCCAGCCATCCAGCAGGAACTGCAGCGGGCCGATGCCTACACCGCATCGTTCTTCCTGTCTAAACAGGAGAGCACACAGGATCATGTGCCTGTCTCACAGAACCTGGATGAACTGGAGCGGGGTTCGTTGCTTTCACCGGCAATGGCGAGCGCCGTCGCCAAGGCTGCGGCCGCCTTTCGCTTTCTGCATTGGCACCTGGCCTTTCCCGAGGCGATGAAGGCTGGCGGCTTCGATTGCGTGCTGGGCAATCCACCCTGGGAGCGGATCAAGCTGCAGGAGAAGGAGTTCTTCGCGGCCCGTTCGCAGGAGATTGCCAATGCTCCAAACAAGGCAGCCCGCGAGCAGTTGATCAAAGCCCTCAGTGCTGAAAATGCTTCCGTTGCCGACCGAGCACTGATGCGTGAATTTGAGCTGGCCAAACGGGAGGCAGAGGGCAGCGGTGAGTTCATCCGCTGCAGCGGTCGCTTTGCCCTTACGGCCGTGGGCGACCTGAACACCTATGCCCTGTTCGCCGAGCATTTTCTCCATCTGATCGGCCCGGATGGCCGTGCAGGGCTGATTGTCCCAACGGGGATCGCGACGGACAACAGCACTAAGGCTTATTTCGATGCAATCAGCGGATACGGCAAACTGGTTTCGCTGATCTCATTTGAGAATGAATCGTTTATCTTCAAGGAAGTCCATCATGCCTACAAGTTCTGTGTTCTCACGCTTCGTGCGGAGGCCTCACAGAATGCCTCGGCTCAATTCTGCTTCTACATCCGTCACTTCCCGCAACTGAGTCAGGCTGATCGCTTCTTCTCTTTAACGGCAGACGAGATCACCCTTCTCAATCCGAACACGCGCACCTGCCCGGTGTTCCGCAGCCAGATGGATGCTGAGCTCAGCAAGAAGATCTACGGCCGAGTGCCGGTACTGATCGATGAAGCGCTGGGCGATGAAGGCAATCCCTGGGGCATCAAGTTCATGACGATGTTCCACATGTCGAATGACAGCCATCTGTTTTTAGATAGCGCTGGTAGCGATCGCCTGCCGCTCTATGAAGCCAAGCTGATTCATCTCTACGATCATCGCTGGGCCACTTATGACAACGAAGGATCCAGCCGGGACGTCACAATGGCCGAGAAGCAGGATCCTGGTTTTGAGGTAGTCCCCCGCTACTGGGTGGAGCGCAAGGAGGTGGAGGAAAGACTCAATGCCCAGGGAACGGATCGGCAGTGGCTGATGGGGTGGCGCGATATCTGTAGGTCGACCGATGAACGGACTGTTATTGCCACGACAGTTCCAATAGTCGCGATCGGCCACACCATGCCGATCTTCTTCTCTTCAAGAGGAGTTGATCAGCAAATCTGTCTCCTTGGGAACTGGCAGACCCTGATACTGGACTTCTGCGCCCGCAACAAGATTGGTGGAACTCATCTGACCTACTCCTACTTGAAGCAGTTCCCTTTCTTACCCCCATCCGCCTACGACTCCGCCGCCATCAACCACATCCGCCCCCGCGTCCTCGAACTCACCTACACCAGCCAAGATCTCCAACCCTGGGCCCAGGATCTCGGCTACGACGGCCCCCCCTTCACCTTCGATCCCGAGCGCCGTGCCGTGCTCAGAGCCGATCTCGACGCCTATTACGCCCAACTCTACGGACTCAACAGAGATGAACTGCGCTACATCCTCGACCCAGCCGATGTGATGGGCCCCGATTACCCCAGCGAAACCTTCCGGGTGCTCAAGAACAACGAGATCCGTCAATTCGGGGAGTACCGCACGCAAAGGCTGGTGCTGGGGGCCTGGGATCGGTTGTTTGGGGGGTGAGGGGGCAGAATAGGATCGCGCTCGCCAAGGTGCTGCAGGAGAGAAAGCGGCTGATCAGATCCGGACAATAAACCTCACCATGGCGAGAGAGAAGCTATAATCTTAATACTAGGTTGTCTCAGAGAAGCCCAGGCGACTTCAGGCGACTTCAAGCTCAGATCAAGGACCAGACCACCATGCCATCCATCCTGGTGACATAGATCATGGAGTATTGGCCGAATCCGTCCCACAAGGTAGAGACAACAGTTGCCGGTCCGCCTGTCTGGAATCCAAACAAGACAAAGTGTCCGCGCATGTCCATGAAGGAGTGCCAAGACCTTCTCAACAAATCCAAGCCTCACGGTGAGAACTCCCGCCGCCGCTGGACTGTCCAAAAAGTCGATCAACAGTATATCTTCTACGCTCTCATGACCGACAATACTCAAGACGAAAAAGGCAATCTTCGATACCATGGGTATCCTGATGACAAAATTCCCCCGCGTGTTCGCCGAGAGCTTCTGACTCAAGAGGCCAAAAGCGAATCATCTGAGCCTAATCTCGACTAGCTTTCTCGACTATGCTCTTCGGTAACCGAGATCAATTTGCACTGGAGATTGAGCCGGTCACTCCAGCCTGGGAGACCAAGTATCTCCCAGAGACGACTGCTTGGGCAGGTCTGTCCGTCTGGCTGTCAGGCAAGAACACCTGTCGCCATCTCGTGCATGGTACTGACCGGGTCCAAGATTGCGTTTACGTTCCACTGGCCCCAATTGCTGACTGGTTCGCCTCATCCTGGAATGCCATCAGCTTTGAAGAAACAACGCGCTACGCTATCAAGCGAACATCATCAAGGGAGGTCTCGCCTATATCGCTTCAGGCATTGATGCACGACTGGGAGCTATCCAAACCTCCGCATGGCCAAACTAAATGCAGTTGGGAGGATCTTAGATATGAGTGGTGGGAGCGTCATTTTCTATTGGCTGGAGCGGAGGGCTCTCATCTTCCCAACCTGAGCTTTTTCCGTCAGGAAGATCTTCTCTGGATCGAGGTTGGGCCGATCATCCATCCTGGGGATCAACCTCCGCGATTCATTGATGACTCTGTGGTTACCGTGATCCCTTGGAGATCTGCCTCCCAGACAATTGGTGCTTTTGTTCAGTATGTCGGCAATCATCTCGCTGCCGCTGGCCTCCATAGCCTGTTTCCCTGGTGTGCAAAGGAGGATCCTCTAGCATCTACCTCAGGTGATCTCCTTGAATCTATTTGCCTTTTTACAGGGAGAAATACCGATGAACTGATGCTTGCCTCAGGAGCGAATGACCAGTGCCAAATCGCAAGCGCCCTTGGAATTCTGGATGACAAGGATCCCTCTACTAGTGCAGCGACCCAGGTTCTTAGGGATTTATCACCATCTACATCTTGCTCTGCATCAGCACAGATTAATCACCTTCTTCGTACCCTACTTGAGCAGACAGCTGGTTCGCCGGCTCAGGAGTTAGTCGCTATCCGCAAAGACTTTCCAGAGACAACCCAAGTAATTGTTTCTCCCGAAGAACATGGCTATGAAGCTGCCCGTAGAGTTCGCGCGCTGCATAATCTGAACAATGATCCAATCCAGGATGTTTCCGATCTCTGTCGTCCGTTCGGCATCCGCACTTCGGACGGCATCCAATGGCATCAAACGAATGATCGGATGGTTGTGGGGGCTGGCGCAGATTTTTCTGCCTGGATTGCTGTCCTTAGATCTCCCAGGACTGAATCCCTGCATGCCCGTCGATTTGAGCTTGCTCGTGGCCTAGGCCATCTACTTCTCGATTCAGATCGCAGTGGAACGATTGGTGCTGCATCGTCGTCTCACGCTCAGGAGTTCCGTCGACGACGCTCAGGCGCTTTTGCAGCCGAGCTTCTCGCACCTGCAGCGATGCTCGCACAACAGCCTTCGCTACGCTCCAGTTCAGGTCCAGATCTCAATGTATTCGGAGAAATTCTTTCCGGATACGGAGTAGGGAAGACAACTGCTGCATACCAGTTATGGAATCATGATCTTCTGTCTTCAAGAGATTCTCTTGAAGAGCTTTTGGAAATGTAGATTTTTTCTCCAAGCCGAACTCGGCGCCTATGACGCACGCCTCTGCGGCCTCAGCCGCGACGAAATCCGCACCATCCTCGACCCCGCAGACCTGATGGGCCCCGATTACCCCAGCGAAACCTTCCGCGTGCTCAAGAACAACGAGATCCGTCAGTTCGGGGAGTACCGCAGGCAAAGGCTGGTGCTGGAGGCGTGGGATCGGTTGTTTGGTTGACAGGGACCCGGCCAATTCGGCAGTTATGGCGAGAAAGTTTACTAGGATCCCTTTGCTCGTCATTGGTGACGACTGGCCTGCCGGTGTGCCATGCCCTTTCAGCGCCTGATGACCGACGAAGCCCTGCTCAAGGAGCTCGGGGGACGCATCGCCCAGCAGCGCCTTGATCGCAACCTCAGCCAGGCTCAGCTGGCAGAGCAGGCCGGCATCTCCAAGCGCACCCTGGAACGCCTGGAAGCCGGTGCCGCAGCCACCCAGCTCTCGCTGTTCCTGCGCGTGTTGCGACAGCTGGATCTCCTGGAGCGGCTGGATCTCTTGCTCCCGGAACCACAGCCCTCGCCCCTTGCCCTGTTGGAGCTCCAGAAAGCAGGTCGCAAGCGCGCCAGCCGTCGCCGTATCGCCAAGCCCACCGGCTCCTGGTCCTGGGGCCAGCCATGACCGTTGCCGCCGTTGAACTCTGGGGCACACGCATCGGCGCCGTCGCCCTCACCGGATCCACCGGCATCGCCTCCTTCGAGTACGAGCCGGCCTTCCTCGCCAGTGGCATTCAGCTCTCTCCCTTGCGGATGCCGCTTGCCGACAGGATCTACAGCTTTCCCGACCTATCCCCGCGCACCT
>JBIKKX010000009.1:0-104508 GCA_044360135.1 Cyanobium sp.
GGCTGATCGACTGCGGCAGAACGAGTATCGGGCATTGGGGGCACTGAGACCCGCCGAGCGAACCCAATGCTGACAGCCTCGCCAAGGGCTATCGGGACAGACTTTTAGGCGGCCCTGATGGAGGGCGGCGTCAGATTCCTGATCGGACGCTGCTGGCCGCCCTCGGCGCTGCTGACGCAATGACCCCGATAGCGCTGTTCGTGATCCGATCAGCCCTGGCGCAACGCCAGGGCTCCAGACACCGCAGCCCCGACTCGCCGCTGGCGGCGCCGCAACCTGCGGCTCCAGCCCAGGGCCGCCAGGCTGCCCAGCAACGGTAGAGGGCCAGGGGTGGGTGCCGGCTGATAGACCGCGTTGTACATCTGCTGGGCGATCAGCCCATGGCCGGCGGTTGTGGGGTGGAAGGTATCCCAGAAGAAGTACTGGGAGGGATCGCCGCACACCGAAGCTGGAATCACACTGGTCAGGCAGGCGTCGCTGACATTGCTGAGGCCATGGCTGGCCGGGGAGCTGATCAGCTCATTGACCGCATCATCGAGCTGGAACAGGTCGATGTCCAGCAGTGGGTTTGTGGATGAAAGAGTGGCGATTTCAGTTTCAAGAAGGTTGTTGAAATCCTGGCTGGCCTGGGTCATCGCGGCGGCCTCTGGACCGGAGCGGAACGCTGGGATCTGGCCGAGGTCAGGGGAATTGACCACCAGGAAATGACGGGCTCCCTGGCTGGCCAAGGTGTTGACAGTTCCGATCACATTGCTCACTGCCAAGTTGTCGATGGCAGCCAATGTGGTGGCTGTACCATCAGCGCCGTCGTAGGTGCCAGCACTATCGCCTTGGCCAGAACTGCGGAAATACAACGCATCATTCGGGAACAGCCAAACCACAAACAGTGAGGTCTGCGGATCAAAACTGGGTGCCGCCAAGACGAAACTCTGCAGCTGCAACGCATTGCCCTTGTTGGCAAAGACACCAGACACCAGTGGATTGTATTGGAGATTGTTCTCCTTGCCCGAGGTGGCGCCCATAATCGCGTAGTTCGTGCCACCTTGCAGCGAGGGCTTGAAGCTGGTATCACCCGGATTGAACAGCTGCCACAGCTGCTCCACCGCCACCGGCCCATTGCTGGCCCGATTGCCGGCGTACGGGGGAGAGGGGGTGAACAATCCACCCGTGAGCGCGCCCCCATTGCCGCTGTCAGAAAGGCTGTCGCCGAACACGAACAGCTGGCTCAGGTTGCTCACCCCCGCCAGGGCCGCACCGGGCAGCAGGCTGGCGGTCAACGCCGCCCCGATCGCCGCGGCCCGCAGCAACCGCCTCGCCCCGGGCACCAGCCCGCACCAGCGACCGCTGCCAGCAATCTGGCCGCTGCGGTCGTGGCGAAAATCACATCCATCCCGGGGCTCGAGATTCCGCTGCCGGGCGCAATGAGAAGTGGGCATAAGGGGTGACGGGTGGAACACCATGGTCCTTCCAATTCAAAGAACCAAGGCCACTCTTCAAGGTAATGCGATTCGCCCATCTGTCCACAAACCTCTCGATCAGGCCGATCCACAACCGCAGCGCCCAGCATGGGGACCTGCTCCATCCGGAGCCCCATTGCCCCCATGAGCCCAGACACCGACCCCACCGCCCTGGCGACCCCCCAATCCCTGGGTCCCGACGCCCAGCTGCGCCACTTGCTGGTCGGCCGCAAGCTGCTGGTGGGCAATCCCTCCCCCGCCTACGCCTCCATGCTGCGCAGCACCCTGCTCCGCAGCGATCTCAGCGATCCGCCCCCCCAGCTTGTGGCCATCTGTTCCACCCTCGGGGAACTCGCCGCCGCCCTGACCGAAGCGGACAAAGACCTACTGGTGGTCACCACCAGCCAGCTGCGCGATGGCTGCTGCGTGCCACTGCTGCTGAAGCTGATCGCCCGGCCCCAGCCACCGTTGCTGCTGGTGGTGCTCGGGGTGGAGGAGCCTCCCCTTCGCTTCGCCCCCCTGCTGGAGCAGCCAGGGGTCTCCCTCGTCTGGGAGGGCAACGTCGGCCAGGGGATCGTGCTGGAAGCCATCGGCCAGCTGCTCAGCGGTGCTGGCTTTGTCGACCCCGACGTGCGCCGCCTGGTGGCAGCTGACCTGGCCATCGCCGGCACCCTCACCGCCCGGGAAAGGCAAGTGCTGGCCCTCCTCGCCGAGGGCCTCACCAACCGCCAGATCGCCGAGCGGATCGTGGTGGCCGATGTCACGGCCCGTGATCACGTGCAACGCATCCTCCACAAGCTGGCGGTGCCAGACCGCACCGCCGCAGCGGTTCTCGCCCTGCGGCTCGGCCTGCTCGACTGACCGGCAAGCCGGACACTGGCCTGCCGCTGGGCCAAAGACACTGCATCTGCAGTGTTCCCCCCAGCGCCAGGCGGGGAGACGATTGCATCAGTCACCCCACAGCGATGACAACCCAAACCTTCTGGCTCAACGAGCTTCTCAGCGGTTCTCTGCAAGCGGGCAGCAGCTTCTGGGGCGGTCTGAGCGCTAACTTCACGATCACAAACCAAAGCAATCAAAGCCTCAGCAACTGGAGCTTCTGCTTCGTTTCCAGCTACAGCAACTTCGATTTCTACAACGCGGACCAAACCGCCCATGCCAACGGCGACGGGACCTACACGATCACCGTCAGTGGCTCCGCCGCCCTCGCCGCCGGCGCCAGCCTCGCCCTTGGCTTCACCGTCAACAGCGACAGCGATCCCACCGTCACCCTGGCGGACGTGGTTCTGGCCGCCGGCGGCTCCAATCCCAGCACCAGCGATGGCGCCACCAGCACCACTGGAACCACCAGCGGCGGGACCACCAGTGGTAGTTCCACCAGCGATCCCACCGGAAGCTCCGGGGACTCCGGAACCAGCACCTCCACTGACAGCGGCAGCACCAACACCAGCGGCGATGGCCTCACCAGCAGCGCCGGCCTCAGCGTCGAGATCAAGCTCGGCGGCAGCTGGAGCGGCACCTACGAAGGCACCCTCACCGTTCGCAATGGCGGCTCAGGGGCGGTACCGGCCGGCTGGAGCGTCTCCCTGATCAGCGACCACGCCCTGCGCAACATCAGCGATTTCAACGTCCAGCAGGTTCAGCGCAGCGATGGCCGCTATGCGCTGACCCTCTCTGCCCCCAGCTGGGCGGCGGGCCAGGGCCTGGCGGCGGGCGCCAGCCTCAGCTCCTACTTCCAGGCCAGCGGCAATCCCGCTGGTCAGACCGTGGCCGAGCTGTTCGAGATCGTCGCCCCCAGCGGCACGGGCTCCGAGGGCACCGGGAGCACCACAACCACCGCGGTCTCAGGCTCAGGCACCGGCAACACCGGCACCAGCTCAGGCACAAGCTCTGGCTCTGGCACCGGCTCGGCCCCAGACAGCTCCAGCACGGATTCGGCCGCAGGCAGCTCAGCCACCGGCTCCGCTGGCGATGGCACCGGCAGCACCGGGACCGGCAGCACCGGCACCGCTGGCTCTGGCGATAGCGGCAGCGGGACCGGCAGCGGCAGCGCGGACTCTGGAACAGGCAGCAGCACGGGCACCACCACCGGCACCGAACCGGGTAGCGGTGGCACCGACACCAGCGGCAGCGGGGTCGTCAACGGCGAAGAGATGCGGATCGTCGGCTACTTCGAGGAGTGGGGCATCTACGGCCGCGACTTCCGCGTCGCCGATGTCAAAGCCGACAGCCTCACCCATCTCAACTACAGCTTCTTCGGAATCACCCCCACCCAGTCCGACCTGCCGTACATGGCAGCGGAGCTCAACGTGCTGCCCGGCGCCATGGTCCAGGCCGGTTACCTGGGCCTCAACAGCAACACCCCCGGCGGCCTCGGCATCCACGACACCTGGGCCGCCTACGAAAAGACCTTCACCCAGGCCGACCAGCTGGTCAGCCGTCGCTTCGAGGCCGGCCAATGGCAAAGCCTGAGCGAAGAGCGGCGCCAGAGCTACCTCAACGGCGGCGACTTTGATGTGAGCGTGGCCAGCGATGGCTCCCGGCTGGTGCGCGCCAAGGCCGACACCTGGGCCGACTCCCAGGGGGGCATCCAACGCACGTTCGGCAAGGCCGATTGGGATGGCCTCAGCGATAGCCGCCAGGCCTATCTGGTCAGCCACAGCCAGGACTACAGTTGGACCGACCAATGGCAGGGGAGCTTCAACCCCAGCGGCAGCACCACCGCCCAGAAGATCGCTGCCGTGGATGCCCACTTCGCCGCCGGTAGTGGTCGCACCCTCACCCTGCGGGCCGATGGCGACCTGGTGCGCAATGCCAATGCCTGGGTCGACGATGGACCCGCCAATTGGCAGAAGCTCTACGCCGGCAACCTCAACCAGCTGCGGCTGCTCAAGCAACTCCATCCAGACCTGAGCATCGGCTTCGCCATCGGGGGCTGGACCCTCTCGGGCAACTTCAGCACCAACCTCGACGACGCCGCCGGCCGCGAAACCTTCACCCAATCGATCATCGATCACCTGGAGTACTATGACTTCTTCAGCAGCGTCGATTTCGACTGGGAATATCCCGGTGGTGGCGGCCTCGCCAGCAATGCGGTCAACAGCCAGGACGGCTCCCACCTGGCCCTCACCCTGCAGCTGCTCGATCAGAAGCTGGAGGCCCTGGAGGCACGCAGCGGCCGCAGCATCGAGATCTCGATCGCCACGGCCGGCGGCTCCGAGAAACTGGCCAACCTCAACCTCCAGGGGATCGATGCCTATGTCGACTTCTACAACGTCATGACCTACGACTTCCATGGTGGTTGGGAGAGCCGGACCGGTCATCAGGCAGCCATGACCGGCGATGCCGGGGGGTACGACGTGGTCACTGCCATCGATCAATTCCGCCAGGCCGGTGTCGCCATGGACAAAGTGGTGCTGGGCGCTCCGGCCTACACCCGCGCCTGGGGTGGGGTGGCGGCGGGCAGCAGCTTCGGCTATGGCCAGAGCGGCGACGCCAGCCTGGCCCCAGGCTCCTACGAAAAAGGCAACTACGACCAGAAGGATCTGATCACCGGCATCGAAAATGGCAGCTACCAGCTGATCTGGGACGACAGCAACAAGGCGGCCTTCGCCTACAACTCCACCAGCAGCATCTGGAGCTCGGTGGAAACCACCGCCACCATCGCAGGCAAGGCCGCCTATGTGCAGGAGGCCGGTTTGGGGGGAATGATGTTCTGGGCCATTTCCAACGACAGCGAGGGGACCCAGAGCCTGATCGGCGCCGCCCACGATGCCCTCGTCGATGGCACAGCCCTGGCCTCGATCGCCGGCCGTGCCCCCGGCTTCGACCACGTGCTGGGCGGCGATGGCCAGTTCAGCCTTGCCGATTTCACCGCCCTGGCCTGACCCTGCCCCCCGCCGGCAGCCCCTGCACCAGCCCCGCAGCCTAGCGACCCCTGACGGGGTCGCTTTTTCATTGGCGCTGCAGAACGGGCCCGTGGATTCGGTGCCAGGACGGGGATCAGCGCGCCGTGCAGCGGCCGAACCACTTGCGGCAGGTGCCTGTGGCCGTGCCATCGGGCATGCAGACGCTGCCGGGGGCCCTGTAATAGATCGCCGTCGTCGGGCCGGTGATGTTGGTGTAGCCGTCGTTGAACAGGCGGCAGACCGTTGGCCGGCCGTCGGCCGTCACCGGCAGACCAAACCAGCGGCGGCAGTTGCCGCGGGCGGTGCCATCAGGAATGCAAGACACATTGGGGGCATTGGCATAGACCGCATCCGAGGGTGCCGTCTGGTTGGTGTTGGCATCGTTGAACACCCGGAAGCGCACCGGTTGGGGTGTTGGTTCGGAGGTGCGACAGAGACCAAACCACTTGCGGCATCGACCGGTCGGCGTTCCATCCGGCGTGCAGATCGTGGAGTTATTGCGCACATAGATGGCATCCGAGAGTCCGCTCTGGCTGGTGTTGCCATCGTTGAACACCTGGCAGCTCACCGGCACTTCGATGGTGTTGATGATGAAATCGCGAATCTCAGGATTGGAAACGCGCGCGTAGATGCCGAACAGGTTGGGGCGAGCACAACCGGTCCCCCAACTTACGATCCCGGTCAGGACCCCGCCATTGGTCAGCGGTCCACCGGAATCCCCCTGGCAGGTGTCGATTCCACCCTGATCGCGGCCCGCGCAGAGCATGCGATCGGTGATCACTCCGTTGTAGGAGTTGGCATCGTTGCAGTTGGCGCGATCCACCAGGGGCACCTGCACCCGACGCAGGCCAGCGGAACCGCCCTGTCCCTCCCCCACGGCTCCCCAACCCGTCGCCAGAAGCGGTGTGCCCACCGCGCCATCGGTCGTGGCCAGGCTCACGGGGGGCGAGCCGCTCGCAGCCGGGTTCAGCTCCCAAACGGCAACATCATAATCAAACGTGTTGTTATTCCAGCGTGGATGAATCACAATCCGAGCCACATTGCGCCGGGTTCCGCCAGTCGTCAGGCTGCGGCTGCCGGTCAAGACCTGCACCTGATTGGCGGTCACGAAATCACTGCAATGGGCCGCCGTGACCACAAAGCGTTCACGCAGCAGTGTGCCACCGCAGAACTGGGCGGCCTGGTTGTTGGCATTGTTGGCCTGCAACAGGGCCACCTGGAAGGGATTGTCGCTGGCCAGGGCTGCACTGCCGCCAACGATCCGTGGTGAGAACAGCTCCCTCACACTGGCGTCGCTGCCGGAACGGCCCGCGGCCTGGTTCAGGGCATCCAGATTACGACGCGCAACCCGCAGCCTAACGTACTCACGCATCCAGTTCTGCGAGGCTTCAGGACTAGCGGCGGGAGCGGCCGGTTGCGCTCTGGCCACCAGCGTCGGTGTGCCCAGGCTCACCGCCAGAGCGGCGCTGGAGAGGAGGCGCCAGGCCAGGGTTCGCCGCGGCTGCGGCTGGCGAAGATGCCGTGAACGCCTCAGAGGCTGGATCGGTGGGAGATGGATGGCCATGCAGCGAAAAAGGAAGCAACATCCCTTCCTTAGCCACTGGTGAACCGGCTGAAAAGCAATGGTTTACTGAACGTCATCACCAGCGAATAAGCCGGGCACCAACACAGCATCAGTGGTTGCAACCCTTCGCGCCAACGCCCCAGCCCACGTCCCGAGCTCAGCTGCGTCCACGGGCATCGACCATCCCCGATCGCCCCGATGGCCCTCCATCCAAACCAGGGGCAAAGCCAGCGCCGGCTCGGATCGAATCACGGATGATCCGGATCATTCCTGGGCGACCCGCCTTCTTTGAGCGCAGCGGCGCAGTCCGATCTGTGCAGAGGGCCCCATGGATCGGCTGGCGATGCTGTGCGGAGCTGGTTCCGGCCGCCCACACCGGCAAGTCCCCCGGGCGACCGGGGGCTCCAATCACCGATCAAAGCGGCCTTTCCAACAGGTCCTGGCCAAGGGCTCAGGCCTTTGCAGGGGCACCCCGCGCCGCAAAGCACGGTTTCCCGAACATCCCACGGCATCGGCCGCTACCACCGCCCCCTTCACGATGCTTTACAGTCCCTTCAAGTTTCGAAAACTCGAACTCCCATGGCTGATCAAACCTCCCGCTTCGGCTTCGTTGCCTTCGCTGAAACCTGGAATGGCCGTCTGGCCATGCTCGGCTTCGTCATCGGTCTGGCCACCGAGCTGCTCACCGGCCAAGGCATCCTCGGCCAACTCGGCCTCGGCTGATCAGCCCCCCTGGTCTTCCGATCCCGGTCGATCAAACCTCCACCAACAACAGCGCCAGCACTGTCGATCGGCTTCGACGGGCTCTCAAGCCCAGGTTCGACCCGATCCATCCGCTCCCCGGTCTCAACAACCGGGGATTTTTTTTGTACCATCCAGGGTTCCTTACCGCTGTCAGCGCCTGGCTCAAGCCTCTGCGGTCAGACCCCAAACTCACCTGCGCCAGCCAGCAGGCCTCAAACCTGGCCGCTGCCTTGCCAGGGCGGAGGCCCACCGCCCGTCCGTCATCGCGAACCTGGAAACCAACCCCGCCTGCCCCGCCGCACCTGGCAACTGGGCCCTAGATTCCGCCCAGAACCACAGCCTTGGCAACCCGTGGCCCTGCCTGGTCCCCTCGCCGGAATCGGCACCGAAACCCTGCTGGTCCTGGGCCTCTACGGCGCCCTGGCCGGTCTTTATCTGGTGGCGGTGCCCCTGGCTCTCTATTGGTGGATGCAGCGGCGCTGGATGGTGATGGGCAAGATCGAGCGCACGGCGGTCTACGGCCTGGTGTTTCTGTTCTTCCCCGGCCTGATCCTGTTCGCCCCGTTCCTCAATTTCCGCCTGCAGGGTCAGGGCGGCAAGGCGGCGTGACCCGGGGCCAGGTTCTGCTGCTCGGGCTCGGCCTGCTCATCCTCGGGGGGGGCGGTTACGGGCTGTTCCAGGCGACTGGTTTTGAGGGCTTCTCGGCCGGCATTGCCGCATCGGTGCTGCTGCTGCTCGTGGTGGTTGGCTGGACCAGCACCTATCTGGTGAGGGTCGTCAGCGGTCGCATGACCTTCTCCGAGCAACGCCGCCGCTACCGAGCCGGCTACGACGCCGCCACCGACGCCGCCCTAGAGGCCCGCTTCGCGGCCCTGCCCCCCGAAGAGCAGGCCCGCCTGCTGGCGGAGCTCAACCTGGAGGGCGCTCCCTCTACCCCGGGCTCCGCCGCCGATGGCCCCGGCTCCGCGACCCCATAGGCTCGCCGCACCACCGCGCCATTTCGGCCGGTCGGGGATTCCGATCTCTGCTGCCTCTCCGTGACCGGCTCCACGCCCATCGCCCTCCGTTTCCAGACCTTGAAACAACAGGGTCGCTGTGCCCTGATGCCGTTTCTGATGGCCGGCGATCCCGATCTGGCCACCACCGCCGCCAGCCTGATCGCCCTGCAGGAGGCAGGAGCTGACCTGATCGAACTGGGCATTCCCTACAGCGATCCCCTCGCCGATGGCCCAGTGATCCAGGCGGCCGCCGGCCGGGCCCTGGCGGCGGGCACCACACCGGCAAGGGTGTTGGCGATGCTGGCGGAGCTGCAGGGCAGGCTCACCACACCGGTGGTGCTGTTCACCTACAGCAACCCTCTGCTCAACCGCGGCATGGAGACCTTCTGCCGCGAGGCGGCCGCCGCCGGGGCCGCCGGGTTGGTGGTGCCGGATCTGCCCCTGGAAGAAGCCGAGAAGCTCTCCCCGATCGCGGCGGCCGAAGGACTGGATCTGGTACTGCTGGTGGCACCGACCACCCCACCCGAGCGGATGGCCCGCATCCACGCCAGCAGCCGTGGCTTCACGTATCTGGTCAGCGTCACTGGCGTGACCGGGGTGCGCAACAACCTGGAGGCCCGGGTCGAGCCCCTGGTGCAGCAACTCCAGGCCCAGGGGGGTAGCCCAGTAGCGGTGGGCTTCGGCATCTCCGGACCCGAGCAGGCCCGCCAGGTTCGGCTCTGGGGCGCCGATGGCGCGATCGTGGGCAGCGCCCTGGTGAGGGCCATGGCCTCCGCCAACGCCGCAGGCCAATCGGTGCCGGACGCCGCCGGCGCCTACTGCCGCGAGCTCCGAACCGGTCTCGACGCCTGAAGCACGCCTGGCCCGCGATGCCTCGGCGGGATGAAACACTGGGGCGGCAGCCTCTGCGCCGCTCGGCGCCACTGGAGCCATGAAATTCGTGCTGTGGGGCACCTATTGCCCAAACGCCCTGGAGCGCCGCACGCCGTTCCGCGAGGAACACCTCGAAGGCCTGCGCCGCCAGAAGGAGAGCGGGGTACTGGTCACCCTCGGCCCCACGCAGAACAGCAGCCACGTGTTCGGCATCTACGACGCCGAGGACCAGGCCCAGGTTGAGGCACTGGTGAAGAACGACATCTACTGGCGGCAGGGCATCTGGACCGAAGTCGCCGTCTACCCCTGGATCCAGGCCTTCTGACCACCGGCTGCCCCGGCGGAGCAACGCCGGAACAGCACACCCCAAAAAAAGGGACCGGCCGCAGCCGGTCCATGAGGGGTGAGTGGGGAGTGTCGCCGCGGGGAATGGCCAGCTGCGAAAAACTCCCCAGCCGGATCACCAGAGGCCGCGGATCGGCTCGGGAGCAGGCGCGGGCTCGGGAGCAGGGATCGGAGCGGGAGCAGGGGCAGGGGCAGGGGCCGGCGCGGGCTCGGGGACCACCACGACCACAGGTTGGGCGAAGCGGTAGCGGAAGCCGAGCTTGGCGCCGAAATCATCCCAGTTGCCCAGTTTGATCTTGTCGGCGAAGGCGTCGGTGGCGCCGGAATAGGTGCCCTCGGCGTAAACATCCCAGTTGTAGGCCAGGGCATAGCTCACGCCGACCTTGGCCTGCCAACCGAACAGTCCCTTGTTCACACTGCCAGTGTTGTAATCACGAACGTGGAAGTTAGGGGTGCTGATGTTGGTGTAGCCCAGACCACCACCGATGTAGGGAGTGAAGCGGCCGTAGGGGATGACGTCCCAGTAGAGACTGGCCATCACGTCATTCTTGTTGACCTTGCCGCTGGCACTCTCTGAATAACCGTTGTAGTTGCGCAGCATGTAGCTGTCGAGGCTGGGCGCGGAGTAGCCGTAGGTCAGCTCAGCGCGCAGGGCACCGAAGTCGTAGCCCAGACCACCATCAACCGAAAAGCCGCCGTTGTAGTTCAGCTCACCGTGGGGGGTCCGGGGCAGGGGGCTCCAGTCGCGCAGGTCGCGCCCACGAAACTGCTGATGCTGGGGCCAGACAGCGCCGGCGCCAACGGTGAGGTACCAGCCATTGACCGACTCGACCTCAACCACATCAACGGTGATGGTCTCGCTTGCCTGGGCCACGATCTGGGGGGCCGTGCCGGTCAGCTCGGGGGCGGCGAGCACGGGAGCGCCGAGGAGGGCACTGCCTGCGGCTGCCGCAAGGCCGAGGTTACGGACCAAGCACTTGCGAATGCTGTTGGACATCAGTGAAAAGGTTCTCACACCGGCTATGTTCTAAAGAGATGCATCAGCGGATCCTTCTCAGCATGGACACTGATTGGCGTGGCACATAAGCGCTGGCTGTAGTAGCGGCACATTTGCGGTTGTTTGTTGGCGCATCCGGCCTCGCCCAGGCCAGTCCTTGTCTGGAAACCACAGGAATTCACTCCCCCAGGTCATCGACCAGAACAACCTGGCATCACGGTCAGCTCTCGCTGACCGACTAGGGGGTCGTGGCAACCACCTCTGACCAGCAAAGGTGGCCCCCAACGATCCAGTCCTGGTGTGATCGCAGGTGCGTCGCTACAGCGCTGACCGGAGCCCGGCTCACCCCATTCCGGTCAGCTCCCGTTCACAGCAGCGACCAAGCGCCCCTTGGCCAGCTCCAAAAAAAAGGACCGGCAAAAGGCCGGTCCAAGGTTGCCATCGGAGCCGAAGCCCTGAGGGGTGCGATCACCAGAGACCGCGGATCGGCTCGGGGGCAGGAGCGGGAGCGGGCTCGGGAGCGGGCATCGGAGCGGGCGCCGGCTCGGGGGCAGGAGCGGGAGCGGGCTCGGGAACAACCACAACGACGGGCTGGGCGAAGCGGTAGCGGAAGCCGAGCTTGGCGCCGAAATCGTTGTAGGTCTGGGTGTCAATCAGGCTAGTGGAGTAGCCTTCAGAACCGGAATAAGTGCCTTCAGCATAGACATCCCAGTTGTAAGCCACGGCATAGCTCACGCCCGCCTTGGCTTGCCAACCGAACAGGCCCATGTTGGAGCTTCCGAAGCGGAGGCCGCCCAAAGTCCAGCTGGGGGTGCTGAGGTTGGTGTAGCCAACACCACCACCGATGTAAGGGGTGAAACGGCCGAAGGGAATCACATCCCAGTACAGGCTGGCCATGACGTCATTCTTGTTCACCTTCCCAGAACCGCTGAAGGTGGACAGGTTATCGACGTGAACATCGTTCAGGCTAGGTGCGGAATAGCCGTACGTCAATTCAGTACGGATCGCGCCGAAGTCGTAACCGATGCCACCATCAACGGCAAAGCCACCGCCGTAGTGGATGTTGCCGGCGAAAGGAGTGCCGTTGAATTGAACGTTCTGGTTGGTAGGCCAGATGGCGCCGGCACCGACGGTCAGGTACCAGCCATTGACGGACTCGACCTCGACCACATCAACGGTCGTGGTGGTGCCGTAGCCCTGGGCAACGGTGGTGGCCTCAGGGGCGGCCAGGACGGGAGCGCCAGCGAGAGCAGAGCCGGCAACGGCGGCGAGGCTCAGGCCGCGCAGCAGAGCCTGGCGGAAGCAGTTGGTCATGGAAGGGGTTCTCACACCAGCACGGGTCTAGGGAGAGGTTGTAGCGGATACAACGGTTTGGGGACACTGAAAGCCGTGGCACAGCAGTGTCAAAGGCGTAGTGCATTCACCGGCGGGGCCAGCCCTGCTCCGCCTGCTTCCAGACCCAGGCGCCGACAGCATCAGGTCCACCGTCGCCGAGAACCTTGGCATAGCCAGACATCTGCCCCTTTCCAGCAGCGGCGATGCGGGCCACGTCGGCGGGGCCGTTGATGCCCTCACGCAGCAGGTCCTGGCGACGCAGGGTCTTGTTGCGGCGCAGGACATTGCCGCCGTTGATGTGACAGCCAGCGCAGTGGTTGTTGAAAAGTTTTGCGCCCCTCTGCAGCACCACCGGGTCGCTGACCGCCCCCCAGGCGGCGGGACTCCAGAACAGCAGCGCCAGGCCGAGCAGGAGCAAGGCCAGCAGGCGGACGATCCATGCGGTCCGGCCCTCGCCGTCGCGGATGGGGGGATGGGAGGCCTGCGGGGTGGCCATCGCCGCTCGCTGCTGAAGGATTTCAGGCTAAGAGCAGCTCGTCGCCCCTGCCGCACCCATGCCATCAAGCCGCGCTGCCAGCCGCCCCGGCACCAGGCCTGGCGACCTGTGGTTGCGCCCCCTGCAGGCCGGCGATGCCATTCAGGTAGCGGAGGTCTATCGCGATGCGGTGCTCAGCCAGGCCAACGGCCTTTACTCCCCGGAGCAGGTGCGGGCCTGGTCCGGCCATCCCCGCAGCGCCGAGGGGCTTGGCCCGGCCCTGGAGCGGGGCTTTGGCCTGGTGAGCTGCGCCGGAGCGGGGGGCAGCATCGAGGCCTTCGGCCTGCTTGACCCCCTCGATCGCCTCTCGCTGCTCTACTGCCGCGGTCGCTCCTGCCGCCAGGGCCGGGCCACGGCCCTGCTGGAGGCCCTGCAGCAGCACGCCCGAGCCGCCGGGGTGGACTGGCTGCGCACGGAGGCGAGCCAGCTGTCGCGCCCGCTGCTGGAGCGCCAGGGTTGGAGGGTGGAGGCGGAGGAGACCGTCTTTTATGCCGGTGTGCCGTTCCAGCGCTGGCGGATGCGGCGATCGCTGCTCTGAGGGCGCTGGAGGCGAGGATGGCCATCGCCACCATGACGGTGATGGCCGAAGCCGATCTGCAGCAGTTTCTGGCCAAGGTGCGAGCCCTGGGCGCCTTCGCCGAGCGGGTGGAGGCCGATCCAGACCTGCGGCGGAGGCTGGCCACCTGCAGCCACCACCAGGAGGTGGTCGACCTGGCGATGGCGGAGGGCTTCGCCATCGGTCGCCGCTGGGGTGAAGCCGAACCCGGAGTCAGCGGCGACGGCAACCTGCTGGCTGGTCCGCCGCCGCCCCTGGGCCAGGAACGCTGCGAAGCGCTGCTGGCAGGACCTGGCTGGCGCCTGGAGCGCATCCATTCCTGCCAGGCGGCCAGCCCAGAGGGATTCTGGTATGAGCAGCAGGAGCATGAATGGGTCTGCCTGCTGCAGGGCAGCGCCCGGCTCCGCTTCGAGGATGAGGCCGCGTCCCGGACACTGAACCGGGGCGACAGCCTCTATCTGGCGCCTCGGCGGCGCCACCGCGTTGAGGCCAGCGATGGGGAGCCGGGCACGATCTGGCTGGCTTTGTTCTGGTGGGAGCCGACCGGGACCGGATCGGCGGCGAGCTGAACGGCTCGCCGCCGATGGTGGCGATCAGTTTTTAAACGGGGAGTAGCTCGGCTTGGCGGGGGTATCGCCGGTGGGGTTGACCAGCTTGGTGTTGCAGGTCACTGTCCCATCGGGCTGGGTGACACAGTCTTTGGCCTTCACCTTGGTAGCGGGACCCACCTTGCTGCCGGGTCCAAGCAGAAAGCTCTCCGTCTGGGCACTGGCCGGCAGGCCGGCGCCGAGCAGCAGCATCAGCAGGAGCGGAGCAGAACAGCGCCGAGCCCCGGAGCAGGGGGCCGGTGAGCTGGTGATCGTTTGCATGGCTAGAAGGGCAAGGTCGATGGGGTGTCCGCAACCAAGTCAGGGTTGCAATCGCTCAGTGCGGAGGCGGAGGTCCATCCTGGCGGATTTCCTCGAGCAGGAGATCAAGCTGGCCGAAACAGTCCGCGAAGGGATCGTCGCTGGCCTCGACGCCGCTCCCGCCGGCACCCTCCTCGGCCAGCCAGAGGGCCTCGACCGAACACAGCCGATCGGCCAGTCCGGACAGACCCTCCTGGCCGTGGATGCGCTGCAGCTCCTCGAGCAACACGGGCATGCGGATCGAGGGGACCCGCAGGGCCCGGCGCAGGTCTGCCTGGGTGCGGCCGGCATGGCGCAGCCAGTCCCTCAGAAACGCCTGGAGATCATCCAATTGTTCGGGATTGAGGGAGGTGCCGGGGGAGGGCATCGCAGCGGGCGGCGCTCAGCGGCGCTGGGGGAACCATTGATCCAGTCTGCGCTGGGCACGCTGCCGGATCGCCGGGGTGAGATGGCGGGTGCAGAGCCCGAGCAGGGCGGTGATCGCCACCAGATCGTCGCTGAAACCGGCGGCGGGGATGAAATCGGGGATCAGATCGATCGGCAGCAACAGGTAGGTCAGGGCGGCCAGCACCGTCAGACGGGCCTGATGCGGGGTGCCGCCATCGAGCAGCATCTCGAAGCATTCGAGGGCTGGGCGGGCGATGGTGCGGCCGGCACGACGCAACAGACGAGCCAGCAACGCCTCATCCACCACGGTGCCCTGCAGCACCTCGGGGTCGAGACTGGTCTGGCCGTTAGGGCCCGCGGCCTGGGAAGCGGCGGACATGGTGTTCTCCTCGGGTGGCGCGCCACGGGGGCGACAACGGATGCAGTCTCCAGGGGGGGGGCGCTTTGGCACAGGGCGGTTGTCCCCACGGGCGGTGCGGTTCCCCGGAGCTGGCGATCGCGGGGGCTTCAGCCCTCCACCAGCCCCGTCTCGATGCCGGTCTTGCGCAGCTTGCGCAGGGCGCGTTGCACCACCTGGCGGCAGTATTCGCGGCTGCAGGAGAGCTGACGGGCCACCTCGGCGAGGGTGCGCCACTCGTTGCTGCCATCCAGACCAAAGCGCAACATCACCACCGTGCGCTCCTTGGGGGTGAGATTGGCGCGCTCCAGCAAGGTCCAGACGGAATCGCTGCGCTCCGCCAGCTCCGCCCGCTCCAGGGGCGGCAATTCGTCGCTGGGCAGCACATCGACCAACTCGGAGGGATCGGCCTTGGAGCGCACGGCCCCCTGAAGGCTCACGGTCACGCTGCGCAGCTCGCAGGCCAACAGCTCTTCGACCTCCTCCCGGGGCAGGTCGAGGGCGAGGGCGAGCTCGCGGGTGGTTGGGCCGATGCCATTGGCCTGCAGATGACGGGCTTTGGCCGCCCGCAGGCGCGTCAGCTTTTCGTTCACATTCACCGGGATCCGGATCGTGCGGCTCTGGGTGGACAGGGCCCGGTTCAGCCCCTGGCGGATCCACCAGTAGGCATAAGTACTAAAGCGATGGCCTCGGGTGGGGTCATATTTCTCGACGGCGCGGGTGAGGCCGATCGTGCCTTCCTGGATCAGGTCGAGCAGATCGAGACCCTTGCCCTGGTAGCGCTTAGCCAGATTCACCACCAGCCGCAGGTTGGCGGTGATCATTTGCTGTTTGGCCCGCTCACCGCTGCGCAGGGTGCGGCGCTCAAGATCGTCGTAATCGCAGGCCGGGCCGCTGCCGCCAGCCCCAGAACAACGCTCCTGCAGGCTGATCATCGCCTGCACCTTGCGGCCAAGGGTGAGCTCCTGTTCAGGGGTGAGCAACTGGTGGCGACCGATCTCACCCAGGAAGGCACTAAGGGAACTGGCCATGCGGCAGCGGTGGAAGTTTAATGAAACTAGTCTTGATTGGCCGAAAACAGCGAAGTAGCGGAAAGGCTTCCAAGTTTCGGATTCGATTCGGTTTCCCTTCGCCTTGTCTTCCAGGCTGCGATGCAGATTTTGCGGTTTTGCTGCAGAATTGCTTTGGATTTGCTTCGCTATTGACGACCAAGTTCGCCTGTTGTTTTGGGCTGGTTGCAGCGTCCCCAGCTCAGCTCTGTCCCACGGCCCCTGACCCAGCCACCCGGGCAGGCTGGCCTTTCGCGACGATCGCGGACGCGGCGGCTTGGCCGGCCGCGGTGGGCCCTGATCCAGACGGCAACGGAGGGGGAACAGCGGACCCGACCAGACAGCGGCACGGGACCAAACGCCGACAGACCATCCATGACGGTGGGCTTCCCGCTACGTTCTGCGGTCTGTGCTGCCAGTGGAGACGACGCAATGGCTGGTTCCCTTCCCGCCTCCGGCCCGGTGCTGGCCAGCGCCGCCGTGGCCTATGTCCACTACCTCAGCTTCATGCTCTGCTTTGCGGCGCTTGTCCTGGAGCGTCGCCTGATCCGACCCGATCCCAATCGTCAGGACGCCATTTTGATGGTGATCACCGACGTGGTGTACGGGATTGCGGCCCTGGCCCTGCTGCTAAGCGGCATCGGCCGGGTCCTTCACTTCGGTCAGGGAGCGGCCTTCTACACCAGCAATCCCCTGTTCTGGTGGAAAGTGGGCACCTACCTGGCGGTGGGGGGACTCTCGCTCTATCCCACGATCACCTACATCCTCTGGGCGATCCCGCTGCGCAAGGGTGAGCTGCCGAAGGTCAGCGAAGCCCTGGCCAACCGGCTGCGCTGGATTCTCAACATCGAAATCGTTGGTTTCGCCCTCGTGCCCCTGCTCGCTTCGCTGATGGCCCGAGGCGTGGGATTGCCTGCGGCCTGAGCCCAGACACACCCGTTTGCCCAGAGCGGACCCTCGCCTTGAACAGCGGAGCTCAATCTGGCCTGGCCGAGCCGCGCCCCGGCCAGCCACTCTGGGTCAACCGTTTGGCCAATCTGACAACGCCATCGCCGCCCGCGGCGGCCGGAGCCCCGAACCCCAAGAGGTTGTTACTCAGACAGGCTGCTATCCGCCGCACCAGGGCCCTTCCCCTGATGATCCAAGCCGTGTCCGTCCTGGCCCTGACGGTCGACAGCCCAGCGGCCCAAGAGCGACAACCCGCACGAGCTGATCCTGCCCTTGCGCCCGAACCCCGCTCCGCGCCACCCGCTCTAGCTCCGCCTGCAGCATCTGGTTCCGGCCCGGCGAACCCCTGCCCCCCGGCCCTGGCGACACGTCCACTGGGGCGAGATGGGCCCCTGCCGCTCTGGCCCACACCCCCAGCGGCCCAGCCCGCCGCATCCGCCAGCACCAGCCCAGACCCCGCCCCGGCGGCAGCCGCGGCTGCCAGGGGCGGCCCCACCGCGCCAACCCTGCCCGGCTACGCGGCCGCCCTGCGAACCACCTCCTTGGGCTGGCCACGCCTGCCCAAGTGGTGCCTCTGGATCGAGCCGCCCACGGATCCAGCCGACCCCTGGCAACAGCGCTGGCTGGGGGCCGTCGATGGGGCTATCGATGCCTGGGCGCCCCTGCTTCCCCTGCGGCGGGTGCAAGACCCGACGGCGGCCCAGCTGCGGGTCTGGCGGCGCCGCCCCCCCCTGGGCAGGGATCAGGCCGGCCGGGCCCGGGCCAGCCACGGCAGGGCCCTGCTGCAAGTGATGGCAGCGGAGCGCCAGCAGGGCCAGTGGCGGCTGGAGCCTTCGGTGGACGTGCTGCTCAGCCCGGGGCAGCGGGCAGAAGCGCTGCAGGCCACGGCCGTTCATGAACTGGGCCATGGCTTCGGCCTCTGGGGCCACAGCCCCAATGCCGCCGATGCCCTGGCCGCCAGCCCCGGACCCGTGCCGGTGCTCCGCCCCTCGCCAGGCGATCGGGCCACCCTGGAGTGGCTGCAACGGCAGCCCACGCCGTTCGGACAGCCCCTGGCCCAGCCGCCGTTGCCCTGAGCTCGGCGATTCAAACCGCACGGAGCCCGGGCCAGCCTGCCCATAGGGCGATTGTCACAGCGCCGATCCGCGCCAGACCCGACCGGCAGCAGCACGCAGACCCAGGCGTGTCGAGGGTGCTTCAGGACGGGCGCCAGACGATTGGCAACCCTCTCCAGCTTCCCTAGCGTGAGGACGGCCAGAACGCATGTGCTTGTGCCAAGGTTCCTGCCCCTGGCCGCGATCGCTGACGATCCAGGCGAGGAGCTTGAGGCGCTGTTGCCACGGGCGCTCGCCCAGCTGCGCTCGATCGCCCCTTCGATCGGCAGCGTCGGCGTGCTGCGACACGAGCCGAACAACCACTGGCTGCGTCCCTGCCTGGGCCAGGGAGTCGAGCAACCGTGCCCCCCCCCTGGGGCCATCTCCATGGCCTCGCGCCCGGATCTGAGCGCCCTGGGCCAGGGGCGGCAGCTGGCGATCGTCGATGACAGGGCCACCGAGACCGATGGCGGAGGAGGTGATGACCCTTGGAACCCGGGCACGGCCTGGCGGTCGCGGCTGACCGTGCCGCTGCTGCGGGGGCCGCAGCTGCTGGGTTTCCTGGTGATCCATGCCGGCGGGGTGGAGGTGTTCCACCCCGAGGCGCTCCAGGCCCTGCAACTGCCCCTGGCGCGGCTGCGGCTGCGGATCGCCGAGCGGTTGAGCGCCATCCATGATCTACACGCCAGCCTGAGCCTGGTGGGGGAGATCGTGGCCCTGCGGGATGCGGGCACCGGGGGCCATCTGGAACGGGTGGCGGGCTACAGCCTGCTGATCGGCCGGGAGCTGGAACACCAGCTCCCCCTGCCCTGCGGCTTCGCGGAGGATGTGGCCCGCTTCGCACCGCTCCACGACGTGGGCAAGTTGGGAATCCCGGATCGGGTGCTGCTCAAGCCCGGCATGCTCGACCCGGAGGAAATGGCGCTGATGCGCACCCATGTGACCATCGGCCAGGCCCTGATCGAGCGGCTGCTGGAGGGGCTCCAGCTGGAGCGCGACCCCTCGGTGCAGCTGCTGCGGGAGGTGGTGGGGCAACATCACGAATGCCTCGATGGCAGCGGTTACCCACTGGGCCTGCGGGGGGAGCAGCTGGGCCTGGCGGGGAGAATCGTGGCGGTGGCCGACATCTACGACTCCCTGACCCAGGTGCGCCCCTACAAGCCAGCCCTGGCAGACGAGCAGGCGGTGGACATTCTCCAGGGGCTGGTGCGGAGCGGCAGGCTGGATGGACGGTGCGTCGCTGCCTTGCTGGGACAGGACGAGCAGCGCCGCCAGATCCGCGAGCGGGGCAGCCTGGAAGCCTGAGGCAGGGGCTGGCTGGGGGAACTTAGGCAAAAGCGGGGGGCTCAAGCTGCAGAAGCGCAACTCCCTGCCGCGGCGCACTCGCGAGCTAAGGCGGCGTCAGAGTTGTTGCCCCGGAGCCAGGGAAGCCCGGGCCAGCTGGCCGGCCGCTGGGCTGCATACGATCCCCGCACCGCACAGCATCGCCCGCAGTCATGACCGCGACGCCCCCCGACTCCGCCGCCATCCCAGCGGGTGCCGCCCCTGATGGCGCTGCCGATCCAGGTGCTGGCAGCGGCGTTCCGATTCGCACTATCGCCGTCAGCGGCGCCTCCGGCAAGACGGGCTGGCGGGTTGTGCAGGAGGCGATCGGCCGGGGGATGGCGGTGCGGGCCCTGTTGCGGCCTGGCTCGGCGGTCCCGGAGGGCCTGGCCGGTGCCGAAATCCATCGGCTGGAACTCTCTGATGCCGCAGCATTGCAGCAGGCCTTGCAGGGGTGCCAGGCGCTGGTGATCGCCACCGGGGCGAGGCCCTCGGTGGATCTGTTCGGGCCCCTGAAGGTGGATGCCCTGGCGATTCGCGATCAGGTGGCTTCCTGCCAGGCGGTGGGCCTGCGGCGGGTGGTGCTGGTGAGCGCCCTCTGCAGCGGCCGCTGGCTTCATCCGCTCAACCTGTTTGGAATGATCCTGGTCTGGAAGGGGCTGGGCGAGCAGTGGCTGGCCGAAAGCGGCCTCGATTGGACGGTGGTCCGCCCCGGCGGCCTCAAGGAGACCGAGGAAGGTCTGGAGCGGGAGGGGATCCGCTTCAGCGGCCCCGGCGGCCAGGAGAACGGCAACCTGTCGCGGCGGTTGGTGGCTCGGGTCTGCCTCGATGCCCTGGCCACGCGCGCATCGATCGGGAGGATCGTGGAGATCACCAGTTCGCCCCAGCAGCCTCAGCAAACCTTGGAGGCGTGGCTGGCCCAAGCCAGCGGTGTGGCAGCGGCGAGCTGAAGCCCACGACCCTGCGGAAGGAGGAAATGGGGCCAAGCGGGCGGGGAAAGGCTCTGCAGGCGTTGGCAAACGGGAGGAACCTCCAACGGGAACGGCATCCGATCGGGACTGCGCCCTCTCCAGTGCCAGCCAGAGCTCAACCCCTCACTGGGGTCCCGCACCACCCTGTCATGGGCAGTGGGGCCACGATCCGCTCAACCGGCTGGGCTCAGCAACGACTGCTGCAGAGGATGCAAGCGCTTCTGGGCCTCGTCGACGACCGCAGGCAGGTGCGCCGCTGCGAAACGGCGGAAGATGCCCCGTTCAACCGTGCCACCCCAGCGGTGCAGAAAATGGACGTTGCGACCACGGGCATCGCGGGGCGAAACGTTGTAACTCTCAGGCAGGGCCTCGACCTGAACGCCGCTACTGAAGATCGCCCGCACCAAGGCCAACTGATCCTGGCGCGAGAAGAGGTGCCACTGCTGATGCCAGTGGTCGAAAAGAATCTGGGTTGCCGGCTCGGATCGCCAGACGATCAGGCCGCTATTGAAATGCGTGGCATCGCCACCCAGCGCATCCAAAGTCAGGGTTTTCTCCTGATCGGAAACATGATCACACAAACTCACCAGTGGCAGCCGATCGCGGACCAAGCCGATTGGAGCGCGATTCAGCACCCGCCAGAGCGGACCCAGCGGCTGCATCGCCAACATGTCGGCATCCACATAGAGGCTCTGGGAATAGGGGCTCAACAGGGCCAGGCTGGTTTTGACCCAGCGCGATGCAAAGGCGCTGGATTCTGGAGCGACCTTGGGTGCAACCAAAACCAACGCGATCCCGGTTCCAACCAGTTCGACCCGATCGAGACCGGGCAAATCAGAGAACACGGTGATCGGCAAATCTGGCTCATGCCGGCGCAGCGCAAAGGCCGAGATGAGAGCTGCCTCCAAGTAATTGTAGCTGCTACAACCGCAGAATAAAGCGCCTTGTTCAGCCTTCATCGTGCATCGCCAAGATCACCACCATGAATGGAAGGGCAACAATCGAATCATTGCTGCCGGCACAAGCACTGCCGGCACAAGCCTTAGCAGAAGTCGACAGTACATAATAACCATAATCAGCCCAGTCATCGATGTCAAGCACCCATCTCTTAACCTCAACATCCCAGGCGGGCCTGACCGAGAGCAGCAAAGGGGCAGCATGACTGGCGCCACAGGGGCCACAACAATGAGCCAAGTCGCGACGATCCGCAGCGTTTTGCTGCATCGCGCCTTCGCTCAGGAGGCCAAGCTTGCACGACAGGCGACTAGCGACTTAGCCCATGGGCCAGTCGAGCCGCAATCTGGGCGACCGCGATCGCCCCATGAAGAGCGATACGGATGGGATGCATGCGGCCACTCACAGCCAAACTATCTCGTCCCAGTGAATAGAGTCGATAGTTTTCGCTAGAGAGATAAATCGAAAGCGATTCCATTCGCGACTGGGGGATATTATAATTCTCAAAATAAATGAGCTTCGGCTTGGTGGTTCCAATCGTTGAGGCATGGATGACCGCATCATCGTATCCCTCAGCATCAATTTGAAGGACATCGATCTGCGCTGGCAGACCTTGCGACGCCAATACCGTGCTGAGTTGATGGCAAGGGGCTTGCAGCATTTCAATCGCGTCGTCTGGACTGATGCCTTCGCGCAGCAGGGCCTCTGCAACATGGGCTCGGTTGGCGGAGGTGATTCCCGTGGCCGCTCGATAGCGAGGCCAGCCTTCTGCATAGGCGGGTTGGTAGCGGTCTATCCAGTCGGGCTTCACCGCATACAACGTCAGGGTTCCCTCCTCGCCAATCGCGCAGTTGGCAATCTTGTGATTGGGATGGGATTGATAGTTGGCCTGAAGATAGGGAATCAGAAATTTGTTAGGTTCGATCAAAAGCATGCTGGTCCTGGCCGCCATTCGCATCGCAAATCCATAGATCGGATCATTAAACCTGCCATCATTGGCCCCGACTACCACAATCATAAGCCTGCGCCCCAGCCGAATCAAGACAGCCAATGAAAGCGCGTAAATATTGATCAACATCATCAACTACACGACGGGGTATCATCTTTAATGGTAGCACGACGATCTAACCCGCCAAGAAGAATCATTTTCTGGCAATGATCCATGTCACGATTGGCCACAGCGGATCGTTATGCATGGCGATGCGATGCAGGGGATGCCAAGTCGCATCGGGCACTCCCTCAAACCGCAAACCATCACGGATCACGGACCAAGCCTCGAAATTTCCCCAGCCACCAACCTCGATAACTTCCGACCAGTCTTGATGAAGGAGAGCCAGAGCATCGGCCGAAAAGCGCCAGAAATCCCTCGGGCAAGCATGAATGGGATTAATGAAGCAAGTGGTCAGCACAGAGACACCGCCGGGGCGGAGAACGCGATGACACTCAGCAACGGCCTGATAGGGATCCCCTTCAACGTGCTCGAGCACCTGGTCTGACAACACATAATCGACGGAATCATCGGCCATGCCAAGTGACAGGAGATTATGCTCCGGATAGTCTGCAAAGATCATCTCAACGGCTTCGATTCCAAGCAGATGCGCCAGGGCTTCAGAGTGGCTCACGGAGACGACCCTGCCAGGAGGCAACTGAAGATCAGCCCCGATCTTTTGAAGGCGTTGATACATGAAGTAGCGGGTGATATGCGGCCCCCGTCGGAGCCCGATCATCGACGCCTGCCAAGCAGCTCTGCGCATAGCTCGAGCGGGGTTCATAGGTTGCCAGGTTCAATGCTTGAGGTGTGGATCTGCCGCCTTGATATCGAGCCAACCAAGCATCAAATCGCTGGTTACTGCAAACAAATGACGGGGATGCATGATCGCGGGGTCAGGAGACCAACAGGAAAGCGAAATAAGAGCCGAAGCTTTGTTCGATCTTAGAAGCGTTGTTCGTGCCTCAGCTTTGTTGGTTCTTGGTTGATCAACGTCTGAGTTCAAGGTAACACCTGCAACCACACCGAGCTGCGAGCACCGGCAACGATGCCCCTTGGCCTGAGAGCGTGCCGCCTGCCCGTGCAGCTGACCGCCTGCCAAGCTGAACACCGACCAAACAGGGGCCCCCGCCGCCGGCCACAGCCCAGGACGGCCGTGTGAAAGCGGCGCCCGCGCCGCGGCCGACCAACACCCCGGTGGCATCCGGCAGGCAGGATCAACCCACCCGGCCGCCGCTCCGCTGATGTCGTCCCCACCAGCCTCGGATCTGTTGCTGATCGCCGCCAGCAACGGCGAAAACCTCCGGCTGGCCCAGCGCTTCGCCAGCGCAGCCGCCGCCCGGGGCCAGCGCACCGACCTGCTCGATCTCACCACCCTCACGCTGCCCCTGTTCACACCACGGGCCCAGGAGGCAGGAACACCCCCCGCCCTTGCGGCCCTGGAGCGCCAACTGGCGAGCGCCAGCCGCTGGCTGATCTGCGCCCCCGAATACAACGGGTCGATCCCACCGGTGCTCACCAGCGCCATCGCCTGGTTGTCGGTGCAAGGGGAGGACTTCCGCTCCCTGTTCAACCGAAGGCCGGTGGCCATCGCCAGCCACTCCGGTGGCGGCGGCAGCACAGCCCTGGCGGCCCTGCGGCTGCAGCTGGCCCATCTGGGCGCCGATGTGGTAGGGCGGCAGCTGCTCTGCAACCCCGCCAAACCCGCCCGGGATGAGAGCATCGAGGATCTGCTGGACCGTCTCCTGGGCCTGGCGATCCCGGGATCTCAACCATCCAATGCCAGCCCCTCCGGCTGAGCTGCACAGCCCCGGACCATCCAGGCCACTGGCATGGAACAGCCCCCCGCTGCAGCCCTCCGCTGCCTCAGCCCAGCCCCCTTCGCCCCGCGACTCCCCCCTGCACCCCATGGCTGCAACGCTTGAGCAGGACCCGGCCGAGCAGATCATCCTGGCCCTGGATCGGCCCGATGCCGCCTCCGCCCTGGCCCTGGCCGATGCGATCACGGGCCTGCGCTGGGTGAAGGTGGGGCTGGAGCTGTTCAGCGCCGCCGGTCCGGCCGTGGTGACGGAGCTGCGGCAGCGAGGGTTGCAGGTGTTCCTCGATCTCAAGTTCCACGACATCCCGGCCACCATGGCGGGCGCCTGCCGCAGCGCCGCCCGCCTCGGCGCCGGCCTGATCACCGTGCATGGGGCGGCCGGCTCCGAAGCCCTGGCCGCCGCCCAGGAGGCCGCCAGCGCCGCCGCCGCCGCCGCTGGCCTGCCGTCCCCCACCCTGCTGGCCGTGACCGTGCTGACCAGCTGGCCCGAGCAGCGCTTCCATCGCGAGCTGGCCATCCAGGAGCCCCTCGCCGCCCATGTGGAGCGCTTGGCGGCCCTGGCGGCGGCGGCCGGCATCGGCGGTTGCGTCTGTTCCCCGCAGGAGGTGGGGGCCCTGCGGCGAGCGCACCGGCCACCCTTCGCCCTGGTCACCCCCGGGATCCGGCTGGCCGGCACCGCCACGGGCGACCAGGCGCGGGTGCTGGGTCCGGCCGAGGCGATCGCCGCCGGCGCCAGCCAGCTGGTGATCGGCAGGCCGATCAGCGCCGCCCCCGATCCGGCGGCGGCCTTCGCCACCTGCTGTGCCGCCCTGCGGCCTTGAGCTGGGGGGCTTTCCCGTCCCAGCCGCGGCCCCGCCCCCACAGCATCCGCCCCCTGCCTCCATGGCTGAGGATGGAGCCATGACCAGCGATTCCCCCTCCCTGCAGCGGCTCGACCAGGAGTTGTTCGATCGGGTGGCCAGCGAGGCCCGGTCCCTGCCCCGCCTGCGCCGCAATCACAACCTCCACCAGGAGTCCGATCCGGTCCAGCGCTTCCTCAACGTGATGCAGCCGGGTACCTACGTGCGCCCCCATCGCCACCTGCGCAGCCGGCCCGGAGCGGGGTTCGAGTGCTTCGTGGTGTTGCAGGGGGCGATCGGGTTGCTGCTGCTCGACTCCGAGGGTCAGGTGCTGCAGCGGGAGCGCCTGGCGGCCGCCGGGCCGGTGCGCGGCATCCAGCTGGCCGAGGGGATCCTCCACACCCTGGTGGCCCTGGAACCCGATTCCGTGATGATGGAAATCAAGGAAGGCCCCTACGAACCCACCGCCGACAAGGACTTCCTCACTAGCTTCCCCGCTGAGGGCAGTGACGCCGCCCGGGAGCAGGAGCACCGCTGGCGAGCCCTGTTCGCAACGGGGGGCGAGACGCCCGGTGAAACGGTGGGCGAAACCGCTGCACCCTGACTACATTCCGGCCGAACCCCATCGTCGGCGTCCGCCATGGCCGTCTCCATCCGGGCTCTGGCCTGCGGCCTGATCGCCTCCCTGGCCTGTCCCTGGGCCCCGGCCAGCGCCACGGCCCGCTTTGATCCCCAAACCTTCAACACCCTGGTTCAGACCTTCCGCAACTACGGCTTCGAGGTGGTCGGCAACCATCAGCGCTGCCGCAGCGAGCCCAACCTGTTCGGGCTCTACATCCGCGGCAGCCGCCGGATCGTCGTCTGCCCCCGCGGCAACCAGCTCGACACCTTGATGCATGAGGGCTGGCACGGCGTCCAGGCCCGCTGCCGCAAGGGGGCGCCGCTGCTGAGCAATGCCTACCTGCGCGCCAACCTCAGCCGGGCTGACCTGCGCGACATCGACGCCCTCTACACCGACAAGAGCTGGCACCGCGAAGCCGAGGCCCGGGCGATGGCGGTCCAGAAAATGCCCCTCTACCTGGCCCACCTGGAGAGCTCCTGCGCCGCCCTCGTCGCCCCCGGCACCCCGGCGCAACCTGTGGCAACGCCCGCAGCGTCCGGGGCTGTGCCCCGCCAGACAGCACCGGCACGTTGAACGGATCGGGGGGGGCCGCGGCGAGGAGGCCCTACGGCAGGGGATCCTCGCCATGGCGTTCCCCGGGCGTTGAGACTCCCTTGGCCTGCTCGGCCAGCTCGGCCCGACGGCAGAAGCCGCAATGGCCCCAGCGGGCCATCTCCCCCGCCGGCGCCGGACGGTTGCAGACAGGACAGGCGGCCATGCCGTGGACATCGCTGCGGCTCGGATGCCGGGCCCAGACCTCCGCCTCCTCCTCAGAACCTGGGGTGGAGGGCTCCTCGGGGTAGTGCTGGCTGAAGCGCAGGTCGCGAATGGTGAACCCTGCTCCCCGCAGGGCGCCAAGCAGCTGGTGGCGGTTGTATTGGAGGGCCTGCAACCAAGGTCCCGGCGCCGCTCCAACGGTGAGCACACCGGCGCGCAGGGCCAGGGGGCGGCAATGGGGGGCGAGCTGGGGACCGGCAAGGCGAGGCCAGGCCTGCCAGAGCGCGGCCAGATGGTCCTGACGGACCCAGTCGCGCTGGAGTGCTTCCAGGCAGGTCGCCAGGGGGGTGGCCGGCGGTGCCAGGGCCGGCCCGAGAAAGGAAAGATTGCCGACCCGCCGCGCCACGCCACGCCCCTCGCCCGAGGCAGCGGTGCGGGCACGGCTGCCTCGGGCGCCGCCGCCAGCGGAGCCAGCCGCCCCTGGTCCCTGGGCCTGGCGCAAGTCCCGCGCACTCGGGCTGCGGACAGGGCGGATGCGGGTGCCAGAGCGAGGGCCGCCTGCATCGGATCCGGCAGCGGCGCCAATGGGTTCCGAGGGTGAACGACCCGCGGCGGGGATGCCAACCCCTGCGGTGTCCGAGTCCGGGTCGCTGTTGTCGGGGATGGAGCGCTTCTCCGCCATGGCGGGACCCTAAGGGCTGCGCCACCGGTGCGGCAATCCGTCGTTGGCGCCACAGCCAGCCGCTGGCAACGATGGGGGCTACCCTCGGGCCACCGCCCCGTTCCGTTCATGGGCTTCTTCGATCGGCTCAGCCGCCTGCTGCGCGCCAACCTCAACGACCTGGTGGGCAAAGCGGAGGATCCGGCCAAGATCCTTGACCAGTCTGTTGCCGACATGCAGGCGGATCTGATCAAACTTCGCCAGGCCGTGGCCACGGCGATCGCCAGCCAGAAGCGCCTCCAGAACCAGGCGGAACAGGCGGAGAGTCAGGCCAATACCTGGTACCAACGGGCCGAGCTCGCCCTCAAGAAAGGCGAGGAGGAGCTGGCGCGTGAATCCCTCTCCCGCCGCAAGACCTATCAGGACACCGCCACCGCCCTCAACAACCAGATCAGTTCCCAGGTGTCGCAGGTCGACACCCTGAAGCGCAGCCTGACGGCTCTGGAAGGCAAGATCGCCGAGGCGAAGACCAAGAAGGACATGCTCAAGGCCCGCGCCCAGGCGGCCCAGGCCCAGGAGCAGCTGCAGAGTGCCGTCGGCAATCTCTCCACCACCAGCTCGATGGCCGCCTTCGAGCAGATGGAGGAGAAAGTGCTCTCGATGGAGGCCCGCAGCCAGGCGGCCGCCGAACTCGCCGGTGCCGACCTCGAAGCCCAGTTCGCCAGCCTGGAGGGCGACAGCGTGGACGACGAGCTCGAATCCCTGCGCAAGCGGCTCTCAGGCGGCACCACCCCGGTGGCCCTGCCTGCCCCCAATGGTCCGGTGCCCCAGCTCGAACCGGTGCAGGTGGCTGAGGTGGACGCCGAACTCGAGGACCTGCGCCGCTCGATCGACAAGCTCTGATCCTGAAGACAATCACCTCAGGAGTTGGGGCACGACCGCTGGGGGACTGCTGCAGCAATGGCGTCCCTCATTTGTGGTGGCGTCCCTCCAAGGGCTCGGTCCGTTGACGGCCAAAAGGGGTTGCGGCTCCATTGCTGGTGGGCCCTGAAGGGGCTGGATGGGCCCTGAAGGCGGCCATGGCACTAGAGGCAGCCGGGGCCCTGAAAGGCAACCAGGGCCTGAAAGACAGCCAAGGTCCTGGCGATATCGCCCCGGGCGGTCCAAGGGGGCGGCCGAATGGGGCGGTCCAAGGAAACGGCAGCCGCTGCTGCCAGCCGATTCATACAATCGGCCTAATCGCCTGCAGGTTGTGTCGTCCAGCACCGTGCTTCAAGTCAGCGACAAGACCTTTCAGAGCGAGGTGCTCGACCATCCCGGTGCCGTGCTGCTCGATGTCTGGGCAGTCTGGTGCGGCCCCTGTCGCCTGATTGCTCCCCTGCTGGACTGGGCGGCGGAGAGCTACGGCGATCAGTTGAAGGTGGTCAAGCTCGAAGCCGATTCCAACCCGATCACCCGCGACCTTTATCGCATCCAGGGTCTGCCAACCCTGATCCTGATCCATAGCGGCCAGGAGGTCGCGCGCCATGAAGGCGCCCTGGCCAAGGCCCAGCTGCAGACCTTCCTGGATGCCCATCTCTGAGCGGGTCGCTCGCCTGGGCAGCGGCGTCTTCGCCCGCAACGACCAACGCAAGCAGGCCTACAGCCACCACCAGCGTGCTGCCCTTGGCACCCCTGTCCTGGGCGAGCCGGGCACTGGCGCCTCAGCCGACCTGGCTCAGTCCTGCAGCGCCTTAGGTCAGATCAGCTCCGGGCCCCTCCCCCCCTTGCTCGATCTTTCGCTCGGCTCGACGGACCTGCCACCACCAGCGGTGGCCCTCGAGGCGATCGCCACCGCGCTCCAAGACCCCCGCAGTGCGTCCTATTGCTTGCATGGGGCCACCCTTCCCTTCCGCGAACGTGTCGCCGCCTGGGCCCAGCGGCGCTTCGGGGTCAGGGTCGATCCCGAGCGGGAGGTGCTGCTGCTGGTGGGTTCCCAGGAGGGCACGGCCCATCTGCCCCTGGCGGTGCTCAATCCCGGCGATGGCGCCCTGCTGCTCGATCCCCATTACCCCTCCCACCGCGGCGGCCTGGAGCTGGCCTCGGCCGAAACGGTGCTGCTTCGCCTCGATCCGGAGCAGGGCTGGCGCCCCGATTTCAACGCCCTCCCTGCCCAGACCTGGGAGGCCCTGAAGCTGATGGTGCTGGGCTTCCCCCACAACCCCACCGCCACCACGGGCCAGCAGGCCTGGCTGGATGAGGCGGTGGCCCGGGCCATCGACCACGACCTGGTGCTCGCCCACGACAACCCCTACATCGATCTGGCCCTCGAGGGTGAGGCGCCGGCCCTGCTGCGCCATCCAGACTGGCGGCGCTGCGGCATCGAGTTCTTCTCGTTCTCCAAGGGCTGGTGCCTGGGGGGCTACCGGATCGCCTTCGCCATCGGCGCCGAACCGCTGATCAGCGCCCTGCGCCAACTCAAGGCGGTGGTGGATTTCAACCAATCCCTGGCCCTGCAGGCCGGCGCCATCGCCGCCCTCGATCAGGCCCCCCACTGGCCGGAGCAGCTGCGGGCCATCTACCGGGAGCGGCGGGACCGGATGGCAGCGGCCCTGCGCCGGGAGGGCTGGATGGTGCCCGAGGCCACGATGGCCCTCTACCTCTGGCTGCCGCTGCCGGAGGCGGCGCGGCGACGGGGCCTGGATTCGGAGGCCTTTGCCGCCGCCCTGCTGGACGCCACCGGCGTCTGCCTGACCCCCGGCAACGGCTTCGGGCCCGGCGGCGAGGGCTGGCAACGGCTGGCGCTGGTGCACCCCAGCGACGCCTTGGAGGCCGGCGCTGCCCGCATGGGCGCCTGGCTGCGCGGGCTGTGAGCCGGCGGGGCGTTCAGCGATGCCCCCTGCGGTGCCCGCCGGCGCCGCGGCAGCCTTGAGCGCCCAGCCCCCGCCATGAATGGCGCGATCCAGGCCAAGCGCCGCGCCCTTGCCGCGGTGGGGGTGCCTCGTCTTTGGCGGCTGCGCAGCCTGGCCGTGTGCGCGAGCACCGAAACCGAGCTCGGGAGCTGGCTGGAGCGGCAGCCTCCGGCGGAGCAGCTGACGGTGCCCAGGCTGGTGGTGGCCCGACGCCAGTGCTTCGGCCACGGCCAGCAGGGCCGCCGCTGGGAATCGCCGGCCGGTGGGGCATGGCTGAGCGCCGCCCTGCCCTGGCCGGCGGACCCGCAGGGCGCGGCGGCACCCGGGCTGGCGGTCGCCCTCGCCCTGGCCGAGGCCCTGATCGACCGGGGGGCTCCGGTTCAGCTGAAGTGGCCCAATGATCTGCTGCTGCTCACGCCCACCGGCCCTCGCAAGCTGGCCGGGCTCCTGCCGGGGCTGCGGCTGAGGGGCTCCCGGATCCGCTGGGCCCGGATCGGCCTCGGGCTCAACGGGCGCAACCCGGTGCCCGAGGGCGCCGCCAACCTCCGCCAGCAACCTGGCCTGTGGCACGGCGAACCGGTGGCCCTGGCCGCCCTGGTGCTGCGGGCCCTGGAGCGGGCGATGGCCCTGGCCGGCGAGGCCGAGGCGGTGCGGGCGGGAGCCGAGGCCCTGCTGGCACCCACGGATCCCCAATGGCTGGAAGGGTCCTGGTGGCAGCCGCAGGGCCTCGCCCCCGATGGCGGGCTGCGACTGGTTCGCGGCGACGGCCGCGAGCGAATCCTGCGGCGGTTCTGAGCGGTGAACCGCCCGGCCGCCGGGGAGGCAATGCAGCACAATGGCCTGGGTTTTCTGGACGCGGCGCACCGATCGCTCCGCTGCCCCTTCGCTCCACCCCATGGCCCGCCAGCCGCACCGTTCCCCCCTGGCCCTCTCCGCCCTGCTGGTGCTGCCGCTGGCGGCCTCGCCGCCGCTGGCCTTGTCCCTGGCGGCCTCCCCCACCGGCAACCCGTCGCTGGCGGCACCGATCCAGCCGGGTCAGCCCGATGCAGCCTCGGCACCGGCAGACCTGCTGCTCGCCCAGGCCCTCCCCGAGGCAGGGCAGGCCTCGAGCCCAGCGGCCAGCCCCGACGTTGCGCCAACACCAGCCCCTGAACAAGCAGCGCCGACCGTGCGGGAGCTCCCGGCCGCCGCCCCCGCACCTGCCATGCCTGCTCCGGCGGCCCAGGCCGGCCCACCGGCCGTGGACCCCCCCCGCACACCACCTCCGGCGGTTCGGCAACAACCCGCCCCCGCTGCGCTGGTCGCCCCAGGAGAGCCCAGCGGCACTGGGACGCCGATCCGGCCAGGCCTGGCGGAGCGGCAGCCGCAGCCGCCCCGGCGCTTCGACCAGTCCCTCGACGCCCTGATCCGCGATGGGGTGGTCAGTCCCCGGGAGGTGAAAGTCAGGGTCCACCCCGGACTGATCGCCAATCCCTCGCTGCTGCGCCAGGGCTGCGGCAGCGGCGCCTTTTCGGCCCGCGAATGCGGCGCCATCGCCGGCGATGGCGGCATGGTCTTTCGCGAGCGGGGCGGGGGAAACGCCCAGGCGGCAGGAGCGGTCGATCTCGGTGGAGGTGGCGGAGGCGGCGGCGGCGAGCGCTACGGCATCGACGCCGCCCCCCTGCCACCGATCGCGGTGCCGGTGACAGCCCTGCTCTCGGGGATTGGCGGCAGCTTCCGCCTCACCGATGTCTTCCGGGTCACCCCCAGGCCCCAGGCGATCGGCGGCAATGGCAACCGCGGCCTGATCTTCCCCCTGATCGGCGCCGCCGAACCCACCAGCGGCTTCGGCTGGCGGCTCCACCCGATCCTGGGCACCTGGCTGATGCACAGCGGCCGCGACCTCGCCGCCCCGGAGGGCACCCCCGTGGTGGCCGCCCTGTCGGGGCGGGTGGTGAGCAGCGGCGATGCTGGGGGCTACGGGCTGGCGGTGGAGATCGAGCATGAGCGCCCCCTGCGCCGCACCCTCTATGGCCACCTCTCGGAGCTGTATGTGAAGGAGGGGGACCGGGTGCGCCAGGGCGAGGTGATCGGGCGGGTGGGCAGCACCGGCCGCAGCACCGGACCCCACCTCCACTTCGAGGTGCGCGTGCCCCAGGAGGGGGGCTGGGTGGCGATCGATCCGGGTGAGTTCGACACCAGCAGCCCCCAGAGGGCCGGCGGCCTGCCTGGGTTGGCCGGCCTGCGGGGGGGCGGGGTTGACGGCGGCCCGCCGCCCGATGCGGTGGCCCTGCTGCTGGGCCAGCTGATCGAGAGCCTGGAGCGGCCCCGCTCCCCCCTCGGGCCGATCGCCGCCCCTGGATCAGGGAAGCCAGGGGCGGCCGGGGCTGCGATGCCTGGGACAGCCCCTAGCGGGCCCCTGCCCACCGACCGTCTGCCGCGGCCCTTCCCCCCCGCCGCCAACGTGCCCCCCCCTGCCCCCCTGCCCCGGCAGCAGGGCGGTGCCGGCGCTACAGCGGGGGGGTAGACACGTCGCAGCGGGGCTGCCTTGGGTCAGCAGAAGCATCACGGCAAGGAACGGGGGCGCGCCGAGGACGGGCCGCGGACCACCGGATCAGATCAGGATCGGGCTCAGGCCCCGGCATCCACACCAGGGCAGCTCCGAGCCAAGCCCCCATCACCCCCTAATCCAGGACCCTCGCGAGCTGGGAGCCCCGGGGATCCGGAGCAGGGATCGGAGCCATCGGGATCCGGCCATTCCGCCGCCAGCTCAGCCGTGCCGTTCCCTGGGACCGGTGGGGCCGCGGCGGGGGGGCGGCCCAGGCTGGAGCGCGAGCTCTACGACAAAGAGCTGGCGCGCCTGCAGCTGGAGCTGGTGAAGATGCAGTACTGGATCAAGGGCACAGGCTTCCGCCTGATCGTGGTGTTCGAAGGCCGCGATGCCGCCGGCAAGGGTGGCACGATCAAGCGCATCACCGAACCGCTCAATCCTCGCGGCTGCAGGGTGGTGGCCCTGGGCACCCCCTCGGACCAGCAGAAGACCCAGTGGTATTTCCAGCGCTATGTGGAGCACTTTCCGGCCGCCGGTGAAATCGTGATCTTCGATCGCAGCTGGTATAACCGGGCCGGCGTCGAGCGGGTGATGGGGTTTTGCAGCGAACGGCAGGTGGAGGAATTTCTGCGGGCCTGTCCGGAGTTGGAGCGGATGCTGGTCGACAGCGGCATTCTTCTGTTGAAGTACTGGTTCTCGGTCAGCGACAGCGAGCAGGAGCAGCGCTTCCGCGAGCGGATCGCCGACCCGATGCGGCGTTGGAAGCTCTCGCCGATGGACCTGGAGGCTCGCGAGCGTTGGGAAGCGTTTTCGATGGCCAAGGATGCAATGTTCGCCCGTACCAATATCCCGGAAGCGCCCTGGTTCACCGTGGAGGCCGACGACAAGCGGCGGGCACGGCTGAATACCATCCACCACCTGCTCAGCAAGGTGCCCTACGGCGACATGACACCGGCCGCGATCGATCTGCCCCCCCGCAAGGCGGCCCGCTCAATCCAGCGGCCTCCGATCGGCGAGCAGTTCTTCGTGCCCAACTGGTATCCCTGAGCGCTGGCCTGGCCGCCGTCAGCCAACCTGGGGGGGCGGAAGGGAGAATTCAACGCTCCGCATCCCCTGAACCATCGCCGCCGGGCTCCTCGGGCAGGCGGCAAACGAGCAGCTTGTCGACCCGGTTGCCATCCATGTCGACGATTTCGAAACGCAGCCCATCGGCCTCGAAGTGCTCACCGGTCCGGGGGATGTGGCCAAGGCGGTGCATCGCGAAACCCCCCACGGTGTGGAAATCGTCGCTGTCGGCCTCGCTGCCTGAGGCCCGGCGGCCCACCAACTCCCGGAAGGAATCGATCTCCAGCATCCCGTCGATCAGCCAGGTGCCGTCCTCCCGCACCACCACCGAGGGCTCCTCGGCATCCTCGGCGGAGGGCAGGTCGCCCACGATCGCCTCCATCAGATCGGTCACCGTGACCAGGCCGGCAACGCCGCCGAACTCATCGGTGACCAGGGCGATGTGGCTGCCGGATTCGCGGAAGCGCTCGATCACGTCCAGGGCACGCATCGATTCCGACAGATAGAGCGGTGGCTGCAGCAGCGGTGGCAGCGGGATGGCCATAGCCCCGGGCCCGGCAAGCCGCTGGGCCACCAGGAACTGGCTGGTTCGCAACACCCCCTGGCAGGCATCGAGGCTGCCGGCACCCACCGGCAGGCGGGAGTGGCTGGAGGCGATCACGGTCTCCAGCTGTTCATTGGGGCTGGCCTCCGCATCCAACCAGGTGATCTCGGTGCGCGGGGTCATGAAGGCCCGGATGGGGCGATCCCCAAGCCGAAACACCCTCTGCACCATGCTGTGTTCGGCCTGCTCGAACACGCCCGCCTCGGCGCCCTGGCGGATCAGAGCCTTGATTTCATCCTCGGTGAGATCCTGCTCTGCGGAGGGGGCCACCCCCAGCAGTCGCAACAGGGCCTCGGTGGAGCCGCCGAGCAAATGCACCAGGGGAGAGCAGAGGCGGGCCAGACTCCGCATCGGACCGGCCACCATGCAAGCGATCCCCTCGGGATTGCCAAGGGCCACGCGCTTGGGCAGCAATTCGCCGATCAGCAGCGAGAGGTAGGTGATCACCCCAACCACCAGAGCCATGCTCAGGCCCTTGGCGGAGCCACCGATGCCAGGCAGACCAGCCAACAGCGGCTCCAGTCGGCGGGCCACCGTGGCTCCTCCCACCGCGCCGCTGAGGATGCCGATCAGGGTGATGCCGATCTGAACGGTGGAGAGGAAATCATTGGGGGCATTGGCCAGCTTCAGGGCCGCCCTGGCGCGGCGATCACCCCGCTCAGCCCGCTGCTGAAGCCGCACCTTGCGGGCGGAGACGACGGCGATCTCGGCGCCGGAGAAGAGACCGTTAGCCAGGATCAACAGCAGGATCAACAGGCCTTCGATCAGAAATCCCGAGGCCATCCGCAGGGCCGAACCATACGCCGAACCCTATCAGCACTAGCCGAGGCCAGCGACCCCGTCGTTCAATCAGCGACGCGGCCATCGCGGAACTGAACCACCCGGCCGGCCCGGGCCCCCACATCCGCCTCATGGGTCACCAGCAGGATTGTGATCCCTTGGGCGTTGAGGTCGTCAAAGATCTCCAGCACCTCCGCGGTGGTGCGGGAGTCAAGGGCACCAGTGGGCTCATCGGCCAGCAGCAGGGCTGGCTGGTTGATGATCGCCCGAGCCAGGGCCACCCGCTGCTGCTGACCACCCGAGAGCTGGTTGGGGCGGTTGTCGAGCCGGTGGCCCAGTCCGACCCGCTCCAAGGCCTGGCGGGCGCGCTGGCGGCGCTGGTCGGAGGACACGCCGGCATAGATCATCGGCAGGATCACGTTCTCGATGGCGGTGAGCTGGGGCAGCAGGTGAAACTGCTGGAACACGAAGCCCAGCTCGCGATTGCGCACGTCGGCCAGCTGATCGTCGCTGAGGGTTTCCACCGCCACGCCGTTGAGACGGTAGGTTCCTGAAGTGGGGCGATCGAGACAGCCGATGATGTTCATCGCAGTGCTCTTGCCCGATCCGGAGGCGCCCATCACCGCCAGGTAATCTCCGCGCTCCACCCGCAGGCAGAGATTGTCGAGCGCCTTCACCTGCGCCTCACCCTGACCGTAGATCTTGTCGACGTTGAGGAGTTCAGCCACCGGCAAAACGATGGCGGGGGCTTGGCCTGGACTCTGCGGGGAGGAGTCCATGCTCAAGGGATCAGGCCGACGGCCTGATAAGTCCATGGGGTGAAAAGGACCGATGCGGTTGAACGCCTCAAGGGACGCCATGGTTCTCGCCTCAGCCCAGTGATAGGGATGGGGCTACGGCGAGAGCTTGCTGCAAGATCGGAGTGCCAGCCACTGTGGCGGTGGCCCAATCGAACAAGGGGCTGGAGAGGATGCCACCGATCGCTGTCACCAGCACGCAACCGACCAAAGCGATCCTCAGAGGCTGCATGCCGGCAAGGGTCCAGCTGATAGGGGGATAGGCCTTAACGGCATCGGACGACTCCTGCGGCTCTTTGACCACCATCATCTTGATGACAGAGATGTAGTAGTAAATCGAAACCACCGACGTGATCAGACCAACCACCACCAGCAGGTATTGCTTGTCGGCCCAGCCAGCGAAGAAGAGATAGATCTTTCCGAAAAAGCCAAGCATTGGCGGAATGCCACCCAGTGAGAGCAAGCAGAGGCTGAGGCCCAGGGTGATCAGCGGATCCTTCTGGTAAAGGCCGGCGTAGTCGGCAATCCGGTCGCTGCCGGTGCGAAGCGAGAAGAGAATGATGCAGGCAAAGGCGCCGAGGTTCATGAACAGGTAGGCCGCCATGTACAGCACCATGGCGGCGAAGCCGTCCTCGGTGCCGCAGACCAGACCGATCATCACGAAGCCGGCCTGACCAATCGACGAATAGGCCAGCATCCGTTTCATCGAGGTCTGGGCCAGGGCGACGATGTTGCCCAGCACCATGCTCAACAGCGCCAACACGGTGAACAGGAACTTCCACTGGGCATCGAAGCTCTCGAAACAGCCCACCAGCAGCCGCAGAGCCAGCGCGAAACCAGCCGCCTTGGAGCCCACCGACAGAAAGGCCACGACCGGCGTGGGCGAGCCCTCATACACATCCGGAGTCCACTGGTGGAAAGGCACCGCCGCAATCTTGAAAGCCACCGTGGCGAGCACAAACACCAGGGAGAGGGCGGTGATCGGCGAGGCGGCCGTGCGCAGGGCCACGGCAATGGCCGCCAGACTCGTGCTGCCGCCACTGAGGCCGTAGAGGAGCGAGGCGCCGTAAAGAAAGACTGCGGCCGCGGCTGAACCAACCAGCAGGTACTTGAGCGCCGCCTCGGAGCTGCGCGCGTCGCGCTTCATGTAGCCGGAGAGCAGATAGCTGGAAACGGAAAGAGTCTCCAGGGAAATGAAGATGCTGATCAGATCTGTGGCGCCACACAGGAACATCGCCCCGAGTGTTGCCGCCAGCAGAATCGCTGCATATTCCCCAAGCGGTGTACCGCTGCGCTCCACATAGCGCCAGCTCAGCAGCAGAGTGATCAGGGTGGAGGCGGCGACCACGGCCCGGAAGGCGATCGCCAGGTTGTCGGCCAGGAAAGCCCCGAGGAAGGAGGGCTCCAGGGAACCATTCCACTGCAGGGCCAGAAGAACCAGAGATGCCAGGAGACCGGCGTAGCAGATCGGTGGCACCCAGCGGCTGGCGGTGCGCTCCCCGGCCAGATCCACCAGCAGACAGGCGAGGAGCGCCACCAGCACCGCACCCTCCGGGGCGATGGCGGCCGCATGGAGCTGCAGATTGAGGGTGCCGGTGCTCACCCCTGCGGCGATGGCGTCGGTGGCGGCGCTGGCCGCATCGGCAAGGGAGGCGGAGGGGGCAAGGCCGGCAGCGGCCGTTTGAACCGCGAGCAGTACGTCGGGTAGGGCCACAGCCAGGCTGTCCAGGGATCGGCGATGCGGACTGTAGCGGCCGTTTACGGCACTGACGGACCGGCCGCAGACCAAACACTTCCCACAGGTCTGGCAGGCGATGCGATAAAGAGGGGAACGGTTTCCCGCGTTCCCGTGGCGCACACCCTGGTCATCGTCGAGAGCCCCACCAAGGCCAAAACCATCCGGGGGTACCTGCCGAAGGACTTCCGGGTCGAGGCATCGATGGGCCACGTCCGCGATCTGCCCAACAACGCCAGCGAGATCCCTGCGGCCCACAAGGGCGAGAAGTGGGCCAACCTCGGTGTCAACACCGCCAACTCCTTCGAGCCCCTCTACGTGGTGCCGAAGGACAAGAAGAAGGTGGTCAAGGAGCTCAAGGACGCCCTCAAGGGTGCCGATCAGCTGCTGCTGGCCACGGACGAGGACCGGGAGGGCGAATCGATCAGCTGGCATCTGCTCCAGCTGCTGCAGCCGAAGGTGCCGGTGAAACGGATGGTGTTCCACGAGATCACCAAGACCGCGATCGGCCGGGCCCTGGAGCAGACCCGCGACCTCGACATGGAACTGGTCCACGCCCAGGAGACCCGTCGCATCCTGGACCGGCTGGTGGGCTACACCCTTTCGCCGCTGCTCTGGAAGAAGGTGGCGTGGGGTCTCTCCGCCGGCCGGGTCCAATCGGTGGCGGTGCGGCTGCTGGTTCAGCGGGAGCGGGCCCGACGGGCCTTCCGAAGCGGCAGCTACTGGGATCTCAAGGCCCAGCTGCAACAGGGCGGCACGGCCTTCGAGGCGAAGCTCACCCACCTTCGGGGCGAGCGCATCGCCGGCGGGTCCGATTTCGACGAGACCACCGGCGCCCTCAAGGCCGGCAGCAAGGTGAGGCTGCTCGACGAAGCCGAGGCCCGCAGGCTGCGGGAGGCGGTGCTGGCGGGCCCCTGGCGGGTGGCCGCAGTGGAGGAGAAGCCCACCACCCGCAAGCCGGTGGCTCCCTTCACCACCAGCACCCTGCAGCAGGAGGCCAACCGCAAGCTGCGCCTCTCCGCCCGGGAGACGATGCGCACCGCCCAGGGGCTCTATGAGCGCGGTTTCATCACCTACATGCGCACCGACTCGGTCCAGCTCAGCGATCAGGCGATCAGCGCCGCCCGCGGCTGCGTCGAGAGCAAGTACGGCAAGGACTTTCTCAGCCCTGCTCCCCGCCAGTTCTCCACCAAGGCCCGCAACGCCCAGGAGGCCCACGAGGCAATCCGCCCGGCCGGCGAGAGCTTCCGCGATCCAGCCGCCACCGGCCTCGATGGTCGTGACCTGGCCCTCTACGAGCTGATCTGGAAGCGCACCGTCGCCTCCCAGATGGCAGACGCCCGGCTGACGATGCTGAGCGTGGATCTCGAGGCCGACGGCGGCAGCCTGGGCCCTGCCTCGTTCCGGGCCAGCGGCAAGCGCATCGACTTCGCCGGCTTCTTCCGAGCCTACGTGGAGGGCTCCGACGATCCCGACGCCGCCCTGGAGGGCCAGGAGGTGCTGCTGCCCGCCCTCAAGCAGGGCGACAGCCCGGCCTGCAAGGGGGTGGAGGCCCTGGGCCACCAGACCCAGCCGCCGGCTCGCTACAGCGAGGCCGCCCTGGTGAAGATGCTGGAGAAGGAGGGCATCGGCCGCCCCTCCACCTACGCCTCGATCATCGGCACGATCGTCGATCGCGGCTACGCCACCCTGCAGAACAACGCCCTGACCCCCAGCTTCACCGCCTTCGCGGTCACCGCCCTGCTGGAGGAACACTTCCCGGATCTGGTCGACACCAGCTTCACCGCCCGGATGGAAACCACCCTCGATGAGATCTCCACCGGCAGGGTGCAGTGGCTGCCCTACCTGGAGGGCTTCTACAAGGGCGAGAAGGGCCTGGAAACCCAAGTGCAGCAGCGGGAGGGCGACATTGACCCGGGTGCCTCCCGCACCGTTGAGCTGGAGGGTCTGCCTTGCGTGGTGCGGATCGGCCGCTTCGGCGCTTATCTAGAGAAGAAGCGGGTGGCCGACGACGGCAGCGAGGAGCTGCTGAAAGCCACCCTGCCCGTCGAGATCACCCCGGCCGATCTCGATGCCGAGCGGGCCGAACAGATCCTGCGCCAGAAGGCCGACGGTCCCGAATCCCTGGGCATCGATCCAGAGACCGGCGAGGCTGTTTATCTGCTGTTTGGCCAGTACGGCCCCTATCTGCAACTCGGCCAGGCGAGCGAAGCCATCCCCAAACCGAAGCGGGCCTCCCTTCCCAAGGGTGTCAAGCCGGAGGAGGTGCGCCTGGAGGATGCCCTCGGACTGCTCCGGCTGCCGCGGCTGCTGGGGGAACACCCCGAGGGGGGCAAGGTGGAGGCAAGCCTGGGCCGCTTCGGCCCCTACGTGGTTCACCACAAGGGCAAAGGCGAAAAGGATTACCGCTCCCTCAAGGCCGAGGACGACGTGTTGACCGTGCCCCTCGACCGCGCCCTCCAACTGCTGGCCGAACCGAAACGGGGCCGCGGTGGGCGCACCGCCCTGCGGGATCTGGGCACTCCCGAGGGCAGCGAGGAGGTGATCCAGCTGTTCAATGGCCCCTACGGCCTCTACGTCAAGCAGGGCAAGGTCAATGCCTCCCTGCCGGAGGGAACCACGGCCGAAACCATCACCCTGGAGCAGGCCGTGGAACTTCTGGCGGCCAAGGCGGCGAGCGGCAAGGGGGGCAGCCGCAGCGCCACCAGCCGCTCCACCGCCGCCAGGCCCGGGGGCAGCGGCACCCGACGCAGCAGCACCGCCGCCGCCGCCGCCACGCCGAAAACCCGCAGCACCACCAAGAGTGGCCGGATGCGTGCCAGCGCCGTGCGGGTGATCCGTCCCGAGGGCAGTTGATGGCCTCCGCCCGGCGCCTGCGGCCCGAGCGCCGCACGGGGCCCTGGAGGGGCTCTTGGATCGGACCGCTGCTGCTGCTGCCTCTGCTGGCCGGCTGCAGCGGCACTCCCTTCGGGGAGGCCCTCTCGCGAAGCTTCCCGGCCCCTGGCGGGCCAGCCAGCGAGGCCATGGCACCCGCGGCCCCTCCCCCCGCCGCAACTCCACCCTCCCCAACCACCACAAACCCCACAAGCCCCACCGCGGCGACACCGGCCAGCGGCTCCACACCCCGACCTCCGGGCAGCGCCGGCAGCGGCAGCCCACCCGGCAGCAGCACCGCCACGGCCACCGCGTCCGCCACCAAACCAGGCAGCACCACCACCGCCCCCCGGCCCGCGGCCCCTGCGGCTGCCCCTGGCGGCACCACCAGCCTCGGCGGCACCGCTGGCCGCCGCCAGGGCGCTCCGCCAGCCCCGGCCCCGGGGAGCAGCGCCGCCGCCCCGTACCGCGTCACGATCCGGCTGCCCCAGGCCGACCCCTCCGCGCCAGCGGAGGTCGTCACCGAGGCGCTGCGTAGCGCCGGCGTGCCGTTCGAGGTGGAAACCATCGAGCGGGTCGGGGCGGTCGCCCCCGCTGCTCCGGCCTCCACCACCGCCCCCCAGGTGCGTCCCGCCCCGCCACCACGCTGAACGGAGCCCCCACGCGGCCGTGTGGGGGCTCATCTCACGGCTCCCGGACCCGGTCTTCGCTCCCCATACGGCCCAGACAGATCCGACCGCCACGGCATGCCAGCGCCCGCCCCCATGACCCACCCTCCCCAGCGCCAGCTCAGCCAGCGGCAAGCCCGCCAGATGATGGACACCGCCTACCTGGCGGCCGCCACCGCCCTGCTCTGGCTCGCGCTCTACTACCTGCCGATCGGTGGCCCCCTGTTCCGGCTGGCCCTGCCCCTGCCGCTGGCCCTGCTGCAGCTCCGCCACGGTTGGCGCATCGCCCTCGAGGGACTGGTGGTGCTGGTCCTGCTGGTGGTGGCACTGATGGGGCCGATCCGGGGGCCGCTGGTGCTCTTCCCTTATGGCCTGCTCAGCCTCTGGCTGGGCTGGAGCTGGCGGCGCCGGATCAGCTGGTGGACCAGCCTGGTGGTGGGGGGCCTGATCGGGGCCCTCGGGTTCCTGATCCGGCTGGCCGTGCTCTCGGTGTTGTTGAGCGAAAACCTCTGGGTTCTGATCACGACGGCAGCCTCGTCGCTGCTGGAGCGATTGCTGGGCCTGGTGGGGCTGGCGGCCAGCCTCGATCTCGGCCTGGTTCAGGCCGGGGCCCTCGGCCTGGTGCTGGTGCAGAACCTGCTGCTGGTGCTCTGCCTGCACGCCGTGGCCTACTGGATCTTCCCGCGACTGGAGAGCCCGATCGGCGAACCGCCGGCGGCCCTGCGCTCGCTGCTGGCCCTCGATCCGCTGTGACGCCCCTCCCGCGCCAGCTGAGCGGATCCGCCGAGGCGGCTGAGCGCTGGTGCCGACCCTGGCGCGAGCAGCTGGCGAGCACCGACCTGCTGCTCCTGCTCGCCGCCACCGAGACCTCGGCCGTGGCGGGAATCTCGGCCGCTGGCGCCACGCCGGAGTCGCGGCGCGGCACCGCCGCCGCCGACGCGGAGCTGCTGCTGCTCGGCCCTGACGTCCCCCTGCCCCACCCCCTGCCGCCATTGCCGGCCGGCGTCTCCCCAGCCCTGATCAGCCGGGTGGTCTGCGAAGGCCTGGGGCTCGAACCGCTGGTGGTGGATCTGGGCTGCGCCATCGCCCCGGGGGTGCCCCATCTGCGGCCGCCCCCACCGGCCAGCGATGGCCCTGCCCGCTGCCTGAGCGGCGGCGCCGCCATGCCCCTGGAGCGGGTGCGGGCCCTGCTCGCCCTTGGCCAGCGCTGGGGTGATCGCGGACGCCGTGGCGCGCCAACGCCCCTGGTTCTGGCGGAGTGCGTTCCGGGCGGCACCACCACCGCCCAGGCCCTGCTGATCGGCCTGGGCATCGAGGCCGGCGGGATCGTCAGCGGCAGCCTGGCCCGTCCGGCCCATGGGCTGAAGGCCGATCTGGTGGCCCGGGGGCTGGCGGCGGCTCCGGCTGCCGCCCTCGGCCGCCTAGGCCCGCTCGGGGCCGCCGATCCCCTGGCGGTGGTGGCCGCCTTCGGGGATCCGATGCAACCCCTAGCGGCCGGCCTGCTGCTGGCCGGCGCCGCCAGGGGCCGGCCGCTGCTGTTGGCAGGAGGCAGTCAAATGGCGGCGGTGCTGGCCCTGGCGCTGGCCCTGGCGCCCCCCTCGCTGCTGCCCCGCCTGATCGGCCAGGTGGCGATCGGCACCACCGCCTGGGTGGCCTCGGAGGAGCACAGCGATCTGGCCCTGCTACTGCGTCGGATCGGCGAGCGCTGGGGCCATGAACCCCTTGCCTTCGCCGCCTCGCTGCGCTTCCACGGGCCGATCCACCCCGCCCTTGCCGATTACGAGCGGGGCTACGTCAAGGAGGGAGTGGGGGCCGGGGGCCTGGCGCTGCTCTGGGAGCTGACGGGCCGGAGCCCGGCCGCCCTCGCCCAAGCCTGCGATCGCGCCTGCCTCAGCCTGCTGGGGGCCTCTGGGGCCCCCGCCGCCTGCGGCCTTGCCGCAGCTCCCCACCCCCCAGACACCGTCGGGGGCCTTGACCCCGGCGGCCTACGGTCCGGCCATGGTTGACCAGCCGCCCCTCTCCCGCCGTCAGGCCCTGCGACTCGCCGCCTCTGCCGGGCTGGGGCTGGCCGGTCTGGGGCTGGGGGGATGCAGCGCCAGGGCTCCCCGGCCGAGGCTCCTGGCCAGCCGCGGCGATCTGCCGTCGGCCTGGACCGCGCGATTGCCGAAGGGTTGGCAGGTGCTGCTGCGCGACGATCCGGCAGCGGTGCTGGACGCCGTGGCAGCCAGAGGTGACAGGGAGGCCCGGGAGCGCCCCGCCCTGTTCCAGCTGGGAGATGGCTGGGCCACCCGACTGCAGCGGGAGGCCCTGCAGCCGATCGGGACAGCCGCCCTGCTGGAGCGCCTCGATCCCCAGGCGAGAGCCGTGGCCCGCCTGTTTGCGACCGATGCGGAAGCCCCCACCCTCGCCTTCCCCTGGGCCGTCAATCCGTGGGTGCTGGTGCTGCGCAACCGGCCCGACCTGGCCCGTCGCGCCCCTGAGGGCTGGACGCTGCTGCTCGATCCCAGCCTCCGGGGTCGGCTGGTGCTGCCGTCTTCGCCGCGGCTGGCCCTCGACCTGGTGGAGGAAGATCCGGAGCGGCTGCGGCAGCTCCGCGCTCAGGCGCTCGCCTACGACGACCGGGACGGGCTGAGTCTGCTGCTCCGGGGCTACGCCGACGCCGCGGTCCTGCCCCGCCAACGGGTGGTGCCGCTGCTGCGTCGCGATCCCCGCCTGGCGGTGGTGCTGCCGGAGCAGGGCGGTCCGCTGAGCTGGAATCTGCTGCTGAGTCTGGCCGGAGCGCCGGCGGCACCCCTGGAGTGGCTGGGTGAGGCCCTGGAGCCCCCCCTGCTGCCGTCACTGCTGGCAGCTGGCTGGGTGCCACCCCTTCCCCAGCAGACGCTGGAGAACGCGCTGGCGCCCTTCCCCACCCGACTACGGACCCTGCTCCTGCCTGCGGCGACGGTGCGGGCCCGCTGGCGCGATCTACCGCCCATGCTCCCCGCAGAGCGTCAGCGGCTGCAGGCCCTCTGGGATGGGGCCGCCCCTGCGGCTCGAACGAGCTGAGCCGGGATCCCTTCAGAGCAGCGGAGCGAAGCGGAGCCGTCAACCCTTCGTGGGCCGCTGGGGACAGGGCCGAGCCCCAGGGCCCCAGGGCACGAGTCCGCCCCTCACCCCCACAGCCGCCGCCGCGGGGCCGCCGCCAGCCGGCGGTGGGTGTCGGCGAGCAGGTCGGGGATGGCCAGCTCCATGGGACAGCGCGGCAGACAGGCCCCGCAGTATTCACAGGCCGAGGCATCGCGTTGCTCCCACCAGTGGCCGGCGCGGCCGATCAAGTTGTAGCGCTCCTGGGCGAAACCGATCAGACCATGGCCCACCGCCAGATTGCGCAATCGCAGCAGGGCGGGGATCGGCACCTCGGCCGGACAGGGAAGGCAGGCCCGGCACTGGCCGCAGCGCTCGGCGCCGAGACGATCGGCGGCGGCGGCGGCCAGTCGGGCCAGGGCGCCTTCCTCCGCAGCGTTGCGGGGGCCGTCTGCAGAAGCAAGGCGCGCAGCCAGGGACAGGTCCTCGGGGCGCGCCGCCCCGAGCGTGAGGGTGCTGATCCCTTCGCTGAGCAGAAAGCGGTAGGCCAGCTCCAGGGGGGCGAAGGGGGCGCAGTCGGCCACAAGCGTGTCGGAGGGTGCCTGCAACCGTCCCCCCTTATCGGCCGGGGAGATGGCCATCACGCCGATCCCGGCGGCCAGGGCCTGCCGGGCCAGGGGCAGGCGCTCCTGATCGAGCAGATGGAGATGCAGGCTGCAGAAGTCGAAACGGCCGCTCGCCAGGGCCTCGGCGATCAGGGCGGTGGGTCCATGGCTGGAAAAGCCGACCTGGCCCACCAGCCCCTCCGCCAGGGCGGCCTGGAGCAGCTCGGCACCGGCCCCCCGAAGGGCCCAGTGCAGATGGTCGGCCGTGTTCAGGCCGTGAACGGCCAGGTTGTCGAGCCGCTCCACCTGGAGGCGGCCCAGACTGGCCCGCAGCTGATCCAGACCCTCGGCCAAGCCCAGGCCCTCCCCTGGTCCTGGCAACACCTTGCTGGTGATCACCAGCGCCTCTCGGGCATCCAGATTCCGCTCGGCCAGCTGCCCCAGCACCCGGCCGAGAAACGTTTCCGCCGGTCCGTAAGCCGGGGCCGTCTCAATGTGGTTGATGCCGGCTTCGAGGGCGGCGTCCACCACAGCGGCCAGGGCCCCAGCGCTCTCGAGGGCGCGCATCGTGCCGAGGGTGAACAGGGAGACGGGGCGACCGCGGCCGAACGGTCGGCGCACCTGAGCCAGCGTGGCTCCCCGAATCAGGGGAGGGGGTTGAGGGGGTTCAGGGCCCGACGGCATCGGGGCCATCGGCGGGATGGGCGGCGGGACCGCCGCTGCCGGGGCCGTCCGATTCCGGGGGTCCCGGCTCGGCGCCGCCCATCGGCGGCTCCGGGGCCTGATCGCCGCGACTGTCCTCCACGCGCCGTAAGTGGCGAATCAACTCGGCCGGGCTGGTGCGGTCGAGGAAGCGGCGGAAGTCTTCCTGGTCTTCAGCGTCGGCTTCGGCATCCACCGGAATCGAGGCATCCGCCACCACTTCCTCCAACATCCAGATGGCACTGCCGGTGCGCAGGGCCAGGGCGATCGCGTCGCTGGGGCGAGAATCGATTTCGATCGGGGTTTCCTCACCTCGCTGCAACTTGAGCACGGCACGGAAGGTGCTGTCCTCGATGGCGTGGATGATCACCTTCTCGAGCCGCAGACCACCGGCCTCAAGCAGACGCACCATCAGGTCATGGCTGAGGGGGCGGAGAGGACGCTCGTTGTGGAGTCCCGCCAGGATGTTCTGAGCCTGGCTCTGGTCGATCCAGATCGGTACCTGTCTCCGGCCGGAGGGATCGCGCAGCAACACAATCGGGCTGCGGCTGGCGGCATCAAGGGCGATCCCGGCGACTCCCATCTCGACCATGCCCGTGCTCTCCAGGATTGCGCCGTTGCCCTTGCAGCGATTATGGCGAGAGTGCGGGGGCTGGGGGCGATGTTCACCGGACTGGTCAAGGCGGTGGGAAGGCTGGAGCGCGCTCCGGCTGGGGTGCGGGTGCGACTGCCCGGTGCGGCCAGCCTGGGAACCCTGCAGCTGGGCGATAGCGTTGCCGTCGATGGGGTGTGCCTCACCGTGGCCGAGCTGCTGGCCGATGGCTTCCGCGCCGACGTCAGTGAGGAAACCCTCGAGCGCACCACCCTCGCCAGCCGTGCCGCCGCTGGGGCAGCGGTGAATCTGGAGCCGGCCCTGCGGCTGGCGGACCGACTTGGCGGCCACCTGGTGAGCGGCCATGTCGACGCCCTTGGGGAGGTGGTGGCGATCGAACGGCTGCCGGCCTCCTGGCGGCTGGCCCTGCGCTGGCGGGAGCGAGCCTGGAGTCGCTACATCTGCGAGAAGGCGAGTGTGGCGGTGGATGGGATCAGCCTCACCGTGGCAGGGCTGGGAGCGGCAGCAGTGGCGGAATCCGGGGGAAGCGAGGATGGGAGCTTCTGGATTGCGGTGATCCCCCATACCTGGGGCGCCACCACCCTGGCCCAGCGCCGGATCGGCGACTGCGTCAACCTAGAGGCGGATCTGCTGGCCAAATACACCGAACGCCTGCTGCAGGCAGGAGGCCGCCCAGGGGGCGTGGATCGGGGGCACGGGAACGAACCAGTCGCCATCGACGCCGCCTGGCTGGCAGAGCATGGCTGGGGCTAGGCCGCACCCAGGGACTGGGCGTGGTTCAGGGCCGATGGAAGGACGGCAGGATCTTCTGCTGCTTCCTCAGGATGAGGGCTCCTGGAGGGGCGAGAGCCAAATCGAGCCGCTTTCCCTGTGGAGTTCGATCCTGAACTCCTGGCCGGGCTCAAGGCCCATACGCCGGGTGTAGGCCTGGCCGATCAGCAGGTTGCCATTGCCATGGACGCGGGTCCGGAAATCAGCCTGGCGCCCCTTGCCCGGTGCTGCGGCTGTGGCCGAGGGGACCGAATACCCCTTGGCCGCGACGAGGGCACGGTAAAAACTCTTTTTCAACACCCGGCCGCTCGGTCCGACGTAACCGCAGGCTCTGGCGATCTGATCCTCGGGACGGTTGCTGAGGGAGCGGGCGCGATCGAGAAGGGCGGCTCCTTCGAGCGGAGCGGCTGGAACGCCGTGTCCGTCCTGGCTGTCGGTGGTCAATCGATGGACGGCCATACGGCGTTGGGGCACAACAACATTGACTGAATTGTGACCATTGCACTCCGGATTCGGCAAGTCTCGCGGCATCGCTAAGCAACAACCAGCCGATCAGACCTGAAGCAGCTGCTGACGCAAGCTTCAAGGGTTTGGGCCGCAGGCCCGAGCCAGGGGCGTTCCCCAAGGGATCGGAGGCCTTGGTCCTTGGGCGGGCAAGCGGCAGCCGACGTTCAGGCGTTCAAAGCAGATAAAGGATGCCGAACAGGATCACCCAGATGCCATCGACGAAGTGCCAATAGAGCTCCGCCGCCTCCAATCCGAAGGGGCTGGCGGCACTGATCCGGCCGCCGCTGCGGGCCTGCCACCAGACGATCAGGATGCAGATCACCCCCAGGGTGACGTGCAGCCCGTGAAAACCGGTGAGGGCGTAGAAGGTGCTAGCAAAAAGGTTGTCGGTAAGCCCGAAGGGCAGGTGGAAATACTCCACCATCTGGCCGGCCAGAAAGGCTGCTCCCAGCCCGGCCGTCAGCAACAGCCAGAGGCGGCAGCCAGGACCGTCGCCACGCAACAACCCACGGCCGGCTCGGTGGAAGGTGTAACTGCTGACAAGCAACAGCACGGTGTTGATCGCAGGCAGCACCAGTTCGAGCTCGTAGCTCGAGCCGGGGGGTAGCGGATTGACAGCACGGAAGGTGAGGTAGGCAGCAAAGAAGCCGGCGAAGGTCATGCCATCGGCCACCAGAAAGGTGGCCAGGCCGAAAAGACGGGCATCGGCATGCTCGCCATGGTCACTGGCCGCGTGGTCACGATCGGCGTGGACGCCTGCGGCGATGACGGCATCGCGGGGCTCGGTGTCACTACTTCCGGGGGCGAGGCTGGTCATCGTCGGCGGGAGGTGGGGACCGCAGTGCGGTCGGAATGGGGATGGTCAGCGAGACGGGACCGGATCTACCTGGGGGAGGGGTGGTCCTGACGTGCGGGAGTGCGGCGAGAGGGCGGAGTGGTTCGGTGCTTCAAAGGCCCGGACCACCCCAGAGATCGCGACCAGTGGCAGCACTCAGATCGATCCTGTCCTCTGGGCTGCCGTAGCCATAGGGATGGGTGACCAGAGGGGCTTCACCGATCCAGTTTTCCACTGGAGGCGGGGAACTGGTCAGCCACTCAGGAGTGAGGGCGCGCCAGGGATTGTCGCCGGCAATCTCGCCGCGATAGGCACTGAAGATCACGTTGATCAGGAACGGCAGGCTGCTGATCGCCATCAACAGGGCGCCGACGCTGCTGACCTGGTTCCAGGTGGCAAAGGAGGGATCGTATTCAGCAACGCGACGGGGCATGCCGTTGAGGCCTAACCAATGCTGGGGAGCAAAGCAGAGATTAAAACCGATGAAGGTGAGCAAGAAATGCAAGCGACCGAGATCCTCATTCAGCATCCGACCGGTGAACTTGGGATACCAGTGATAAACAGAACTGAAGATCACAAACACAGTACCGCCATAAACGATGTAGTGGAAGTGGGCAACCACGAAATAAGTGTCATGCACGTGAATATCAAAGGGGACCTGGGCCAAGGCGACGCCGGTGATGCCACCAAACACAAAGTTGACGATGAATGCGCAGGCAAACAACATGGCGCTGTTGAGCGCTATTTTTCCTCCCCAAAGTGTAGCCAACCAGTTGAAGAATTTAATCCCGGTGGGAACGGCGATAAAGGATGTGGCGATTGTGAAAAACAGTCGCATCCAGGGCGGGGTACCACTCGTGAACATGTGGTGAGCCCAGACCACAAGGCCCAGGACAACAATGCCCATGATCGAATAGACCATAGTGGTATAGCCGAATAGCGGTTTACGGGCGTGAATTGGCAAGATCTCACTCACCAGCCCGAAAGCCGGGAGAACCATGATGTAAACAGCAGGATGGGAGTAAAACCAGAAGAGATGCTGATAAACCACCACATTGCCACCCAGGGCTGGATTGAAGAATCCGGTGTGAGCAATGATGTCGAAACTAAGCAGAATCAGGGTTCCCGCGAGAACCGGAGTTGACAGCACCACAAGGATGCTGGTTCCGAGCATGGCCCAGCAATACATGGGGAGCTGCATCATTTTCAGGCCAGGTCGACGCAGCTTGAGAATCGTGGCGATGAAATTGATGCCACCGAAAATCGAGCTGCCACCCAGTAATAGGACGCTCAAAATCCAGAGAACCTGGCCAAGAGCAGGGGTGGTAATGCTCAGGGGTGGATAGGCTGTCCAGCCGGACTGGGCAGCTCCGCCCTGCACGAAATAGCTGGCAATCAGCAGAAGTCCAGCCGGTGGGATCAGCCAGAAGGCCACGGCATTGAGACGGGGGAAAGCCATGTCACGAGCCCCCACATAAAACGGGATCAAATAATTACCAAAAGCGCCATTGACGACCGGCACGATCCATAAAAAGATCATCACGGTGCCGTGCAGTGTCAGCACCTCGTTATAGGTTTCGCGGCTGACGAAATCACTGATCGGGCTGGCCAGCTCCGTGCGGATCACTCCGGCGAGGGCACCACCAAGGAAATAGAAGAAAAACCCACAGACCAAGTACTGCAAACCGATGACCTTATGGTCAAGGCTGAAGCTCAGGTAGCGGAGCCAACCCTCGGGCTGCAGGCCGCCAGAGGGTGCTGGCGGTGTCGGCTGACCCTTGGGCTGGAAATCAGCAGGAGAGGCGATGGTCATGGTTCAGGCCGTGGGGGTGGTACCGGAATTGGCGACGGTTGGAGAAGGGGGCGGTGTGTTCTGTTGCAACCAGGCTTGATAAGCGTCGGGCTCATGCACCACCACCGTGGAGCGCATGCCGCCGTGATACGGGCCGCAGAGTTCGGCGCAAACAATCGGATAGCTACCTGGGCGGGTGGCGGTGAAACTGAGCACCGTGGGTTGGCCGGGTATCACATCCTGCTTAAGGCGGAATTGGGGCACCCAGAAGGCATGGATCACATCGCGAGCCTCCATATGTAGTTCCACGGTTCGGCCGACGGGCACATGCAACTCGCCGCTGATGATGTTGGTTTGGGGGTAGTGAAAGATGAAAGCGAACTGCATCGCCGTCAGGTCGATCATCACAGCTTGTTCAGCACTGCCGTTCTGATCCGGCACCCCGATCCCGCCCCAGACCCGTGGCTGGGGTCCGGAATTCTGGGGGTCAGCAGCCACCATTGCCCCTTCGCCGGACTGGCCAACGGCGGCAACCGCTGTCATCGCCATCGAGTCGGCATCGTGGCCGGAATGGCCGGCGTGAGCTTGGGCCAGCTCCGCCTGGCCTCCAAGCTCGTGATGGTTGAGCGGCATCATCCCGCCCATGCGCTCGTAAATGTCGTAGCTGTAGATCCCCACAAACAAGACCACAACGGCGGGAATGGCGGTCCAGAGGATCTCGAGAGGCAGATTGCCCTCGATCGCAGCACCGTCGCCGCTCTCACCGGGCCTGCGGCGGAACTTGACCAGGCTGAAGACCAACAGGCCCACGATTCCGATGAACAGAATCGCGCCAATGCTGAACAAAACCTGAAACAGACTGTCGTAAACAGGCGCATTGCTGCTGGCGTCCTGGGGTAACAGCGAGACGTGCTCTCCCACCCACAGGCCAGCAAGCACGAGGGCCATGCCGATCAGGAGGGTGACCAGTGCGGAAGGAATGGCCACGGCGGCAAGCTCGGGCAACGGGAATCAAGTCCAGCCTATGGACGCCGCAGCTGCAATGGATGTGCCGCCTGAACCAAGAACAGAAATGCAGGGAAAGTTTAGATTTCGTTCATTTTTAAGCCTGAGATGTGAGGGATCCCCCACCAGACAGAACTCGCTAACTTGTGAGCCCATTCGTTTGTGGTGGCCATGGTCCCCGGGATGGTGCCCACGGCGCCCGCCTCGAAATCGACCCCGCCCCCGGCGCTGCTTCAAGGCCTCAGCTTGCTGCTTGGCCATCTGGTCGTCGCCCTGATCGCCTTGGTGGCGATCGGAGGCGCCACCAGGGTCATGGAAGCCGGCCTGGCCTGTCCAGACTGGCCTCTCTGTTACGGCAGTCTGTTGCCAGGGCGGCAGATGAATCTTCAGGTCTTCCTGGAGTGGTTCCACCGCCTCGATGCCTTCCTGGTGGGCCTCACCCTGCTGGTGGTGGTAGCCCTCAGCCTGCTGCGACGCAGGAATCTGCCCGTCTGGCTCCCCTGGACCGCCGGCCTCGCCCTTGGCCTTGTGGCCTTCCAGGGGGCCCTCGGCGCCTTCACGGTTCTGGGCCTGCTCGCGCCAGGCACGGTCACGGCCCATCTGCTCACCGCTTTGCTGCTTGTGCTTGTGGTGGCGGGCTGCTCCGATGCAGTGCGTGCCCTGGGCAGCTGGTCGGACGTCCTATCCGCCCCACCCCTGCCTCGCTGGTGGTGGCCCTTTCCCACCCTCGCCACCGCCTTGCTGTTCAGCCAGTGCTTTCTCGGAGGCGCCATGGCCTCCCGCTGGGCCTCCTCGCTCTGCCTGGAGAGCGGCGAAGGTTGTCGCTGGCTTCTGCTCCATCGCTTCGGGGCCTGGGGGGCGCTGACGGCCCTGTTTCTCCTTGGAGCGGCGAGCCTGGCCCTTCCCAAAGGGCATCGGCCTGTGGCCATCCGAGCCGTAGCAGTAAGCCTGCTGGCGCCATTGCAGGTGCTGTTGGGGGTCCTGACCCTGCGCCTGCAGCTGGGGGCCCCCCTGGTCACTGTGGCGCACCAGCTCCTGGCCGCTCTGCTCGTCGCCGTTCTGGGATCTCTCTGGGGGCAAGTCCTGATCCGTTCCTCCTCCGCCCGAGCCATCCCCGCATCCCCTTCCTTCGAGATGGCCCATGGTTAGCGCTCATCCCCTGTCCAGGTTCCGTCGCCTGGGCCATGGCACGGCCAACCCGCCACGCCCGCTCCCCCAGGAGCATCTCTCCGACCCAGGTCCTGGCCTGGCCGCGGACACCGATTTAGCCCAAGCTCTGGATTCCAAGCCGGTCGAAACTGCAGGCCGTGAGGGAAACAAGCCCTCCACCCCAGGACGACGCAGGCTGCCCGCCTGGCTGGAGGTGGCCAAACCGCGGCTGATTCCGCTGCTCCTGGCCACAACCACCGCTGGAATGGCCCTCACCGTGGCTTGGCCACTCGATCCGCTTCGCCTGATCGCCACCCTTTGCGGCGGTGCCATGGCGGCGGCAGCGGCCGGCGTTCTCAACTGCCTCTGGGAAGAGGAGCTCGACAGCCGCATGCAGCGAACCCGGCAACGGGCGCTTCCCTCCGGCCGCCTGCCCCGCCGCAGGGCCTTTGCCTTCGCCGTAGGCCTGACCGTGGCCTCGACCCTGCTGCTGGTCGTCGCCGTCAACGCCCTGGCGGCTGCCCTCAGCCTCCTCGGTCTGTGCAGCTACGTTCTGCTCTACACCGCGCTGCTCAAGCCCCGAACCACCCGCAACATCGTGATCGGTGGCATCGCCGGGGCCATTCCCCCCCTGGTGGGCGTGGCCGCAGCCAGCGGCAGCCTCAGCTGGGCGGGCTGGTGGCTGTTTGCCCTGGTCATGGTCTGGACCCCGGCCCATTTCTGGGCCCTGGCCCTGCTGCTGCGGGAGGACTACCGCTCGGTGGGGATTCCGATGCTGCCTGTCGTCAAGGGGCCCGCCTTCACCAGTGAGGCCATCTGCCGGTACAGCGGCGTCACGGTGGCGATCAGCACCCTCGGGGTGCTCGCCCTTCCCAGCGGAGGCTGGCTCTACGGTCTGCTGCTGCTGCCCTTCAACGGCCGCCTGCTCCAACTCAGTGAGGCCCTGCGACGCCAGCCCGAGGAGACCCAGCCTGCTCGCAATTTGTTCCGCTGGTCAATCCTCTACCTGTTTGGCGTCTGTCTGCTGATCCTCCTGGCCCGCCTTCCTCAGGCCGCCCTGTTCGATCCCTGGCATGGTGACCTGAGCCAACTGCTCAGCAGTCGTCTGGTCACTGAACCCCTGGCGTCGACACTCTCCTGAAGCGGGCTGGCTCCTAGCCACCTGGCTCTTGTCGCACCCTTCTCCGCCGGGCCGGCCGGAGCCGGTTCTCCGCCCCAGTCCGGCTGCGGAACCTAGCTCTCACTGCCTAGATTCATCCGGGTTGCACAACGGGAGAAGGCCGGGTTTGATCGAGCTCCAGAACCTGAACAAGCGTTACGGCAGCGGCGGCCGCGCCGAGCCGATCCAGGCCCTTGATGACGTCTCCCTGACGGTCCCACCTGGTTGTCTGTACGGCCTGCTGGGTCCGAACGGCGCGGGCAAGACGACCGCCCTGCGCATCCTCTGCACCCTGCTCGCTCCCGATGCCGGCAAAGTCCGGGTGGCTGGAGTCGATGCCCTCGCCGATCCCCGCGGCGTGCGCCGGCTGCTCGGCTACGTGGCCCAGGAGGTTGCGATCGACAAGATCCTCAGCGGCCGCGAGCTGCTCGCGCTGCAGGGAGATCTCCACCATCTCAATCGTCATGAGCGCGATGGCCGAATCGAGGAGCTGATCGCACTCCTCGGAATGGGGGAATGGATCGACCGCCGCTGCGGCACCTACTCCGGTGGTATGCGTCGCCGCCTCGATCTGGCCACCGGCCTGCTGCATCGGCCGAGGGTGCTGGTGCTCGACGAGCCCACCGTGGGACTCGACATCGAGAGCCGAGCGACGATCTGGCAAGTCTTGCGGCAGCTGCGCGATCAAGGCACGACGATCCTGCTGAGCAGCCATTACCTCGAGGAGGTGGATGCCCTGGCCGATCTGCTGGCGATCCTCGAGGCCGGCCGGGTGATTGCCGAGGGGACACCTGGCGACCTCAAGGGCGCCCTCGGCGGCGACCGGGTCACCTTGCGGGTGCGGGAGTTCAGCGATGAGGAGGAGGCGGGCAGGGTCCGCAGCCTGGTGCAGGATTGCCAGGGGGTGCGGCAGGTGGTGATCAACCGTGCCCAGGGCTATTCCCTCAACCTGGTGGTCGATGGCGACGCCGTGATCGAGCGGCTGCGGCGCCAGCTGGCCGAGGCCGATCTTCCTGTCTTCGCCCTCGCCCAGAGCCGAGCCAGCCTCGATGATGTGTATCTCCAGGCCACCGGCCGCACCCTCCAGGATGCGGAACTGGCCGTGGCCGGCCAGCGGGATGTCAAGGCCGAACGCAAGCAATCCATGCGCTGACTCCCATCCCTGCTCTGCGTCCCAGCCCCGCCATCCCCGAACTCTCGGTCCCGCCGAACGATGACCAGTGCCACCCCAGCCGTCTCGCCCCTGCCGCAGACGAGCGCCCCCCCCTCCGCCCTGGCCGAGATCCGCCAGGAGACCCTGGCCCTGACCAGGCGGCTGTTCGTTCAGTTGATCCGACGGCCCTCCACCCTGGTGGCGGGGGTGCTGCAGCCGCTGATCTGGCTGGTGCTGTTCGGGGCGCTCTTCGCCAAGGCCCCAGCGGGCCTGCTGCCGGGGGGGGGGAGCTACGGCCGCTTTCTCGGGGCAGGCGTGATCGTGTTCACCGCCTTCAGTGCCGCCCTCAATGCCGGGCTGCCTGTGATGTTCGACCGGGAATTCGGCTTCCTCAACAGGCTGTTGGTGGCACCGCTTCGGTCACGGGCCTCGATTGTGCTGGCTTCGGTGCTGTACATCACCAGCCTCAGCCTCGTTCAGAGCCTGGCGATCGTGGGCACGGCCGGCTTGCTGGGCTACGGCTGGCCAGGAGCCGCCGGCCTGGTGCTGGTGGTGGTCACCCTGCTGTTGTTGGTAGTGGCGGTCACAGCCCTGAGCCTGGGCCTGGCCTTCATCCTGCCAGGCCACATCGAACTGATCGCGGTGATCTTCGTGACCAACCTGCCGCTGCTCTTCGCCAGCACCGCCCTGGCCCCGATCAGCTTCATGCCCACCTGGCTGGGGTGGCTTGCGGCCCTGAATCCACTTACCTTCGCCATTGAACCGATACGCTCGGCCTACGCCGGCAACCTGGCACTCGATCGGCTCGCCACCGATGTGGTTCTGGTGGCCCCCTACGGCTCCCTCACCACCGTCAGCTGCCTCGCCATCCTGACCACCCTCGCGGTGGGGCTATTCCTGGTCATCCGTCCGCTGCTGGATCGCAAACTCTCCTGACTCTTCCCCCGTGGATCCCCTCTCCCGAACCGCCCCCCGTCCACGGCCCACTTCCGCCGCGCGCCCTGACCCTGAGGCCCTGCTCCTTGAGGCCATCAGCCGACAGGACCCGCTCAGCGTCCGCCAGCTGTCCCAGGCGCTGGTCCACCGGCACGGCGTCGCGCGATTGGAAAGCTTCCGCCAACGAGCCCTCAGCTCGTTGCTCGGCAATGGGGCCGCGGCCTGGTTCGATCAGGTCCTACTGCTGGCCGAAGCCCCAGGGACCGTGCCGGCTCCGCCCCAGACGGGCCGTCAGGGAACCGCCCCCGGTGCCGCCGACGCCGAGGCCAGGGCTGATCGCAGGCCGAGCGATCCGCTAGAGCGCCGGGTGCTCTCGGAGGTGGACGCGGCGATCGCGACCATGATGGCCACCTTCTCTCCTGAGCCGATCGCCCCCCAGCCGTGGGCCGGTGGTCTCGAGGATCCCGAGGGAGCCCTGGAACACCCCAGGGCCCATGCAGATCGTCTGGGCGAGGCCATGGACGCCCCGGAAGTCGGCAGCAGCACGATCCCCGGAGCGCGCGTCGTGGGCGAGCCCGCAGCGGCCCGGCCGCTGGCCACCAGCATGGAATCCTGGGCCGATCCAAACCATTCGGAGCCTCAGCTCGGGCAAGACCAAGCCCTCCCCGCCCAATCGGGCCAGAGCCGAGCAGCTGCGGCCGCCCGGCGAGGCCTGGAAAAGCTTCGTCGTCAGTGGCCCAGAGCCGCGGCCCTGGTCCGATCCGCCCTGACAGGCAGCCTGAGCGACGTCGACGCCGCGCCCGTTTCCTCCGCTGCCTTCGCCACCTCCAGCAGCGGACAAGACGATGCGCCAGCGGCCTGGGATGGACTGGCCCACGCTGCAGCCAGCCAGCGGCAGGAGCCACTGGGCTGGGAAAGAATGCCGGTGCTTCCGACCACGGCCAGCAGCACCGAAGCTGGCCTCGCTGGCGGCACCAGCCTTCCGCCCCTGGAGCGCGCTCCCGTTCAAGCCAGCTCCAGCGACGCCGAGCGCCTGCGACGCCGCCTGCCCCAGCAGCCCCAGAGTCCGATGGACCAGGCGGCGCCAGCACCGCGGCCCAGGGCCCTGGCTGAGCTGGGGGCCTGGCTGCCCGATAGCCAACTCCCCCGGGCCAGCTGAATGGATCAATGTCACCCCGCGGAGCATCCAGCGCCGATGGCAGCCGCGATGAAGTCCGGAACAAGCCCTGAGAGGAGCGCCTTGAGCGGAGGTCTGATCGTCTCGGTTCAGGCGCCGGAGGGTTCCCCCCTGCGGGACCCCCAGGTGATCGCCGCCATGGCGGAGGCCAGCCTGAACAACGGTGCCATTGGCGTCCGGCTGGAGAGCCCGGAACATATCGGGGCGGTGCGCCGCCGCTGTCCGGAGGCGCTGATCGTGGGGCTCTGGAAGCGCAGCTTTGCCGACAGTCCGGTGTACATCACCCCGGGCTGGCAGGAGATTCGGGCCGTCTGGGCAGCCGGGGCCGATCTGATCGCCCTGGATGCCACCGACCGCCCCCGACCCCAGGGTCAGGATCTGGCGGAGCTGATCCGGCGCTGCCATCAAGAGCTCGGAGCTCCGCTGATGGCCGATATCGACAGCGTGGCCAACGGGTTGCGGGCTGCGGAACTGGGCTGTAGCTGGATCGGTACGACCCTGTACGGGTACACCGAAGCGACAGCGAGCCAGAACCCACCAGCCTGGGAGCTGCTTCCTGCCCTGCGCGGCGCCCTTCCGGCGGCGGTGACCCTGATCTGCGAGGGAGGAATCACCGGCCCGGCAGAGGCAGCCAGGGCCCGTGCCGCCGGAGCCGACGCCGTGGTGGTGGGAACGGCGATCACCGGAGTGGATCTCCAGGTGGCCGCCTATGTGCGTGCCCTGGGCTGAGAAAACGCTTCCCAGCACAACTGGACGCGAGCAGCGGCTCAGCCTGGGCTTGCTGGCGTTGCCAACGTTTGTTGACGGGATCCTGACGCTCCGTCCAACCCGTGTCCACGATGAGATCAGGACGGAGACCTGGGATGCGTTCCGGCTCTCCGGCACGGCAGCAGACCCATGAAACACACCGGCCATACCAGCCAGGGAGGACGCATCACTGGCAACGGCGGAAGCGCAGGTAGCTCGCTCGGCGCCCCGGTGGCCTCCCGGATCCTTGGGATGCTTCAGAAAAACGGAAGGCTGCGCCTCGGATTGACGCTCCAGACCTGTGGCGGCCTGCTGCTCTACGGCGCCTCGCTGTTGGGATTGCCGCTCAGCACAGCCCACCTGGCTCAGTTCGAAGCCCTGAACCGGGAGCTGGGGAAGCTCTGCAGCAAGCCTCCCCCGCAAGCCATGAACGTCTGCCGTCTTCATGCCCGCCTGATCAACGGGCTCTGAGTGATCTGCCCCTGGCGGGAGCGGGGACTCACATCATCCCGGGCATGCCCATGCCGCCCATGCCACCCATACCGCCCATACCGCCATCACCGGCGGAAGGAGGTGCGGGGGGTTCAGGCTTGTCGGCAATCACCGCCTCGGTGGTGAGCAACAGAGAGGCGATCGACACCGCGTCCTGCAATCCGAGGCGCACCACCTTGGCGGCATCGAGGATGCCGGCCGCCAACAGATCCTCGTAGCGGCCGGTCAGGGCATTGAAACCGAGGCCGCTGCGGCGGATTTCCTCCACCACCACATCACCGTCACTGCCGGCGTTGGCGGCGATCTGCTTGACCGGAGCCTCCAGGGCGCGCTGCACGATGATGATGCCGGTGCGCTCATCACCGGAGCTGGAGGCGACCAAGGCGTTGAGCCCTTCGGCAAGCTGCAGCAGGGTGCTGCCACCGCCAGCGATGATGCCCTCCTCCACGGCGGCGCGGGTGGCGTTGAGGGCATCCTCGATCCGCAGCTTGCGGTTGCGCAGCTCCGTTTCGGTGGGGGCCCCCACCTTGATCACCGCCACACCGCCGGCCAGCTTGGCGATGCGCTCGGCAAGCTTCTCGCGGTCGTAGTCGGAATCGGTGGCCTCGAGCTCGCGCTTGATCGCCGCCACCCGGGCCGCCACGGCCGGGCGGCGATCCTCGCGGGCGAGGATGGTGGTCTCATCCTTGCGAATCGTGATCCGCTCGGCGCTGCCCAGGTCGGCCAGGGTGGCTTTCTCAAGGCTCATGGCCCGGTCCTCGCTGATCACCGTGGCGCCGGTGAGCACCGCGATGTCCTCGAGCATCGCCTTGCGGCGATCGCCGAAGCCGGGGGCCCGCACGGCGGCCACCTGCAGCACACCCCGGGTTTTGTTGACCACCAGGGTGGCCAGGGCCTCACCCTCGACCTCCTCGGCCAGGATCACCAAGGGTTGGCCACTGCGCGAAACGGCTTCAAGCACGGGCACCAGGTCCGCCACGGCGCCGATCTTGCGGTCGGTGATCAGCAGCAGGGGGTTGGTGAACACGCATTCGCGCCGCTCGTTGTCGGTCACGAAATAGGGGGAGGAATAGCCGCGGTCGAAGGCCATGCCCTCGGTGATCTCCAGCTCGGTGGCCAGGGATTTCGATTCCTCCACCGTGATCACCCCATCGGCGCTCACCTTGTCCATCGCCTCGGCAATCATGCGGCCGATCTCCTCGTCATTGCCGGAGCTGACGGTGGCCACCTGGCGGATGGCGTCGCCGGCCACGGCCCGGGCGCGCTCAGCAATGCCGGCCACCAGCTGGGCCACCGCCCGCTCCATGCCGCGGCGCAGCAGCACCGGATTGGCGCCGGCGGCCACGTTGCGCAGGCCCTCATGCACCATGGCCTGAGCCAGCACCGTGGCGGTGGTAGTGCCATCGCCGGCGGTGTCCTTGGTCTTGGAGGCCACCTGCTGGATCAACTTGGCGCCGAGGTTCTCGAAGGGATCCTCCAGCTCGATCTCCTTGGCGATGGTCACCCCATCGTTGACGATGTCGGGGGCACCAAACTTCTTCTCCAGCACCACGTTGCGCCCCTTCGGTCCGATCGTGACCTTCACGGCATCCGCCAGGGCGTTGACCCCCCGCTCAAGGGACTCACGCGAGGCATCGGCGAATCGAATCAACTTGGCCATGGGGAAGGATTGCTTAAGCGCACAGCGCTTTTCAGCCTCCCATACGGCGGCAACCTTTCGCAGCAGCAGCGAAGTACGGAAAGCCGTCGCGATCGGCGGCCCCACTGGTGATTCCCACACCTTTGCAAGGCTGCCAACGGGTTGAAGCTCCCTAAACTCGGGCCAGGTGCGGATCCCGGTTTCTCTTGAACGAACTGCTGGAGCGCACCATCGATCAGGGGATCGCCAGCGAGGTTGCCGGCAGCAGTCTCGCCCTGGCCGACAGCGCCAACGGCATGGTGTTCCTGCTGATCACAGTCCTCGGGGTGCTGATGGCGGTTGTGTACGTGCCAATCCGCCTGTTTCTCACCCTCACGGCCCGCAGCCGGCGGCTCAGGCTGCTGCAGAAGATCCGGAGGCTGCGCGAGGAGATCGGCCATTCCCTCAACCCGGAGTGAGCCGCCAGCGAGATCAGGGCAGAGCTAGCCGAATTTGAGTAAGAATCACCTGACAGACCAGGACACCGGACAGTACAAGCAGCGCCGGCCAGATGCCCAGCCGCCGTTCGATCGCCTGGCAGAGGGTCTCGAACAGCAGAGTAGTAGCCGGCAGGCAGACAAGGAAGTAGTAGGGCGTGGAGAAGGGCATGGCGAGGTCGACCAGGGCAGAAAAGAGATAAACCAGGCCGACGATCATTACGAGATAGACCCTGCGATCGGCCAGGAGCTCACGCAGAGGGCGCACCGAGGTCAAGGCCAGGGCCTCAGGCCCGTTCCAGAGAAAGGTGCCGAACCGAGGCGGCGATGGCTGGGAAGGGCCGGCTCGATGGCGTCGAGGTGGTCGGAATGCGGCGACGACCAGGGCTGCGAACACAACGCTGACAAACAGATAGGCAGGCTGACGCGAGAGCATAACAACGGGGAAATTCCCCGTCAGGAAGTTGTTCAAGGTGCTGATGAAAGGAAGCACGTTCACCCATTGATTCGATTCAGCCTGCCTCCCGAGGGTGCCAAACAGCTTCTGCATCACCGGCCAGATCAATAGCAGGAAAAACAGGCCGATTCCGGGCAGGCGCGAGCGGCTGATCCTGCGCTCAATAGCATCGATCGCCAGCAAGATGGTCACATAGAGAGTGCCGTAGTAATGGGTCAGCCCCAGGAGCAGTCCTGCGCCATAGAAGATCGTGCGGATCATCGGCAGATCACCCTGGAGCTCTGGCCAGGATCGGTCGGATCCCCGTTCACGCAGCAGCAGCGCACTGAGGGTCACGGTCGAGGCCAAGGCCACCACCATGGCGTAGGGACGGATCGTGGCGGCGTAATAGGTGAACAACGGGTTGGTGCCCAGCAACAGCAGCGGCACGAACAGCGAGATCAACCGGTAACGGGCGTGGAACATCACGAAACCGGCAACCGCCAGCAGGGCGAAACCATAGGAGAGGAGCCGCACCTGCGGAATCGACAGCCCCACCAGAGCAGACCAAGCCTTGGCCACCAAGTAATACAGAGGGGGGTGATTGTCCTCCCCCAGCACATAAGCGATGACCTGATCGAAACTGCGGTTGATCGCCCCGAGGGTCCAGATCTCATCGGGGTGGTCGACTCGGGCCACGCGCAGGCCCTTGCTGAGGTGGAAAGCTACCGCGGCGACCAGCAAGACAACAGAGCCAGGCAGAACCAGAAAGCCGCGAGGCTTCATGCAAAGACTTTGGGATTTGAAATTATTTTACATGCTTCGTCTTGCCTCGGGGCGATGGATCAACTCACGCAGCGCAAAACCTTGCAAGATCAGCGCATCACCATGCCGCCATCCACCTGCAGGACCTGGCCAGACATGTAGGCGGCGGCCGGATCGATGGCCAGGAAGCGAACCACGCCGGCCACCTCCTCGGGCTGGCCCATGCGGCCCAGGGGGATCGCGGCCAGAATCGGCCCGTGATCCAGCTCACGAGTCATGTCGGTGGCGATGAAGCCTGGCGCCACCGCATTCACAGTGATGCCGCGGCTGGCGAATTCGGCGGCGCTGCTGCGGGTGAGACCGATCACGCCGGCTTTGGCAGCGCTGTAGTTGGCCTGGCCAGGATTGCCCATCAAGGCCACCACGGACGTGATGTTGATGATCCGCCCGGAGCGGGCCTTCAGCATGCTGCGGCTCACGGCCCGGGTGCAAAGGAAGACGCCGGTGAGGTTGAGGTCCAGCACCTGCTGCCAGTCAGCGGTCTTCATCCGCATCAACAGGCCGTCGCGGGTGATGCCAGCGTTGTTGACGAGCACATCAAGGCGACCCTCCCGCTCCAAGACGGCCTTGACCATCGCTTCCACCTGCTCCTCGACCGCCACATCCGCCTGGATGCTCCAGGCCTTGCCACCGGCCGCGGTGATCGCGGCCACCACATCAGCGGCGGCCTCCGGCGAGCGGGCGTAATTGACCACCACGGTGGCACCGCTGCGGGCCAGCTCCTCGGCAATGGCCCGTCCGATGCCACGACTGGCCCCGGTGACCAGGGCCACCGGCGCTGGGGTGGATGCGGAGAGGGTCATGGCATCGGATCGACTCGGCGGCGATCGTATGGCCCCGCCTACCCTCAGCCAGGCATGGCGCTCTCCTGCACCACGGCAACACCCAGCAGCTTCCGCAGGCGGGCGAGCTGATCCCGACTCCCGAGCACCACGAGCAGCTGGCCGGGCGCCAGACGGGTTTCCACCGGCGGGTTGGCGATCAGTCGCTCGGCGGGCAGCTCCGGGCGCATGCCGCGATAGGTGGTGGCGCCGATCGGCTCGGAAGGTTGTTTGACCGCAAGAACCAGCACACCGGTGCGGCGTTTGATCTCCAGATCCGCCAGGGAGCGACCGGCCAGGTGTCCCAGCTGACGAGGGTCGTCGCTGAGCTGGAACTCCTCCACTTCGCAATCTGAGCCCGCGACGAGTTCGAGGAAATCCATGGCCAGAGGGCGCAGGGCGGTGGCCGCCATCGCCCGGCCTCCGGCCACATACGGACTGATCACTTGATCAGCTCCAGCCTGGCGCAGCTTGCGGGCCGCCTCCTCGTTATCGCAGCGGGCGATGAGACGGCATTCCGGAGCGATGGCCCGGGCGCTGAGCACCACATACACATTGGCGGCGTCGCTGGAGAGGGCGGCCACCAGGCTGCGGCAGCGAAGAATGCCGGCCTGACGAAGGGTTTCGTCTCGGGTGGCATCGGCGAGCATCACTGGGATGCCGCGGCTTTCAGCTGCCGCCTGGAGCTCCGGATCCAGTTCGATCACCACCATCGACACCCCTTCACGCAGCAACTGCTCGGCGATCTCTCGACCGATGCGGCCATAACCGCAGACGATGACATGGTCCTGCATGGTTCGGATCCAATGGATGAGGCGGCGTTGGCGAACCCGCCGCAGGTAGCCCGACTCCGAGAGGCCAAGCAGGCTCTGGGCCGCCAACTGCAGCACGGCGAGGCCACCGATGATCGAGAAGACGGTGACAACGCGACCCGCCGCAGACAGGGGGTGGACCTCGCCATAACCAATGCCCGGGATGGTGATCGCGACCATCCAGTAGCAGTCGCCCCAGTCCCAGCCCTCGGTGATCCGGTAGCCGATCGCCGTGATGTTGACCACTGCGATCAGCAGCAGAATCGGCGAGAGCCAGGGGTGGCGGGCCCGGGTGGGCGGGGGCCGCCGCCATCGAGCCGGGACCCGTCCGGCCGTGGGGGGTGCCTTCCGGAGCGCCACCCCTCAGCTCAGTCCAAGGGCCTGCAACACTGGATCGAGCCCCAAAGAGACCAGGGTGCCGTCCTGGCCCACGCCGCTCACCCCGTCCCGTGCCGGCAGGCTGCCGCTGGCCCGGCCGAGGGCCACAACGGGAGTGCCGCAGTAAAGAGCCAGCTCGATCGTCAGGGGGTCGCTGGCCAGCACCACATCGCTGGCGGCGACGTCAGCGGCCCGACGGGCCGCAGTGGCGGCCGTTGCCGGCGGCAGCTCACGGCTGCGGAGGCTGGGCAGGCTGGTGCGGATGCGTTCCGGCAGCTGCTGCCAGTGCGCAGCTGGCCAGTCCGAGGGGCCGCCCGCTGGGGCCAGCAGCAGCAAGGGGCCATCGCCCGGAGGGAACGCCGCCGTGGCCTCGGCCAGAGCGGCAGGCTGGATGGGGAGGCGGAAGGCGGCGGCATCAAGGCTCACCCCCGCCGGGCTGAGGTGGCCGGCGAGGGACTGGGGTGCCCAGCCAGCCGGAGGCTCGCTGACCCGGTCGGTGGTGGAGAAGCCGGCGCTGGCCACACGGGTGGGGATGTGGCTCATCGACAGCATCAGGTCCATCTGGCGGCTGGGGGCAAGATTGATCGCCACCTGGAAATCGGGATCACGGACTGAACCGAGCAGATTGGCCCAGTCGGCCAAGGTGGCGTCGCGATAGCTGAACGGGATCAGCTTTTCGACCGCCGGCAGCAGCTTCCAAAGGGGGGCCTGGTCGGGGGGACAGGCCACCTGGATGGCGAAGCCGAGCTGCTCGGCGGTGGCCGCCACGGCGGGGAAGGCCTGGAGCTGCTGCAGCCCATCGCCCGGAATCAGGAACAGTGCACGCATGGGGGCGAGGTTGGGCAGGATCTGCAGGGTTGCATCCCCGGCCTGATTGTATGGATCAGGTCCATCCCGTCCCGCTTCCGGGAGCTTGCTTGTGCATCTGCTGATCGCCGCCGCCGGCAGCGGCCGCCGCATGGGCGCCGACCGCAACAAGCTGTTGTTGCCCCTGGCCGGCCGCCCCGTTCTGGCCTGGACCCTGGAGGCCGCCCTGGCCTGCCCGGTGATCCGCTGGATCGGTGTGGTCGGCCAACCCCAGGATGGGGAAGCGATCGCGGCGATCGTGGCCGCCGCCGGGCCCGATCGCCCCGTGGTCTGGATCCTGGGGGGCGAAACCCGCCAGGATTCGGTGAGCCGTGGATTGGCGGCCCTGCCGGATGACGCCGAAGCCGTGCTCATCCACGACGGGGCCCGTTGCCTGGTGACCCCAGACCTGCTGGAGCGCTGCTGCCTCGCCCTGGGCGAGGCGATCGCGGCCGGGGCCGGCATCGTCGCCGCGGTGCCGGTCACCGACACCATCAAGGAGGTGGACGGCCGTGGCACGATCACCGCCACCCCGGACCGCAGCCGCCTCTGGGCAGCCCAGACCCCCCAGGGGTTCGCCGTAGACCAGCTGCGGCAGGCCCATGCCACCGCCGCCGCCGAGGGTTGGAGCGCCACCGACGACGCGGCCCTGTTCGAGCGGCTGGGGCTGCCGGTGCGGGTGCTGGAGGCCTCTCCAGCCAACATCAAACTGACCACCACCTTCGATCTGACCATCGCCGAAGCGGTGCTGGCCCGCCGCGACGGCGGCAGCGCCGGGCGCCCCTGACGGGGGAGGGAGCGTTGGCGACGGCGCCCCGCCGCGTCAGGATCGGGGTTCCGCCAGCCTGCCGCCATGCCAGCGCCACGCCTCCCGCGCGGGCCCCTGCGACCGGTGGTTCGGCTGGTGGCGCTGGTCGTGGCGCTGCTGGCGGCCCTGATGCCAGCGTTGGTGTCCCAGGCGGCCCTGGCCCGGGCGGAACAGGCCCGAGCAGCCCTGCCGACCCCGGAGCCCCCTCTGTTAGTGGCTTGGACCGGTGGCACCGTCCCCGGGCAGGTTCCGGCAGCGATCAGCGCCCCGGTTGCCGTGCAGGCACCACCGCTGGCCCCTCCCCCTGCCCCACCACCACCCTCCAGCTGGGTCACCCTGGAGGGGCGACGGGTGCTCGAGATTCGCTCCGCCACCGGGGCCCAGACCCCTGCGGAGGTGGCGGTGCGGGGAAGCCTGCGGCTGCGGCAGCTGGCCGAGAACCAGGCGGTGGAGCCTGAGCACCTGGTGGTCCGCGAGGATCCCCCCTACGCCCTGATCGGCCTGCAACGCCCCGGGGGCGGGTTCACACCCCAGATGGCGGTCGACGACCGGGCGGCCCTGGCCTTCGGCACCACTCGCCAGGAGCTGGCCGAGCGCTACCGCGACCAGATGCGGGCGGCGATCCGCCAGTACCGCAGCACCCACACCCTGGGGGCCTGGATCCGCAGCACGGCTCTGGCCACCCTGGTGCTGGGGATCTATCTGCTCTGGCTGCGGATCCAGACCTTGATCCAGCAGCGTCTCGGTCGCTGGATCCGCCAAGGGCACTCACCCCTGCTGGAGGGACTGCGGATCGGCAGCACCACCGTGCTCGATCGCGGACAGGAACGGGCTGTGCTGCTGCGACTGCTGCGGTTGCTGCACTGGAGCCTGCTGCTGCTGGCCAGCTATTTGCTGATCCCCCTGCTGCTGGGGCTCTTCCCCCCCACCCAGATGATCGCCGAGGGGTTGCGGGGACACCTGCGGGGCGTGCTCATCCACCTGTTCGAGGGGGCGGTCGCCGCGATCCCGAATCTGCTGACGATCGCCCTGATCCTGCTGCTCACCCGGGGCCTGATGCGGGCCTGTGTCGACTGGTTTGAGGCGATCGAGCGGGGCCAGCTGCAGATCAGCGGCTTCTACCGCGAATGGGCCCGGCCGACCGGCCGCCTGGTGGCCGCCACCATGCTGCTGGCTGGCCTAGTGGTGGCCTATCCCTACATCCCAGGCTCCGGCAGCCGCGCCTTCCAAGGGGCTGGCCTGTTCGTGGGTCTGCTGGCGGCCCTGGGCTCCAGCGCCGTGGCGACGAACGTGATCAGCGGCGTGATGCTGATCTACACCCGGGCCTTCCAGGAGGGCGATCGGGTCGAGATCAACGGCGTCACCGGCGTGGTTCAGGACCGCAACCTGCTGGTGACCCGCATCCAGACCCCACGCAATGAGTTGGTGAGCCTTCCCAACGCGATGGTGATCTCGACCCCGGTCCTCAACTTCAGCTATTCCGGTCGGGAAGGTCCAGGTCCGGTGACGATCAGCACGACGATCACGATCGGCTACGACGTGCCCTGGCGGCAGGTGCACCACCTGATGCTCGAGGCGGCCAGGGCAGTGCCGGGGATCGCCGAACAGCCCGCCCCCAAGGTGTTGCAGACCGCCCTCAACGACTTTCACATCAGCTACGAGATCGACGCCAGCCTCCGGGATGTGGGCCTCTACCGCGAAACCCTTTCGGAGCTTCTGGCCTCCCTGCAGGATCGGTTCGCGGCGGCCGGGGTGGAAATCCTCTCGCCGGGCTATCAAGCCAACCGGGAAAGCAACCGCAGCACCGTGCCGCCAGCCTGGAATGGCAGCTGAAGCCCGGGGGACAACGGGACCTGGCCAAGCTCGGCTTTGGCGGACTTCAGCCCCCACCCGGCAGCAGGGACAGCCGCCCACGGCCGCCATCGAGACGGGCCCAGGCCCCCAGGGGCAGGGCAGCATTGCCAGGGGTATGGCCGACCGGCAGATGGGCGACGACCGGGATCCCCAGATCGAGGCTGCGCTCCCTAAGCACCTGGTCGAGATCGAAACGGTGCTCCTCCGGCTCATCGGCGCGGCCATCGGCCTCCCGCCAGCCCTCGAAGCTGCCGAAGCCCAAACCCGCCAGCTGCTGCAGGGCACCGCAGAGCCGCCAATGGGTGAGCATGCGCTCAATCCGATAGGGGGCCTCGCCCACATCCTCCAGCACCAGGATCGCCCCCTGCAGGGCCGGCAGATGGGGCGAGCCGAGCAGATGGCTGGCCACGGTGAGATTGGCCACCAACAGCGGTCCCTCGGCCACCCCCGCCCGCCAGCCAACCGCTTCCAGCTCCGCCACCGGCTCACCGAACAACAAAGCCCGCAGCCGCTCCTGGCTCCACCCCGGCTCCGCCGCCAGGGTGGTGAGCAGGGGCCCGTGCACCCCTCCACCGAGTCCGCGGGCGACCCGGTGCCAGAGCAGCGATGTGACATCGGAAAAGCCGAGCAGCCAGCCTTCGGGCTGCTGCAGCGACTGCTCCAGCAGCCGGGCCGCACCCCAGCCGCCGCGGGCGCAGGCATAGAGCGCCGGGGCGACGGCCCCAGGCTCGCCCGGGCGCAGATCCGCAGCCCGTTCCGCGTCACTGCCCGCCAGATAGCCCCAGCGGCGCCCGCCCAAGGCAGGGTTCTCCTCCACCTCCAGCCCCCACGACCGCAGGATCGCCAGACCCGCCTCCAGACGGTCGTCACCGCCAAGGGCTGAGCTGGCCGCCACCGGGCGCACCCAATCGCCGCGGCGCAGCGGGGGCGGCAGGAGGAGGAGGCTGGGCGTCATCGCGGCGGTGGGGGCGGCGTGTGAGGCATCAAGGGCACGGCCGAAGGCGAGGCTGGAGGACGGGGCGCCGCGGCCGTCACGGGTGGATCGGGCCCGTTGGGCCGGGCCGATGGCCCTGAACTCAGGGAGATGGCCCTGGGGTGGTGGCGGTACCGAGGATCAGGGCCAGGAGCAGCAGGGCCCCCAGCTGAACCTGATGGCTGAAATGGAGCCCGTAGGTGCTGCGGGGGAGATGGGCCCGACGCAGCACCAGAGCCTCCCGCAGCATGCCGCCACTGGCGATCAGCCAGGGCAACCAGAACAGCGGTCCGGCGATGCCGCGCAGCTGGGCCGCCACCGCCAGCAGCAGGGCGGTCAGGCCGTAACAGGCGGTCACCCAGAGCGGCGCCGCGGCGCCGAGGCTGAGGGCGCTGCTGCGCACCCCGAGGCGGGCGTCATCCTCCCGGTCGCTCATCGCATAAACGGTGTCGAACCCGAAGGTCCAGCAGAGGGTGGCCAGCCAGATCAGCAGCAGTGGCCAGCCCCCCGCCAGGGATCCGCTGGCGGCCACCCAGGGGATCAGCACGGCGAACCCCCAGCACAGGGCCAGGACCAGCTGGGGCAGGGCGAACCAACGCTTGGCGGAGGGATAGAGCAGCACCGGGGGCAGGGCCGCCACCGCCAGGGCAAGGGCGGTGCTCCTGCCGGCGGCAGGCAGGGCAAACACCACCAGCAAGGCCAGCAGCAGGCACACCAGCAGCAGGGCGAAGGCGGTGCCGGGGCTGACCCGGCCAGAGGCCAGGGGCCGATGGCGGGTCCTCTCCACCAGAGGATCAATGCGACGGTCCCAAAGATCGTTGGCGACGCAGCCGGCCCCGCTGACCGCCAGGCCGCCGAGCACGATCCAGCCCACCAAGTCGGGGGCGGGTGGGGCCTGGGGCGTGAGCCAGAGGGCCCAGCCGGCGGGGATCAGCAGGATCAGCCGCCCGCTGGGCTTATGCCAACGCAACAGCTCCAGCAGGGCCCTTGCGGTGGCCATGGTCAGGTGGGACGTTGGCGGCACCCTAGGGCTGGCTTGGATGGGATCCGACCGCCCCTCCGCGCCGCGGGCCGGTGGCAATCCTCAGGAGGAACGGCGCATCGCTGGCGGGGTGGTGGCAAAGTGTCGGCGCCGCGGCCGAAGAGTGTTCCGATGGCCCAGTCATCACCGCCGACATCGCCGCCGACCATGCCGCCTGAGGCCCCCAGCGGATCCGGGGCGCCCGGCGCACCGAGAACCACCGGGTCCAGCAGCGGCCCAGAGGAGACCTTTGTCATGCGGAGGGTGGCCGCGATCGACATCGGCACGAATTCGATTCATCTGCTGATCGCCGCCATCGATCCCGCCCTGCACGCCTTCAGCGTGCTGCAGGCCGAAAAGTCAACCGTGCGGCTCGGGGAGAGGGATCCCGAAACAGGGGATCTCTCGGCCGAATCGGTGGAACGGGCTCTGCTCACCCTGCGCCACTGCCGCGACCTGGCCCTCAGCCACGGTGCCGAGCAGATCATCACAGCCGCCACCAGCGCCGTGCGAGAGGCGCCGAATGGGCGCGATTTCCTGCAGCAGCTGGAACGCAGCCTCGACCTCCACGTGGATCTGGTCAGCGGGCCGGAGGAGGCGCGGCTGATTTACCTGGGCGTGCTGTCAGGCATGACCCTGGGGGAGGACCCCCATTACATCCTCGACATTGGCGGCGGCTCGACCGAGCTGATCCTGGCCGACGGCCGCGATGCTCGCGCCCTGACCAGCACGCGCATCGGCGCGGTTCGTCTGCAGAGGGAGTTCTGCCAGCAGGATCCCCTGCCACCAGCGCGACGGGCCTTCCTGGAGGCTTACATCCAGGGCTCCCTCGACCCGGCCGTGGCCCAGGTGCGCGCCGCCCTCGCGCCCCACGACAAGCAGCCGGTGTTGGTGGGCACCAGCGGCACCGCCATGGCCCTGGCGGCCCTGGCCGCCGCTGAAGATGCCAAACCAGGCCTCAAGCTCAACGGGTACCGTCTCAGCCGCGCCCGGGTCGACCATCTGGTCAACCGCCTGGTGGCGATGGGACCGGAGCAGCGGCGCGCCCTCACTCCGATCAACGAGCGGCGTGCCGAGATCATCGTGCCCGGGGCCCTGATTCTTCAGACTGCCATGACCATGCTGCAGGCCCAGGAGCTGGTGGTCTGCGACAGGGCCCTGCGCGAGGGTCTGATCGTGGACTGGATGCTGCGCAATGGATTGCTGGCCGACCGCCTGGCCTTCCAGAGCTCGATCCGCGAACGCACGGTGCGCCATCTGGCCCGTAGTCATGGCGTCGATGCAGCCCGGGCCGACCGGGTGGCCGCCCATGCCCTGAGCCTCTACGACCAGACCCATGGGTCCCTCCATCACGACCCGGGGCCGGGCCGCCGGCTGCTCTGGGCCGCCGCCCAGCTGCACAGTTGCGGCAAACACATCAACATTGCCGCTTATCACAAGCACACCTGGTATCTGATCCGCCACGGCGAATTACTGGGCTACAGCGAGGCCGAACACCTGATGGTGGCGGCGATCGCCCGCTATCACCGCCGCGGATTGCCCAAGAAGCGTCACGAGTCGTGGCAGCTGATCCAGGAGCGTGATCAGCGTCAGACGGTGGCCTCAATGGCCTTGCTGCTGCGCCTGGCTGCAGCCCTCGACCGCAGGCCCGGCACGGTGATCGAAGGCCTGCGGGTGGAGGCGGAGGGGGCGCGGGGCACGAAGGCCAGCGAGCTGAGGATCTGCCTGGAAGCGGCCTGTGGGGAGGGAGGAAGCCAACCGGACCTGAGCCTGGAGCGCTGGAGCCTGCGCTCCTGTGCGCCGGCGGTGCTGGAGGCGACCGGCATCACCTTGAAGGTGCCGGAACCCGAGGAGCCGTAGAGCCAAACAGGCCCCTGAGGACAGACCTAAGGCCGGACAGCGCCCCCCTGGGGCTGCGCGAGTCCTCCGGGCTGGGCGCTGGTCGCCGGGAAGCGATACCACTCCACCTGGCTGATCGTGCCCAGGGGCTTGGCCTCTCCGCCCTGGACCGCGGCACGGACCAGGTCAGGGCGGCCGGCAAGCACCTCCAGACCGGAGCCCAGGGGGAAGCGCTTCTCGCCACTGAGCAGCCCCTCGAACACGACGGTGCCGGTCCGGTCACGGACGGAAACCCAGCTGCCGGGATTACTGCTGAGCACCAGGCCGTTGGCATCAAGGGACGTTGTCGCGGCGGCGCCAGCCCCTGGAGCGGTTGTCTCAGGGACGAGCGTGGCTTTGGGGGGCAAGCCCTGGGCTGGGGTGACGCTGGAGGCCTGGGGGGTGACGGCATCCGGGGCCCGCTTCGACGGCATGCCGGAGAAGGGTTGCAGACGAGACCAGGGCCGCAGGGCCAGGGCCGATCCCACCAGACCCAGCAAGGCGAAGGCGAGCAGGGCAGCACGCCAGGGAAGGGCAGGGGCCGATCCAGACCTGGGACCGGCGATCCTCGAGGCTGGGGATGGCGGGGCTGCCGCAGCTCTCGGAGATGGGGAGGCCGGGGCCAGGCGGCTGCGCGAGCCCCGATCCTGGGGCAGGCTGCGCAAAGCCGAGAGCTCTTCGTCGATGGAGATGCCCAGGCAGTCGGCGATCCGCCTCGCGTAGGCGATCACGAAAACAGTTTCCGGCAGTTGGCTGCGATCGCCGCACTCGACGGCCTTGAGCTGGGAGACCCCGAGGTGGAGCCGATTGGCCATGGCCTCAAGGCTGACCCCCTGGGCCTGGCGGGCGGCCGCCAACTTGCTGCCGAGGACGAGAAGGGATGGAGAGGCCTCCCCCTGCTGCTCCGTCAGGGTCTGGTCAACCGAGGACCGCGGGGAGAGGGGCATGCCAGCGGAGCTGCCGTCAGGCTGGAGCACAGTCTCCGCAGGAGCCTGGAATGGGGCGGAGGAGGGGGGATCCCCGGAGGGCGTGCCGATCACTTTGTCCGTCACGACAAAGATTTCCGGGGTGAACAGAACAGGGTCAGTATGACGCCGCTAGGCATTCCTGCCCACCAGGTCAGCAGCGGGATGGAACCCTCTGACGACCAAACACCAGCAAAACGGGCTGGACCCGGCCGCTCTGGATGCCTGTGCCGTAGCGAGAGTGCCCGAAACCGATAACACCTGGCTCAGGCACGGGGGTGATTCAATAAAATGGGCGATACTGGATTCGAACCAGTGACCCCTTCCGTGTGAAGGAAGTGCGCTACCGCTGTGCTAATCGCCCTGATCTCCGCTGGTAGCGGATGCTGAAGTGATGATAGGGAGTGTTCCCAGTCCATCACCGATTTCCGAAGTGTCAAGGGACAACTTCCGGTTCCTGGTTGTCAGCTTAGGTACTGGGGTGAGCCAGAAGCCAAGCCATCACCAAGGGTCTTATCGAGTGCAGCGGGCGTGGTGACCATGCAGGATGCTTGGGTTCCGCGCCATGGCTGGTCTCGATTTGCGGGGTTCACTCGTGGCGTTCACTCACGAAGTTCACCAACTCCTACAAGACCGATTCCCGGTTGGGAGCGAGAAGGGTACTGACTGCCGCTGAATGGTTCAGAACAATCGGAGCGGTGGCACAGCAGCCGTGGTAGCGCCCTGTGGGCACATCCTGAACTGCTGGGGGGAAGACCCCGACAGGGCCGCGAAGCGGACCCGTTGTGTTGGAGCATAGACCATGGTTACCGCACCGGTTACCGCACCAACGACCAACCCCGGCCCCCTGCCCCCTCCGCCAGACCTTGACGTCCATCACCGAGCCCGTTCCATCCCCTGCAGCCCCCAGCGACCAGGGCGACCATGCCGCTGTCGATGTGCTGATCGTGGGGGGAGGGGTCTGCGGCACCGCCCTGCTGTTCGAGCTGGCCCGCTACACCGACCTGAAGCGGCTGGCGCTGGTGGAGCGTTACGAGCAGCTGGCCCAGGTGAATTCCAAGGCGACCAGCAACAGCCAGACGATCCACTGCGGCGACATCGAAACCAACTACAGCCTGGACAAGGCCCTCAGCGTGCAACGCACCGCCGCCATGATTGGCCGCTACGGCGACCTGCTTGAGCCGGCCGCGCGGGAGCGCTGTGTGTTCCGCACCCCGAAGATGGTGCTGGCGGTGGGCGATGAGGAATGCCGGATGCTGCGCCAGCGCTTCGCCCAGTTCTCCCCCCACTTCCCGGCGATGGAGCTGCTGGAGGCCGAACAGATCGCCGCCTGGGAACCGAAGGTGGCCCTGATCGACGGACAGCTGCGGCCCGAGCCGATCGTGGCGATCGGCATCCGCCACTCCCCAACGGCCGTGGATTACGAAGCCCTCGCCGAATCCTTCGTGGCGGAGGCCCGGCGGTCGATGGCCGAGGAGGGCAGGGAGCTGGACCTGCGGCTGGGCACCAGCGTGGTGCGGATCGTTCCGGAGGGTGAGCGGTTCCGGGTGACCCTGGAGGCGGGCGAGGACGGCCGGCAGAGCGAATGCTGGGCCCGCCATGTGGTCGTGGCGGCCGGCGCCCACAGCCTGCTGCTGGCCCAGCGACTCGGATTCGGGCTGGAGTATGCGTGTCTGCCGGTGGCGGGGAGCTTCTACTTCACGCCGGACCTGCTCAACGGCAAGGTGTACACGGTGCAGAACGACAAGCTCCCCTTCGCGGCGATCCACGGCGATCCGGATGTGCGCGCGCCTGGCCAGACCCGCTTCGGCCCCACGGCCTTGCTGCTGCCGCTGCTGGAGCGCTATCGCCCCTCCTCGTTCTGGGATTTTCTGAAGGTGTTGCGCCTCGATGGATCTGTGCTGGCGGTGCTCTGGCAGTTGTTCGGAGTGGCCGACATCCGCGCCTACATCCTGCGCAATCTGCTGTTCGAGATTCCCTGGCTGGGTCGGCGCCTGTTTCTGGCCGATGCCCGAAAGATCGTGCCCTCCCTGAAGCTCGATGACCTGCGCGTTGCCCGGGGCTACGGAGGTATCCGCCCCCAGTTGATCGATCGCCGCAGCCGCAGGCTTCTGCTCGGCGAGATTCGCATCGAGGCGATGCCTGGCCTGAGTTTCAACGTCACCCCCTCTCCGGGTGGCACCTGCTGCCTGGGAAACGCCCTACGGGATGTCGAAACCATCGTGGCTCGGCTGGGGTGTCGCTTCGATCGTGAGCGACTCGACCGCGATCTCGAAGCCACCGCCACCCCCCCCAGCGGCAACGGCGAAGGGGAACTTCAGGCCGCCTGAGCGATGGGCGCCGAGCGGAGCCCATGGCCGTGGCCGGGGACGGGCCGGAACGGGGGGCCCGGCCAAAGGCCTGCTGGCAGGCTCTGCTAGGCGCCGCCGCGGAAGAGGTGATGGTGATCGGCGGCATAGAGGCGTGAGCGGGCCGGACCCGCAGCCGCCAGGGCCGGACTGACGATGTAAAGGGTGGTGCGGATCAGTTCCCGCTCTCGGCTGGTGGCGGCCATCGCCGCGAGGGGCACCACGGTGAGCCATTCGTCGGGCCAGCTCACCCGGTAGCCGATCGCCACCGGGGTTTCGGGGGGGTAGTGGCGCAGGAGCTCCTGCTGCACCTCCTCCACATGACGGGCGCTGAGATACAAACAAAGTGAGGCACCCAGGGCCGCCAGCCGCTCCAGCGACTCGCGCTCCGGCACGCCGGTGCGGCCGCCGGTGCGGCTCAACACGATGGTCTGCACCAGCCCCGGGATGGTGAGCTCCTGCTGCAGGGCCGAGGCGGCAGCTTGGTAGGCGCTGACACCAGGGATCACCTCCACTCCAATCTCGGCATCGGTCAGGCGGCAGATCTGCTCAGCGATGGCCCCGTAGAGACACGGATCTCCGTCATGGAGCCGCACCACCCGGCGACCGGCGCGGGCCTGCTCCAGCAGGACCTCGAGCACCTCCTCCAAGGTGAGGGTGCTGGTGCGGATCCTCTGGCAGCCGGAGGGGGCCAGGGCAGCAATGGCGGGGTTGATCAGGGAATCGGTCCAGACCAGAACATCGGCGGCTTCGATCGCCCGAGCCGCCCGGATGGTGAGCAGATCGGTGGCCCCTGGGCCGGCGCCGACGAACTGGACGATGGGACGATCGCTCATGGCAGGGAAGGACCAGTGATGGCGCCGGGATCAGGGAGGGGACGTCGCTGGCCGAACAGCCACCAGAGACCGAGAGAACCGAGGGCGATCAGCAGCAGGCTGACCAGCTGGGCCATGCGCAGTCCGCCTTCGCAGAATGGCGGTTGGGATAGCAGGCAGAGGGGATCGAGCCGCAGGGCTTCGATCCAGAGCCTGCCGCTGCTGTAGGCCATCAGATAGATGCAACTCAACGCTCCAGCTGGCAGCTGAATGCGGCCGCGGCTGGCAGCCCGAAACAGGAACAGCAGTAGCGCGCAAACACCGAGATTCCAAATCGATTCATAAAGGAAAGTGGGATGAAACGTTTCAGCATCCACAAACTGAATCGGGCGATTCTGGGCTGGAATTGTCAGCTTCCAGGGCAGGTCAGTGGGAAGACCGAACGCTTCTGAATTGAAGAAATTGCCCCAGCGCCCGATGGCCTGGCCCAGCGCCACCGCCGGCACCAGCACATCGAGCAGATTCCAGAGCGACTGCCGCCGCCAACGGCAGTAGAGCAGCGTGACAAGCAGACCGCCAAGCAAGGCGCCGTGGATGGCGATGCCACCGCGCCAGATGGCCAGGGCATCGATCCAGTGGCTGCGGTATTGGCGCCACTCGAGGGCGACGTAGTAGCTGCGGGCGCCGATCACGGCACCAGCCACCAGCAGGGGAAGCAGATCGGCGATCACCGCGGGTTCAATGCCCCGGCGGCGTCCGAGCCGTGTCGCCAGCATCAGGCCGGTGAGCACAGCCAAGGCGATCAGCAGGCCATACCAGCGCAAGCTAAAGGGCCCCAGCTGGAACAGCAGGGGGCCCGGTGAGCTGAACACCGCCGAGGGCAGGAACAGCGGCATCAGAGAATCCAGAAACAAACCCGTCAGCAGGAATCAGGGACCAGGGGAAGGCTCAGATCGCGCCCTCGGCAGCCTGCACCTTCTCCACTTGACGCTTCTTGAGGACAAGAAGAATTTGGGCCAGGGCCACCAGGCTGAAGAAGGCCAACAGGCCATAGATGCGGTTGGGGTTCTGAAGAACAACCTCAGCGTCCACCTGGCCGAAACCGCCGACGTTCGGATCGTTGGTGAGCGGTGCACCGGCTGCAACCGTGTCACCAACGGCAACTTTGAGGGTGGGACCCGCGGGGATGGTCTCAGTGACGCGACCATCAGCGGTGCTGATCTCCACCTCGGTGGTGCCGTTCTCAGCGGTGGTGATGGCGCTGATCGTGCCGGCCACGGAAGCCGTGAAGGCGTTGTTGTTGGTCTTCTCGCCGGTGGGGTTCACCTGGCCACGGCCACGGTTGCCACCGACGTGGATCTGATATTTGCCGAAGTGAATGGCGCTATCGCTGGCGGGATCAGGGGAGAGAACCGGGAAGACGATCGTTTTGTGCTGGTCGCCAGGGAGCGGACCCACCAGCAGGATGTTGGGCTGGGTTTCGCTGTACTGGGTGTAGTAGATGCCAGCGGTCTCCTCCTTGAGTTCCTCGCTCAGCCGCTCCGGCGGAGCCAGGCGGAAACCCTCGGGCAGCATCACAACAGCACCGACGTTGAGACCGGTTGGGCTGCCGTCGCCAGCCACCTGCTGGATGGAGGAGTCGTAGGGGATTTTCACCTCGGCCTTGAACACCGTGTCGGGGAAGACGGCCTGGGGCACTTCCACCTGGGTGAGTTTCTTGGCGAGGTGGCAGTTCGCGCAGACGATCTTTCCGGTCGCCTCGCGGGGGCTGGCGTAGTTCTGCTGGGCATAGAACGGATAGGCCCAGCTGGGGCTGGCGCCCGCCACCAGGGTCCCCGCTCCCAGGGAGAGGGAGAGGAGAAAACCGAGCAGGGGGGAGAGGAAGCGGCGCATGGCGAGGGATCGATCGGACGCGGACGGCTGGTGGAAGGAAGCGGAGCGGAACACCAGGGGGATCAGACCCACCAGGGTTTGTCGCCGGTGCGGAAATCGGTCTCCGTCCACTGGCTGAGGAAGACGTTGTCGTTCTCGACGCTGACGTGGGCCAGGGCCAGAGACAGAGGAGCAGGACCGCGGACCACCTTTCCAGTGGCGTCGTACTGGCTGCCGTGGCAGGGGCACATGAACTTGTTGGCGCCGCTGTTCCAAGGCACGACACAACCCAGATGGGTGCAGATGGCGTTGATGCCGTAGTTGCCGATCGCTTCAGGCCCCTCGACCACCAGATAGGTGGGATCACCCTTGAGCCCCTGAACCAGGGAGCGGTCGCCCTCCTTGTGGTCGGCGAGCCAGCCGGAGAGGGTGACACCGTTACCGGAGGCATCCTTGGCGGTGGTGCCGCCACCGCCACCGGCGGGCCGGGGGGGAATGAAGTAGTTGACCACCGGATAGAGGGCACCGAGGGCAACGCCGGTGACCGAGCCGAAGGTGAGCAGATTCATGAACTGCCGGCGACCCATGCCGGGCACGTCACCGCTTGAGGAGGCCGCTGGGATCTGGGTCATACGAACCGTTCCGGGGTCATCGGGGCAACGCGTGGCCATTATGAACTGCCTGCGGACCCCGCCGGGGCCACTGCTGCGGTCGCGGATGGAAGGCTTCACGAAACCTGTTGCGCCACAGCCCTCGGCCGCAGGACGCCGATGCGCCGCCGCACGGTCTGAACCCCGGCCTGGGCGCAGCCGTCGCAGGCAGGCCAGAGTTGGGTCCCCGCCTCACCCCTGAGACCATGCCCGAATCCGGGGACCCACTTCGCGCTGTTGAGCTGGTGGGGCTGTTACGCCAGCGCTGGCAGGCCTCCTACGACCTGCAATTGGTGCGGCGCCAAGGGCGCCTCTATCTCCAGGTGATGTGGGGCTACCTGGAACAGCAATCCTTCCCGCTCAGCGCCGAGGAGTATCAGGAGCGGATCGAAGCCCTGGTGACCACACTCAACGGCCTGGGCGTGGCCGATCAGGTGCGGCAGTGGCTGAGCACCACCAGCGACAGACCGCGGCTGGGCAGAGCCCTTTCCCTGGCGCTGGTGTTACAAGCCGGCAGGGCCAGCGAGTTTCTGCTTTGAAGCGATCCAGGCGAGTCGGTGAGGGTGGACCGGGCCAGGGAATCTGGGGCAGCAGGGGAGCCCTGACAGGCCCCAGGCAGGGCATCGACATCGAGTCGGCGGGCCGGCCCCTCAGGCGGGGGCACGCCGGCGACCGCTGACGGCCACAAGCGCGACACCTACCAGATAAAGAGCTGTGATCGCTGCGGAGAGCAGCAGCATCGTGACCGGATCCGTGGATGGGGTGAGCACGGCCCCGGCCAGGGCACTGCCGAGGACCACCCAGCGCCAGGCCCGCAGCATGGTGGGGGCATCGATCAACCCCAGGGCCCCGAGCAGCAGTTGCAACACCGGCAGCTGAAAGGCCAGGGCCGTGGCCAGCATCAGCAAGAGCACGAAATCGAGGTAACGCTCGATCGACCACATCGGCTCCACCACATCAGCCCCGTAACTGACCAGAAAGCGCAGGGCGGCAGGCACCAGGGCCGACCAGGCGAAGAACAGTCCGGCCAGGAACAGCAGGCTGGAGCCGGCCACGGCCGGGGCCACGAGGCGCCGCTCGCGGCGGGTCAGGCCCGGCAGCACGAAGGCCAGAATCTCAAAGATCACCCAAGGCAAGGCCAATGTGAGGCCGGCGTAGCCGGCCACCTTGAGGGAGACAAACAGAAATTCCCCCGGCGCCAGCTGAAGAAAGCGGATGCCCTGGGCGGGCTGCTCCAGCAGCCCCACCAACGGTCGCACCGCCAGCAGACAGGCCGCCGCCGCCACAACCACGGCCAGCAGGCTGCGCAGCACCCGCCAGCGGAGTTCCTCCAGATGCTCGACGAGGGTCATCTCCACCTCGGCGGGGAACTCGTCCTCCCCCTGGCCGCCCCCGGGACCTGGAGGAGCGGAGCCGGACTGCCGGTTCACGGACAGGAGGTCGGCCTCGGAGAGGAGGTCGGGCTCGAGCAAGGACTGACCTGGGGGATTATCCATCGAATTGTGCCGCCCCGGGCCGCCCGTCGCTGCCCTGAGCAGCTCCCCGGCCCGCTCGATCGGCCTCGGCACCAGCCGCCGTGGCCGCGCCGGATCCCAGGCTGGCCAACAGGGACGCAGCCCGATCTGGCTCCCCCCAGAGCACCTCGGCGGTGCCGTGGCGCACGGTGCCCGGCGGTTCACCGGGAATCCGCTGCAAGGTTTCGATGGGGACCATCACCACCGGCACCCGCCGGTTGCCGCGGGCCCGGCTGAAGTGGGCGGCCAGGTCAGCGGCAGTGGCGAGATCCGCGGCCTCGGCCGGGGCCTCGGACGCCTTCAGCACCACGTGGCTGCCGGGGCACTCCTGAGCGTGGAACCAGAGATCACCTCGCCGCGCCTGCCGCAGGCTGATCCAATCGTTCTGGCGATGGTTTCGGCCCACCTGAAGCCGCAGCCCCCGGGGACTGCGGAACTCGAGCGGCCTGGGGCTTCCTGCCTCGCGGCGACGGCGGCGCTCACCCTGACGCGGGCTCAGCAGAGCGTCGAGGTCCTGCTCCAGGTCCTCGAGGGCCGGGAGATCGTCGCTGGTCTCCAGAAAGTGCAGGGTGGTCTCCAGCCAGGCCAGGCGGCTGCGGTGCTGGGCCAGGCGGGGGGTGATCGCCGCCACGGAGCGGCGCAGTCGCCGGGCCTGGTGATAGAGCTTCTGGGCCTGCTCCACCACCGCCCGGCCCGGATCGGGCCGACAGAGCAGGTCGTCGGCCCGGCGCCGCAGCTCCTCGCCACCAGGCACGGAGGCCAGCAGCTCCTCCTGGCGCCTGGCCTCACGGTCCTCCCGGGTGATGGCCCCCTCGAGCCGCTGGCGCAGCCCATCGCGGCGCCGCTTCAGGTGGCGGGCCGCCAGCCAGGCTCCGTAGTAGCCGGCCAGAGCGGCGTTGAGCGGCAGCGCGGCAGGGGCGAGGGGAGCGGCAGCGGCGCCCGCCGGCGGCCTTTCGTCGGCGGCGGAACCCGGGGTCTGTGGCCGATGGTCTTGGCCTGGGGGCAACGGCACCGCCATCGCGGCCATGGAGTCGGCAGAGGACGGCAACGGCTCCCAACAGCGATAGGCGCTGCCTCCACCCTGGCGAAAGCGAAAGCGCTCCGCCTGCACCGCCTCCAGCCAGCTGCGCCAGCGGCCATGCAGGGCCTGCCATTGCGCCGAATGGAGCGTTTGAACCGGCTGATCGAGCAGCGCAGCCTCCTCCAGACCGTCGAGCAACTGCTCGATCAGGGCCGGGCTGATGCCCTGGTAGCTGCGCTGCAGGGCTTGGCGGAGGCTGAGCGGCTGGAGGGTGAGGCGTCGGATCCAATCGGCCTGCGACTCGGCCAGGCGGGGGGGCTCGCCCTGGAGGGGCGGCGGCGGGGCGTAGGGGTCACCGGTGCCGATCGGCCGCAGCCGCGACTGGCTGGAGCGGACCTGGCGGGCGGCCGCCACCACCCGCCGCTGGCCATCGAGCAGAAAGAGATTGCTGTGCCGCCCCATCAGCTCCAGCACGAGGAAGCGCTGGGGGGGGTCCCCGGGGCGGCGGGCGAAGACGAGCTCCACCACCCGTTCCCACCCCTCCTGGTACAGCGCCACCAGGGCCAGCCCCCGGAGGCTGTGCTGCAGTTGCTGGGCCAGGGTGCTGCCCTCACCTCGGCGCGGTGGAGCGGCGGTCGCCAGCATCCGGGGGGCCTCCGCCTCCCAGCCCAGCTCCAGCCAGTGGCAGCCCTCGAGGCCGCGCAACGCCAGCTGGAGGCTCTGGGGATCGGGCTGCTGGGCCTTCTCGAAGCGGCTGGGCAGCAGGCGCGGGCGCAGCTCCGCCAGCAGGGCCCGAAGCGTGGTCACATCGATTGCCTGGATTGCCGCCATCTCCCGCCTGCGCGCCGCTTCTACTCTGCGCCAAACAGCGTCGAGCCCATGCCCTCCTCCAGCGACCGCGGCCGACTCACCGTGATCAGCGGCCCCAGCGGGGTCGGGAAGGGCACGTTGGTGGCGCGGCTGCTGGCCCGCCATCCGCAGATCTGGCTCTCGATCTCGGCCACCACCCGCGCCCCGAGGGCAGGGGAACGGGAGGGTGAGCAGTATTTCTTCCGCAGCCGCGAGGCCTTCGAAGCGGAGGTGGCCGGCGGCGGCCTGCTGGAGTGGGCAGAATTCGCGGGAAATCTCTACGGCACTCCGCGTCGGCCTGTGGAGGCCCAGTTGGCGGAGGGTCGGCCGGTGCTGCTGGAGATCGAGCTGGAGGGGGCCCGCCAGGTTCGCCGCAGCTTTCCGGAAGGCTTCCAGGTCTTCGTGGCACCGCCGAACCTGGAGGAGCTGGAGCGGCGGATCCGCGGCCGGGGAACCGACAGTGCGGAGGCGATCAGCCGGCGGCTGGAGCGAGCCCGGGTGGAGCTGGCCGCCGCCCCGGAATTCAACGCTGTGCTGGTCAATGGTGAACTGGAAGCCGCCCTGCTGGAGCTGGAGCGTCTGATGGGGCTGCCGCCGGCCGCCGGGGAGGCCTGAGGCGAAACAGGCCTGAAGACCTCAATCCGGCCAGGTTGCTGGATCGCAGCCGGGGCAGCCGCCGCTGAACGTGCGGGAGCGGAATCGCCCCATCCCACAATCCCACAAAAAAGCAACCCCTGCTGGAGTTGCCAGGGCGCCGCTCAGAAAGGGCGCTACAGAAAATCGGAAGCGGTCGATAAGCCGAAATACCCGCCGATCAAAGGGGGTGGAACAGCAGATCGGGGTAGAAGCGGTTGAACTCGATCATGATGCCGGCAGTGATCGTGAACCAGATCGCGGCAAAAACAGGCGCGGTGGTGAGGAACTTCTTCATGGCAAACGGGGCTGAATAGGGGTGAAACCGGAAATCCGGATCAAGGGTGAAGGGAATGGTCCTGATGGCGTTGCATCAGGTGAACATCCTCGAACGTTTCTGCCTTGGTTGCAGCCCCAGCTCTGCCGGGACCGCAACGGAATAAGCAGAGGCAATCAGCGAGGAGAAACGGTGATCTTGTTATCGGCTTGGGTGAGCTTGCCGCTGCTCAGCTCTGAAAAAGCGGCCAGGGGCCAGGAAGCGGCAGCAAGGGTGCTTTTGAACGCAAGGGGCAGGTCGATCTGGATCTCGTGCATGGTGGCGTCCTTGCGGGTGGCCACGGCCTGCAGATAGGTACGACCAGCCCAGCCGATCGTGCCAGCGATGTAGAGGAAGGCGATCCCGGGGATGATGAAATCACCGGCATGGCTCCAGCGGCCATCCACCACCAGATGGGGCAGACCGTCGGCGCCGCAGAGGGCCTTGCTGTACATCTCGAAACGACGCTTGGCCTGGGCCGTGGTGGCGCCATTGGCGCGCTGCTGGAAGCGGGCGTTCTCGGCGCAGGGGGTGAGGCCGCCGATGTCGGCATGGACCATCGGCGCGAAACCGAGAAGCAGGAAGGCGGAGAGGACGACGGCGAAGAGACGGCGCATGGGGAGGAGCCGGAAAAGGGCTGCCGCAGGGCAGGATGTCACCTGCGGACAGTAAGGGAGAGAACAGGGAATCATGCCCACAGTTCTGGCGCTCGAAACAAGTTGTGACGAGTCAGCAGCGGCGATTGTGCGGGATCGAACGGTCCTCGCCAGCGCCATTGCCTCCCAGGTGGAGGAGCATGCCCGCTGGGGTGGGGTGGTGCCGGAGATCGCATCGCGGCGTCACCTGGAGGCCCTGCCAGCCCTGATCGAACAAGTGGTGGCCCAGAGCGGCGTGGGATTGGCGACGGTCGACGCCATCGCCGCCACGGTGGCCCCTGGTCTGGTGGGCGCCCTGCTGGTGGGCTCGGTGACGGCCCGGACCCTGGCCCGCCTCCACCAACGCCCGTTTCTGGGGGTGCACCACCTGGAGGCCCACCTGGCCTCGGCCCAGCTGGATCCGGAGCCCCTGGAGGGCGAGCACCTGGTGCTGCTAGTCAGCGGCGGCCACACCGAGCTGGTGCGGGTCGACGGACCCGGTCGCTACCGGCGCCTGGGCCGCAGCCACGACGACGCCGCGGGGGAGTGCTTCGACAAGGTGGCGCGCCTGCTTGGCCTGGGATACCCGGGGGGTCCCGCGATCGAAGCGATCGCCCGTGAAGGGAACCCCCACGCCTTCCAGCTGCCCAAGGGACGGGTCTCCCTGCCGGAGGGCGGCTTCCACCCCTATGACTTCAGCTTCAGCGGACTCAAGACGGCGATGCTGCGCCGCATTGAGAGCCTGCGTGGGGCTGATGCGACGCTGCCCCTGGCTGATCTGGCAGCCAGCTTCGAGCAGGTGGTGGCTGAGGTCCTGGTCGAGCGGAGCTGCCGCTGCGCCGCGGACCAGGGCCTCGGGACCCTGGTGCTGGTGGGGGGCGTGGCGGCGAACCGGCGCCTGCGGCAGCTGCTGGCGGAACGGGCGGAGCAGCAGGGCCTGCGCTGGCGGGTGGCGCCCCTGGCCTGGTGCACCGACAACGCGGCCATGGTGGGGGTTGCAGCCTGCCAGCGCCTGGACAGCGGCTGCCGCAGCCCGATCGAGCTGGGGGTCGCCCCGCGCCTGGCCCTGAGCGATGCCGAGCGGCTCTACGAGAGCCAGGCCTGCTTTTGATCCGATTAGGCTGATCGAGTCCCTCACTGACACGGCCCAGGGCCGTCGGCAGCCATGGCCCCGGCGAACCCCGTGCCCCAAGACCGCAGCGGCGACTCCACCCCGACCTTGAATCCGTTCATGGATCGGGATCCATCCTCGGATCCATCCCCGGTCGAGAGCGGGCCAGGCTCTGCTGACAGCAGCGGTCCCGAACCGGTCTCCCAGGAGGAGCTGAACGCCTGGCGCCGGGGCCTCACCCCCCAGGCCGAGATCTGGAATGGTCGCCTGGCGATGCTCGGTCTTTCGATGGGATTGATCGTGCTGATCCTCTCGCGGCTGGTGAGTCACCGCGGCTGAGCCCTAGGTCAGAGGCGACCCCGAAGCGCCTGAGCCAGCTCGCCGGGGCGCTGGCTCTGGGACACGGCCTCCTCAGGGCTAATACGCCCGGTTTCGACCAGCCGCAGCAGGGCCTGATTCGCGGTCTGCATGCCGGCGAAGCCACTGCGGGCCATGATCTCCTCGATCGGATCGAGTTCGGCCTTGAGAATGTAATCGCGGCAGGCTTCTGTATTGATCATGATCTCAAAGAAACCCGTCCGCTGGCCGGCGAGGGTCCTGACCAGCCCCTGGGAGACCACAGCGAGCAGTGATTCCGCCAGGGCGCGGCGGATGCTGTCCTGGTCGTTGGGTGGGAACAAGCCGACCACCCGCTCCACCGTGCGGACGGCGGAGTTGGCGTGCAGGGAACCAAGCACCAATTGGCCGGTCTGGGAGGCCTGGAGGGCGATATCAAGAGTTTCACGATCGCGAATCTCGCCCACCATGATCACATCAGGATCCTCCCTGAGGCAGGCACGCAGTGCACTCTGCAGTTCCTGGGTATGAAGGGCAACATCCCTTTGGCGCACCAAGGATTGGCTACTCTCGTGCAGGAATTCGACCGGGTCTTCGATCGTGATCACATGCCGCTTCATGGTGCGATTGATGTGATCAATCAACGCCGCCAACGTCGTGGTCTTCCCCGATCCCGTCGGTCCCGTCACCAGGATCAGCCCTTTCGGGCGGCTGAGCAGTTCCGCCAGGGACGGGGGCAACTCGAGCTCCGCCATCGTGGCGATCTGCTGGGGAATCAATCGCAGCACCATCGCCGGTCCAAGGACGGCATGGAGCAGGTTGACGCGCACCCGCACAAAGCCGAACGAAAATGAGCCGTCGTAGTCCTTGACCTGCTGGAAGCGGTCGAAGCCGGCGGGATCGAGGAGCTCCCGCAGCCAGTCCCGGAACGTGAGCGCATCGGTGACGGGCCAGCCGCTCCGCACGATGTCCCCCCTGCTGCGGAAGCGGGGTTCCTCGCCGACGCCAAGGTGAATGTCGGAGTACTGGCAGTGCAAGGCATGGCGCACGATGCCTTCGAGGCTGGCCGGATAGGCACTGGCTTCCGGGGCACCGCTGGCGGGCATCGCCTGGACCGGACCCCGGGCATCGCCGGGGCCGGGGGGAGAGGGCTGGGGCGCTAGGGGCGGTGGTGGTGGCGGTGGCGAGAGCGCAGCGCCGGTGCCAGCAGCCCCGGGTGGACCGGCCGTGAAAGGCAATTCGGCCATCAACTCCTGCTGGGGCTCGAGCCCATGCTGGCACCGAGATCCCAGCCTCGCCAGTCGGCCCGCAGGCGGTGCCTAGGATCGGGGCGTCCGCGGCCTGGCCTTGCCTTCACAACCCTCCGCCATGGCCTCCGACAGCACGCCGCTCTCCGCCAGCAGCCCAGGCGCGGAACCGGCCAGTCTTCCCCCCCTCCGCAACACCACGCCCGTAGCGGACGACAGCCTGCATGGGTCGGAGCGACCTCTGGTGACGATCGTGCTGGGCACTCGCCCGGAGGCGATCAAGTTGGCCCCCGTGATCCAGGCCTTCCGCAACTCTCCCCACTTCCAAAGCCGGGTGGTTCTCACCGGCCAGCACCGGGAGATGGTTGAGCAGGTCATGGCCCTGTTCGGGCTGGTGGCGGACCACGACCTGGCCCTGATGGCGCCGAACCAGACCCTCACCCATGTGACCTGCGCCGCCCTGCAGGGCCTGCGCCAGGAGTTCACCGCCCATCGCCCGGCCATGGTCTTGGTGCAGGGCGACACCACCACCGCCTTCGCCAGCGCCCTGGCCGCCTTCTACGAGCAGGTCCCCGTTGGCCATGTAGAAGCCGGCCTGCGCACCGACAACCTCTTTGATCCCTTCCCCGAGGAGGCCAACCGACGCCTGATCTCCCAGGTGGCACAGCTGCACTTCGCCCCCACCGAGCGCTCCGCCGCCAACCTGCGCGCCTCCGGGGTGATCGGCGAGATCCTCACCACCGGCAACACCGTGATCGACGCTCTGCTGCAGACCGCCAGCAGCGCTCCCGACCTTGCCCTGGAGGGCCTCGACTGGGAGCGGCAGCGGGTGCTGCTGGCCACCGTCCACCGGCGGGAGAACTGGGGAGAGCGACTGGAGAGCATTGGCCGCGGCTTCCTGGCGGTGCTTGATCGTTTTCCGGATACGGCCCTGCTGCTGCCCCTGCACCGCAATCCAACCGTGCGCGAACCGCTGCAGGCCCTGCTCGGATCCCATCCGCGTGCCTTTCTCACCGAACCGCTCGACTACGACCGGCTGGTGGCCGCGATGCGGGGCTGCACGCTGCTGCTCTCCGATTCCGGAGGGTTGCAGGAAGAGGCTCCGGCCCTGGGCAAGCCGGTGCTGGTGCTGCGACGCACCACCGAGCGCCCCGAGGCTGTGGAGGCCGGCACGGCGCGCCTGATCGGCACCGACAGCGCCGCGATCCTCAGCGAAACCGCCCGTCTGCTGGAGGATGGCGCGGCCTACGACGCGATGGCTCGGGCCCATAACCCGTTCGGCGATGGCCAGGCCAGCGGCCGCATCCTGGCGGCAGCGGAGCGTTTCCTCGGGGTGCCCCAGGCCACGGTCTGAGGCGCGTCGCAACACGGAACGGCGTTTGCTTCCAGGTGGAGGTCGGCCGCTGCAGGGTTCAGGGGCGTTTCTTCTTCGCCCAGGGTGGCAGGTCGATGAACACCCGCGTCTCCGGCTTGAGGCCGGAGAGGATCTGGGTATCGCGACCGCTGCTCACGCCCAGCTCCACCGGCTGGAAGGTGGGTTGGCGATCCTTGCCCACCAACAGAACGCCTGGGCGTCCCTCCTCGGTGACGACCGCCACCGTGGGCACCAGGGTGCGCTCCGACAGGCGACCGGTCTGGAAGGCGATGTCGGCGGTCATGCCGATCCGCAGCTCCGGAGCCGGCCGCACCAAGGCCAGCTTCACCTCGAAGGAGGTGACGTTGTTGGTCTTCACCGCCCGGGGCGAGATGGTGCGGATCCGCGTGGCGTAGCGCCGATCCGGGAAGGCATCCACCCGCACCAGGGCCTCCATGCCGGGGCGCAACCGGCCGAGATCACTCTCCGGCACCTTCGCGAGCACCTGCAATCCCTGGGAGAGCTCGACGATCGAGGAGCTGGTGGCCCCGGCCGTGGCCGAAGCGGTGGTGGTGGGGGTCACGAAGGCGCCGGGGTCGGCGAAACGCTGGCTGATCACCCCGCTGAACGGCGCACGGACGATCAGCTCCTCCGCCTCCACCTGCCGCTGATCGAGCCGTTCCCGGGCGGCGTTCAGGGCCATCCGCTTGACCTCCTCGTCGGCCCGGAAGCGGTTGAAGTCGTTGAGGCTGATCGCCCCCTGGCCGTAGAGGGGCTGGTTGCGCCGCAGCTCACTGGCGGCGCGCTTCAGCTCGGCCTCGGCGGATTTCAGGTTGGCCATCAGCTCCTGCTCGCGGTCGCGCAGATCACCCGCATCCATGCGGGCCAGGATCTGGCCGGCCTGAACCTGATCGCCCTCATCCACGTAGAGCTGCTTGATCACCCCCTGGCGGCGGGGGCTCACATTCACCCGTTCGATCGCGTCGAGCTCGCCGGTGGCGTTGATCACCCCGGGCAGGCTGCCGATGCGGGCATAGACGGTGTAAGGCGTGACATCCCGAGCCGCCGCCTGGCGCTGGCGCTGCCAGATCCCAAGGGCCGCCAGCAGCGCCAGGGCCCCAACCAGGGCGAGCCAGGGGCCCGGCCGCTGCCAGAGCTTCGGACGCCGGGGCAGGGCCGGGGGGGAAGGCAGGGCCACCGGGGCGCTGGTAGGTGCTGGGGACACCGTTCGGAGGGGCGGCGGGGCGTTGATGGCTCGATCCAAGCTCGCCGCCAGTCTCGCCGGTCGCGCCTTGAGCTGTGGATCAGGTCCGGGGAGCCTCCTAGATTCCGCTGATGCTCAAAGCCGGAATCGTGGGTCTGCCCAACGTGGGCAAGTCGACCCTCTTCAATGCCCTGGTGGCCAACGCTCAGGCCACCGCCGCCAACTTCCCCTTCTGCACGATCGAGCCCAATGCCGGCGTGGTGGCCGTTCCGGACGATCGCCTGCAGCAGCTCGCCGCTGTTTCCGGCTCCCGGGAGATCATTCCCACGCGGGTCGAGTTCGTGGACATCGCCGGGCTGGTCAAGGGAGCGAGCCAGGGGGAGGGGCTGGGCAACAAGTTCCTTGCCAACATCCGCGAGGTGGACGCGATCGTGCACGTGGTGCGCTGCTTCGAAGATGACGACGTGATCCATGTCTCCGGTTCGGTGGACCCGCGCCGCGACGCCGAGATCATCAACCTCGAACTCGGCCTGGCCGATCTGAGCCAACTTCAGAAGCGACGGGAGCGGCTCAGGAAGCAGCTGCGCACCAGCAAGGAAGCCCAGCTCGAGGACAGCGCCCTGGAGCGAATCGAGGCGGTGCTCGAACAGGGCGGCGCCGCCCGCTCGGTGACCCTGGCCGAGGAGGAACAGGCCCTGATCAAGCCACTGGGGCTGCTCACCGCCAAGCCCGTGATCTACGCCACCAATGTCAGCGAGGACGACCTGGCCGGCGGTAACGGCCACACCGCGGTGATCGAGGCGCTGGCGGCCGAGGAGGCAGCCGCCACGGTGCGGATCTCGGCCCAGGTGGAAGCGGAGCTGATCGAGCTGCCGGAGGAGGAGCGGGCTGAATTCCTGGCTGGCCTGGGCGTCAGCGAGGGGGGCCTGCGCAGCCTGATCCGTGCCACCTATGAGCTGCTCGGCCTGCGCACCTACTTCACCACCGGCGAGAAGGAAACCAGGGCCTGGACAATCCGGGCTGGCATGAGTGCGCCCCAGGCCGCCGGGGTGATCCACTCCGATTTCGAGCGTGGTTTCATCCGAGCCCAAACGATCGGCTGGCAGCAGCTGCTCGAGGCCGGATCCCTGGCCGAAGCCCGCAACCGTGGCTGGCTGCGCAGCGAAGGCAAGGACTATGTGGTGGCCGAGGGAGATGTGATGGAGTTTCTGTTCAACGTCTGACCCCAGGCCTGAACCCGCAGCAGCTCCGAGCGCAACGGCTGATCCAGGTGGCAATCTGCAGCCTGTCGCTGCCAAGGGCCACGACTCTGGGCCAATCTGGTGTCGTGAACAGGGTGTGTCGGGACGTGCGCCGCCGGATCGGGCCCGGACCAAGGCGATGGCTGGCCAACGTGCCGCAACTGCGCTCCTGGCTGAAGGAGGAGCTCCGGCTGCCGCGTGGGCGCAGGACGTCGCAGCAGCAGACCCTGGCCGGCATTGGCCTGCTGCTCGCGGGCCTGCTGGGCATCGACGGAGTGGTGCGTCATCGCCTGCTCCAGCAGGAGCACGAGGCGCGGCTGCAGGAGGCGGCGGCCATCCTCACCGCCACCCTGGCGGGCGTGGAACGTTCCGTCTTGGACTGGGCCCACTGGAACAACATGTACGCCTGGGTGCAGGGGCACAACCCGAGCTTCGTGCACACCGATGTGGAAACGACCCCCCTTTTTGATGAGGGCGGGCTGTTCCTGATCTTCAACCGCGATGGCAGCAGTCGTCTGAGCTTTGGCAACAAGGGCCACGACCACCCGAGCTACCGGGCGTTGTTCAGCTGCGCCCAGCAGCATCTGAACCGCCTGCCCAGCGTGCTGTCGCGGATCAGCCTGCTCTGCCGAAGTGATGACGCGATTCTCTACCTGGGGGTGGCGACACCGCTCAGCAACAGCACAGAAACGGCGCCGGCCCTGGGGACGCTGGTGATGTTCGAGCCGCTGCTCAAGAGCAACTACGGCCCGGCCTTCAACCGCCCGCTGCAGTGGATCACCCGCCACATGCGCCGGATTGAAGCCGACGGCAGCCTCAGTCGTGGTCCGGAGGGGGGGTCGGCCGCTGTGGCCGTGGCGGCGGCGCTGGTGCCGGGGGAGGAACGGGAGCCGCTGGGGCTGAGCAGGCCACTGTTCACGGCGGGGGGCCAGATGCTGACCCTCAGCCGCGAGGCGATCCTCCCGGATCTGTTCCAAGCGCTGGGACGCGATCTGCTGCTCAGCCTGATCGGCTTGGGGAGTCTGCTGGCGGTGCGGGTGCTGCTGCTCAGCGAGCGGCGACGGGTCCGCCTGATGCAGCGGAGCAGCGAACTGGAGAGCAACCGGCGCATTCAGCGGACAAGCCGTGATCTCGATCGCCTGCTCGCCCGCCTCGCCCCCTCTGGTGCCGGCCGGACAGGCGAGGAGAGGGTTCTGGCACGACTGATCGATGAACATCCGTCGGCCGAGGTGATCGGCCCAGCGGCCGAAGGCTCGATGGAACGGAAACTGGAGAGGCTGGCCGACAGGTTTCAGCACTTTCTTGAGGGGGCCAAGCATCTGGCCCTGCTCGATCCCCTGACCCAGCTGCCCAATCGCCGCTACTTCATCGAGCAGGTGCAGCTGCAGGTGGAAAATGCCAGGGGCAGCGGCCAGCGCTTTGCGATCCTGTTTGTCGACATTGATAAGTTTAAAAACATCAATGATTCCTATGGCCATGCCATCGGTGATGCGGCCTTGGTGCTGGTGGCCGATCAGCTCCGTTCCCTGACGCGAGCGAGTGACTTCCTGGGCCGCTACGGCGGCGATGAATTCGCCATCCTGATGGATCTCGACAGCGGCATCACCGCAACAGATGCGGGCCTGCGGCTGAGCCTGCAGGCCTATGCGCAGCGGATCGTGGCTCCATTTGAACAGGCTCTGGACCTTGGGGGCTTCCGGGTGGAGCTGAGCATCAGCGTGGGCATCTCTTTGATCCAGGGCTGCGAACCTGATCTGGAGGCGGCGATGCGACGTTCTGATATCGCCATGTATCGCGCCAAGCAGGACTCTCACAACCGCATCGCCATCTTTGATCAGTCGGATGATGGCACCCATCTCGATACTTACCAGCTCTATGTAGACCTAATGCAGGCGATTCGTGACCGCCAGTTCAGGGTGTTGTTTCAGCCCATCCTCGATCAGCATGGCAGGATCCATTCTCTCGAAGCCCTGAGCCGCTGGCAGCACCCACAGCTCGGCATGGTCGGGCCTGAAGTGTTTGTGGACCTGGCGGAGCGCTATCGGCAGATGAACACGCTCTCCGATGAACTGATCGGCCTCTCCCTGATGGCCTACCGAGACCTGGTCGGGGAGCGAAACGATCTGCGGCTTTCCCTCAATCTGCCCCCCTCCAAGCTTTCCGATCCTGAGTTGCTGCCGGAACTGACCCGACAGCTGGCCCGCCATGCCATCGCTCCCAGCAGCCTGACGATCGAGCTCACCGAGCGTTCGGTGCTGCTGCCCCAGGCCACGGTGACCGCGAATCTCAAGCAGTTGCGTGCCGATGGCATCGCGATTTCCCTTGATGATTTCGGCACTGGCTATTCCTCCCTCAGTCTTCTCAGCACCCTGCAACCGGATGAAGTGAAGATCGACAAGAGCTTTGTGATGGCGATGTGCCACGACGATTACGCCCGCCAGATCATCACCCTGATTGCCGACATGGCCTCGCGCATGGATCTGCAGGTGGTGGCCGAGGGCGTGGAGGATGGCCAGGTGCTGGCCATGCTGCAGGCACTGGGCATTCGATTGTTCCAGGGCTTTCACTTCTCCAGACCGCTGCCGGTGGCGGAGCTACGCCGCTCGCCACTGCTGGCGCCGCGACAGTCCTGAGGATGAGGCGGGCGCAGCGGACCGGGGGCGACAGGTCCAGCGCCGTCGCCCCCGGATGGCGGCTCTGCGGTGAGAATGGAGGCAGTCGCGGCCGTCGGCCATGGAATCCACCGGAGCGGACACCCCAGCATCGGACTCCCCTTCAGACCCCAGGGCCGGCGAGGCGCCCCTGCAGGAGGAGGAGGCCCACCCCCACAATTTCGGGGCCCAGAAGGAACAGCACCGCTTGATTCGCAACGACCCCGACTACGACGACTGGGAATACGGCACCGAACCCCTTCCTCAGGAAGCCTGGCCCACCCCAACGGCTGACGCCGGCCCGGCCTGATCGCGCAGTCGGCGCACCGGCAGCAGCCCACCCAGCAAGGCGGCGGCCAGCAGCAACCACAACCAGGCCCCATGGCCCTGGGTCTGCAGCAGCCAGCCGGCCAGAGGCGGCGCCACCATGGCGCTGAGCGCGAAGCACTGGGAGAACAACGCCATGGCGAACCCCCGGTGCTCGCTGGGGGTCAGCTGCAGCACCGCCTCGGTGGCGATCGGCAGGAAAGCCGCTTCCCCAAGGGCCAGGGGCACCAGGGCCAGCAGCACAAGCCCCAGGCCCCAAGGGAGCAGGGCAGAGAGGGCGAGCAACACCGCTCCGAAAGCCATCGCGATCAGGCTCACCGCCAGCCCCGTGGTCACAGGGCGTCGGGCCAGGGCCCGGCCCACGGGCCATTGGAGCAGCACCAGCAACCCCAGCTGCAGCCCGATCAGCAGGGCGCCGGGGGCCGCGGCCATCGCCGGACGACGCAGCCCACCGCGGACCAGGTCGAGGGGCAGGGCGCTCTGCAGCAGGGCCGGCACAGCCGTGGCGAGCATGGCCACCAGCAGCAGGGGCAGCAGGGCGGGTAACCAACGCCCCAGCGCCAGGGGACGCCCGGCCTGCCGGGTCGCGGGCAACTGGGGCAGGGGAAAGCGCAGCAGCAGCAGCACCAGCAGCAACAAGCCGACACCATCCACCAGGTAGATCCCGCGCAGGCGCCCGATCGCGGCCAGGCCGGCGCCGCCCAGCGCCCCGATCGCCACACCGGTGGCGTCGGCGGTGCGCACCAGGGCGAAGGCCCGTGCCGTGGCCATGGGCGCGCAGGTCAGCGGCACCGCCAGTTCGATCGCAGGCCAGTAGAGGCCGGCGGCCAGGCCCAGCAGCAGCTGACCGGTGGCAAAGGCCGGGAAGGTGTGGGCGACCAGCAGCACCCCATCCCCCGCCATCGCGATGGCAGCGGCCAGCAGCAAGGGGACCGTGCACGGAAAAGCGCGGTCGAGCAGCCCGCCGCAGAGGAGCCGCCCCGCCGCCCCGCTGAGGGCCGCCAGGGCCAGCCCACCGGTCACCTCAACCGGGGAGAGGGCGGCCTGCTCAAACACGAGCGGGGTGAGGTAGAGCACACCCCCGACCCCCACCGCCGCGATCAGGCGCAACAGAGCCAGTTCCCGCAGCGGCACGGGAAACTGGAACCACCAGGATCTCCAGCCGGATGGGCGTGTCGCCTCCAACCCAACGCCTCCCTCGCGACCGTCCCCCACGCCGTCTCCGTTCCCATGCCGTGCTCGCCAGTCTGCTGATCGGCAGCGGCACCCCGCTGCTGGGGCTGGAGCCCGTGGCCGCCGCGGAGGTGGTGGAGATGCGCCTGGATGACCTCGGGATCCCGATCCACATCGGTCAGCTGGAGGCCTGGCAGCGACAGGCCGGTCCCAGCAGCTCCGTCGACAACGACCTCACCCCCTGGCTGGGCCTCCTTGACGGCGCCTCTCGCCGCGACCTGGCCCGCATGCTCGGGGCACCGCTGCTCAGGGAACGCAGTTTCGGCAGGCAGTTGCTCGACACCTGGGCGGGCGGCCAGCTGATGGGAGAGCTCGGCAACCTGCTGACCACCCCCGATGGCCGCAGCACGACGCCCCTATTGCTGAAGACCCTGCGAAAGCTGCTGGAGACACGGCCGGAGGTGTCGCTGCTGGATGTGCTCAAGGCCATGCCAACCCCGCAGCTGAGCCTTCAGCTCGATGATCTCCTCGGCCTGGCCGAGCGCTGGCGCAATCAGTTGATCCGCCAGCAGCGCGCCTTCGTGGCGCTGCAGGCCCTGCCGCTGCCTCGCCGCACCCTGCAACCAATCACCGGCACCGAGCCCGGGATCCAGCCCCGTTGGCTGGCGCTGCCGGTGGAGGGTCGTGCCGAGGCCCTGCCGCTGCGCATCTGGTCGCCTGCGCAGGGCCGCGACGACGGAGGCCGCCGCCCCTGGGTGCTGATGATGCCGGGGCTGGGGGGCAATGCCGAGCAGCTTGGCTGGCTGGCGGCGGCCCTGGCCGGCCGCGGCTGGCCGGTGGTGGTGCTGGAGCACCCTGGCAGCGACACCCAGGCGGTGCGCGATGCCCTGGCGGGGCAGCGCCGGCCGCCGGGGGCGGAGAGCCTTGCCCGCCGCCTGGCCGATGTGGAGGCCGTGCTGCTGGCGCAGCAGCAGGGGCGCCTGCCGGTGCAAGGCGCGGGCCTGGTGCTGGCCGGCCACTCCCTCGGAGGCGTGACAGCCCTGCTGGCGGCGGGGGTGCGACCGGCGGATGGCTTGGACTCCCGCTGCCGCGAGGCCATGCAGCGCCTGCCGATCAGCAACCCCTCGCGGCTGCTGCAATGCGAGCTGGCGGATCGAGCCCTGCCTCGCACGCCCCCGTCGCCGCCGGATCTGCGGGCGGTGGTGCTGTTCAACGCCTTCGGCAGCCTCCTCTGGCCGGATAACAGTCTCTCGACCCTGGCGGTGCCCGTGCTGATGGTGGGGGGGAGCCTGGATCTGGTCACCCCGGCCCTGGATGAGCAGCTGGCCCTCTTTCTCCCGGCCCGGGATCCCCGCAGCAGGCTGCTGGTGGTGGATGGCGGCAGCCATTTCTCTCCAGTGCGAATCGGCGACCGCGACGACGTGCTGTTGCACCTGAGCAAGGAGTTTGTGGGGGTGGACCCCCTGCGGGTCCAGCACGTGCTGCTGGGCTTCACCATCGACTTTCTCAGCGATGTCCCCCCCCTCCAGGGGGCACGCCCCCTGGAGGCCCAGCGGCGCCGACAGGAGGGGGTGACGGCCTACCTTCTCGATCCGCCGATGGCCCGTCGCTGGCGGGCGGGGCTGTGAAGCGGGGAGAGCCGCAACCGGCTGCGCTCAGAAGCGGATGCGGGGATCAAGCAGCGCCACCAGCAGATCGACCGCCACGGTGACGAGCACCACCAGGGCGGCAACGACCACCACGATCCCCTGCACCAGCGGGTAGTCGCGCTGGGCGATCGCCTCCTGGAGCCGGGAGGCGATGCCCGGCCAGGAATAGGTGACCTCGATCAGCAGGGCGCCACCGATCAGGGAGGCGACGGTGATCCCGGTGATCGTGAGGACCGGCAACAGGGCATTAGGCAAGGCGTGGCGCAGGATCACCCGGCGCTCACTGAGGCCCCGGCTGCGGGCGGCCTCCACGTAATCGGAATCCAGGGCGCGTCGCAGGTTGAGGCGCAGGGCATTAGTGAAGATGCCACTGAGCAGCAGGGCGAGGGTGGAGGCCGGCAGCACCAGATGACGCAGCGTCCCGAGCAGCTGGCGGCCGTTGCCGGCCATCAGGCTGTCGAGCAGGTAGAACCCCGTGCCCTCAGGCGGCAGCACGGTGGCGGGGAGCCTGCCGCCCACCGGCAGCCAGCCGAGCCAGACGGCAAACACCAGCTGCACCACCATCGCCGCCCAGAACGGCGGCAGGGCATAGGTGCCGATCCCGAACAGGCGACCGGCCAGATCCACCCTCCCCTCGGGCCGGGCGATGCCACTGAAGCCCACCGCCAGGCCCAGCAGGGCGGCGATCAGCAGAGCCACCAGCCCCAGCTCAAGGCTGGCGGGCAGGCTGTCACGGATGATCGCCAACACCGGTTCCTTGCTGTTCTGGGAGATCCCAAGGTTTCCGTGCAGCAGGTCGCCCAGAAAGTGGCCGTACTGAATCGGCAGGGGCTGGTCGAGGCCCAGCTGCTGGCGCAGGGCAGCGCGGGCGGCGGCGGGGGCCTTGGGGCCGAGGATCGCATCGATCGGATCGCCCGGCGCCACCCGCAGCAGCAGGAACACCAGCGTGGCGATCAGCCAGAGCATCACCGGGGCCAGGGCGAGGCGGGCGGCCAGGTAGCGGAGCAGGTCGGTGCGGCGGCTCATCGGCGGACCTCCGGGGAGCGGGGCAGGACGGCCCCAGGGCTGACAGGGAAGGAGCCCGGCGCGCTGGCGGCGACGGCTGCCGGGGCGACGGCGGCGGCCCGGCGGGCAGGGGGCGGCGGCGAACCAGCCTGGCCCGGTGCCAGGGGCAGCCGCTGCAGGCGATCCAGCTGGAGGCGGCCGGAACCATCGAAGCGTGGCGGGCTGACGCCAGGACCGCTCCACGCCTGCTCAGCCATCAACCAGACCGGCAGGTAGGGCACGGCAGCGGCGCTGCGGCGCTGGATGGCCCGCAGCAGGATTTGCCGTTCGGGGCCGCTGATGCGGCTGCTGCGCTGCAGCTCGGCCTCCAGGCCCGGGGCGCTCCAGAAGGAGCCGCTCAGGGCGCTGTTGCCCTCGGCGCAGCGGCCGTCTTCCACCTTGCTGCAACCGAGCAGGGGCACCAGAAAGTTTTCGGCGTCGGGATAGTCGCCGATCCAGTCGTAGAAGAAAAGAGCCAGGGCCCCCTTGCCGAGCTGGTCGTAGGCGGTGGTGGATTCCATGCCGCTCACCTCCAGAACCAGGCAGTCGGCCAGATCGCGACGGACCTGGGCCTGCCAGGTGAGGGCCAGCAGGCGGTCGGAGGGGATGTCGGAACGGAAGGTGAGCGGCAGGCGCAGCGGCCGACCTTGGCAGTAGCCCGCCTGGCGGAACAGGCGGCGGGCGGCGGCGGGGTCGTAGGCGGGCCAGGCCTCCGGATCGGAGCCGCTCAAGCTGGGGGGCACCAGCTGGCGCAGGGGCGGCCGCATCCCCAGGCTGACCCGCTCGCTGATCGTGCGGCGATCGAGGCTGCGGGCCAGGGCCTGGCGGAGGGCGGGGTTGTTGAGGGGGGGCTGGTCGGTGAGCAGCGAGAAAAAGCCGATCGAGAGCGGCGGACCGCTGCCCTCATGGAGGTGACCGGCGGCGGCATCGCGATGCAGGGCCTGCTGGTGATCGATCTCCAAGCCGCTGGCCATGAGCACATCGACCTCGCCGCTGCGCAGGGCGCCGAACAGGGCGGTGGAGTTGCTGAGGGTGACCAGGTCGATGCCTGCATTGGCCGGCCGTGGCCCCCAATAGGAAGGGAAGGGGGTGAGCCGTTGCTGCTGGCCGCTGAAGAAGCTGAGCCGGTAGGGACCCGTGCCGACGAAACGGCCGTTGAGGGGTTTGTCGCCGTACTGGCGGTAGGCGGTGGGGGAGACAGGGGTGAGGGCGATGGCCGAGAGCAGACGGCTGAGGGGGCTGAACGGGGCCTTGAGCTCCAGCTCGATCTCGTGGCTGCCGCTGGCGCGAACCGCCTTGACCCGATCGGCCAGCTGGTAGCCGAGGATGCCGATCGCCATGAAACGACGCAGCGAGAACACCATGGCGGCGGCATCGAAGCGGGTGCCGTCGTGGAAGAGCACGCCACGGCGCAGGGGAATGCGGGCCCGCAGACCATCGGCGCTGAGCTGAGGCGGCGCTATCGCCAGCTTCGGCTCGAGGCGACCATCGGCGGCGATCGCATAAAGAGGATCGCCCAGGGCGCTGAGCACCTGCATCTGGCCGGAGCGCGAAGCCTGAACCGGATCGAGCGAATCGATGCGGCTCTTGCTGGCCACGATCAGGCTGCCGCCCGGACGCGGCGGGGCGCAGGCGCTGAGGAGGGAGGCGAGGGCTAGCAGGGGGGCCAGCAGGCGAGCCTCCATGCGGAGCGCTGCCGCTGGCCAGGGCCGGGGCCGCTGCGCCGCTCCCCAGCAGGCTCGAAGACGGGCCATCCAACCCATCGCGGGCGCTGGCGACAAGGGCGGTGGGGATGAGGCGGGCACGATCTGACCGGTGGCGGGAGGCAAGCCCGGATGCTCGAATCGGACCCATTCAAGGAGGCCGACGGGCGGGATTTTCAGCGGCGGGGGCTGGAGGGGGGTGTGGGGTGGGGCGCCAGCGGGCCTGGAGCGCTGAAAGACCGAAGAACTTTGTTGTGAGTGAATCGCTACAAGGGGGGCGGAAAAGACATGGCAAGGAGGCAGCAAATCGGTTTCAACGCTGAGCAGCACGCGACGAACTCTGGCGCAGATGCGGCATCGATGGCGCAGCTTGTGACATTCAGGAGCGCTGGTGATTAATGGCAGATAGGTTTTCCTGATGCTTGCAAAGAGACACCCATTCCCCATGTCAACAAATCGCATTATGGTTCTGCTGCGGCTTTCCATGGAGCCCTTCTTGCTCTTGCGGCTGGAGGTATAGCTCCCCTGGATCTGCCCATTTTCACTGTCATCTACCCTCCTTTACCATGCTCAAAGCCACCTACATGCGGCGTGCCACCACGCTCTCCAAGACCCTCCTCACCGCCGGCCTGCTGGGCGCCACTGCCCTCGGCGCTGGCTCGGCGCAGGCCGCTACAGGCTGTGGTGTAGAAATCTCTTGGTCGGCCTGGATTAGCGGCCAGTCCCTCACCTGTGGAGATAAAGAATTTACGTGGAAATCCACTGTCGTACCGGGCAATCTTGCCTCCTCAGTTGTTAGCGCTGCGCAGCCTCTCCCCGGAGACTATTTATTCAATCTAGACAATGAATTCGCCACTACGGATTTCGACTTTACCTATGAAGCGACGATAACACAACCAGGCTGGGTATTCTCCAAGGTTGATCTCGACACTGACGCAGACGTCTTTGCCAATCCCGCTAGCGAGCTGGAAGCCACCTATTCATTTGCAGGCGGGAATTCACCAATTGTTCTTAAAAGCATCAATGGATCATCATCTCTTGAGACGGTGACTGGCGGCCCAACAGCAATCACAGTGCGTAATATTTATAACGGAGAGGGAGCAATTGATACCATAGAGAATAGCTTCCAGCAAACACAAACCGTCCCCGGCCCCGTCCCCCTGCTCGGCGCCGGTGCCGCCTTCGGCTTCAGCCGCAAGCTGCGCCGTCGGCTCAAGGGTGCCACCCTGGCCCAGGGCTGAACCGGGCCCAGCAGGACAGCGCCAGCCAAACAACGCGTCGCAGCGCGGCTGAATGCCGCGGTCAACGGCAAGCACCCCCGCCCAAAGGCGGGGTTTTCTCTTTGCATACCTTCCAGGGCGCCCGCCCATTCGGCTGCTTGCTTGCGATCAGCACCTGCCATGAACGGGATCGACAGCGGCCGACAGACCCGCCGCTTCCGAGGACAAAGGGAGGGGAAAGATAGGACCATTCGCAGGCCGCAAAGCGCAGCGATAGCGATGAATAGCCGCTCCGCAACCAGGCCGCCAACGCATCATCCTTCAGCATATATCATCATTTTTCCTACCTAGATTGCGAAGGCATTCACGACCGCCTCCCGTAATGTCAACCCTCAGAAAGATGCGCAGATCGAGCGCTATGCCGATGCGGCTTCTACTTTTGATGTCGGCATTCGGCCTCTTTGCATCTGAAAGCCCAGCCTCAGCCGCAACAGGAGACACCTGCTGGTTTGGTGCGCCCACACCGGGCTACTCCTTTCCAGCCTGCAACGAAACGTTCAGCTTTGATCCTGTTCTCGACAAGACCCTGACCGTGAGCACCTACCCCACGGTGGGCAAAGGGACCGTTCAGTTCAGCCGGGATGAACAGAACTTTATGGTTGATGTCATCTTTCAGCCCTCGGTCGGAAAGTCTCTCTTCGAGACGACACAAGGCCTTTTCGAATACGATCTTACCATTACAGGATTGGATCACTTTTTTGACACAGCAAGGCTCAGTACCACAACGTCATCCCAATCAACGCTCGTCAAGAAAACGATTCTCAGCGACACCCCCATCCTGATCCTTGAATCCATCGGCGGAACACCGGATGAACGGGCCTTTACCAACCGCTCGTTGACCTTCATTTCGGTGAGGGATTTCTATAGCGTCAGCGATGGTTCCCTGAAGGGGTACCAGAATTCTTTCACCCAGGCAGAAAAGACCATTCCCGAGGAGAGTGTTCCTGGGCCCCTGCCGCTGTTAGGTGCTGGCGCCGCCCTGGGGTTCAGCCGCCGGATCAGAGGCCGCATTCGCAACCAACGCCAAACCATGGATCCCACGGGCCATCGCTGAGGGTTGGCCGCCCCGGGGATTGCCCCCCATGGGCCCCACCGCGCCGTCTTCGGTGTGGCGGGGCCCATGGGATCGGCCGATTCAATCCAGGTGGAGGAGACGCAGCTCGTCTGCCATGGGGTCTGCCAACCGGAGCCAGCCAGCGTGAGCAACCGCCGGGACTGATGTTTCAGCCGTCTCGACGGGTGGCGGTCAGGGGACGGTGGGGCGCAGGACCGCGAACCTGATGCAGGGCAACCTCAAACACCGGTGAGCCGCGATGGACCAGAGGCCAACGGCGCACCCAGCAGCGGTCTCCGGAGCGGTCGACCCCGATCACCTGAAACTGGGGCTCGCCTGGGGAGCTGAGCGGTTCAGGGGGGCGGTTTGCGGGCGGTTGGGCAGCGAGGGCATCCGGTTTGAGCAGGATGCAATCGCCCTGATGAAGGTCCATGGCTGGCTCGGGCCGGCGACGCCGGCGGGCAGGGCGGAAATCGGAAGAGATCGTGATCTTTTCTACCGGATCGCCGCGCCGCTGTTCGCCATGAGCCCCACGGGGCCTGATGGGGATCTCCGCACCATCGGACTCACCCCGAGCGATGCGCAGACGCGCCCCTAAAGCGTGCGCAGGCAGGCAGCAATGGACCGCACCTCCGCCAGGGCGGCGATCGCCGCGAGCGCCTGGCGGAACCTGGCCTCCTGCACCTCATGGGTGATCACCACAATTTCAGCCTCCCCTTCGTCATCGCCGAGGCGGGCCTCGAACTGCACGATCGACTGGATCGAGACCCCTGCCGCTCCGAAGCAGGTGCCGATCCGACCGATCACCCCAGCCTCATCGCGTGTCTGCAGACGCACATAATTGCGATGGCTGGTCTGGGAACCATCCACCAGGCTGCAGCGGCGCCAGCTGCTGGCCGCCAGCAGCGGATCGAGGGGAGCCCCACTGGCCGCGCCGCTGACCTGCCGGATGCCCGCAATGTTGAGGATGTCGGCCACAACCGCCGAGGCGGTGGGCCCCGCGCCCGCGCCCGGGCCGTAGAACATCACCCGCCCGACCGGATCAGCCTCCACCAGGATCGCGTTGTTGACCCCATGCACCCCGGCCAGGGGGTGATCCTTCGGCAGCAGGGTGGGATGGACCCGCACATCCAGCGGCAGGGGATCGCCCTCACCCTGCCGCTGGGCCACCGCCAGCAGCTTCACCACATAACCGAGCCGCGCCGCATAGGCCACATCGCGGGCCTGCAAGCGGTCGATGCCCTCGGTGGCGATTGCCTCCCGAGCCACCGAGCCCCCGTAGGCCAGGCCGGTGAGGATCGCGATCTTGTCGGCCGCATCGTGGCCCTCCACGTCGGCGGCGGGGTCGGCTTCGGCATAGCCGAGCCGCTGGGCATCGGCGAGAACGTCGCCGTAGGCGGCCCCCTCATCGGCCATGCGGCTGAGGATGTAGTTGGTGGTGCCGTTGATGATGCCGCTCACCCGCTGGATACGGTTCCCCCCCAGCGACTGCTTCAACGGCTCGATGATCGGGATGCCGCCACCCACCGCCGCCTCGATCAACACATAGACCCCCTGCGCCGCCGCCGCCGCCGCAATTTCCTCCCCGTGGCGGGCGATGACCGCCTTGTTGGCCGTGACGACGGACTTGCCGGCGGCAATGGCCCGCAGGATCAAGCTGCGGGCAGGCTCCAGTCCGCCCATCACCTCGACCACGATCTCGACGGCCGGATCATCGACGACCGCAGCGGGATCACTGCATAGCAGGGCAGGATCCAGAGCCAGGGGCCGGGCCCGGGCTGGATCGCGCACCGCCACCCGCCGCAGCTGCAGCTCCGCCACGAGCGGATGGCGCCCCCGGGGCTCGATCAGGATCGCGGCCACGCCCGCCCCCACCGTTCCCAGACCGAGCAGGCCGACACCGATCGCCATGGCTTGGCTACCCCAAACCGCAGATCCTAGAAATTGATCGGCTCAGGCCAACGACGAAGCCGAAGGCCCTCAGCCCGCTTGGGCCGCGGGGGCGAGGGCAGCGGCCTGGGCTTGCATGGTGCGGAGGATGTTGAGAAAGCCATTGGCCCGCGAAGGGGTGAGGCTCGCCTGCAGGCCGGTGGCGGCAATGAAGGCTGGATCGATCGCCTGGGCCTCGTCCGGGGTGAGCCCCTCCAGCCCCTCCATCAGCAGGGCCAGCAGCCCCTTGGTGATCTGGGCGTCGGAATCGCCCTGCCAGTGCAACTTGCCCTGCCGCAACTCACCGACCACATAAACCTGGGAGACACAACCGCGCACCTTGCACGCCTCGCAACGCAACTCCGCAGGGAGGGGTTCAAGGCGTTTGGCCAGCCACAACACGTACTCGTAACGGCGTTTGGGATCGGCGGCGCTACCGAGACGGGCGACAATCCGATCGAGGCTCGGGCTACCGGTGCTGGCCATCCTGGATGGATCGTTCAACGACGGCTGCGGCGCTGGCTGACCACCGCCACAAGCCCCCCGAGCAGCCCCAGGGCCGTCAGCGGTGCGGCCGCGAGCAAGGTTGTGCGGACCAGCGATGGGCGGTGGAGGGCCTGGGGAGCGGAACCGTTGATCTCCGAAAGGGCAATCCAGTCGCGGTGTCCGGCTCCGGCATCCACCTGAATCTCGGCATCGGGTCCGGCGTTGGCAGGAAGCACGAACGTCAGACGTCCTTGGGCATCGGTGCGACCCAACTCGACCGGCTCACGCCCGGTGGAGGCCAGCAAGCGGACGGTGGCGTTGCGGGCCGGCTCACCGCTGGAGAAGGCGCTGTGGAGCTGATAGGTGCCGGTGGTGTGGGGATGGGGATGGGAGTGATCGGCTGCCCCGGCTGGGGCCAGCAGGTCGGTCTCGATCGCGTGGGCCCGGGCGGCCTGAGGACCCAGCGCCAGAGCGGCGACACACAGAAGCGGAAGCGGAGAGCAGCGCATGGCGGCAGCAGGGCGACGGAGAACAGCAGCCTGGGTCAGCCGGCATTCCAGGGGTTGTCGCTGCTGCGGCCAGCCTGAACCATTCTGGCCACGGAGCTGACCATCATCGCCAGGGCATCGCAGCCCTGGCCGCGGGATTGGAGTTCGGCGGCGATCACCCGGTCGGCGGCGGTGGGCGTGGCGGGGAGCGGGCTCCTGTCGGTCGACTGGGCCAGGGCGCGGGACGATGGCCAGGGAGACGCGGTCAGGGTGTCCAAGGAAGGGCCAACGGTTCGCTGGGGCAGATCCTGGCAAATCCCGGCGCTGGACGCTGATCCTGCTGCGATGCGTTACAGGGCCTCCAGTCCATGGAGACCGCCAGCATCCAGCCAGCCGGGAAAGGGCACATCCCAGGGGTCCCGGGGCAGGCCGCGGTGCAGGCAGGCGGCTGGAACCACCGCCAGGGCGGGCACCGCGGCCCAGGCGGGATCGGCCCGCAGCCGGTCGTACCAGCCGCCGCCCTGGCCCAGCCGGATGCCGCTGACCGGATCGAAGGCCAGGGCAGGGGCCAGCAGCAGCCCCAGGGCCGCTGGGGAAAGGTTGCCGCAGCCGGGCGGGGGGGCGGGGATGCCGCACCGATCCGGCACGAGGGGATCGCCTGGGCGCCAGGGGCGGTAGACCATCCGCTCCGGCACCGCGCCGGCGGCCTCCACGGCGGGGAGGGCCAGCGGCAGGCCCGCTTCGGCCAGGGGGCGCAGGTCGATCTCGCCGGGCAGGGGCCAGTAGAGGCCGATCAGCCCCCCCTCGGCCAGCCGCTGCGGCAGTTGGCGCAGGGCCGCCGCCAACAGCAGGGCGTGCTCGCCGGAACCTGCGGCGCTGGCCCGGTGCCGGAGACGCCAGCGGCGGTAGTGACGCCGCAGGCTGGCTTTGTCGTCGGAATCAACTGGCGTGGGCCCGTCCGGGTGCGTGTCAAACGGCGGCTGGGTCATCGCTGCAACCAGGCGGTGAGGGCCACCGCCAGGGCATCAGCGGCGTCGTCGGGGCGGGGGGGGTGTTCGAGATCCAGCTCCCGCATCACGGCGGAGAGCACCTCGTTCTTGTCGGCATGGCCGTTGCCGGCCAGGGTGAGCTTGATCTGCATCGGCGCGAACTCCAGCACCGGAATCCCGAAGCGGGCCAGGGTCATCAACACCACGCCACGGGCCTGGACCACGGCGATGGTGGTGCTGGAGCGGTAGAAGAAAAACTTCTCCACCGCCGCCTGATCGGGACGCCAGCGGCGAATCAGGGTGCGCAGATCGGCGGCGATCTCCACCATCCGCTCCCCCTCGCTGCGACCTGGATCGGTGCGGATCATGCCGCAATCCAGCAGGCGCTGGCCTGACAGCAACGGCGGGGGCCCACCGGGCCGAAACGGCTCGGGCGGCTGCACCGCGATCACGCCATAGCCCACGCGGGCCAGACCGGGGTCGATGCCGAGGATGATCATCGGCGCTGCAGCGGCGGTGCGGATGGCGGCCCCATCCTGGGCGGTGCATCGAGGGGGCTCCAGCCCACCGTGCCAGTGGAGGGCATCGGGACAACGCTCCTGCCGCGTGGTGACCAGGCGGCAGGAGCAGGAGACACCTCCAAGGGCGCCGGAGCAATCGCCGCAGCCAACGAAGGCCCTCCTGGGAGAAGGACGTGCCACGCTCCCCAAAGCCCACGCTGAGAAGGACGAGAAGCCATCTCCAGACCAGCTGGAATCAGGGACACCAGGCATGGAAACGGGGAATGGCCAACACCTGAGCAATCAGCAACAAAATCGCTTCATTCCCAATCCCATGAAGATCTTGAGGCCCTCATCGTGGCGTTAGGATTGCCGAATCAAGCCGATCCAGACCAGCGCTTCAAGCCGGGCTTCGCTTGCTGCTCAGCCGATAGTGTGGCCAGACTGGATGGAGCTTGCTGGCGGTTCAAAACACGCCAATTGGCAACCGCCACATCTGCCAGTGATGGCTTGGAGCAATCGTGTTGAACCACAATCCCCCGCCCTGGGGGCAGCAGGGTCCATTAGAAGTCTGTCCCAGTAGCCCTGGCGGGCCCTTTGCAGCAGCGCTTCGCTGGCCAGGTCTTGACTCTCACCGTTGGCCACCCCACTCCAGAACCCAGCTGCAGCAGCCGATCTG